>DBDS01000001.1:0-3839 GCA_002293685.1 Patescibacteria group bacterium UBA926
CGCAGCAAAGGTTTCGGAGTCGTGGAGATGTCTTCCGAAGATGAAGCTAATGCAGCAATTCAGATGTTTAATGGTCAAGATTTCGGTGGTCGTAACATCAGCGTGAGCGAAGCTCGCCCGATGACACCTCGCGAAAACAACAACCGTTACTAATCTAAAATCTATCGACACCCCGCACCTGCGGGGTGTTTTGTTTTGAGACTTTTTAGGTTATACTTTAGCCGTCATGTTTAAAATTTCAATAATTTGTTTAGGAAAATTTAAGGAACAGGCTTATATTGATCTTGAAAAAGAGTATCTGAAACGACTCTCCCCTTTTGGTAAGATTAAGATTCTTGAGTTGCCTGAGATTGGTTATAACAAACAAGGTGAAGTTGAACGTGTAAAAGAAAAAGAAGCCGAACTAATTCGCAAGCATTTGCCAGAAGGAGCAATAGTAATTTTGATGCAGGAAAACGGCACACTTCGCGATTCAATTGAGTTTGCTGCGACGCTAGATCGACTCACTTCCTTGGGGCAAGAACTTGTCTTTGTTATTGGGAGCGGTGTTGGGCTTCACCCATCGTTAATGGATGTAGCCAACTATACTTTCTCATTAAGTAAGCTTACTTTTCCGCATAACTTTGCGAGAATACTACTTCTGGAGCAAATATATAGAGCCGGGACAATCATTTCCGGCAAAGAATATCACAAATAAAAAATAGCCGAGAGGCTATTTTAATTTTGGACCTCCCTATTTTCTAGTTGCTTGGGTTGTTGAATATATCTTGCAACAAAGCCAAGGACCAAAGCCAGTGAGAGCTGGGCAGGCCAATATGTGTAAAAATAGTGATCGAACCAAAAGAGTATAAAGATTGCAATACAAATGGCGGATAGCGTGAATCCCCACGTATGGTCCATATATCTATCTGCGATTGTGTGAATAATTTGCTTAATAAAAAGGATTAATATTAAAACCATTGCTGTCAAGCCAATTAAACCAAAATCAGATATGTTTATGAGGAAATAATTGTGAACTGGCTGAATTAACCAGTAATCCGTGGTGTTTTGAAGTTTCCCGTGCAACATGATTAAGTTGGTTCCGGGCCCTGTTCCCAATAGCCAGTTGTCTGCAACTGATTGAATTGTACTTTCAGCCAACACTGCTCGTTCTGTCAAAGCTGCATCGGTAAGTGTCGCTCTGTTTGATAACCAAGGGAAAAATATGACCAACAAGATTGCTAACCAAAGTGTTATCGGAGCCAAACTTTTTAGGGCTATTTTGCTCTCCCGTCTGATCAGTAATAACCCATAGACTAAATAGGCTATTGCCATGGCTAGCAATGCAGCACGTGATTGGCTAGTAAAAATACCAGCTGAAATAAGGCAGAAAGTCACAAACAACACCACGTGGTGTGAGTATTGTGTATATTTGTTAAGTAAATATAGGTTAAGTATAGATATGATAACTAATAAACCTCCGAGGATATTTGCATGGGGGAATAATCCATAGCTTCGTATGAATGTTGTTCCATGTGCAACAGATTTAGCAATTTCCCAACCAAAAATTGAAAGAGGGGATTCTCCTATCATATTTAAGCCAATTGAAGATTGAAATCCAAATTGAATTAGAGCAATGACAGCATTTACTGTCCCTAATCCCACAATTGTCCACAGGAAAATATCCTTATATCTAAGCGCAATCTCAGACTTATAGACATGATATCCCACGAAAATACCACAAGCGATTTTGATTATAGAATACACACCAAGGGTCTTTTGTTCGTGTGGTAAAAGCAATATATATAGTAAGGCTGTCGCAATAAATAACCCAACCACTCTTAAAATAGAATTTGATGGGGGATATACCATCCATGAGTAAATGGTCCACAGGCCTAACCCTCCTGCAAATATTAGACTTAAATACACTGAAATCGACGTAAAATCGGAGTAGTTCCCTAAAATATCTTCCGAATATCCAGTCAGAACGTATCGGATCGGGATAAAGGCGAAGAAAACTACAAACAATAGCAGTAAGTTTTGAGCGACCTCGGTCGTCAAAGTTTCCCGTGTAACAATTGATTTGACAAATTTCATGAAATATTGTGTAATACTTGACAATATACTATCTCTGTGGCTTAATTGAATGTTTTGTAAATTATGCTATAATTTTAACACTAAACTAAGATTTCAATTAATTTTGCCTTTCCACAAATTTTCTTCCTTCCAAAGGATAATCTAATGCAGTCGTAGCTGATATCAGATTTTTCGGTCTCGTAGTTCAATGGATAGAACCGCGGCGTCCTAAGCCGTTGATGTAGGTTCGATTCCTACCGAGACCACCAGAAAATTATTTGATCATTTAAGGAAGACCATGTGTGGGTAGGCAACTAAGGCTAATATGAGCAACACACCAGAAAAAGAAATTCGTGAATTGAATGAAAATTTAGTTAAGTTGAATAAGCGATTTGGTAGCCCATGGATTGCATTGGGTAAAGGTTTTATTGGTGGCCTGGGCTCTGTGCTTGGAGCGGGTCTTGCAATCATTTTAATCGGATGGTTTTTAAATGTAATTGGTGTAATACCTGCTTTTCAAAGACAGGCAGACCAGTGGCGAGAAGTCTTTGACCAAACCTCTGCTCAGTCTATTATCTCACCATCTGGATCAACTGGCGTAACAGAATAAAATTTTGTTTCATATGAAGCTTAACAAAACACCCATCAGGGTGTTTTGTTTTTTACACTTAGATGTTTATAATATGACTATGACAGAGCAGGATATAATTTTAGACTTCGATAATTCAGTTGGAACTGAAGATCGGTTTGCGATTCGTCGGTTTATGAATCTATTTATTGAAACGGTTAACAATGGTACTCGCGAAGAACTGGAAGAGTTATTATCGGACAGTATTACTGCTGATGGGTTTAGTGAGTTCACTTTGCAGAAATCCCAAATCTCAGAAATGTTTTACAAAAAGTTTTACGGACGAAGACATAACTACATCAATATGCCAAAGCTAAAATTGACTTCCAGCAAATTTTTGTTTCATTTGAATGGTAGTTATGAAGAGTATCAAGAGGGGATACTTTCAGCGGCGGGAAGTTTGGATCTATCTGTTGCACGGCAGAATGAAAAGTTTTGTGTGGTCAGTTTGAAATTTTATCCTCGAATGAGATTAAGTGATGATGTATGATCGATAGATTCAGTAAGGAAACAGAGTTATATAATAGAGGAGTGAAGTTGGTGGTTGGTGTTGATGAGGTTGGTCGTGGTCCACTCGCTGGCCCAGTTGTTGCTGCAGCTGTTTCATTTCAAAAGCCTTCATCGGAAGATTGGTGGGACTCAATTAGAGATAGTAAGAAACTAAGCGTATTGCAGCGTGAAAAACTTTCAGAATTAATTATCCAAAATGGTAGAACAGGAATTGGAATTGCCTCAGTTGAAGAAATTGAACAATTAAATATTTTACAAGCAAGTTTAGTTGCGATGAACAGGGCAGTGATATCATGGCTAGGCGTTGAAGATGTCTTACAGGACAGTGCAGTCTTAGTTGATGGAAAATTCTTGATACCAAATCTTTTAGCTTCAAAACAAGAATCAATAGTTGGTGGTGATGGAAAAGTTCATACAATCGCTGCAGCTTCTATAGTTGCAAAAGTCGCACGGGATAATTTGATGAAGCAATATGCAGAGCAATATCCTGAGTATGGTTTTGAATCACATAAAGGGTATGGCACTTTGAAGCATATGGATGCGATTCGAGCTTATGGTTTAACATCTATACATCGCGCAAGTTTTTGTGGTAAGATTTTGTGAATTGAGATTTATTTAGCGCGATGCGGCTTGCCGCATCTGCGAC
>DBDS01000001.1:4107-53730 GCA_002293685.1 Patescibacteria group bacterium UBA926
TGCCGCATCTGCGACCAAGATATGGAAGAGTGGCCGAGTGGTTGAAGGCGCAGCTCTCGAAAAGCTGTGGGGGCTCAAGCTTCTCGTGGGTTCGAATCCCACCTCTTCCGCCAGTGTTTGGTCCGACAAAAGCGGACTAAGAATTGTAAGCACTTATGGTTTAGGAGAAGAAGTGTCTTGTGAAGCTTTCTGAGTATTAGGGTAATGAAGAACCATTGACTAGAATTATTTATGCCGATTGATGAAAATTTAAATAAGATACTAAAAGAAATGTGGCGTTTGGATAATAAGGTTATGAAGAAAGAACCTTTAGAAGTTAGTGAAACCAAATTCTATAACGAAAATTTAAAAATCATAAAAGATTATTATTGGGAAAATAATATTCACTGGCGGGACAAAGGACGGGTCAGTAGTGAAGATTAAAGAAAACCAGTGAGAACTTGTGGATTGAGTTTTGAAGAATGAAAAATGATTCCCGTGCAACCGGGTAAAATATCAAATTGCTTAATAAATTTGAAGTTGAAACAATTTAACTGTGTTTAACAGAAAGAAGCTCGTAAATTGCGAGCTTCTTATTTCTTTAGAAATAATTCAGGATTTCTTGACCCAAACTTGAGAAAATCTTTATCTAAACTTCATGCAGTAATGACTATGATTATTATGCAGACGTATTGTCTGCACGTTTCAGGGGCGAATAGGTTCAACGCGGAGGGCGTTCTTGGAATTGGCTAAGTTTCTGATTATGGGTATAGTTTAGGTATACTACCTGCAGAAATGAAGCTAGTCAGGACTTGGAAGTGTGGGAGCGCTGAGCATACTAAGTAGATATTAATTTAGTAAACATGAATAAGAAAATTTTAATTCTCTATACTTCGGTTGGGCTTGGCCATAAGTTCATTGCAGAGAATATCGGCTATCATCTTAAGCAAGCTGGGTATGATGTTTTGTTGCACGACATCTTAGAAGTTCAAGATGGAGCCATGGTTAAATTCGGAACATGGGCTCACAGTTTTATTAATAGAAGGATTCCTAGTTTTTGGCGCTGGATGTATTTTAGTAATTTGTTAAACAAAGTGATGTCACCACTTCGCGTACCACTTGCAAGAACTAACTCAGAAAACTTATTTGTAATTGTTAAACAATTTTCACCAGATTGCATTCTCTCAACACAAACAACAGCATCGGCCGCGACCGCGTCATTAATCAGGCAAAAAAAGTTTAGTGGAAAATTTATAGTTGCCTTCAGCGATTACCACTTGCACAAATTTTGGTTATACGACGAAGCTAATTTGTATCTTGCAAACACTGATGAACAAAAACAAGAAATGGTTTCACTCGGCGTACCTGATAAAAAAATTATTGTATGTGGAATCACTCTCCAGCCAAAATTAGAAGTTAACAGTGATGAGTTGCGTAATGAATTAGGAATTTCACCAGATAAAAAAATTATTGTATTTGGAAGTGGATCACTTGGTATTGGATTCGATTATCAACTATTGAAAAACTTCTTAAACCAAATCACAAATACAGACTCTAATATAGTAGTGGTAGTTTTATGTGGGAAGAACGAATCGCTAAAAGAAAAACTTCAATCAGAAAACTTATCTAACGTCATCCCTTTAGGCTTCTTTAGAAACCCGAGCAGGTTGTACCAAATTTCAGAACTTCTTGTCACTAAACCCGGGGGACTTACAATTGCCGAAGCTCTTCAATCTCGAGTTAAGATTTTGATTACCCATACTTTGCCTGGCCAGGAAGAACCGAACTATGAATATCTCCTTTCCCGGAATCTAATCTACAAAAAACCTGAACCTCTCACCGCAAAAAATCTGACTGATACTGCCATGACCATTCTTTCGTCAGGGCAAACAAGTAATGAAGTAGAATTACAAAAAATAACAAATCTTGGATCTGAAGGAAAAACCCTTATAAACTCAATAAATAATTTGTTTCATAATGTTTGACGAAGCCATACTGGTTAGCTATGATACAAATAGCTAATATAAGTTACTAAATCTTAACAACGCTTGATATCCGAGGCTAATACTTCCGATCAGGCGAGAGACAAAAGTATGGCAAGACAAAAACAATCCTTTTTCGGGAAGATTATGGGCGGTGATGTCGCTCAGGCTCAAGAAGAAGAATATTATGTAGAGGAAGTTGTTGAAGAAGCTCCTGCAACAGAAATAGTTGCTGCGGAAGAAGAGCTTGAAGACGACGAAGATTATTTAGAAGAAGGAGAAGAAGGCGAAGAGTACTACGAAGATGAAGAAGAGGAAGAGGAAGAAGTTGCTCCTGAACCAGCGGCAAAGCCTCAAAAACCTGCTCAGGTTTCTACTCCGATTTCAAAACAAGACGAAGATTGGATGACAGACTACGAGGGTGCATTAAACATAGACATGTACCAAACCAAAGATAATGTTATTATCAAATCCACCATCGCAGGTGTTCGTCCAGACGACATCGACATCACTGTTGCAAACGACATGGTGACAATCTCTGGTTCTCGTCGCAGAGAAGAAAAGATTTCTGACGACGACTACTTTTATCAAGAATGTTACTGGGGAGGTTTCTCTAGAAGTGTAATCGTTCCAGTCGATATCGACAGTGAACAAATCGAAGCAGATCTTAAAGATGGAATTCTTACAGTGGTGGTTCCAAAAGCTGCTAAGGCTAAGACTAAGAAAGTCAAAGTTAAAGGATTATAAAAAATTAAGACTTCGCGTTATGCGAAGTCTTTTTGTTATTTTTTCGTGGCCCATACAAGGTAGTATCCGTTTTTAAACCCACCTTTTTGTGTTTGTTTTTCCTTTATCTGGGAGCTTAACTCTTCAACCGTGAAGCCATCCTTGGCCGCAAGAAGAATTACAATCTCTAGTATACCGCTTGTCATGACCGTGGTGATTTCGAGGTCAGCGTTACTACCATGTAAGCTACTAATATGCTTTCCCAGCTCTTCTTTAAGGTCAAATATTTCCTCGTCGTAGAGACACCTCTGAAATTTGCCCGATGGGTTTTTAGCGCGAGACTTGAAAGGCTCAAATGCCTTTGCAAGCAAAGTACTGGGTAAATTATGTCTGCTAATTCCCCCAGCCTTTCTTCAGAGGTTTTGGCTTTGCAATACTCCTCGTATTCTTCTTTGGGTTTTTTGCATAGTTCAGCTATCAATCCATCAGATGTCAATCGTTTTACTTTACACTTCCCACCACTCTTTTTGATAATATTTGGGATTTTATCCCTTACTAGTTTATTGTACTGTATCTTTTCCATGTCTCCTCCATTTAGTATACATTCTAGCAGTATTTTCTTGGTGTATAAACATCCAGAAAATGCTATAATATAGACTGATTTTAAACACTGTTAATTACTTTAGAAATAAATTAAATGGCAAAAACCAAACGTAAATATACAAGACGAAAGGATGAAGACGAGGACGAGGTAAAACGGCTCAAGGTCCCGGAACTTAATTTGGCTCAAGACACAAAGCGCAGCATTGCTGTGATCGTGTTTTTAATTTTGGCTGCGGTTATAGCATTGGCTTTAGTTGGTAGTGCAGGTCCCCTTGGCGAACAGCTAAATAGATTTTTGGCAATGCTGTTTGGGCTTATGTCTTACACTGTTCCAGTACTTCTTGGATTAATTGCATTAATTTTGTTTCAATCAAAATTGAAAGAAGTTGATGCTGAATTCGAAGATGAGCCAGAAGAAAAACCAGCTCATCCTTATGCAAGAACTTATATTGGAATTTTCTTGATGACTGCAGGTGCTGCAGGTTTGTTGCATGCTCTATATATTGATGAAGGTCAGACTGCAATGAGTCTAGCATCTGAAGGACTCGCAGGTGGATATTTGGGTGCAATCATTGCAGGGCCATTATTAAGCTATCTTGGTTTTTGGGCAGGCGGTTTAATCATTGTTGGAATCTTAATTATCGGAATATTGATTGCATTCAACCTTTCTCCAACAAAATTATTTGAAAAGAAGCCGGATGAAAACTTGGAAGAAAAAGTTGCTGAGTTAAAAATCAACGCGATGAATGATCAAATTGATTCAGGTAATGATGATGAAGAAGAGGAGGATTATAAAGAAGAAGAGGAAGTTGCAACTGAGACTAAAATTAATCTTCCATCATCACAACCTTCAAAGGCCGATGAAGCGATTTCGACTATGGAGTCAATTATTTTAGAAGACCGCCGGGACTGGAAACTGCCACCCTTTGATTTGTTAAACGATAACAAGAGCAAAGTAGATAGCGGTGATATTGAAGCGAACGTAGCGTTGATTCAAAAAACTTTGTCTGACTTTGGTATTAAAGTTGAAATGGGAGAAGTAAATGTTGGTCCGACTGTAACTCAATATACTTTCGCACCAGCTGCTGGTGTACGATTAAACCAAATCGCAGCATTGCAAAGCAATCTCGCTTTAGCATTAGCTGCACCACAATCACTTCGCATGGAATTACCAATCCCTGGTAAGGCGTTGGTTGGAATTGAAGTTCCAAACAAGGCAACTGCGATGGTAAATTTGCGCGAAGTTATGCAAACTTCAGACTTCGTGAACAATAAAGCAAAGCTTACTTTGGCACTAGGTCGTGACGTTGCAGGTAAGCCAAGTATTGTAGATTTGGCAAAAATGCCTCACTTGTTAATTGCAGGAACAACCGGTTCAGGTAAGAGTGTTGCGATTAACAGTTTGATTGTTTCATTGTTGTACCGAAACACACCTCAAGACGTAAAGTTTATTTTTATTGACCCTAAGCATGTTGAGTTAACTCCTTATAATGGCATTCCACACCTTTTAACTCCGGCGATTACCGATGCAGATAAAGCGATCAACGCATTGAAATGGGTTGTGTCCGAAATGGAACGACGTTATAAATTGGTCGCCGAAGCAGGCAAAAGAAATATTTTGGAATACAATGAAAAGAATGAATTACCTTTACCGTACATTGTTGTAGTAGTAGATGAATTGGCAAACTTGATGGCAGTAGGAAAACAAGATGTTGAAACTTCAATCGTGAAGTTAGCTTCATTGGCTCGTGCTGTTGGAATTCACTTAGTCTTAGCAACACAACGTCCAAGCACGGAAGTAATTACTGGATTGATTAAAGCAAACATTTCCACTCGCATCGCTTTCAAACTTCCTTCACAAATTGATAGCCGAACAATTATCGATTCGTCTGGCGCCGAGAAATTACTTGGTAATGGTGATATGTTATTTGTTACAGCGGAGTCTAGTAAACCTCGCCGTATTCAAGGAACATACATTGTTGCTAATGAAATTCATCGCGTAGTTGATTTCTTTAAACAACAAACCGGTGTAGTTATTTACAACGAAGAGATTGTCGAGAAAGCTAAGCGTGGTGTTTCTGGAATTCCGGGAATGGATGGTGATGATGATAATGGTGATGAGTTATTTGATGAAGCGAAAGAAGAAGTACTGCGTGCAGGAAAAGCTTCGGCGTCATTACTGCAAAGACGGTTGAGAGTAGGTTATTCCAGAGCTGCTCGTTTAATAGATCTGTTGGAAGAAAAGGGTATTGTGGGTCCGCCCGATGGTGCCAAGCCTCGCGAAGTATATGGCGTGTCCGATGGCGAACGCGCCGAACACGGCGGCGAAGATCAGGAAATCTAATAGAGAATAAATGAACCCTTCGTTGCGATGAGGGGTTTTTATTTTGAAAAAAATTCAGTATTTCTTGCCTGAAATTTGGGGAAATATTAAACAGGATTTTATGGGTGTGGTAATATAATAAGTATGTCAGAGGAATTTGAAATAAAAAAAATCTCCCAAGAAACACTAGGTGAATATCTATCTTCGATTCGTCAAAACTTAGGCTTGTCGGTGCCAGAAGTGGCCAAAAACACCGAGATTCTAGAGAAGTTTATTCTAGCAATAGAAGAAGGACGATATCAGGTACTGCCACCCGATGCTTATGTTTTAGGTTTTTTGAAGAAGTTAGCCAGGGAATATAATATTTCTTGTGAAGATATAGTAGAGCAGTTTAAAAAAGAGAAAGGCATAGTGGAGCACACGGCACGGGGTATAATCGCCCCTCAAAAAGGCCTCCGAGCGACTCTTTCCAATATCTCAGTTACACCAAAGTTGGTTTCTGCAGTATTTGTGATTGTTTTTGTGCTTGGCGCGTTCTCTTATATCGCCGCTCAAGTTTTCTCTGTAAATCGAACACCATCTCTTACAATCTTTGAACCTTCGCCAAATACAGTTTTGGCTGGAAGCTCTGTTGTATTTAAAGGACAGACAGAACCAGGGATCAGCGTGACGGTTAATGATCAGAATGTGATGGTTGGCGCCGATGGAAAATTTACTACAACAGTTGGTGTTGCGCCAGGGCAAAAAGATTTTCGATTGATTGCAACAAACAAGTTTGGTAAAACCAGAGTTGAGAATCTATCGTTGCGCGTTGATGAGCCAATGGTGGCTGGGGAGGTTACAGAGCTACCTTCGGAATTAGTTCTGGAAATAGAATTTACCAAAGCCACTACTATTACTTTGACTCGAGATGGCGAGAATATGCCACGTGAAAACATGCCTGCTGGTTCATCAAAAAAAGTAACTGCCACAGAATCGATTGAGCTGACCACTAGTGATGCAGGTAATACTAATGTGATTTTGAATGGCGAAGAGTTGGGTCCTTTGGGAAGAGTAGGTCAATCAATCACTGTACCGTTTACTAAAGAAGATCAAAGATTTTTAGATAGTTAATATATAGAGTAAGTTATTAATAATAAGTATATGGCAAAAGCAGCAAAACCGAAAAAAGTAACTATGGATGCCGGCAAGGCCGGAGCTATAGATAGTGCAATCGATCAAATCCGCGAAAAGTTTGGTGATGGCAGTATTATGAAAATCGCGGACAATCAAAAATTAAATGTAGAATCAATTCCAACTGGAAGTATTAGTTTGGATATCGCACTTGGTGTCGGCGGAATTCCCAAGGGGCGTATTGTCGAAATTTATGGTCCAGAAAGTTCGGGTAAGACCACATTAACTTTGCATATGATTGCAGAAGTTCAGAAAAAAGGTGGTATGGCTGCGTTTATCGATGCGGAACACGCGCTCGATCCTGAATATGCGAAGCGAATTGGTGTAAAATTGGATGATCTGTTAGTTTCCCAGCCTGATTCTGGGGAACAAGCTTTGGATATTGCCGAAACCTTGGTTCGCAGTAATGCATTAGATTTAATTGTAATCGACTCTGTAGCTGCTCTAACTCCTCGAGCAGAAATCGAAGGTGAAATGGGTGCTTCTCACATGGGACTTCAAGCCCGTTTGATGTCACAAGCTTTGCGAAAACTCACTGGTATAATATCCAAAACAAATACAACAGTAATCTTTATCAACCAGATTCGTATGAAGATTGGTGTAATGTTTGGTAATCCCGAGACTACAACTGGTGGAAACGCGCTAAAGTTTTATGCTTCAGTAAGAGTTGAGATTCGCCGCACTGCTCAAATAAAGAATGGCGATAAGATCATTGGTAATAGGACTAAAGCAAAAGTGGTGAAAAACAAAGTCGCTTCGCCATTTAAAGTTGCCGAATTTGATATTATGTATAACGAAGGAATTTCTTCTGCTGGGGACATTCTAGATACAGGGTTATTGATGGGAGTTATTTCTAAAAGCGGAAATTCATATTCATTCGGAGATATTAAGCTTGGTGTGGGGAGAGAAACTGCTAAAACATTCCTCAAAGAAAACCAGGAAGTCTTCCAGCAGGCAGATAAAGCACTGCGCGATAAGCTAGAAGAAGGGGTTGTTGCTCTAAATAAAGAGTTGGAAGACGAACCCGACGAAGAATAAACTGGAACCTGCACTTGATGTGCAGGTTTTAAAATAAACAGTACCCCGGAAGCCTGAAAGGCTATCCGGGGTCTAATAGCGCAGGTTTTTTTGTTATCGCGCTGTTTTCAGATTTACTTTATAATATAGATATGAGCGAGTTTAAATATTGTAGTATCGATTTGGAATTCACCGGTTTTGATCCGGAAGTTGAGCAAATCCTCGAAATTGGGTTTGCGTTTTTTGATATCACCGATGATGGTATTGTGATTGGTGAAAAATGGTCTCAGGTCTTTAGGCCTAGCATCGAAGTTCATCAGAAAATTTTAGGGCTTACCGGAATTAGTCAGGAAGAGATTGACGTTGCTCCAGATGTTTCAGAGTACCGAGATTTTCTTTCCGAAAAACTTCAAGACAAAATTCTTGTTGCACACAACCCTGTATTGGATGTGAAATTTTTACAACAAGCGGGGGTAGTTCTATCCGGAAAAGTAATCGACACTTTAGAGTTGGTTCAATTTTTACTTCCAACTCATCACAGTTATAACCTAGAAAACTTAATGCACTATTTTGCAATTAAGCATGAAGATAGTCATCGTGCGTTAGGCGATGCCCTTTCGACAATTTACTTGTTAGAAAAGATGTTGGGAATTCACGCGGCTTTACCACAAGAAGTCAAAACAGAATTAAGATCTGTTTTAAATCGTGGAGAGTTTCAATGGAAATCATTGTTGGAATATAACTTTAAACCAGCCGATAGTTCTGGCCGCGACAGTCTAAGTCATGGTGAAGAAACTGACGACTCGATAATCTCTTTTAGCGAACAAATTATCGTTGATGAAAACCATTTCTTACATGAATCTAGAATTGCGAAAACTTTACAGAATCAAACTCAAAAAAGTTTGATGATAATTTCAGATAAGCAAGAAGTGTTGCGACTTTGGAAAGATGGTTTAGTCGAAGGCGTGTTTGAAGCTAGTGACTTATACAACGATGAATCCTTCAATGAATTTTTAGACTCAGCAACCACAAGTGAAGAGCTAAGATTTTGTATGAAGATTATAGTTTGGCGAAAAACCAATTGGCAAACCAAATCTGTATTGGATTTAAACTTATCATTCTTCGGTGGCCAATTTAAAAATTATATTGTTGATGGTAAGTATGAAGCGAGTAGGAGTTTAGTTGCGGCGTGTGACTATCAAACGTTTTTGGAATTAGCATCTTCGAAGTTAGAAACAGATAGACAGTTAGTAATTTGTGACGTGCAAAGATTTGAAAGATTCTTAACTTTCGGTAGCCGTGAGTGGTTAAGCTGGAACAGTTTCAACTTCATAGTGAAATCAATTTACAATCCTGAGACAGGTTTTGGACAAGTGAATTTAAAGACTAAAGTCATGGATACTCTTTCCTCGATTGATTTGTTCTTCGGTTTGGTTCAAATAATGCTGCGCTTGTCGTCAAAGCAAACTGACTACATAGCTCTATCAGACCTCGAAGTTCTTCAGCCAGTTTACTACCGAAGACTGGTATCAGCAGCCAAGCATCTCTCAGAAAAACTTTCTTCACTTGGGGATAACGCTGTTCATCACCGAGTAGGAGAGCTGGCTGTTGAGCTAAATAAGTTCTTCGAGTTAGAAGAAAACCAAGTAAAGTGGGTAGAGCTCACCGATGGTAATGTTGTTATGCATAGCCAACCAATCGAAATTGCTGAGTTGGCTCAAGGATACTTTGCAAATTATTCAGGCGTGAAACTTACAGAGACTGTTTCTGATCCTAAACTACTTTTTTATCTTGTCGAACGTCTCGGATTTAATCCCGAGATTGTTTCAGACATTACGAATTCAAAGTATTTAGATTATGAACAAGTTAACTTGGTAGAGCATCAAGCCGATGAAGTGAAAGCATTGATACAGACCGAGCAAGCACCAGCTGTGATAATCTTTCCATCGCCCGCAGATACTAAATCCTTCTATAAGGAACACTTCTTAGAATTAAAAGAACAGTATAAGTTATTTGGACAGGACTACTCGGGTAGTGGTAATAAAATCTTTCGCAATTTTAGAATCTCGGATAACAGTTTATTGCTTGCAACTAGCCATTTTGTTAATAAACAGAAGTATACTGCCCCAGCTTCGACTGTAATCTTTTTAGAAAAGCCCAAAGTAGATTTAAACCAACCTTACTATCAGGCATTAAGTAAAATTTATGAAGAGAAGTATCCAAACCTTCCCGAAATCTTAAGCACAGGCGAGTTTATTCTTAATATTAAACAGTTGTCAGGAAAAAATTTGCCCAGAATTATAATTTTGAACAAGAAGAACTAAAAATCTCATCGAACAGAATCAAAACGAGCTGAGTAAGTGAAAAGTTTTCACACACTCAGTTCGTTTTGTAATTTCGTGTCACAAATTTGGAAAACTAGATTGACAAAAGAGAAAATTTCTGATATCATAATGAAGTCAAAGTCATTCCGCACCTTGAAATCAAAATATAATCGATACAACCTGGTGAAAGATAGTCGTTATCTGAACTGGGGAATAAACTGAACTGAGGAAATCTGCCGCTTCTAGGATCTAGAGTCTGGAGCGTAGCTTTCCTCGTAACTTTCCGTCATAGCCCGTTCCAATCTGGGCTGATTGTAAAACAAAAATAAATGAAGGTTCTCAGCTGTCCTTAACAGCTGCAAAAATATTTTTCAAAAACAAAAACAAAAGAAAAAAGAACAAACGTTTTAAGGTCTTCTGACCACAAGGAAAGTTTAGAGTGCAGTTTGACATCGATTGGAATGCAGACGCTTCTTATAACATTGTTATAAGATAATCATGAAGTCACAGTGTGTGATCTAGTGCCTTACCTTTAGGGTCCCAACAGTTGGGGTCCTACAGGTAAGGCGCTGAGTCGCCGACGACTTTGTGAATAGCGCCTCTATCAGGCCTGTTCATTTTTAAAATTTGGGGCCCATGATGGGGCGCTTTTTTATTTGGAAATTTGCTATAATAAAATTAATTAAAGATTATATATGTTATCACAAGAATTTATACAAGAAATGAAAGCTAAGCTATTGGAAGAAAAAGCGAAGTTAACATCTGATGTTGGTGGGTTGCAAGAGCACACCGAAGTTGGAGATGATTTAGATGAGAATGCAACCGAGATCCAGATGGACGAGGTTAATCAAAATCTTACCTCTCGAATGAATGATGATTTAGAAAAAATTGAAAAAGCTTTGCAAAAAATTGAAAACGGTACCTATGGAACCGATGATGATGGTAATGAAATTGGTGAAGATCGTTTGCGAGCAATCCCTTGGGCTGATAAAGCCATCTAGTTTGTAATTCACTTTATGCAAGAAACAAAAGCAGTTAACCAACATATTGTAACCGAAGGGCAAGCTCAAAAGCCTTTCGGTTTTTGGTTGCTAATTTTTGCATTGTTGTTTGTTTCGACTCAAGTAGTTCGACTGGTCGTACTTCAAGTTGGTTTGCCAGTTTTCTTTAATGATAAATTTGCATTTAGTATCAACTTCCCTTCGCCGTTAATGTACACGTTGTATTTAGTCGCGATGACTTTCATAGGAAACTATTTGTATCGTAATTGGGTGAGCATGGGTAAGCTAACTCAGTTTGCGTTCGTGTTAATTATTTCTGGGGGAGTAAGTAACTTTGTCGAAAGAACGTTTGCTGGAAAAGTCTTAGATTATATTTTTATTGCTAATGGAGTTCTTAACCTAGCGGACATATATATTTTTGTAGGAATCATTCTGCTCTTTGTGAATCGACGATAAATCTCAAAATATAAAAAACGCCCGATAGGCGTTTTTTTCTTTGTTCAAATTTGGGAAAAACTTGATGAGAACTTCATGAGTGACCAGGTATGATTAAGTCATGATTGAAAAAATATATACAGCAACTCCAAATGGATACTTAGCGTCTCTAGTTGAGATTGAAGCAGATATGAATCTCAATAGTTTGCCCGCAACTATCATTGTCGGTTTACCCGACACAGTTGTACAAGAGAGTAGAGAGCGGGTTCGCTCGGCCATTAAGAATAGTAGCTTTCAATATCCGGTGGCGCGGATTTCCATTAACCTCGCGCCTGGTGATATACCAAAAGTTGGAAGCCATTTTGATTTGGCCATTGCTTTGTCAGTTTTGCTGGCCGGCGGGTTAATTGAATTTAATCCCGAGAAGAAAATGTTTATTGGAGAACTGGCTTTAGACGGGAGGGTTCGTCCTTCTGTTGGAGTTTTGTCCATGGTTATGGCCGCGAAAAGAGCCGGAATTAAAGAGGTTTTTGTGCCAATGGCGAATATTCCCGAAGCTGTGTTGGTTTCTGGGGTTAGTATTTATGGCGTGGAAAGTTTGGTTCAAGCGGTAGAACATTTAACTGACGCAGAGAGACTAAAACCTGAGACAAAAAAAGCTATTACTAGCGAGATTGGGAAAAATATAGAGGTAGATTTCTCCGAAATTGCAGGACAGCAATTGGCCAAACGCGCGTTAATAATTGCGGCCGCAGGTTTCCATAACTTGAGGATGGTCGGAAGCCCTGGAAGTGGCAAAACAATGTTGGCCAAAGCATTGGCAGGAATTTTACCTAGCTTAACCGAGTCAGAAATAGTTGAAACAACAAATATACATAGTTTGTCGGGAAAGTTGCCGTCTGGATTGGTGAATGTCAGACCGTTTCGATCACCTCATCATACCGCATCGAGCATTTCACTTATCGGAGGAGGGATCAGGCCAAAACCAGGAGAGGTAAGTTTGGCTCATAATGGGGTGTTGTTTTTAGATGAACTTCCAGAATTTCCGCGAAACGTTTTAGAGGTGATGCGACAGCCGTTAGAAGAACGTTGTGTAACTATCTCACGCGCACACGGAACTTTAAAGTTTCCAGCAAGGTTTATTCTTGTAACTGCCCAAAATCCTTGCCATTGCGGTAACCATGGCGACCCACTTTTGGTTTGTCAGTGCCATCCAAGCGAAGTAATAAAATACAATAAAAAAATATCAGGTCCACTACTCGATAGAATTGATTTGCACATCCAAGTTCCGCGTCTCAAGTATGAAGAGTTTAAAAATGTTTCAGTGAATGAAAGTTCAGAACAAATTCGTAAGCAAGTTATGGTCGCAAGGGAAATTCAGAGTAAACGATTTCAATCTTCGAAGACAAATAGCGAAATGAACTCAAATGAAATCAAAAAATATTGTGAATTGGATAAAGAATCAGAAAATTTGCTCCATAAAGCGGCAGATACTTTTCAGCTTTCTGGTCGAAGCATCAACCGATTGCTGAAGGTCGCGCGAACAATTGCCGATTTAGAAAGCTCTCAGCAAATTTCACACAACCACTTAGCGGAAAGTTTACAGTATCGACAGATAACAGAATAGTACTTAACCAAAGTTAATGTGGTATAATATTGCCATATGACTACTAAAAAAGTACGAAAAGCTGTAATTCCAGTGGCTGGTTTCGGTACCAGATTCTTACCTGCCACAAAAGCTCAGCCAAAAGAGATGTTGCCTTTGGTAGATAAGCCAATTATTCAGTATGTTGTTGAAGATGCAGTTTCGGCTGGCATTGAAGACATTATTTTAGTCACCGGTTGGCATAAGCGCAACATTGAAGATCATTTTGATTATCCGTTTGAGCTGGAAAAGCGCTTAGAAGAAGGTGGTAAGCATGAACAGTTGGAGGAGATTCGTAAAATTGCTAATTTAGCCAATTTTTATTACGTTCGCCAAAAAGGACCATTAGGAAATGCTACTCCAATATGGAATGCTCGTCATATTATCGGCGATGAACCCTTTTTAGTGCTTTGGGGTGATGATGTGTTTGAAGCTAGTCCTTCAAGAAGCCAACAATTAGTTGATCAGTACGAACAATTGGGTGGAAGTGCTATTCTTGCAGGGATTTCGGCAAAGGAACCTGAGGACTACAAACGTTATGGCTATGCGTCAGGTAGTAGAGCAGGTAGCGGTGCATTAAAAATAGAGCAAATAATAGAGAAGCCTGGTAAGGCTCTTGAAAAAGAGCATGTTGCTGTTGTTTCCGGACTTCTTCTCTCACCAGAATTTTTTCCAGCACTAGAAGAAGCAATGGCGCGTCACGAGCAGCAGAACACTCCTGGTGAATTGGTGTATGTTGACGCGATAAATATTTTATTAGAACAAAATAAAGATTGTTATGCAGTAGAAATCGAGAACGGCAAATACCATGACTGTGGGAATAAACTTGAATATCTTAAAGCCGTTGTTGAGTTCGGTCTTAAACACGATGATTTGCATGATGATTTCTCTGCTTTTTTAAAAAACATAAAACACTAACTCAAAACCAAAATGCAACAAATCAAAACAAATATTTCAAAAAAAAGTAAACTGGTGATTGCTTTAGTCGCGCTTGCTATGGTCGCTGTTAGCTGTGGTGGATCACCTCCTCAACAAAAAGTCACTCTTAAAATATGGAAGCCATTCGTGGATAGCGAAAACATGAGCGTGATTATTCAGGAATATCGTAAAGTAAATCCAAACGTAACGATTGAATATACCAAGAAAAATATCGAAACTTACGAACAAGATTTACTTAATGCACTTGCTGCTGGTAGTGGCCCAGATATTTTCTCTATAAATAACACTTGGTTAAATCAGTACTTAGATAAAATTTCTCCGGCACCAAATGATTTATATACAATCCGAGAATACCGCGAAGCTTTTGTTGACGCAGTTTCTAATGATATGATTCGCGACAACAAAGTGTACGGTACTGCAATGTGGGTTGATTCACTTGGCCTCTACTATAATAAAGACTTGATGGGCACAGCTGGAATCGCGACTCCACCACGAACTTGGGATCAATTAGCGAGAGATGTGCGTGCAATCAAGACTCAAGACTCAACCGGTTATTTCACTAGAAGTGGTGTAGCGATGGGAATGTACGACAATGTTAATCGCGCTCAAGATATAATTTACCTATTGATGCTACAAGCAGGTGCAGTTCCGTGGAGTAGTGATGGACGTTCTTCTACTATTGCTAGCAGTATTCAGCGCAATGGTCAGAGTTTTAATCCGGGTGCAGAAGGCTTAAGCTTTTACACTTCATTCGCAAGCCCAAATAGCGCAAACTACAATTGGAACACAGAGAGCGATTACTCTGTTGATGCATTCGCGAATGGACGTGCAGCATACCTTTATGGATATAGTTATACCCGCAATCAAATAAACGCGAAGTCGCCAAATTTAAATTATGATGTTGCCAATGTTCCTCAGTTTGACTTAAGTCAGCCAAGCGTAAATTATGCAAATTATTTTGCTGAAGTAGTGAGTAAGCAAGGAACAACTCAGGTTCAGGCCGCAGCATGGGACTTTTTGAAGTTTGCTACAAGCAAACCAGCTTTGGATGCTTATTATGCACGCGACAAGCAGCCATCTTCACGAAGAGATTTAATTGCACTACAAACTTCGGATTTAGAAATTGGAGTATTTGCACATGCTAACCTGACAGCAAAGACAATTCAGAAATACGATGAACCAAGATTTGATGCCATTTTTGCAGAAGTGGTTGGAAACATTTTGCTCCGCGGACAAACTTCACAAAGCGCTTTGTCTAGAGCTCAAACACAAATTGGAACTTTAGTAACACAAAGGTTATTTTAACCCATGATTATATTTGGTCGAAAGATTAAGTCAAAGTTTCTGCCAATAATACTTGGTTTCTTCGCCGTAGTTATTTTAGTGGGTACTTTTGCGTTGTCTTTAACTTATTCTACAGAGGTTCTTGCACAAACCGATACCTCGGGTCAGAGTGGTTTTGTAATTTGTGGAAACAAAGTAAATGAGCCATGTAGAATTGATCACTTGTTTTTGTCTTTAATGATTATCATTAACTACTTAATTAGTGTCGTTGGTTTAGTTGCAATTTTATTTATTATTATCGCTGGTGTTCAGATGACAGCATCGCGTGGTCAAGAGATGTTAACTTCTGCAAAGAAAAGATTGTCCGGTGCGATTTTTGGATTAGTGTTAGTGATTTTAGCTTGGGTGATTGTAAATAGTTTGTTTGCAGGTTCTTTATCAATTGGTATTCGTGATGGAGCGACTATCCTTACAAACCCTCGTGCTTACATTAATAAGTACGACACTGCCCCGACAACGCCAACCACACCAGCTCCTACCAATCCAACTCCACCAGGTCAATCACTGCCATTTAATCCAGGTTCACAAAATTCAACACCTCCTGCAACAACCTCGACTCCACCAGGTCGAGGAACAAGCACTAATCCAGGATCACTTCGGTAAAATGAATATAAAATTTTTATTAAAAATCAGTTTAGTTTCTGCATTGCTCTTCATGTTAGTTCCTATTAGCAATTCTTTTGCCGCGAGTAGAATTTCAAACCTGAAAGCAACAACAGATCCTGCTTCAGCTAATCCCTCAAACTTTAGTAAAACATTCACTTTCACCTACACACCCATAGCTGGAGATCCTCCTTTAGAAAATTTCATGGTGATTTGTGATATTTCTAAATCAACCACACCTGTTAGGTACTCAAAAGATATCAAAAATTTTAAATGCACTTATCCGAAAGAGCCAGCCGCTAGTTATAATGTAAGAGTTACTCCTGTAGCTTCTAGGGATGTTCCGATAGGTGACCCTGCAACACTTTCTGTGGCAGAGCGTGATTTACCAACTGCCCCAACACCAACAACTCCTGCTCCAACAACTCCGGCACCAACGAGTGTTGATCCGACCCCGGATTGGGATGGTACAATCGAGATTACAAACCGAACCGGTGGTGCTCAAGATTTAATGACTATCGCTCTAAAAGTGATTAACTGGATGTTATTGATAATAGCGATGGCTGCGACAATTATGATTATCTATGCCGGTATATTATTAGTATTCAATGGTGGTAATGAATCACAGGTCTCAAAAGCTAAATCAACTTTAACTTGGGCGATCGTTGGTCTAGTTGTATCTGTCGGCTCCTATGCACTAGTAAGTATTATTCAAGGATTGTTATAAAATGAAAAGCTTATTTCTAAATTTGTCGAAGGCAGTAGTTGCATCTTTAGTGTTAGTAATAGCATTGACTGTTATTCCTAATTCTGTATTTGGCCAAAATAGACATAGAATGAATGATAATTGTCCAGTTAGATTGACTGTTGCTACTTCTCCAACTGAGGTGAAGGCATGGAATGTCCCGGTAAAAATCACAACCACTATTTCTCGCGACGCACCATACCTTGAATATTGTTCTACTCGGGAAGTAGCAAATCTTAAAATTCAATATCGTCCATCCAATTCGACGTCCAATGAAGATTTACGATCTATCACTTTAACACTACAGCCAAATGAAACCGGAGCAGGTCAAAGCACTTCTACTTTCGATAGCGCAAGTTTTGATTTTTCTAGACTTGGTGTCCCAGAAAATGCATCGAATGTGATTGTAATCGCTGGCGGAGCTTTGACTAGGCATGCAGGATTTAATCAAACAACTCAAGAGTTAGTTTCTCAACCCGTAACAATCAGACTTAACGTTAATTCTACAGTTCCTCAGGATACAGGCACAACCCCTGGCGAGACTCCTCCAATCAATCCAACCACTCCCGGGCAAACTCCAGGTGAAACGACAACTCCCCCAAAACCAATTGAAAATCCCAATACTGATGTTGGAATTAAAGTTGACCCACTTGGTTTCGATCATGTGCTCGGAACATTTTTTAACCCCTTGGAAGATGATCGACCTGAACAAATCCTAGTAAGAATCATAAATATTCTATTGACTTTCGCGGCAGTATTGGCAGTTATCTTCATTATTGTTGGGGGCTTAATGATGGTGACATCAGCTGGAAACGAAAACAGAATTAAGAATGGCAAGCAAACTTTAATTTATGCTGTACTGGGATTAATTCTCACACTATTATCATTTAGTATCGTCGCTATCATTCAAACAATAATTGCAAGATAATGTTAAACAAATTTTCTAAATTTATTTTCGGAGCACTAATCGGAATTACAATATTAATGACTCCGACATTTACCAACGCACAATCTGAATGTGAAAGATTAAAATCTATGCTTGGCGGGCAAGCAACTTTACTCCCAGATTATTGTAACGAGAGTCAAGTATATAACCGAATCACATACTGGCTCTACTATATAATTGGTTTGGCAGCAGTTGTTTCGTTAATCTACGGTGGTTATCTTTACATGACATCGCGAAGCAATGAAGCACAGCTCAAAAAAGCGAAGAGTTTAATTACATGGACAATTGTAGGTGTAATTCTCGCACTTTTAGCGGCGATAATAGTCGGCGCTGTAGTAAATTTGATTGTCGATAATACACCCGTATAATTCCACAATATTTGGAAACTTTCGATGTTGTTGTGGTATAATAAATTCAATGAATCCCTGCTTTGCAGGTCTTCAATAACTAACTCGCACATTTGCGACAGCGCTCGAATTAATCGTAATTCCTAAAAAAGCGCAAGCGGAAGGGTGGTGAGAAATTTGAAACAAACATTAAGCAAAATTTCATGGCAGACAGTTGTACAAGCTATCATGGTAGCTTCATTACTGTTCATGCCAATGTTATTAGTGGCTCCAAACCAAGCCGGTGCTCAGCCACAGCAAGTAAGTAATATCGACTGTCCTGAAGGTTTCCGTTGTGGTGAAACTTCAGTTGCAGCGTTATTTAAAACTGTAGCTGAATGGGCTCTTGGTATTGCCTTCATTTTGGCTGTAGTATTCTTGATTTATGGTGGTTTCCGATATATTCTTTCTGGTGGTAATGAGGAATCAGCAAAAACTGGACGCACTGCAATCTTCAACGCCTTAATTGGTATAATAATCATCGTATTGGCATTCATTGTCGTTCAGATTGTATACAATTTCGTATCTGGATCCAGTACTGGTGGTGGCATTTTCGGAACCTAATATTAGAAATATTTCCGCACAACGCTTTGGTGTTGTGCGGGATGGTTTTGGGAGCAGAACTTATTGTAATTATTCTTCCAAAACTGTTTTATAAAACTATGAAAAAAATACCCTTAACTCTTAGTCTGCTTGCTCTAGTCACAACCATGTTTGCTTTTCAGCCTGTAATGCTTTCTGCTCAAAGTATCGCCCAGACTAGCGGGGATAGAGTTCAAGATGGTTTGAATTCCATTCGCGATACTTACCCGGCTGGAGCTCAAGGAGCAAATGAAGGTAATTTAAGAGAATTTGTGAAAAAGATTCTTGAGTGGGCATTATACCTTGCAGCAATGGTTGCAGTAATATTTATAGTTGTTGGTGGTTTCTATTACATCACGGCTGGAGGCAGCGATGAGCAAGCCAAAAAAGGACGTAAGACATTAGTCAACGCCCTTATTGGTCTGACTTTGGTTATTTTGTCGTTTATTATCGTTCAGGTTGTATATAGATTCTTAGTTGATTAAATTTATGAAACTTGTTTCAAGTTTAGTTACATTATTCTTTATAGCTGCTGGTTTTTTCGTTTCAGTTCCGACTACTGCTGAGGCTCAGGTAGGAGGAGCGAGAACAAATTTCTGCCAAAATATAACCACTGGTCAGATATATAGATATCCTGCTTCAGGTAATTGCCCGGCTGGATATAAACCGGGTTCAGTTCCTCGCACTACTCATAGCTCTCTCTGTGTTGGTCCAGCTACAGACTTCATTGTATCTGTTCCAGAGGAGGGTGAGACTGCAGCCGCTCCACTAGTTTGTCCAACTGGATCAAGCCTCCAACCCTTGGCTACACTTCCTACAAGCACTACAAATCCAACACCAGGAACTCCGGCACCACCTGGAAGTCCTCCTCCTGGTCAACAGCAACCTTCGTCACCAACACCAGCACCATCTGGCTCCCAAGGTTCATGTGCCAACGGATTCACTCAGAAAGGACCTTTGTGTGTTCCCAATAACCCTTTTAGCGGTAATCAGGGAATAGCAGGACAGGGCACATTGGGCGGATTAGTCACCCAGATCATTTCAATTTTACTGGGACTGGCAGGTATAGTTGCTGTTATTTTTGTAATCATCGGAGGTTACTACTATATGACTGCTCGTGGTGATGAAACTCAGGCTGCGAATGGTCGAAAGACTTTGGTAAATGCACTAATTGGGTTAGCAATCGTTGTTCTTTCATACCTCATAGTTCAGATTGTTACTTCTTTCATAATTACTGGAAATTAAGTTGAAATAATCTCTAATATTCACTATAATAAGTAACCAGTTAGCTGGTTACTTTTAATTGGGGGCAAGTGGCGGAATTGGTATACGCGCTAGTCTTAGGAACTAGTTCCGAAAGGATTGAGGGTTCGAGTCCCTCCTTGCCCACCAAGTATTTGTCCCGCAGCGCGGGACAAATACTTGGTACTAAAGTAGAGACGAGAAGCCGACTCGAGAACGTGCCGGTGGCACGTTCGCAGAGCGGCCGGCTCCGAAGGAGAACGAGCGGAAGCTTGCGAAGCAAGCCGTGAGTTCGGGTGAGGAGGAGTCCCTCCTTGCCCACCATATATTTTATGCGGTTTAAACCGCATAAAATATATGAGGTAAGAGTGGGACGAGAAGAAGAGCGGTTCCGCTTTAGCGGAAATTGATTGCGACTATTTGGAGCAATCAATAGCGGCGGGGGTCGCCGCAGCGTATTGCGAAACGAGCTTAGCGAGTTGAGCAAAGCGAGAGGTGACCGAGTCCCAAAAGAATGCCGTTAGGCACGAACGGCCCCTTGCCATCTCTATCGAAGCAAGCCGTGAGTTCGGGTGAGGAGGAGTCCCTCCCAAAATAAGGTGACCGAGTCCCTCAAGTTAAAAATTTTTAAACTATCAAATTGTATAACGCAAAGTAATTAAATTATTTTATGGGAAAAATTATAAAAAATATTATTTTAGTTTTAATCGCTTTTTTAGTGATATCTGTTTTAATTGCTTCTTTCATGGAAGAGGAAAATGTTAGAGAAGTTCCTTTGTCTGAAGTTACAACTTTATTGAAGGAAGAAAAAGTTAACAGCTTATTGGTTGCTCCAGGAAAGTTAACGGCAGAGATTAAAGAAAGTGATACCAAGCTAGAAGCTACCATTAGTGGCAACACAGAAATTCCTCAATATTTTACAGAGAGTGGCGTCACGACAGAGCAAATATCAGCAGTAAAAATTGAATTTAAAAACACAAGTTTTGCAACCGTACTTGCGGGAACTATTTTACCGTTCTTAATTCCATTTTTGTTAATTGCACTGTTCATCTTTTTCTTGATGCGACAGGTTCAAGGTTCAAACAATCGTGCATTAACTTTCGGACAAAGCTCTGTGAAGTTGAATGACGAACTAAAAAATAAAGTTCGCTTTAGCGATGTTGCAGGTGCGAAGGAAGCTAAAGAGGAATTGTCAGAAATTGTTGAGTTCTTAAAATTTCCTCAAAAGTTTTTAGCACTTGGCGCTAAAATTCCTAAAGGTGTATTACTTCTTGGTAGCCCAGGTGTAGGAAAAACTTTATTGGCGAGAGCAGTAGCCGGAGAAGCGAACGTTCCTTTCTTCCACATCAGCGGTTCTGAGTTCGTAGAAATGTTTGTGGGTGTTGGTGCAAGCCGTGTCCGTGATTTATTCAAAAAGGCAAAACGTAATGCTCCGTGTATAGTATTCATTGATGAAATTGATGCCGTTGGACGTCAGCGTGGTGCTGGTTTAGGTGGTGGCCATGACGAACGCGAGCAAACTTTAAACCAAATCTTAGTAGAGATGGATGGTTTTGAAACCGATACCAATGTAATTGTTGTTGCGGCAACAAATCGCCCTGATGTTTTAGACCCAGCATTACTTCGTCCGGGACGTTTCGACCGTCAAGTGATTTTGGATTTACCAGACATCAACGACCGTGAAGCAATTTTGAAAGTTCATTCTAAGAATAAAC
Organism: Patescibacteria group bacterium UBA926; assembly: GCA_002293685.1. Classification (GTDB taxonomy): domain Bacteria; phylum Patescibacteriota; class Doudnabacteria; order UBA920; family UBA920; genus UBA920. Next base: position 25,818 of record DBDS01000001.1, read on the forward strand.
CAATTGCTGGTGATGTAGATATGCGTGGCGTTGCAGAACGCACACCAGGATTCTCTGGTGCGGACTTAGCTAACATTATCAATGAAGGAGCGATTTTAGCAGCTCGGCAGAACAAGAAAGAAGTTGGCTCCGATGATTTGAAGGAAGCAATTGAAAAAGTTATGCTTGGTCCTGCACGAAAGAGCCATATTCTATCCGATAAGGAAAAGAAAGTAACAGCTTATCATGAAGGCGGCCACGCATTAGTAGGTGCGGTATTACCAGAAGCAGACCCTGTTCATAAAGTTACAATTCTTTCTCGAGGCAGAGCAGCTGGTTACACCATGAAGCTTCCTTCCGAGGATAAACATCTGCACACTAAAACTAGTTTCTTAGATGAAATCGCTGCGTTACTTGGTGGCTACGCTGCAGAAAAACTTGTTTTTAATGAATTAACCACAGGTGCTAGTAATGATTTAAAAGTTGCGACCGGTATGGCACGTAAGTTAGTTACTCAGTACGGAATGAGTGAAAGCTTGGGTCCAGTAACTTTGGGCGAACAACATAGCAATGTTTTCTTGGGTCGAGATATTGGTGAACAGAAAAATTACAGTGAAGCTGTTGCACAGAAAATTGATGAAGAGGTGCGCAGGATTATGCAGGAGGCAGAGGCTCGTGCAACTGAAGTCATGACCAAATATAGAACTTATCTTGATACTATTGCAGCTAGACTGATTTCAGATGAGACTTTAGAAAAGGATCAATTTGAAGAAATTGTGAACGACATTATTCCAGCTTCTAAAAAGAAAACTCCTGAATTTACAGATTTACCAGATGAAGTAACTGGCGCATAAATGAAAAGGCCGTCTAATGCTTGATGCAGGAGACGGTCTTTTTCCAAAGAATTTCATTATTATGAATAACCTAGAAATAATCACCAGCGCTGCCAGACTCACATTGACCCATAAGCCATTATGGTTGCTTGGTATTTTTCTATCATCAGGGTTTAATCTTCATGCTTGGTATGGAATGCAATGGCTTCCTCAGAACCAGTTGTTTGTGTTCATGCGGGATCTTTGGATGAGCTCAGAACCTGTCGTTATTTGGCTCTTGTCTTTACTTATTGCTGGTGCGGTTTTGGTATTAGTCAATTTCATGAAGTTATTATTTTTTGGTTATACTCATAATCAAATTCATAAAGTTGAAAATTTAGAATGTGTATTTTGTCGAAAAGTGAAAGATACAACAATTTTCAAACTTGTTCGTTCAAACACTCAGCTTATAGTTCGAACAGTGATAACGAGTTTAATCACAATATCCTCAACAGTCGCTGTGCTTAGTGCGTTTCAGTTTTATTCTACGCACGCCGAATTTAGTTTTATTAAATCAGTGTTGATGATTGCTTCGTTGATTGTTGTGTTGGTTGGAATCTCTTGGTGGAATCTTTTCACTGTATTATTTATGATGTGGCATGATTTATCTTTACCAAAAGCAGCGGCGCTATCTTTTGAAACTATTCTAATAAAATCAAAAAGGATTGTTGTGGTTACAATTTTAGCTACCGTAATTTTTGCTTTGATTATGATGACAGGAAGTTCAGCGATATTACAAATTCCTACATACCTTGCCTCTGCTCCGAACTTTTTGTTCTCAGAAATGTTTTTCAATTCATGGCAAGTCTTGGTTTCGATCACGACAGGAATATTATTGGTGGTGTGGCTAATTTTGAACAACATTTGGTTTAATTTAGTTATGGTACTTTTGTTCAATGAAGTTATTAAGCCGAGTAAGTCAGCTGAAGCTTATAAAGAATTTATCGCTAGCGAACCAAGACCAGCACCAAATTTAAATCATTCCATAGACAAAGCTGAATAAATGTAATAAAATAAAGCAGATTTTGACTTTAGTTAAAGCGTAGTAGGGGCGGTTAACTTCCTCCCTCGTTTCCATTTCATGGAAGCTTCGAAGGACAAGCAGTTGTGATAATAGGTTGGTTTACCCTTCGTAGCTTTGGTTAAACCAAAGCGTAGTAGGGGCGGTTAGCTCAGTTGGTAGAGCGCGTCTTTGACGTAGACGAGGTCACAGGTTCGACTCCTGTACCGCCCACCATCAGCACTAACAAAGCATAGAATTAATTTATCAAGGATCGAGAAGTGGGAATCACAATGATGTGATTCATAATTCATGATTCTTGAGCAGAAGGATTAACATGATTTCCGCAAAAGAAATAGCGGCCATCACAGGCTCACAGCCAAACGATGTTTCGTTATATGTTTCAGCATTTACACATCGCTCATATTTAAACGAGCACAGAGGATTTGAACTTCCTCACAACGAACGTCTGGAATTTTTAGGTGATGCTGTTTTGGAACTTGTTGCAACAGAGCACTTGTACAAAACTTATGATCATCCTGAAGGAGAATTAACTAACTTTCGTAGTTCGTTAGTGAACTACAAAATTTTAGCGCTAATTGCACAACGACTTGGTCTCGGAGACCATCTGTTGATGTCGCGCGGTGAAGCAAAAGACACCGGTCGTGCGCGCCAAGTAATTTTAGCAAACACAATCGAAGCACTTATCGGTGCTTTATATTTGGATCTAGGCTATGAAGCCGCACAAAAATTTATTGTGAAAGAAATTTTGGTCGAACTTCCGGGAATTATCAGCGGTGGAACTTATGTTGATCCAAAAAGTAAGCTTCAAGAAATAATTCAGGACCGTCATGGCGTAACTCCGACTTATGGGGTGATTTCCGAGAGCGGACCTGATCATAATAAAGTTTTTGTAGTCGCAAGTTATATGGGAGAGACCGAATTAGGGCGAGGCGAAGGCCCTTCAAAGCAAGAAGGTGAAATTTCTGCTGCTGAAAATTCTTTGAAGAACCTCGGAATCTAGTTTTTCTAAGAGAGTGCCTGCACTGCGAAGCTTTAGCGTAGCAGTGGGGATAACTAGCGTTGACCATGTGTAACTCCACTGATAATCTGAATGTAAGTTCGAACTCCGAGTAACCAAACAAACACAAAAGCAACAAGACTGTTTCAAAAAGAAGCAGTCTTGTTGCTTTTGTAAGGAGTTGGCTGTGAGTTTTTCATGAGATGAGATCACAATAAAGCAGGTTGCATGTTATAATAAATGAAGTTATGTACCTTAAACGGCTAGAAATACAAGGTTTTAAATCTTTTGCCAAAAAAACAACTTTAGAGTTTGGTCCTGGAATCACAGCGATTGTTGGTCCGAACGGTAGCGGAAAATCCAACGCGGCTGATTGCTTACGTTGGGTTTTAGGTGAGCAAAGCGCTAAATTGATGCGTGGCAAGAAAAGCGAAGACGTAATTTTCGCTGGTTCAGATAAAAGAGGTCGTTCTGGAATGGCTGAGGTTGTTGCCACCTTCGATAACCGTGACCACAAAATCCCTCTTGATGCAGCAGAAGTAGCAATTGGTCGCCGCATTACCCGAAGTGGCGAAAGTGAATATTTACTAAACGGGACCAAAGTCCGCCTTTTGGATATTATCGATTTGGTATTAAAGAGCAATATCGGAACTTCACGCTATACAGTAATTGGTCAGGGAACAATCGATCAAATGATTTTAGCTGGCCCAACCGAAATTAAAAATTTAATCGATGAAGCAAGCGGCGTGAAAACTTATTATTTAAAACGCGAAAGAACTTTAAGACGTTTAGAACAAACAGCGCAAAATTTGATGCGAGCAGAAGATTTATTGCGCGAATTAGAACCACGCGTTAAATCTTTAAGACGTCAAGCCAAGAGAATGGAAGCGCGTGAAGCAATCGAGATTGATCTTAAAGGTTTTCAGAGAGAATTCCTGGGCAGTCAGTGGTGGGAGTTCGCAAAAAATATTTCCGCACTCGACAAGGAACTTGGTGTTTACGCAGAACAAAAAGCACAGGTGGAAGCTACTATGGATGCGCATTTGCAAAAGATAGAACAACACGAAAAAGAAAATGCTTCCTCTTTAGAAGAATACAAGCGGGTGCAAGAACAATTACAAAGCAAGCAATCCGAGAAAAATAGTTTACTCGAACAAGTTAGTTTGATTCGTGGAAAGATGCAAAGCCAAAAGGGTGGCTCGCAGGATAGTGCTACTTTGCAAGTTGATAGCCATGCTTTAAATCAGCAGATTGCTGATCTCGAAGCACAGCTAAAATCTGCAGAACAGAAGTTGAAGGAGTCAGTTCAAAAAACAACTTCACTTGATTCAGCGCTTGGCACAGTGAATGCACAGCTCACCGAACTTTATACAGCAATTAGTAATCCTGCAGGCAGCGATTGGGGAAAAATCGAAGAACAGATGGGCGCGTTGGACAACACTTTTGTTCAGTTCGAACGCATTATCGAGGAAACTTCCGATGTAGGACAAATTCGTAATGCTACTGCCGCTGTTATTTCCGCTTGGCGAAAGTTTAAGACCACAGCGACTGATGCGGCGAAGCACCCCGATTACAATCGCAAACTGCAATTACAATTATCAGAACTCAGTGACCAGAAAGACAAATTATTAGCCGAGCAAAACGAATTATCAAAGACAGTTTCCAAAGCTGAGTTAAGTCGTGACTTTATCACAGGACAACTTTCTAGTTTGCAAAACCAAAAATTGCAGATCGATTTAGAGCTAAAGAAAACAACGTCTGGTAGTGGTGATGACTACATTGCCGAACTTGTAGTAGAAGAAAACAAAGTTCAAGAAAAAATTTCTGGATTGGTTTCAGAAATTACAAACTTAGAAAATCAACTCCAATCTTTTTATTCAGCAGAAAATGCATGGAAGTCTGCAATTGCCGAAGAAGATAAAATGTTTCGTCGACAACAAGATGAACTTGGTAGGATTCGTGACCAACAAACAAAACTGCAAATCGAGAAAGCACGACTCGAAACACAACGCGACGCAGTCGTCTCAGAAATTATTGCAGCGCTTGGTAGTGAGATGTTCGATAAAATTCAGGCCAATCCAATTAAATCCGAAACCGAAGGTTTGTCTGGAAAAATTTCTAAACTAAAACATCAACTCGAGTTGGTTGGTGGAGTAGATGAATTAACAATTCAGGAATATCACGAAACTGAAAATCGTTACACAAACTTGGAACATCAAATTACGGACTTACATAAAAGCATGGCAGATCTTCGTCAAGTAATGGATGAGTTAGACGAACACATTAAAACTAAATTCAATACAGCGTTCCATAAAGTTAACACTCAGTTCGAACAGTACTTCCGAATTTTATTCAACGGTGGCCGCGCATATTTATCACTCGTGAAGCCTAGCGATAACCGCACAGAAGCAGAAGTAGAATTAGACAAAGAAGTTGCAGAAGATTCTATAAACGATGTTCAGCGTCCCGAAGAAAAGATTATTGCGAAGTATGAAAAAGATTCGTTAGCAGTTTCCGGTGTTGATATCAAAGCAACACCTGCTGGTAAAAAATTAACTTCCATTCAATCATTGTCTGGAGGGGAGCGTTCATTAACTTCCATCGCTCTATTATGTAGCTTGTTAACATGCTTCCCTTCACCTTTCGTAGTCTTAGATGAGGTTGATGCGGCGCTAGATGAAGCAAACACAATTCGTTTCGGACAGATTTTAGGAAAGTTATCCGACACAACTCAATTTATTACAATCACTCACAACCGAGAGACAATGGCCCAAGCCAACATTCTTTACGGGGTAACTATGGGCGACGATGGAGTTTCTCAATTGTTATCCATTAAGATGGACCAAGCTACGGCTTATGCAAAGTGACCAGAAATTTTAGGAATAAATTTCTGGTCATCCCGGGAGCCTGAAAGGCTATCCGGGATCTATGCCATCCTGAGGGAGCAAGGCGACCGAAGGATCTATTGAGAAGATCCTTCGTCCCGTTGACGGGACTTAGAATGACAATGGTCAGCGAAGTTTGACCGGGTTGACCAAAATGACTTCTAGTGGTAGACTATGGAAGTCATTTTTGTTGGTTCATGCCACTTGAGACCGTCAACTCTCCGGCTAAAAATCAACAAATACTTAACTTCGGAGATGTCATCCCGGCATCTACGAAGCGTAGCGGAGGGATACCCGGGATCTATTTATTTTTTAAATTTTGGGATCCCCGCCTTCGAGCTCGCGATACTCGGGCTTTGCCCGAGTAAGCTCGTGTCGGGGACGACAGGAACCTATATTTATAATGTTAACTATTAGATTACAACGTGGTGGCAAGCGCAATACTGCTCAGTACAAACTCGTTTTGGCTCAGAAGACCGCTGCAAACCAAAAGAAATTCACCGAGGTTCTTGGTGCGTACAATCCTCACACTAAAGAACTTACTATCCGAAGTGACGAGCGATTAAACTACTGGATGAATGAACAGCATGTTCCTCTTTCTGAAACAGTTCATAACTTGTTTGTGACTAAAGAAATTTTGAAAGCAGACAAAGTAAAATCATTCACTATTCCTAAGAAAGAAGTAGTTGCCGAAGAAGCAAAGGCTGACTCATCCGCCGAAGCCTCGGCAGATGCGGAAGTAAAAGCGGAAGATTCTGGTGAAACAGTAGAAGTGGAAACCGTAGCAGAGACAGCAACAGATGACACTCCTGCTGAACCAGTCGTGGAAACTCCTGCAGAAGCACAAGCCGAGCAAGTAACACCAGAGGAAGCAGCTCCAGAAGCTCCGGCCGAAGTAGAAACCCCAGCTCCTTCCGAAGTTGAAACTCCAACTGAAGTTAAGGCTTAATAATCTCTCTATTGAAAAAATATTTTTTACTTCACAAAGGGACCCCGGCGAAAGCCGGGGTTTCTGGTATTAAAGAATCCCGCAGTTAAACAGAATCCCCGCAGCTGATGCAGGGTCTTTGGTAAATATGCTATAATATATCTAACTTTTACTAATCCGCTATGTCGGAAGAAATTAAAAATAAAATGGCTAATGAAATTAATAGTCCCAGTCCTAATTCTGGTGACATAAGCTTCAATACTGTGTTTAAGCTTCTAGTAATTGTGGCCGCACTTCTTGCATTGTTATATGTAGCTCTGCTTCTGTCACAAGAATCTAAAGAGCGAACTTCTATGGAGGAGGCAAGTCGCGAACAATCTGAAGGTGCAAGAGTTGTCGCAAAAGATATTTCTCCTGAAATTTTGCCAACCGGGTTTCCAGTCAATTTTCCGTCTGAAGCAAATGCAGAGATTACAGAAAATGAAATTGTAAACGTAGACAATCAAGGTGATCAATCTATCCGCAGCTTTAATTCTAATCAAAGCATGACAGCGAACTACACCTTGTATCTAAACTTTCTTCGAAATAATGACTGGGATGTAATTTCACAGACTAATGAAAATACTCATAAAATGTTGCTTGGTAAAAAAGGCTATCAGTTACTTCAGATTACTATCAATCCAGGACAAACCGCTACTACATCAATAGTCAGAGCGACAGTAACAGAAATCTAGTATCAACATCACTCGATTTATGAATTGACAATTCACAGGAAAAATAGTATAGTAAACAGATTTAGCTAGACTAAATCTGTTTTTTTTGCTAGTTTTTGTTTACGGAGCCTCATTCAGAAAAGAGGCATGAACTTTCAAATTTCTCGTAGGAGGAGAAGATAATGCAGAAGATAAATAGTTTACTTGCTCAGGTATTAGTGTTCGCACTGTGCTTGAGTATGTTTGTACCTGTTGTTTCTTCACAGAAACGGCAAAAGGTTCGAATCGAGACCCTTAAAGGGATTGTCGAAAAGATGATTGTCGAAGAGAACGAGGTTGAGCCCACTCATAGTCGGTTCTTCATAGTAGAGACTGACGGAAAAAATCGGATGTTCACCTATCTTTCTGGTAAGGTGGATTTTGAGCCCTTGTTCAATAAGGAAGTGGTTTTGCGTGGCGTTCGTTCTGGCTACTTGCCGGTAATGAATGAGTTCGGGAGTGTAGAAAAAATCCATTCCCCAAATTTTGAGGTAACCGGTATAGAGAAGGTGATTGAGGACAACAGTTTAAATGCACCCGGGTCTGTGTTTGGACCGCTAACATTGCCACCGCCCAGCCATGGGCAGGAGCGGCCAATGTTAACAATAAACATTGCTCCCGCAAATAATCCTACGCCTCAGTATTCCGTTGAATGGCTTAGAGGTAAGCTCCATACCAACCTTGACTCCCTTGGGAATTTGATTAGGGAGAACTCGTATGATCAATACAAGCTGGTTGGATTCCATCATCCTTTAGGGGATGTGGCGCCTTGGGTTACTGTTTCGCTTACGCCTGTGCCTGCCCCCAACGGAACTTGCTACGATTATTTTAACGCCGCATTAGTGCAGGCGGATAACATGCTCGAAGCACAAGGTTTCAGTAAAACAGCTTATCGCACCAGGCAATATCTTTTTAGAAACATGCCTGAGTGTGCTGGCTTGGCACAAGCCACTCTTGGACCATTCGGCGAAACTTCTGGGGTTAGGTATATTTTTATACACCTGAATTCCATATTCGGTGAATCTTCCTCCAACATTATGAACCAACAGACTTTCAACACTATGCTCCATGAGCTTGGACACAACCTTGGTCAGGGAGCGCACTCAAGGGGTGAGAACTCCGAAAATGGTCAAATATGGGAGTATGGCGATAAAGCTGACCCGATGGGGACTGTTCAAAACCGATACATGATGTTTGGAAACATAATTCGGATGAAGCTAGGCTGGCATGCCAGCACGGCTCGCTACGAAGTTATAGATACCCGGGGTTCACACTCAAGGTACATCCAAACTCCAGCCATTGCTACTAAGGGCAGAGGTCCAAATGGTCCGCCTATTGGGTATATAATTCCTATACTAAATTCCGATGGAACCCTTACTGGTGATGTGTATTTTGTCGAAAGACGGATAGGACATGGTTTGTTCGATCAGTTTGCGTCACAAACAGTGGAATTGGGTAAAGGGCTAATTGTTCGAAGGCATAGCACGAACTTTGTGTCTCCAAACAGCGGTAGTATCATGATGAATTTCCACCCTACAATGGCCTGTTGCAACAAAGCGGCTATACCTTTTGGAACCACAGCGGTTACACAAAGGAATGTGTCGTTTAGTGTAGGTTACGGGACTCGTGATTGGCTGTATGTTACTTTTACCTTACCAGACAATTATCCGGCTTCAATCCAGGAAGCCGAATTGATCTATCAGAAGTACCATAGAGACAAGGCTGCTAAGTAGTCTTGTCAGTATCTTCTGCATAATTTTAGCGGGAACTTCGGTTCTCGCTTTTTTTATTGAGGAATTGGTTGCAAAAATTGCATAGATGTGCTATACTAATGTCAGTTAAGTCACTTTTAGAGGTAAGTATTTGATAAAAATAAATCAAATTTACCAGAAACAAAAATACAAATGGATAAAAAGAAGTTGTTAGTGATTTTTTTAATAGTACTTGTAGCAATGGTTGTTGCAGGTTTTTATTTGCTTAATTCTCAAAACGTTAATACAAATCAACAGCAGTCATCCGAATCAAGCGAGTTGTCTGTGGAGAGAACCGAATTTTCGGGTGCTCAATTTCCTCCAGCTATTCCATCAGATTTACCTGTTGAGGCAGGTTCAAGGGTTTTAACAAACGAGTCATTCAAAACCAACGATGGGCGTATTCAATCTTCTGTTACCATTACAACAACGGCGAGTTTAAATAATGCATTAAACAATTATGTTCGATTTTTTGAGACCAAGAATTGGTTAGAAATTACATCGTTAAGGGAAGTCACAACAGAAAAGTTGGGAACAGTCTTACAATACAAATCGGATAGGTTAATGATTGAAGTTAAAAATAATACCGCTTCCAATGATAGAGTAGTAAGCTTAGTATTATTGCAAAGTTCACCAAGTAACTAACAAAATTTATGACTATATCTAATAATATTATTGCTCGATTGTTAATACTTAGCACTGTATTGTTCCTTGGGTTTCTACTCAGTATTATATTTTATTCTAATCAAGCCTCTGCGCAATTTTATCCTGCTGAAATCCGTGAAGTGAACAGTACTCTAAGTGGAGATCAGAACAGTTTAACAATTTACGTGCGTGGATATGGGGCATGTTTAGATTCATTAGATCCTGACAATTTTTGCGCTCGTAGTGAATACGTCGATATTTCTGTAAATTTGGATGTTCAGCGGATTGTGAATAATGCCCATGCCGGTGATCAATGGGAGGGGCTTTTGAACTATCCAGAAGAAACCACAAACTGGTGGTTCCCTGGTTTTCCAACACCTGAACAGATTAATCCAGCAGGCTTTAGTGGTGTTGTGAATACAAGTTCTTGGCCATCTGGAACTTATCGCTTTTGTGCAACTGTGGGTGGTTCGACAACTGCTTTATGGCCAATAGATGCTTATGGTACAGATTCTCGTTGTCACTCACCATTTACTATTGTGCGCCCGCAGTATACAGGTTTAGTTTGTAGTATCGCCCAGTCAGTGATAATTGGTCAATCAGCTTCTTATATTATTTCTGCAGAAGGTGATCCTGTTTCATCTGTTTCGGTTACTATGGCTAGTAATCCAGCCGGTCCAGTTATGAATAACAGTCCTTTAATACTTAATTCTGGAAATTCATATACTGGTGTAGCTGAGGTTAATACCAGTAGTTTGTCGACTGGTGTCTATGATTTAACTTTTACGGGCACAGATGGAGTTAATACTTTTAATTGTGTCTCTGAGTTAACGGTCATTGACAGCGGAACAGTCACTTTATTCTTTGATGGCTCAACTGGTCCGACTACACCAACACCACCAGATGGTGATTCTGGTACATTATCATGGAACACGACTGGTCCTATAGATTTTTGTACTCCTAGTATGGCGCAAGGAGATGTAAATGATTGGTCTGGACAAGCCGACTTACCAGGTAGTGGCTCGAGTGTCGTAACTAAATTGGCCCCTGGAGAAACTTATATTTTTCAAATCGATTGTGTTACTCTTGGTGGAAGTCCTGTTGATCCAGCCACTGTTCAAGTAGAGGTAGGTATTCCACAGATACCAACAGCAAACTTATTATGTTTGGGCAGTGATTCTAAAACTCCGAGTACTGGACCTTGTGAAGTTGGGTATAATTCTGCGGCTACATTATTCTGGTCCTCAACCTATGCGAGTACTTGTAATATCACGCCTGGTACATGGCCAACTACAACTAGCGGTAATGGCAATACTCCTAATTTAACAAGCAGTGTTTCTTACTCATTGACTTGTTCTGGCCCTGGAGGTGTTTCTGCTCCTTCAACTGTGCAGGTAAATGTAGTTGCCAATCAAAACTATACTTTTGCTCTATCTTCTTATAATGATGTCGTAGCTCAGGGTAATGTTTCTTCAACCAACTTATTAGTTTTAAATCCACTTGATGGATTCAGTTCTCCAGTGGCCATGTCTGTTATTAATATTGCACCAGCTGGCCTTCCATTGGCTAATGTAAATATCAGCAATGCTCCTGTAAACTCTCCATACAGTACTCCCGCAGTCGCACAAATTACCACAACTGGTGTGACTCCAGGGCAATACACAATCACTTTTCAATCTAATGGCTCTACAAGTAATGATCCAAAAACATTAAATTATGTTTTGAGTATAACCTCAGCTATTGCGCCGACAGCGCCACAATCTGCTGATGTCAATCAGGGTGTTTGTGGCCAAGTAATAGTAACTTGGGATTCTCATGCAACTCATAATAGCTCAATTGAATATAGAGTTTATCGACGTCTTTCAGGTGCGGGCGCTTGGGGTGATGCGATTGCTGTGATTCCTTATACTTCGGCGGGTGGTTACACTTATCAAGACAATAACATCCCAGCTGGATCATATGAGTATCGAATTTCGGCAAGTGTTGGTTCAACAGGATCACCATCTTACTCTCCTGTTCTTGGACCGATAGTGCCGACACCATGTAATGCCAGCTTAAGCGGTACCTACAAGCGAATTGTAGGTACAGGTTCAGCTCCATCTGCATATGCTGCATGCGGAAGCTCGTTGGGTATCGAACTACCTAATGGTTTAATCTATAAAGCAGGTGATTCTGTATTCTTTGAAATCTGTGTTCGTAGTTCTGGAACATTAGCATTAAGTAATGTGGTTATTACAGAAGATTTAGTTAAGAGCTTAAACATAGAAAATATTCAATTAATTAGCTCAAGCGGTAATTGTGTGAGTGGTAGTGGTTCCGGCCCTTATTCGGTAAATATTAGTGGTAATCCTCCGGGAGTTATGAATCCAGGTCAGACATGTAGTTTATTACTGAGTGCAGTAATCACTAATCCAGGCGGTCCCGCTAGCACCCTTCATAGATTTACTAACTATGCGACGGTGGGTTCAACTCAAGTATCTACCGATGTAAACACGCTTCCAGAGTTATTCTCTGTTGGTGGTGGAGTCCCTAATCGTACCGAAACTGCTCCGTAGAATGTTATTTGGTAAAGACCCTATGCTTGTCGTAGGGTCTTTTTAAATTGCAGAATCATATTTGATATATTATACTAAAGACAACGAAGTAAACTTAGGCCTGAATAATAAAATGGCCAGAAAATAAAATTCAAATGAAAACTCAATCAAAACTGCCTGGCTCTATTAGCAAAATGTTTTTAGGGATATTTTTTATTCTGATAATCATTATTGCATTAGTCACAGTGTATTTTTATCTGCGTAAGGCGCCAGATATGAATAATTCTGTTACAGAAATTAGTTCGGGGGAGTTTAGTGCAGAAGTTAAGAAATTAGGGTCAGCCGAAATACTTAGCGGATTCCCTGAAGACTTACCGATGCAGGATGGTAGTGAGGTCTTGGATAACTATGAAGCTACAAGCAATGATGGAAGAATTCAGTCAACCAAACTTTTTAAGAGTCCTCAAACTACCGCTCAAGCACTTCAAACATACACCAATTTTTTTACAGGCAAAGGTTGGGTGCGGAATGTAGGAGGATCATTAACTTCTCCAATTTTAATGCGTCGAGCTGATGATACTTTAATGATTTCGGTCAGTTCGGGTATTGATAGCTCCGAAGCGATAGTTGAGATAACATTAACTCAAAACCAATACTAGTATGAAAATCACAAAAAGATTTTTTTTCCAAACATTTCTTAGCATATTCATTGTCGGTGGCGGCTTAGTAGTTGTAAATCAGTTCACAGATAATGTAATTCCAACTGCCCAAGCTAATTTTTATCCAGCGGAAATTTACAACACCAGTTCAACTTTAAGCGCAGACCAAAATACTTTGAATATTAGAACGGATGGATATGGTGCCTGTTTGAATACAATTGATCCAAATAATTTTTGTGCAAGAACTGAGTATGTTGATATTAGTGTAAATTTTGATATCCAAAGAATCGTAAATAATGTTTATGCCGGTGATCAATGGTCTGGTTATGCTTATTACCCTGAACAGACTACTAGGTGGAGTTTTCCGGGTTTACCAGGGATGAGTCCTGAACAAGTCAGTCCTGCTGGATTCACAGGAGTTATCGACACTTCTTCATGGCCAACCGGTCTCTATCGTTTTTGCGCTACAGTAGAAGGTTCTGTAACAGCACTTTGGCCAAATGATGCTTACGAAAGACAGTCTTTATGTTCACCAGCTTTTACAATCACTAGAAATGAATCATTTAGCTTTATTTGCGGAATAGTAAGTACTACAGTACCACGTGGTAGTGTCGTTCAGTTTCCTCTTAGCGCCAGTGTGACAAGCGGTTATAATTCCGAAGTTAGCGTCAGTATGTCCGCAACTCCAACTGGGCCATTGATGAGTCCTTCACCTGTGCTATTGAATGCCAGTAATAGTTATCAGAATATTGGTTTGGTAAATACAGCAAACCTGAACCCTGATTCTTATTTGCTAACTTTTATGGCTACAGATGGATCAACAACACAACAGTGTATATCCAATCTAATAGTGACTGATACCACTGGTTCAATTGATTTACGATTTAATGACTCTAACGGTCCTACTACTCCAACCCCGCCTAATGGAAGTACCGGGAGATTAACTTGGGTTCCTTCAGGTGATGTTGCGTCATGCATACCTTCAATGGTTCAAGGAGTGTCTTCTGATTGGACTGGTACGAGCCCGAGACCATCAAGTGGAACTCAAAATATCACGGGTCTAGAACAAGGCACTACTTATATTTTTAAGATTGATTGTGTGACCAGTTCTGGTTCACCAATTGATCCTGATCAAGTAGAGGTTACAGTTGGTATTGCTCCAGAACCACCTACTGCTACATTACTTTGCGAAGGTATTAACACTAAAACCCCGATACCAGGTCCTTGTGATGTCATCTATGGATCGTTTGGAGTTCTCACTTGGAGCTCTGAATACACTACGGAGTGTCAGATTACTCCTGGTACATGGGGATCAGCAACATCAGGTTCTGGATCCACATCTAATTTAACATCTAACACTACATATACATTAACTTGTGAAGGTACTAACGGAAGCACTGCTACATCTAGTGTGCAAATTAATGTTGTAGCAAATCCTGATTATGAGTTTACCATTATTCCAACTAGCGATGTAAAGGCACAAGGACAGACCTCTACAGTTAACTTGCTTGTCACAAACCCAACCCAAGGGTTTAACTCTCCAGTTGTGATGTCAGTGATGAATGTCGCTCCGCCCTCATTACCACTAAGTCAAATCGAAATCACTCAAAATCCAGTCAACGCACCTTATAATAGCTCAGCTATAGCAGAAATTGATACTACTGGTGTTCCGGTTGGAAATTACGTTATTATTTTCCGGTCTAATGCAGGAACAACTACTGACCCTAAAACAAGAGTGATGCAACTGCGAGTTACAGGAGCTTCGGCTCCAACTGCGCCTGTCTCTGTGAATGCAAACGCTGGGGCTTGTTCAGAAATTGAAGTGACATGGAATCCAGGAGTTGGACATAATTCATCTATTGAATATAGAGTATATCGAAGTATAAACGGAACAGACTGGGGTAGCCCAATCCATACTGTTCAAAATAACGGTCAAGCCTCTTATACCTTTAATGATGTCGGATTAAATGCAGGAACTTATTATTATAGAGTTTCTGCTAGTGTTGGCTCAGGTGGTGCTCCATCATATTCAAGCACGGCTGGGCCGGTGATAGTAACCTCATGTGCACCAAGCTTAGAAGGTTCATACAAACGTGTATTAGGATCTGGTGCATCAGTGCCATCTCATTCTTCATGCGGTAGCCCTAATAGTATCCCACTACCGAACGGAAATGTTTATGTGAGTGGCCAGACTGTATTCTTTGAAATTTGTGTGCGAAATTCTGGTAATGAATCGTTAAGCAATGTTTTAGTTACAGAACTATATACTGGAGATCAGAATCTTGAAAATGTACAGTTGGTAAGGTCGAGTGGAAGTTGTGCAACAGGAAGTGGTAGCGGACCTTATACTGTTGGGAACCTTGCGGGTGGAGGAGTTTGTAGTCTTGTTGTATCGGCAAGAATTTCTAACCCAGGCGGCCCTGCTAGCACTCTTCACCGCTTTGTTAACTTTGCTAATATAAGTTCTTCTACAATTAGTCGTGCGGTAAATACACTTCCCGAAGTCTTCTCTATTGGTGCTGGTATTCCAGATAGAGTTGAGACTACACCATAAAGAATTGGATTAAGATATAAAACCTCTGAGTTATATTCAGAGGTTTTATTTTGACACCGTTGTAAATTTTTGGTATTCTGCCAGAGCAATAGATGGCTAGGAAGGGGAAACCCTCAGAGGTCGAAAGCCGGAAATACCTATCGCAGAAATTTACGAACATGCCAGAAGAACAAGATCAAGCGTTTGTAGAATATGTAGTAAAGTCTCTAGTTGATAATCCTGATGACGTGCGAACAGAACGTAGTGTAGACGAAATGGGCGTTCTAATCACTTTGCACATCAACCCTAATGATATGGGTCAGGTCATCGGCCGTATGGGTCAAACTGCAAAAGCACTTCGCACATTACTTCGTGTTGTTGGTGCTAAGCACAAGGCTCGCGTTAACTTGAAGATTTACGAGCCAGAAGGTTCTCACCGTGGTCCTCGCCGCGAACATCGCGATGACGCTCCTGCTGCAACAGCTTCTAACGAAGATGTGCAAGCAGACATGGACGATTTTAAACTCTAGGAGAAATTTGCGATCGCTTTATTTCACTCGGGCAAAGCCCGAGTTTCAATAAAGCTTTTACCCAATAACTTCGTTATTTCCCTCCACCCTCGCTTTGCGTACTTTCAGTACGCGTCGCTCGGTGCTCGGAAAATGCCTCGTTCTTGGGCAAATCGGCAAATTTTGCTCAAATTATCTCAAAAATCAAAACCCGCAATCAATCGTGAGCGCGGGTTTTAAGTTAGAAAAAGAGCGCCAAAGTATTGGCGCTGGTGGGATGGCGGTTTGCTTTAAACCTCAGGTTGCACTAAACTTAGTCCAAAGAATTTACTAATAACTGGTAAGTTCAGGTATAATTTACAGGAGATAATTCTCCCGCCAGCCATCTTGGCTTCATTTGAACGGAAATCATCGATGTATTTTTTTGCTTTTGTTCTAGCACTGCTTGGAGTGAATGCTCGAAAAGAATGTTCGTGGTAATATCCCATGTTGCCTCGGTATCCAGCAGGTGCAAGGATGCTTAATATAATCGTAAATTTCATATTTCCTCCATGTGGGAAAATATATCAGATAGTATTACCAATGACAAGTTGATAGAAAAGTATAGTTTATTATCAAATCGATGAAAAAAATTTCCATCATCACACTCTTCCCTGAATTTGTTCAGCGTTATTCAGAGTTTGGCATCATCGCTCGAGCAATCCAAAAGCGCTTGGTTAAGTTTACAGCTATAGATATGCGCAAGTTTGGTTTAGACAAAAGAAAGACAGTCGATGATCGTCCGTATGGTGGTGGTCTCGGTATGGTTCTTCGTCCTGATGTTGTAGTTAAGGCAATCCAGAAAACATCTAAAGTGTCATCCCAGGCGAGCCGAAGGCGAGACCGGGGATCCAGCAGAATCATTTTACTTACCCCGCAAGGCAAGCCGTTTAATCAAGCACATGCCAAGCGTTTAACTAAGTACGACAATTTAATTTTTGTATCAGGACGTTATGAAGGGTTTGATGAACGGGTTCGTAAATTCGTTGATGAAGAACTTTCTATTGGTGATTATGTTTTAATGGGCGGAGAGCTACCAGCTTTAGTAATTTCGGAAGCTGTTCTAAGATTAGTTCCTGGTGTGTTAGGAAAAGACGAATCTGCAGATAGCGAAAGTTTCTCGGATAATTTACTCGAGTATCCACAATACACCAAGCCAGAAGTTTTTGAGATCAATAGTAAGAAGCTCCGTGTACCAAAAGTATTACTTACCGGCCATCACGCAAATGTAGCCAAGTGGCGAAAAGAAGAAAGTGAAAAACGAACTAAGAAACGAAGACCAGATCTGCTTGCGTAAGCAAGTAGTCCCGGACGCCGAAGGTGTTCCGGGATCTCGACCCCGGCTCGGAGTTTATCCTCACGTAGGCGGGGAGCCGATGATACTATATATGAAAAAATTTACAGTTGAAGATTTAAAAACTCGTTTGGATAAATATTTAGCAGCAAAGCTGCCAGAGTTTTCACGCGGCAAAATTCAAAAAGATATTGAGGCCGGCCATGTTAAAGTTAACGGCGAGGTGATTACTTCTCCTCATTTTGCGGTTCGTAAGGATAATGAAATTTCTTACTCACCAACAGAGGTCGTTGATGACTCGCTGGAACCAAAAAATATTCCATTAAAAACTTTGTATAACAATCACGGCTTGTTAATTATCGATAAGCCGGCAGGGTTAGTAGTCCATCCAGGTGCTGGTTTTAAAGGCGATTCACTGGCTCAGGCACTGCTTTTTCATTTTAAAGATATTCGATTGGTAGGAGAAGAAGGGCGTAGCGGGATTGTTCACCGACTAGATAAAGACACTAGCGGTGTCATGATGGTAGCCCTCACTCCCGAAATCTACGAGCATTTAAAAGACGCATTTGCCGAGCGAAAGGTTAAAAAAGAGTATATCGCATTGGTTTGCGGAAAGATTCCTCAATCGCACGGTTTTTTCGATCAACCATTAGGAAAAAGTAAGAAAGACTTTCGAAAATACACCACAAAAGAGAGTCAAATGGTGACTTCCAAGCCCTCATTAACTGAATATCGGGTGCTTGAATATTTGTCTTCCCCTCCTCTTGAGGAGGGGGCAGGGGGAGGTGATGGGGTTGACCCTGTTAAACAATCCGCCGAAGGCGGGTTTAACAGGGTTGACTTTTATACCCTAGTTGTTGTAAAATTACACACAGGTAGAACGCATCAGATTCGCGTTCATTTTTCTTCTCAAGGATTTCCTCTTGTTGGTGATGAACTGTATGGCGGTAAGCCTGCAATGAAGCTAAACCTCAATAGACAATTTCTTCACGCTAAAAAGATAGAAGTTCAATTACCGGACGAATCTTGGATAGAAGCGGTAAGTGAATTGCCTAAAGAATTAAAAGAATTGTTAAAAAGACTAAACAGCCAGAAAGCTAATTTATTATAATTTATTGTCATTCTGAGCGAAGCGAAGAATCTAGAATATTGATCCTTCGTCACTTCGTTCCTCAGGATGACATCCAATCCTATGTCAATTGTAAAGAATTTAAAAGCAGAGCAACTTCAAGATATTCCAGAATTTAAGACTGGTTACACTGTCAAAGTTCACAACCGCATTAAAGAAGGTGGTAAAGAACGTATTCAGATTTTTGAAGGCTTAGTGATTGCTCGCAAAGGCGGTAAAGGTGCTAACGCAACTTTCATGGTCCGAAAGATTTCCAACGGAGTTGGTGTCGAACGTATCTACCCATTGCACTCACCCAACATTGCTAAGATTGAAATCGTAAAAGATGATCTTGTGCGTCAAAGCAAATTATATTACGTCCGCAAGCTTCGAGATAACACTCCACGCGTTCGTAAGAATACTACTAAATCTAAAACAGCTCTAAGTAAGAACAAGAAGTCCACAAAGAAAGCTGTCGCTAAATAATAAAACACCCTAGTTCATGTCATTTCCGCGCAGGCGGGAATCCAGAATCTAGGGTGTTTTATTATTTGATGCATTCTTGTAATGCGTTTTTATGAAATGAGGTGAAGTGCTGTTCAATAGTTTCTGGTGAAAGCGGTATCCATTTAGAAGATAAATGTTCGTTACTGATAATTATATCTCCACTTAAGTATTCAGCTTCATAATAGACATATGCAACCAGTTTTCCATCTTTGACATCCCATGTTTGAGCAAAGACTGGTTTGGGATTCAATTTATATTCAATATTCCCAATTTCCTCTTTTAACTCTCTATCAATTAGTTTTGGAAACGATTCTCTAACTTCATGATTATCCACTCGTCCACCAGGTAGGTCATAAAACCCCGGCATAGAACCATTAAGTTGGGCTTCCAAACCCAAAACTTCATTCTTTTGATTTTTCAGAATCACCTTTAGTGATACCCAGAATAGTCCGTATTGCATCACATCTTATCCATACCGGTGCTGTTCGCCAGTTGTTCGGCATCATTCCAATTTATATTTTTGAAGAAAGCTTCGATATAATCGGCGCGAGCGACGCCGTAATCCATAAAGTAAGCGTGTTCGTAAACGTCGAGCGCTACTAAAGGAGTGGCGTGCCAAATTGGAAAAGCATCATGCTGGTCCCCAAGGTAATTAAACACCGAACCGTTTTGCCAATCATATGCGAACCAAACCCAGCCGCGTGCGGCGATTCCGGTTGCTTTCATGTCTGCTAACCAGTTGTCGTAAGAGCCAAAAGTGTCTGCGATTTTGGAACCAACCCAGCCTTGAGGTGCGCTGCCATTTCCAGAGATGTTTCCGAAGTAAAGCTCATGACTTTTAATGGCATTAACTGCGAAAGAGTAGCCAAGTTTTAACGAACGCAAATCGGATTGAGTTGCATTCGCAGAAGCTAGATCTACGGTCTTAAGCTTCTCTTCTATTTCGTTGGCTTTTTTAACGTAGCCTTCGTAAAGTTTGTAATGCTCTTTCATTAACTTTTCGGAAAGGCCGTTTACACCATTTATACTTTCAAATTGTTTTGGTTCGTATTTCATTCTAAGCCTTTCCAAGGGTTTGCTTTCCCTTCGCCCAATTCGCTGGACACTTCTCTCCAGTTTGAGCCGCTTCCACTACACGTAAAGTTTCTTCAATATTGCGACCTACAGAATCTGCGGAAACCAACATAAATTTTAGCGTTCCTTCTGGGTCAATAACGAAAGTACCACGTTGTGCACTACCATCTTCGTCGAGAACCCCGTACATGTCTGCAAGCTCTTGAGTGGTATCCGCAACGATTGGATATTCAACACCTTTTAACCGAGCGTCAGTTTCGTACCAAGCCTTGTGAGCGTATTCGCTGTCAGTGCTGGCGCCAAGAACTTCACAATTTAGTTCTTGGAATTTAGGGTAAAGTCGGCCGAACTCTTCAATTTCGGTTGGGCAGATAAATGTGAAGTCGCGGGGGTAGAAGAATAATACCAACCACTTGCCTTTGTAATCGCTAAGTGAAACTTTGTGAAATTCGCCTTTATGGTAGCTCTGTAAATCGGAGAACTCCGGTGTAGGCTGACCAACTTTTGGCGCAAAATCAAACTCATCAAATTCGTAATCGTCTATGTTCATATAGTTTAAAAATTAATTATTGTATATTCATCTTAACCGTTTGGGGGCGAAGAATCAACTGAACTAGCAGGATTTGACCGCCAAACATAAAAAGTGGTATATTAAAGTCATAAAAATTAGATTATAAACTCTGATTTGAAAGTTCTGGATGAAAATATATGTCGTTAACTACTATTTCTTTAGAAAAAACTCCTGATTTCCTACTTGAAATCGGTCGAGATACCCAATCCGTGCTCAATAAAACCGACCTTCTCTAAGGTCATTTTGTAGTTATAAACAAATATTTCCCTCGAACCTTCAATAAGTTGAAAGGTTTTTATGTTATTTGCATATTTAATTGGCGGACTAGTGGTTGGAGCCATCATCGGTTACATCGCTCGTCAGCAGATCATGTCCAAGAAAGTCGGCAACGCGGAATCTCGCGCTGAGAAAATTCTTGAAGACGCTAAGAACAAAGAAAAGGAAATGTTAATCGAAGCCAAAGCTAATGCTTTGGAGATTACTGAGCAAGCGAAAAAAGCGGAAGCTGATTTTCGTTCTCAGATTGTTCGATTTGAAGATCGTATTGATCGCCGTGAGAAAGAATTAGATTCAAAAACTCGTGCGCTCGAAGTTAAAGCTGAAGACTTAGAAAGAAAGCAAGAAGAAGTTTCAAAACAGCAAGAGGAAATCAAAGAGCTTCGCGCAAAGCAATTGGCGAACTTGGAAAAGATTGCTGGTATGGATAAAGAAGAAGCAAAAAAAGTTCTTCTCGATAACACTGAGCGACAAATTAGCGAAGAAATGCTTGGTTTGCATCGCAAGTTACTGGCTAAGGCTCATGACACAGCTGATAAGGAAGCTCGCAAAATTGTTGCGCAAGCTATCGAGCGCATCGCGACTGAAGTTACAGCGGAAAGCACAACTACAACTGTTGTAATTCCAAACGAAGAAATGAAAGGCCGTATTATTGGTAAAGAAGGCCGTAATATTCGCGCGTTCGAACAGCTCATGGGTGTTGAAATTTTGATTGATGATTCTCCAGACACAGTTGTGATTTCTGGATTCAATTCAATCCGTCGTTACATTGCGAAACTAACTTTAGAAAAGTTGTTGTCCGATGGACGTATTCATCCTGCTCGGATTGAGGAAGCGTATGAAAAAAGCAAGGGCGAAGTTAATGAGAAGATTAAGCAAGCTGGTGAGGATGCAGTTTATGAACTTGGTATCACCACTTTTCCTCCAAAATTGGTCCACTTAGTTGGTCGCTTAATGTTCCGTACTTCATACGGTCAGAACATTTTGCTTCACTCAGTTGAAATGGCGAAGATTGCTGCGTTAATCGCACAACAATTGGGCGCAGATGAACAGCTATGTAAGCAAGGTGCCTTGCTTCATGACATTGGAAAAGCTCTCGATCAAGATATGGAAGGAACTCACGTGGAAATTGGTCGTCGGATTGCCGAGAAGTTTGGTCTTGATGAAAAAGTTATTGAAGCAATTGAATCTCATCACCACGATACCGACGTGGCAGAACACGCTAGTCACCGTGCGCCGCTTTCGATTGAAGCGATGATAGTAGATGCCGCCGACGGAATCTCTGGTTCTCGTCCTGGCGCTCGCAAAGATTCATTCGAAAATTATGTTAAGCGTTTAGGTGATCTTGAAGCTATTGCTAACTCATTCGAAGGAGTAGAAAAAACTTACGCTATTCAAGGCGGACGCGAACTACGTGTGTTTGTCACTCCAAATGCACTAGACGATTATGCTTGTCAGAAGTTGGCTCGCGAAATAGCCAACCGCTTGGAAAACGAACTCAAGTTCCCAGGTGAAATCCGCGTACATGTTATCCGTGACTTTAGAGTAATAGAATATGCTCGTTAATTTTCAACAGCCCCTAACGGGGCTGTTGGTTTAGACTCGGGGTCCCGTCATTTCGCACCTCCAGTCGTCCTCCTTTGTGCGGGCGACCGGAGGGCCTCCGCGAAATGCCACCCCTCGTAAAGATATGAATAAAATACTAATCATCGGAGATATTATGGGACGACCTGGCAGACTTGCGCTGAGCCAGGTTTTGCCTTTATGGAAAACTGAGTATCAGCCTGATGTGGTTATTGGTAATGTCGAAAATCTTACTCATGGCAAAGGAATTATCGCGCGTCACATTGAAGACTTAAACGCTATTGGATTTGATGTTTATACTTCTGGAAATCATGTGTTCGATAGTGGTCCTCGCGCAGAAGAGTGCTTTGAGAAGTTTCATAATATAGTGCGTCCTGCGAACTACTTAACGCTGGATGATAGTTTTTCTTCCCCTCCTTTTCAAGGAGGGGTGGCCGGAGGCCAGGGTGGTCATGTGCCAGGACAAGGTTTCTACCGTTTCTCCAAAAATAATCAACAGTATTTAGTAATTAATTTTGGTGGTCAGGTCTTTTTCGATAAGCAATATCGCGGCACAATTGGCAATCCATTTTTTGCGTTTGATGAAATCTATAACCAGGAAGCGCAAAAAGATGATATAATTATTGTAGATTTGCACGCTGAAGCAACTAGCGAAAAGAACGCGTTTGCATGGCACGTTGATGGTCGCGCAACAATTATGTACGGCACTCACACGCATATTCCAACAGCTGATACAAAAATACTTCCAAAAGGTTTAGCTTTTCAAACAGACATTGGTATGACGGGCGCAAAAGATTCGGTGCTTGGCGTGAAGCCAGAAAGTTCTCTCGCTCCTTATTTAGAAACAGGAAAGTTCAAACTTGAAATTCCCGAAGAGGGTCCAGCGATAGCGAATGCTCTATTAGTAGAGTTAGAAGGAAACAAAGTTATAAAAATGGAACGTTTGCAACAAGAAGTCGATATATGAAATACACTATAGTAAAAAGTTTGCTTATCGCTACTGTATCAGTACTGGCAGTTTATTTTATTTGGGATGACCCATTATTTAGTAACATGCTTAGCGGTAGCCCCCAAAGTTCAACATTTTGGCTCATGATTATACTTGTAATTCTAGTATCCACCCCTGAATTATATAAGAAAAAAACCCAAGCTTTGGTTAGTTTGGGAAAGCTTTTAGGGCTTAGCTTGCTTTTTACAATAATCATTTTTATAGGAGTATTATTTCTCAATTTATTAATTAATGGTTTCAGTTTATTTTGAAATTCGTAAACCCACAAAAAATTATTGGCCAGTTTGGTCTGAAGCCCGGTGAACATGTCACTGATCTTGGTTGTGGTTCAGGTTTCTACACAATGGCCGCGGCAAAAATCGTTGGCACTAACGGACGAGTTGCTTCCATCGACGTTCAGGAATCGAAACTCACTGCAACCAAATCAATTAGTTTGCAGAATAATCTTCATAACGTTGAAGTTTATAAAGCCGATTTAGAAAAGCCAATAAACGTTCTTCCTCACGGCGCTGAAGATGCGGTCATCTTAGCTAGCATTATTCATGAAGTGAAAAACCGAAGTGCTTTAATTCAAAATGCATATTCATTGCTAAAATCTGGCGGTAAATTATTGGTTGTGGATTGGAAAGACGAGACAAGCCCGTTTGGTCCTTCAATGGATAAACGAGTTTCCGAAAAAGAAATCCGTTTAGAACTAGAAAAGGCTGGGTTGAAGCACATTAAAGATTTAGATGCTGATTTATATCATTACGCAATGATTTTTGAAAAACAATAGCAATATAATATCATTTCCGACACGAGCTTGCTCGGGCAAAGCCCGAGTATCGCGAGCTCGAAGGCGGGAATCCATTAGTTAGCCATCAGATTTCCGGTCTCGCTTTGCCATGGATGACGAATTGTTGCACTATCACTTGCCAAAACTTAGTACAGAATATAAAATAGAGATTAATGGCTTCGCCATAGCCCTAACGGGCTTCTAATATTTGTTTTGCACAATTGCAAAACAAATATTAAATCTCTTTTACCCCCTCCGTCTCGCTATCGCGAGACTACAGGCTTCGGTCATCCCAGGTAATAACCTGGTCTGCCCTCAGGGGTAATAGAGTAGTTAAATAATTACTCTATTTTATGTTTGATTCAATTGATTGGTCAGTATTTTTAGGAAGACAGTTTTGGTTTGGTATCGACCGTTTTGGCGGCATGGCTTTAACAGACAAAATAATTCTCTGGGCCGGTGTTGGTTTTCTTGCAATTGGTATCTTAGTAATGGTGTATAGGATTGTGAGTAAGAATGTTCTTATTAAACCTGCTTTAGGTAGAATTAGTTCCGTGTTCATCACTGTTGGTTTACTTGAGATGTTTTGGTATTTATTGAGAGCACAGTTTGTAAACACTCTTGGTACAAGATTTGCAGCGCTTCTTATTTTACTAGTTGGACTTGCGTTTTTGTACTCTCCTCTTAAATATTTTTGGAAGAGATATAGTCATGATCTTGTAAATCATGAACGAGAACAAATCAAGCAAAAATATTTACAAAAACGATAAGATAATCCCATCCTCTGGATGGGTTTTTCTTTGTTCAACTTTGAGAAAAACTTAATCAGGACTTGAAGTCACTTTTGCTACGCTTAGTTCATGACAAATGAAAAAACTTTAGGAGCGTGGGGTGAACATTACGCCGCGCGTTTGTATCAGAAAGCGGGGTTTCAAATTTTGGTTTCTAATTCTTTCAATCGCACTGGTAAACAGATGGGTGAAATCGACGTAATCGTGAAGCGCGATAAGCTCTTGGTATTTGTAGAAGTTAAGACGCGCATCTCAGCTCGATTTGGTTTGCCCGAGGAAAGTATCAGCTACGCAAAAAAACAACGACTGATTAGAAGTGTCCAGTGGTTTCTTTCAAAGAACCCTGAGTTTGCAATGAACCGACCACGAATTGATGTTTGTGCAATTCTTCTGGCCGAATCGGTTAAAGTTAGTGAAAACAGAAATCTTGACAATTTCGTCAAATATAGTAAAATATATACAAATGCCGTAGAACTGAACTAGTAGATGAGCTCCGCTCATCTTTTTGTTTAGGATAATGACTTCCTGGCTGTCGCATTTAGTCTGGAACAAGTCCAGACTTACATGCGACTTTTGTCCAACTTCTTTGTCGTCAGCTCTGCTACTCGCTCAGCGTAC
Source organism: Patescibacteria group bacterium UBA926 (assembly GCA_002293685.1). Classification (GTDB taxonomy): domain Bacteria; phylum Patescibacteriota; class Doudnabacteria; order UBA920; family UBA920; genus UBA920. The sequence goes on from DBDS01000001.1 coordinate 51,532, forward strand.
CTTTAGTACGCTTCGCTCGTTGCTCGCTGACTCCTCGAATTTGAACAAACCAGAAAGTCATTTAATCTGAGGTCATCAACTACACGCAATTTAATAACAATTAAATAGAGAATTTCTCCGAGTCATCTGGCTTTGCCAGTGACGAGGAAACATTCGGAAAGGGGAGGCAGTGAACTCGCTTGCGAGTGAGCGTTGGAAGGGGAAAACCCCTTCTGGGTTTTCCCCTCCAAGGATAAATATGAACGAACAACTAGAACAAGCCCTAGCGCAGATTGCAGAAGAAAAAGGAATTTCGCGCGAAGAAATAATTGAAATGATCGAAGCTTCTTTGGCTGCGGCTTTTCGTAAAGACTTTGGTGACAAAGATCAAAACATCGTTGTAAAATTTAATCCAGAAGATCTTTCTGCGAAAATTTATGATGAGAAAACTGTTGTCCCAATCGCGCAAGAAGAAATTGAAGATCAACAAAAAGAAATTAGCATAGACGAAGCTCAAAGTTGGCAAAAAGGTGTGAAGGCTGGAGAAGTAGTAAGCAAAGAAATCACACCAACCGATGGTATGGAATTTGGACGTATTGCCGCGCAAACTGCTAAGCAAGTTATTATTCAGAAACTTCGTGAAGCGGAACGCAATATGCAGTTTTCTGATTTCAAAGCCAAAGAACGAACTCTTATCAATGGAATTATTCAACGTGTTGAAGGTGATACTGTTTTAGTCGATCTTGGAAAAGCTGTTGGAATTCTGTTTCCATCCGAACAAATCCGAGGTGAAAAGTATGACGTTGGCCAACGCGTTAAGGTTTTAATCCTCCACGTGGAACCAACAAGCAAAGGTCCTAAAATCACTTTGTCTCGAAGTCACCCAGACATGGTTCGAAAACTATTCGAACTAGAAGTTCCAGAAATTTTCAATGGCACAGTTGAGATCAAAGCTGTTGCTCGCGAAGCTGGTTCACGTAGTAAAATAGCAGTTACTTCAAACCAAGAAGGAATCGACCCTATTGGCGCCTGTGTTGGTCAAAAAGGAACTCGCGTTCAAACTGTAATGGCTGAATTAGGTGGAGAGAAAATTGATATTATCGAATGGAGCGACGACGCAGTGAAGTTCATTGCCAATGCTTTATCTCCTGCGAAGATTTTAAATGTTCAGTTGAACGCCGAAGAGCAAGAAGCGCAGATTGGTGTATTGGAAGATCAGCTGTCTTTGGCGATTGGTAAATCTGGTCAGAACGTTCGCTTAGCAGCCCGCTTAACTGGTTGGAAAATCGATATCGCTTCAGAAGGCGGTAGCTCCGAAGCTGCTCCAACAGACGAAGAAGCGCCAGAAACAACAGAACAAGAAATAGTTGAAGATACTTCTGAACAAACCGAACAAGTCGCGGAAGCTGTAGAAGAAACACCAGAACCTTCAGCAGAAGAAAAAACTTCAGACGAAGAATAATACTTTGTCATCCTGAATATTTTTTATGTCATTCTGAGGAGCGAAGCGACGAAGAATCCCTCACGAGATCCTTCGGCTTACGGCCTCATGATGACACAAAAGATTCAGAATGACAGTGAAAGGAAACAATATGCCTTTAGTACCAATGGTTATCGATAAAACTCCGATGGGCGAACGCGCTTATGATATTTACAGCCGTTTGCTTAAGGAACGCATTATCTTTTTAGGTGAACCTATTGATGATGCAGTTGCAAATACTTTAATTGCTCAATTACTATTTTTGGATGCGGAAAACGCAAAAGAAGATATTAAAATTTACATCAACTCACCTGGTGGTAGTGTAACTTCCGCGATGGCGATGTATGATACCATCCAACATGTGAAAGCCGATGTTGCTACCATCTGTATCGGACAAGCGGCAAGTGCCGCTGCAGTACTTCTTGCATCTGGAGCAAAAGGCAAGCGCTTCGCTTTACCTAACGCCCGCATTATGATTCACCAAGTTATGGGTGGGGTTGAAGGCCAGCAAACCGATGTCGAAATTCAGGCTCGCGAAATGCTTCGTATCAAAAACCAGATTAATCAAATTATGGCAAAACATACTGGTCAACCTCTTAAGAAAATAGAACAAGATACCGACCGGGACTATTTTATGATTCCGGAAGAGGCCAAGAAATATGGAATAATTGATAAGATTATTCAGTAACAATAAACCTGCACAAAATGCAGGTTTATTGCGTATTCTTAACAATAGCTTG
>DBDS01000007.1:0-108271 GCA_002293685.1 Patescibacteria group bacterium UBA926
CAAGCTATTGAGACTTTACGTCATACTTGACAAATGGCTTAATAATCAGTAATATGTGTTGGTGTTTTGATATTGTGTCTTAAGGAGGACAAGTCTAATGAACAATGGGATTCTGCCAGGGAGAATCGATCTTGGCCAAAGGCCATTCACTAAATTCACAGACAGTTTCAGCAGTGAAAAATCTTGTGTCGTTGCGGCCTTTGTGATTTTTTGTTGCTTGACCAACCCGAAATCATTTGAACATATAAGCTTGCTGGAGTTTTCTGAATATCTTCGGAAAAAAACAACGGACGATCTGAAGAAGTCTGATAAGTTAAGAGCTCTCGACAGGCTTATCGAATCAGGTCATTTTGAGAAATACGACCAGAAATACATCAGGCCAACTGCCACACTGCTTAAAGTTCTTTCCGCTCATGAAGTGGTTCCTGTGCAGTGGGACAAGGCGGTTGCCGCCCCGCATGCTCTAATATGAGCGTGCGGTTTTTTTATTACGTCGCAGAGCTACGGCTTTAGCCCGGGATATCTATTTCAACAACTCTTCTATAATTGTTCGCTCGTCCCAATCGATTCGTTTATTGCCAGGGAGAACTAAGAATTGTTCACTACCTTTTCCTGTGACGATAATTAAATCTTTTGGTTCAGCGATCTCTAATGCTTTAGCTAAAGCTTCTTTACGATCTAATACAGTTAATACTGAAGAAGCTTTTTTCTTTTCTCCCAAACTTTCAACTCCTTTCATTATATCTGCAGCAATTTCTGTTGGAGGAGTTTCGTACACATCATCATTTGTAATGATTATTGTGTCTGCAAATTGAGCAGAAATTTTTCCAAACTCGAACCTCTTCGATACATCGCGGTGTCCACCGGTTGCTCCAAAAACATGAATAAGTCTTTTGTGTGGAATCATTTGCGCAGCACGCAATGCTTGTTCCATTCCAGCAGGCTCTGGTGCGTAGTCGATAATAATAGTTAACTCGCGACTGTTTTCAATAGACTCCATTCGTCCTTTTACTGTTCCAAAACTTTGTAGAGCTCTTGCAGATTCAGCGAGGCTAATTCCAAGATACTGTGCTGCATTGATTGCTAAGAGTGCGTTTGGGATATTGAACGAACCCTTAATTTTAATATCGAACTTTTGATTTTCTACTGTGAAGTGGAGTGCATCGTCAACTTGAATTTGCTCAGCTCTCATAATCGGCATCGAGGTTTGCGCAATTTTATCTTCTCGCACAGAGATTCCAAATTTTTTTCTAACTGGAAAATTTGAAAAGTATTCATAGTTTGGATCGTCTGTATTCACAACTAGAAAGCCAGAACTTTTCAATTCAGAAAATAAACGCGCCTTGGCTTCGCGATAGTTTTCAAAACCACCGTGACTATCGAGATGAGCAGGGGATAGATTAGTAAACAAAGCGCCATCGAACTTCATTCCGAGATGTCGGTTCTGTGCCAGGCCTTCTGAAGTTGCTTCAACGATTGCAAACTTACAACCTTTATTGCCAAAGTCGTGCAAAGTTTTTTGTAGCAACCAAGGGCCAGGCATTGAAAGTCCGTGCTGATTTATGGTTTCGTTTCTTCCGTCGTAACTACTCACAGTTGTAATGTATCCGGTGCGGTGACCGGTCTGATTTAAAATGTGCGCCAACATTATCACAGTAGTGGATTTACCCGCCGTGCCAGTCACGCCGATTAAGGTTAAGTCGCGTGCAGGCGAACCAAAATAACCTGCTGAAACATAAGCAAAAGCTCCATGGTAAATGGGGGCGAGTGCTTTATAGGCGCCCGTTGGAATAGCTTTTCGAATTAAGTTTTTTAGATCTTTTAACATGGATATAGTATAGCGTTTTGAGTGGTTATAAAAAATAGCGCAAAGCACTCTTTAGAATAATCGGTTTAGTTTACGCAAGATTTTATATACAAAGTAGTGAACCGGTCTGTTCGGAATGTCTTGCGCTGGAGGGTATTGAACCTCTGTTCCTCCCCAGCTAAGCTTAAAACGGACAAACCCTGGTTGTTTTCCTGTTGAAGTTTCGATGCCCCACCAGTCATAACGAGTTAGACCAGCAGACTTTGCATCTTTTATCGCTTGCCAGTGCAGTGCATACGGAGCCATGAGATTTTTATTCTCTGAACTTGAACCGCCAAACAGGTAGGTTCGCGTTCCAATATAATCGATCATAATCGCAGAGCTCAGTAATTTATCCTGCCATGTAGCTGTGTAAATTTTTGAATTTAAATTTTGATTTGAGACAAGCTTGTCGTAATAACTTTTAGGGTGGTCCGCAAATCCTTGTCGTAAACTTGTTGATGTGATTAGGTTCAGTGCTTCTGTAATTTGTAATTGGCTGACAGCTACACTGACTTCAACATTATGTTTTTGAGCAACTTTAATATTGTATCTGGTTTTGTTGTGCATCTGCTTGAGAAGATCTTCTTCTGACACCGAAAGGTTGGTGACCAAGGTTTTTGCAGGCTGGATACGAATTGTTTTTTGCCCAATTGTTGGAAACTGATTTGTTGGCTCAATTCTTATAAACCAATAATCAGAATATTGTTTTTGAATCTCCGAGACTAGTTTTGGAAGTAATTCAAAGTTGCCAACTGGTCCATAGGGGCAGTAAAAATATTTTCCACCGAGATTGGGGATTGATTGTTCGATGAATTGCGCGTAAATGTAGTTGCTACCGCTTTCCTCATAGGAGAATCTGAAGACCTTGTGTCCTAAAGATTCTTGAAACTCGCCCCACTCCCAACTCTGTAAAAAAGAAGCATTGCCTAACTGAGCAATGGACTTGTTATATATTTCTTTGGAAGTTACTTCTGATAACATCAAGCTTAGCTTTTAGTGATAAGTTTCAGTGCCTCTTTAATCTGCGTTGAAGTGTCGAGAGTGTCATCAACTTTGGTTACAACATCGCGCACTTCGCGGGGATTGTAGCCAAGTGAGATGAGCGCGTCGAACAAGTCGCTGCTACTGCCACCAGCCGACATAAGAATTCCGCCAGTCATTTTGTTCTTCAGTTCTAAAATAATACGCTCCGCAGTTTTTTTGCCGACGCCAGACATACGAGTAAACACATCGCTGTCTTGATTGATAATGGCTTGTTGTAAGATATCGATTTTGGAACTAGAAATAATGGTTAAGGCCATCTTAGGTCCAACGCCCGTGACGGAAATAAGTAACTCAAAAAATTGAAGGCCATCGAAGTCGGGCATGCCAAATAAAGTCTGACCATCGTCTCCACTCTTATGATATATATAGAGGGCGATTTCTGAGCCAAGCGGCTGTTCTAGAGTTTCCGGTGTCACAAGAACTTTATAACCAAGTCCATTTTGCTCGAGAATCAGATATTGAGTTGTCTTTTGAAGTATTTTGCCTTTTAAATATGCGATCATGCTTAAATTATAGCATGTAAACATGGGTGTGCCGGCCGTCCAGAATGACCATTTTTTTATATTTTCTTGAAAAATACTTGACAAAATATACTTGCCTGATATTATTCAAATGTGAACAAATACATAGGAAATTAAGGCAATTTAAAAGCCCGTTTTTGCGTTCGGCAAGAATGGGGGTCTTTTTTTTCTCACAATTTAATAAGATCCCGGATCAAGTCCGGTATGACACAATTCCTTACACAAGACTATTGGCGGCTCCAGCAATCCTACTTTTTTTATCTTCATCCTGTTAAACCTTTCGTCTACGACGAGTTAAACAGGGAATAAAAACAAAAACCCGCTTATTCTAGTCTTTTTTGTTACCTAGAATACCTTTTTTAATAAGTTAATTAAGCTTCAACTCATCGGCGCGAGCGCCGTTGGGCAAGCCAAGGACCCCACTCTAGATGGCTATTGTAAACAAGCCCAAGGCTATTGGTTCTGTTGTCGTACCAGGCCAAACCGCAAAGGAACGAAAGTTCTTTGCAAAACGACATCCAGCTGTAAAAATGTCGAACCTCATCGAGGTACAGCTAAACTCCTACAAATGGTTCTTTGATAAAGGATTAAAGGAGTTATTAGATGAAATCAATCCAATTCACGATTTCACTAGCAAAAACCTTGAACTTTACTTCGGCGATTACTTCTTCGATAAGCCAAAGTATGATGAAATCACTGCTCGCGAACGAAACACAACTTACGAAGCTCCTCTATATGTAAGTGCGAAGCTCGTAAATAAAGTTACTGGTAAAACCAAAACACAAGATGTGTATTTTGGTGATTTTCCATTGATGACACCGCGTGGTACTTTGGTTATCAATGGTGTTGAACGTGTAGTAGTTTCTCAGTTAATTAAGTCACCTGGGGTTTTCTTCACTTCCGAATTTTCTCGCGGCCGAAATTTATATGGCGCAAAGATTGTACCTAACCGTGGTGCATGGCTTGAGCTTGATACAGACAACGCTGGTGTAATTGGTGTAAAGATTGATCGCAAGCGCCGTATTCCAATTACAGCATTGCTTCGTATTTTTGGTTTGAAGACCAATGAAGAAATCATGGAAGCGTTTAAGGATGTAGATACTAATCCTGAAATGCGTTATATCCAAACTACTTTAGAAAAAGATGCATCTTCAACAGCAGACGAAGGTTACAAAGAAGTTTACAAGCGTATTCGTCCAGGAGATCTAGCGACAGTAGATAACGCGCGTTCATTAATCGACGCGATGTTCTTTAACTTTGATCGTTACGATGTTTCCGAAGTGGGACGATTCAAATTCAACCAACGCTTAAACTTACCAGCAGAACACGACAGTCGTTTACTAGACTTGGAAGATATGGTTGCTGTGGTTAAAGAAATTATTCGTTTAAACAATACTGGTGATCCAGCAGATGACATCGATCACTTGGCAAACCGCCGCGTTCGCGCGGTAGGTGAGTTAGTTCAAACGCGTTATCGCGTTGGGTTGGCCCGCATGGCGCGTATTTGTAAAGACAGAATGTCTTTGGCTGACCTTGAAACAGTAACTCCTGCACAGTTGATTCACGTTCGTCCAATCGTTGCGGCTACTCAAGAATTTTTCTCTTCATCACAGTTATCACAGTTCATGGATCAAACTAATCCGTTAGCGGAATTGGAACACAAACGCCGTTTATCTGCAATGGGTCCTGGTGGACTCTCTCGTGAACGCGCCGGTTTCGAAGTTCGTGATGTTCACCGTTCTCACTACGGTCGTCTTTGTCCTATTACCACACCTGAAGGACCAAACATTGGTTTGGTTGCTCACTTAGCAACTTACGCTCGCATTAACGATTTCGGATTTATCGAAACTCCATACCAAATCGTAAAGCGTTTCGCTAAGAACGATGGTAAAGATGCTGTTGGTGAAATCGCGCTTTATGATGTAAAAGACAACGAAGGCAATGTGCTTGTAACAGCAGGAAATAAAATTTCCGATAGCGATGCTAAGAAATTAGCCAAAGTACAAGATTTAGACCAGATTCAAATCAAAGGCCGTCTCACCAACAAAGTTGAGTACATGGATGCCTACGAAGAAGAAAAATTAACCATCGCGACTGCTAACTTAGAAGTCGACGAACTTGGTTATTTTAAAGATGAACGTGCTTCAGTTCGTGTTCGCGGTGTTCCAACAATTAGTGATACTACCGAAGTTGATTGCATTGATATTTCTCCAAAGCAAATTATTTCTGTTACTACATCCTTAATTCCTTTCTTGGAACACGATGACGCGAACCGTGCGTTGATGGGTTCAAACATGCAACGTCAAGCTGTATCTTGTTTGGTTCCTCGTTCTCCAATTGTTGGAACTGGGATGGAAGCAAAGGCTGCTCGTGATTCAGGTCAGGTTATTTTGGCTGAGGAATCAGGAACAGTTCTATCTGCGGTCGGTGACAAAATTACCGTTAAGGGTGATTCTGGAAAAACTTATGAATACCCATTGCTTAAGTATGTTCGCACTAACAGCGGTACTTCTTTGAACCAAATCGTTCGTGCAGACAAAGGTCAGAAAGTGAAAGCTGGCGATGTTTTGGCAGATGGTACTTCCACACAACATGGCGAATTGGCATTAGGCCAAAATGTACTAGTTGCATTTATGTCTTGGGAAGGCGGAAACTATGAGGACGCGATTTTATTATCGAATCGCTTAGTGCAAGAAGATTACTACACATCAGTTCATATTGAAGATTTCAAAATTGATGTTCGCGATACTAAACTTGGTCCAGAAGTTGTAACTCGTGACATCCCAAATGTTGGTGATGAAAAACTTAAGAACTTAGATGAAGAAGGTGTTGTTCGTATCGGTGCTCAAGTGAAAGCCGGTGATATTCTTGTTGGAAAAATTACACCTAAGGGTGAAACTGATTTAACAGCTGAAGAAAAACTTCTAAGAGTTATTTTCGGAGAAAAGAGTCGTGATGTAAAAGATACTTCACTTACACTTCCGCATGGTGAATACGGTAAAGTAGTAAACATTCGTGAGTTCACTCGTGAAGCTGGTGATAAGTTGCAGAGCGGTGTGATTCGTTCGATTCAAGTTTCGATTGCTGTGCTTCGTAAGATTCAAGTAGGGGACAAGATGGCTGGTCGTCACGGAAACAAAGGTATCATCTCTCGTATCATTCCTGTTGAAGATATGCCACACATGGCAGATGGAACTCCAGTAGATGTAATTTTGAATCCGCTTGGAATTGTGTCTCGTATGAACTTGGGTCAAGTACTCGAAACTCACTTAGGTTTTGCTGCTCACAAGCTTGGTTATAAAGTTGCAACTCCAGTACTAGACGGATTAACAGAAGAACAGATCAAAGGTGAGTTAGAAAAAGCAGGAATCTCCCGATCTGGAAAAGTTACTTTGTACGATGGAAAAACTGGTGAAGCGTTTGATGAACCGGTGACAGTAGGAATTAAGTACATGTTGAAACTTCATCACTTAGTAGACGACAAGATGCACGCGCGTTCAACTGGACCATACAGCTTAATCACTCAGCAGCCACTTGGTGGAAAGGCTCAAATGGGTGGACAGCGTTTTGGAGAAATGGAAGTATGGGCGCTTGAAGGTTATGGGGCGGCGCATACCTTGCAAGAAATGCTAACTATCAAATCGGATGATGTTGTCGGACGTAGTAAAACTTATGAATCGATTGTAAAAGGTGAGCCGATAAAGAAGCCGAACGTTCCAGAAAGTTTCCGCGTATTGGTTAAAGAATTACAAAGTTTAGGATTAGATGTAGAACTCCTTGGTGAAGGTGGTGCAACAATGAGCGCTACTGCCGAAGGTGATATCGAAGAAGGGGAAGCTCCGGTCGAAGCTGCTCCAGCACAAGATGGCCCATCATTGTTTGATGAGCCGGGCAAAGCTGTAAAGAAGAAAAAGAAGGAGTAAGAAATATTCAGTAAGAAGTAAACAGTAAATAGTAATAACCTTCCTGAACGGGAAGATGAAAATTACTCAGAACACCATTACTTCTTACTTACTACTTTTTACTTATTAATCCAACAATATGTTCACTCAAACAGAAGAATTCAAAGGCGTAAAAATTAAACTGGCTTCGCCAGAAACAATTTTGTCATGGTCTCATGGAGAAGTGACTAAGCCTGAAACAATTAACTACCGAACTCAGCGTCCAGAAAAAGAAGGTTTGTTCGATGAGAAAATCTTCGGACCAATTCGTGACTGGGAATGTTACTGCGGTAAGTACAAGCGCATTCGTTACAAAAACATTGTTTGTGACAAGTGTGGTGTTGAAGTCACAAAATCCAGCGTTCGTCGCGAACGCATGGGTCATATCACTTTAGCTGTCCCTGTCGCTCACATTTGGTTTTTGCGTAGCGTTCCAAGTCGTCTGGGCTTAGTATTAGATCTTGGTGTTCAAGAACTTGAACGCTTGGTTTACTTCGCGGCTTACATCATCACAAGTGTTGATGAAGAAGCTCGCGCGAATACTTTGGAACAAATCGAAAGCGAGTTTAAGGCCAAGAAAAAAGAAATCGAAACTCGTTATGAAACCTTGGTTGCAAAAACACGAACTCAGCTAGAGCAAGAAGTAAAAGGTGACGCTGATGTAAAAGGCGCGAAGATTGATGCAGAGGTTACTGCGCTCAAAGATATGTGGGTGAAAGAAATCCAGAACTTAGAAGCTATTCGCGATCAGGCGCGCAGCGAACTTAAGAGCATCAAGAAAATGCAAATTATTTCTGAGCTAGCTTATCGTGACTTGTCTTTGAAGTACGGACAAGTTTTTACAGCTGGAATTGGCGCTGAGGCTTTAGAGAATTTACTAGAAGAAGCAAATCTTGAACAGTTGGCGCAGGAATTAGAAATCAACTTAAAAGATGCAGAGGGTCAGACTGCAAAGAAACTGACACGTCGTTTAAAAATGATTAAGGCTTTGTTGCGTAGTGGCGTTCGCCCAGAATGGATGCTGATTAAGCACCTTCCGGTTATTCCACCAGACTTACGTCCGATGGTTCAATTAGACGGTGGTCGTTTTGCGACTTCCGATTTGAACGATTTATACCGTCGCGTTATTAACCGTAACAATCGTCTAAAGAAGCTTTTGGAAATTAAATCTCCAGAAGTTATCACCCGAAACGAAAAGCGTATGTTGCAAGAAGCGGTTGATGCATTAATCGACAACTCTGTTCGTCATGGAAAAGAAGTGACTGCTTCAACAGGACAAAAACGCAAGCTCCGTTCTCTTGCCGACATGCTTAAGGGTAAGCAAGGTCGTTTCCGTCAGAACTTGCTTGGTAAACGTGTAGACTATTCCGGTCGTTCTGTAATTGTAGTTGGGCCAAACTTAAAGCTTCACCAATGTGGATTGCCAAAGCGAATGGCTTTGGAATTATTCAAGCCTTTTGTAATTTCAAAATTGATTTCTCGCGAGTACGCACACAACGTGCGTAGTGCGAATCGTTTAATCGAACAAGGTCGCACCGAAGTGTGGGATATTTTGGAAGAAGTAACTAAAGATCACTACGTATTGTTAAACCGTGCGCCGACCTTGCACAGACTTGGTTTTCAAGCATTCCAACCGGTACTAATTGAAGGTAAAGCTATCCAGCTTCATCCGATGGTTTGTGCTGCGTTCAACGCCGATTTCGATGGAGATCAAATGGCTGTTCACGTTCCCCTTACTGAGGCGGCTCAAAAAGAGGCCCGTGAAATTATGGTATCTGCTCATAACTTGCTTAAGCCAGCAAGTGGTGATGCGGTAATGACACCAGCGCAGGACGTTGTAGTGGGTTCTTTCTATATTACTACTATCCGCGATGGCCTTAAGGGTGAAGGTAAAGTGTTTAGTGATCGCCAGGAAGCTATTCTTGCCTACAATAACAAGCACATTCATATTCAAGCAAAAATTAAAGTTCGGCTAGATGATACAGAAATTATTGAAACAAGTGCCGGACGAATTATCTTTAACCGTATTTTGCCAGAAGAATTTGGCTATCGAAACATGGCTTTCGATAAAAAAGCATTGCAAGCTTTGGTTCGTGAATCTTACCAGGCATTCGGACTTGACCGAACAGCAAACTTGATTGATGAAATCAAGCGTATTGGATTCACTTACATGAAGCAATCTGGTATTTCTTGGGGAATGGACGACTTAACAGTACCAGATACTAAATATCATTTATTAGAAGAAGCTGATCAAGAGGTTCAAAACACTCAAGAACAGTATCTTGAAGGTTTACTTACTGAAGACGAACGATATGGTCGCGTAGTAGAAATCTGGGCTGATGCTTCTGAAAAGATCGCAAAAGATGTGGTTAAAACCGTAATGCCTCACTCAAGCGTAAACTACTTCGTATCTAGTGGTGCTCGTGGTTCTTTCTCCCAGATTACTCAGATGTCAGGATTAAAAGGATTGGTAGTAAACCCTGGTGGTCGTACTATTGAGTTGCCTATCCACGGTTCCTTTAAAGAAGGAATCGACATTCTTGAATATTTCATCTCTACTCACGGTTCTCGAAAAGGTATGTCTGATACTGCGCTTCGTACTGCGGACGCTGGTTACCTAACTCGTCGTTTGGTAGACGTTGCTCAAGACGTGGTTATTAATGCCGAAGATTGTAACACCAAAGATTTCGACGTAATTTCTCGTGCCGACAGCGAAGCGATGAATCAATCGTTCGAGCGTCGTTTGTTCGGTCGCGTAGTTGCCGAAGATGTGAAGGACAGCGAAGGCAATGTCATCGTTAAGAAGAATAACGGTGTTGACGAACAACAAGCCTTAGCGATTGCCGAAACAGATGTTGCAGAAGTAAAGTGCCGCAGCGTATTAAAGTGTAAGTTAACTCGCGGTGTGTGTAAGCAATGTTATGGTTTTGACCTCGGGTTTAACCGCATGGTAGAACTTGGTGCTGCAGTGGGTATCGTAGCTGCGCAGTCTATTGGAGAACCGGGAACTCAGCTTACTATGCGTACCTTCCATACTGGGGGTTCCGCTTCTGTAAGTGACATCACTCAAGGTCTTCCTCGTGTGGAAGAGTTGTTCGAAGCTCGTGAACCAAAAGGTATGGCCACCGTTGCAGAAATTGCAGGTAAAGTATCTATTTCCAAAGCTTCAAGCAAGGAAAATGTGGTTCGTATCGAAGGCGAAAATGTAAAGACTGAGTACATTGATGTACCAGCTGAAAGTGAAATCTTGGTAAAAGATGGTGCAAGCATTATTTCCGGCGATAGCTTATTCGTAACTTCCGACGGCGTAATGACCAAAGCTCCAGCTTCAGGTGTGGTTCGCGTGAGCGAAAAACAGATTAAGATTGTTCACGAAGGCGACGACTTAGTAGAGTACACAATTCCTTCAGGTTTTACTCTCACGGTTAACGATGGTGATTTAGTTTCAGCTGGTCAGCAACTTACCGAAGGAAACTTGAGCCCAAATAAAATTTTGGAACTACAAGGAACCGAAGCCGCGCAACGTTACATCGTTAAAGAAGTTCAAGATATTTATGTTTCTCAAGGTCAGCAGATTCACGACAAACACATCGAGGTTATCGTTCGACAAATGTTCAGCAAGATGCGCGTTGTAAATAACAGTGGTACTGATTTGGTGTTAGGTGACGTTGTTGATAAATCTCGTTTGCAAGAAATTAATGAGCAGCTCGAAAAAGACACTAGGGAATTGGTGCAAGCCGACCAATTATTGATGGGGATAACCAAGATTTCCTTATCCACAGACAGCTTCCTAGCGGCGGCTAGTTTCCAAGAAACTACCCGCGTACTGATTGAAGCAGCGATTACCGGCAAGACCGATTATCTAAGGGGTCTAAAAGAAAACGTAATCATCGGTAAGCTGATTCCAGCTGGAACCGGCTTTAATTCCGATATTGCAAAGGAAAACCTTAAGACTCAAGAGCTTCCTATATAAAGTCAAAGACCCCGGATAGCCTTTCAGGCTTCCGGGGATTCTTTTTAAACAGAAAGTATCCCCGGGCTTGACCCGGGGTCTTTTTTCTTTACAAAACCCAAAAAGTCTGTTATAATGATATTAATCAATTAACAGTATATTACCGCTTTGGGCGGATATATACAGGAAACAAAAATGAAAATGAAAATTAAGGAACTGTTCATCAAGGGTGTGATTACATCTCTTGTGATGACTCCTCTCCTCATGGGAATGCCGACTGTTATGGCGGCTTCGCTGACGACTTTGTCAGATAACATGAGTAGACTGGAAGAGAGTACGCTATCTAACCATGATATTAGGTTTGTTTCACCTAGTGGTGTATCGGCAATAGGACAAACTATCACCGTTGAGTTCTCAGGATTTACTATGGGTACCTTTAACGTTGATAATGTCGACTTAGCTTTTAGTAGCAGCTCGAGCTGTGCATCTTTTGCTACAGAGCAAACCTTAGCAACTTCAGCCGCTAGTGGTACTTGGGGAGTTGCTCAATCTGGTCAAATAATTACTTTCACTGCTCCAACTGATGGTGCACCACAAATTCCAACTAACCGTTGTATTCAAATTCAAGTTGGTACCAACGCAACTAGTGGCGGTACTGGTGTGAATCATATCACAAACGGTACAGCAGCAACCGCACATAATATAATTATTGGCGGAACATTTGGTGATACTGGAACAATCAACGTTGATGTAATTCCAGATGATCAGGTATTAATCACAGCAACAGTTGGTCCAAGTATTACTTTTACAATTTCTGATAACACGATTGGTTTTGGACCTTTGAGCTCAGCTGCAGCAAGATATGCAACTGGTGATACCAATGGAGATAACTCGCCGGTAACCGCACACAACCTTACTGCTCAAACAAACGCGACAAGTGGGTATGTGATCTATGTCTTCGGGCCAACGTTGACGAGCGGTGCTGATACTATCACAGCTATAGGTGGTTCGAACACTGCTTCTTCTGCTGGTACTGAACAATTTGGTGTGAGGTATACCGCCTCTGGAGGTTCTGGAACTGTAACCGCTCCTTATGCCGCTGCTGGATATGCTTATGATGCCGTTTCCGCTCAAGACCAAATAGCATCATCTACCGTAGCATCAGCTACCACTACTTATAATGCAGAGTATTTAGCGAATATTGCCACTGGCACTGAGGCAGGTCTTTATTCGACAACTCTCACCTACACAGCAACAGCGACTTTCTAAACCAGAAAAACTGTAGTATAATACAGGCACAGTAATAGGTAGAATAATCTGGTGAAATTTCAAACTTTCTCATTTTCATTTGTAAAAAGATTCCATTTGGCTCTATTGGGAGCAGGTGGTGTCTTTTTATTTTTATCCGTATTTCCTCTATATTCCGCAGAAGCTATAACAGTTAGTCCTCCTCGTTTGGAGCTAGCGGGTGACCCAGGGTCAGTAATAAATAGTGAGTTTAAAGTTACTAATGATGGGACTCAGTCTGCAATCTACTATTCTCAAGTGGAGAATTTTGAGGCCGGGGATGAAAGCGGTAATCCTGTATTTGTGCCTGCCCGCGAAGGCTTGGCTACTTGGGTCAAAGTTGATCCACAGTTTAGTGCTAAGCCTGGTGAACAGATTACAATTCCGTTTAGCATTCAAGTTCCTCGTAATGCAGAACCTGGTGGTTATTTTGCATCAATATTTGTCAGAACCACACCTCCTCCGAGCTCTGCAAACGAAGTTAGTATCGGTGCTCGTGTTGGGGCGTTGTTGTTTGTTCGTGTTAACGGCGAGATGCGTGAAGGTGTAACTATTCTAGAATTTTCTACTAAAGAAAGTAAGCGACTTTATACTTCTCTTCCCGTTGAATTTTACTATCGTTTCCAAAACACTGGTGCTGATCGCGTTAAACCAGAGGGTAGTATTATAATTAAAAATTTAATTGGCATCACAGCAAAAAATTTGAATGCGAACAGACAAGATGGAAGTGTGCTGCCAAGAAGTATTCGTAGATTTGAATCAGCATGGATAAATTCTGGAGGCGGTCAAGAAGATGTGAATGCCCTTCCTCCTTCAGAAACAGTGGATGGATTTTTTGCCTCAGCCAAAAGTCAATTTAGTAATTTTGCGTTTGGTTATTACACAGCCAATCTAGATATTCGTTATGGTGAAAACAATAATACTGCCACAGGAAAATATCGCTTCTTTGTTATTCCGTGGCAGCTGCTGATATTAGTACTTATCGGCTCTATAGTTATTTGGTTGGTACTTCGAACCATCCTTAAATTATATACCAGAAGAATTATTAAACAGCATCAGAACACGAACTTTAGGAAATAGATAAACTTAGCTTTGTAAAAACAACCCCCCTGACGCGGGGGTTTTGGACTTTCATAGTCTTATAAAGTATCCCCGGAAGCCTGAAAGGCTATCCGTGGTCTTTAGTTTAGATCCCGGAACTCCCTACGGTTGTCCGGGAATGCTGAGATTAAACCTAGATCCCGGATCTCGCTTCGCTCGTCCGGGAATGCTCATGAGGTAAGTACCCCCGGAAGCCTGAAAGGCTATCCGGGGTCTATATTAATATTTCATGATATAGATCTTTCCATTCAGGGTTAAAGTTATTGATTAGACTATTCTTCCAACTTCTTCTCCATCTTTTCATTTGTATTTCTCTGCGCAAAATAGTTTCCATGTCTTCACAAGATTCATAGTACATAAGGTATTTAACCTGGTACTTGTTAGTGAAACCAGGTACAGAGTTTATTCTATGTTCATGAATTCTACGTATAAGATTACTCGTTGAACCAATATATAGAACAGTTCTAGTATAATTGCTCAGTATGTATAGGTAAAATATTTTCTTCATGAATTTATTTTACACTCCCTTAGTTCAAGACTACTTCAATAAAATTTTAAATTTGGCATAAGTTATCAAAGAATCTTTAGCCATAGATCCCGGATCAAGTCCGGGAATACTGAGATTAAACCTAGATCCCGGATCTCGCTTCGCTCGTCCGGGAATGCTCATGAGGTAAGTATCCCCTGGGTGAGCCTCACTCAAACAAGCATCCCCGGAAGCCTGAAAGGCTATCCGGGGTCTTGAGTTTAGATCCCGGAACTCCCTACGGTTGTCCGGGAATACTGAGCGATAGTTACAGTCTCATACTTGAATAAATATGCTAATATATAGAGGAATATGGCATACCGAAACAAAAAATATCTACTCACGGCTCTACTTATGTTGGCGATTCCAACTGTTGTTTTTGCACAAACAATGAGTAGTCCGTCCTACAATATAGAGAACTCAACATTAGATGGTGGAGGGGAAAGCAGTGCTTCTTCCAACTATCGCTCAGTTGATTCTATTTCGGACATTGAGTCGGGAACTAGTGCTTCGACAAATTTTCGAAACCCAAGTGGTTTTCAACCAGGTGCGTATCCAGGTATTCCGGGTCAGCCATCTTTAGTTAATACAGGTGGTACGCTTTATGATTCGCTCGATTTTGTTGTTGTGCCAGGAAGTGGTCAGCAGTCGGACACAACTTTTGCGATTGCAATTAGTGATGATAATTTTGCAACTTTTCAATTTATTCAAACAGATGATACTCTTGGACCAAATGAGGCTTGGCAAGATTATGTTGGTTGGGGAAGCGGCACAGGGGAACGAGTAGTTGGTCTTCAACCAGACACTGAATATAAAATTAGAGTGAAAGCGAGTTATGGCAGTGGAAGCGATGCAGAAGATACAGAGAGTGGCTATTCGTTAGAAGCAACTGCAACCACCAGTGGACAAACTTTAAGTTTTGCAATTGCCGGTGTTAACTCAAGTGAATTAGTAGAAGGCGAGACCACAACAGTAACTAGTACTGCAACTTCGATTGGATTTGGGTTGTTAACTATTGGTGATGGCAGCCCTAATCTTGCTGCTCAGACAATAACTGTCTCTACAAATGCAACAGGTGGCTATACTGCCACAGCTCGCCATGATCAAGATTTAACTAGTCAAAACAGTGATACAATTGCAACTGTATCTGGAACCAATGCCAGTCCTGCGGCTTTTGGAACAGGTGTAACTACTGGTCGGTTTGGTTATCATACTTCGGATGATTCATTGTGCACAGGAACACCAAATCGATTTTTAGCCAATGATACTTTTGCCAGAATGGAGACGGTGCCGTACGAAATCGCATGTGATAGTGGCCCTGTAACTAGCCAAATAACCTACATATTATACAAACTGGTAATTGGTACATTACAGCCTGCGGGTGACTATCAAAGCACTGTGACGTATATTGCCACTGCGACTTATTAAAAGTTTATGAAAAAGTATTTATTCCTGATTTTAATTTTTGTATTTTCTATTCCATTGCCTGTCCAGTCTCAGGAAACAGAATTTAGGGAAATTGGAATTTCACCATTTCTGAAAGAATTAGAAGTTGCTAAGGGCGGCACAATTAGCTCAGAAATTTTATTGCAGAATAATAGTGATAAACCAGTTACTGTTTTTTTAAGCACCCGTGATTTTTTGCCAGGTGATCGTGGTCAACCTATTTATATTCCCGATGATGAATATAATGATGTGACTTATTCTTTGGCAGCGTGGATTAAGATTGAAGACGGTAGTTCAGTTATGTTGGAGGCAGGTGAAAGTCGGTTAATTAGGTATTCTGTTAATCCACCAGAAAATGCAGAGCAGGGAAGTCACTATGGTGCAGTACTGTTTAGCTTAACAGAAGGAACAACTCTGTCGGGAGTAGGGATTACGCAATCAGTAGCAAGTATAATCATAGTCCGCTATGGCGAGGCTCGGAGTGAGGGGCAATTACTTTTTTCGGCTGATCCAAAAACAGTTTGGTGGAATAGCAAAATAGAGTTTACAAGTCTATTTGTAAACACTGGACGTGTGCATGTTAAGCCTAAAGGTGAAGTTGAAATAAAAAATATTTTTGGTAAAGTAGTTGCAACTCCGGTAATAAATCGTGATGCAGCAAATGTATTACCCGAATCAGATAGAACTTTTATCTCTGACTGGTTCCCTTCAAGAATTGCGTTCGGACCATACTTCGCTGAAGCAAACATTACTTATGGTCGTGAAAGATTGGAAGCAAAATCTGAGATGGTGATTTGGATACTGCCGGGTTATATCTTGGCAGTGATCGGAATAATTTTGATTGCGATCATTTGGTTTATTTTACACGGACGTCATTGGCACAGAAGAAAAGTTATCGATAGACACATCAATAAAGAATGATTTAAACTCTGCGTACGCGCAGAGTTTTCTGTTATTTTACGCTAAGTTAAAGAACCTCGGAAGCTCGAAACAAAAAAGAATCCCCGGAAGCCCGAAGGGTTATCCGGGGTCTTAGGTTTAGGCCCCGGGTCTCGCTACGTCCGCACAAAATCTCTGCGAGATTTAGGCGGACTACGCTCGCCCGGGGATACTAAATGCACACGCTGCGCACTAGAAAATGCTAACAGCATACACTGTGCTCTCCCGACGACACATCTTAGTCACTATGATCAGCTTTAGATATTGACCTAAGCGACAATTTTTGCTATACTGTGATTAAGATAAGTTTTGTTAAGTTAAGTTATCTTAACTCAAGCAAAATTAATTCACGAATGGAAACAAAATAACAAACAGATTTAAATAATCTTGCTGCTCTATAACAAACGAGTGGCTCTATTTGATGAAGTTTGTGACTCCACTCTATGTAGCCTTAAAAAAATATCAAGGCTAAAACAAATTCACCCTGTTAAACAGCCGCTTTGTGGCTCTTGCTATGCAAGATTTAACAGGGTAAACAATTAATACTTTAAATCTATGACGACCAATCAAGATTTACCGGAGTTGTTGACCATAAAGGAAGCAGCTCGGATGATAAATGTTCATCCTAATACTCTCAGAAATTGGGAGAAAGACGGCAAGATTCAAGCAATTAGGATAGGCTCTCGAAGAGATCGAAGATATCCTAAACAAACAATATGGGCAATGTGCCAACTAGCGACATCGTATTAATATCGATGTTTTTGTGTTTTATAGGGGTGTGAAACTAGCTATAAACTGATGAAACAAAATTATATTCAAAAAACTGTAATCACATACACGAGAATCAAAGCGTTACTATTTGCGAGCGTTTTGGTTTTAGCGTATGCGATTACAAACACCCAAGCAACTCCGCTCGTAGAAGCGGCAATCCCAAAGTATATTAACTTTCAAGGAAAATTGACTAACGTTTCAAATGGTACGAACGTTGCTAATGGAAATTATACTTTTGAGTTTAAACTGTATGATGCACCAACAGGTGGTACATTGCTATGGACTGAAACATGGGACGGCTCTCCAAGTCCAGACTGTGACGAGTTGGCTGTGACTAACGGTGTATTTAATGCCAAGCTAGGTGCATGTAATTCTTTGGCTTCTGTGGATTTCTCAGGTGGGGATATCTACCTTACTGTGAATTTTGATGATGGCGGTGGTTTTGATGGTGAAATGACTCCTAGAAAACAATTAGTTTCGTCAGCGTTTGCGTTCGTCGCAAATAGTGTAGTTGGTGACGGAGTAGTTAACACAGAAAACCAATCGACATCAGCGCTAAGCATCGGACGGACCTTAACCAATCCTGCTTTGCAGGTAGATACTAATACAGCTTCGTCTGCAACTGGTTTGAAAGTTACCGCGGCTGCTGCCGGCGGAGGAGCCGCACTGGAAGTTATATCATCAGGTACAAATGAAAATTTAACATTGAATGCAAAAGGTAGCGGAACAATTTCTATCGGTAATACTTCAACTGGAAACGTTTTGTTTGGATCAAGTGGACAGTTGTCTATAACTAACAGTGGAACACTTTCTACATCAGGAAATATTTCTACAACAGGCTCTGGTGCAATCACATCTGCTGGGTTGTTAACAGGAAGTCTTGGACTTACTGTTAGTGGTGCAGCAGTTTCACTTAACAACTCTTCCAACTTTGATACAAATATCAACACAGGAACTTCAACCGGAACTGTTACAATTGGAAACTCTGCTTCAACTGCTGTACGAGTTGGTAACCTCACAACTAATGGTGTTGTGTATACATCAGGAGCGAACGGAACATTGAATGTTGAAGCACAGTTGTCTGTAGCTCGAGGCGGAACCGGTGCCTCAACATCACAAGGTGCCATTAACGCAATCTCACAACTTACCACTAATGGGGACCTGCTTTACCATAATGGGACCAACTCTACTCGGATTGCTCGTGGTGCTGACGGCCAATGTTTAACTTCGACTACTACCACCATTCAGTGGGGTGGCTGTGGGTTGTCGTCGGTAGCCTTACATCAATTAACAGCAGCTACCACAACTAATACAATCGACAATGCCGGTCACACTCAAACATGGAATTGGAATTCTTTAACTACCGGTAATGGATTTGTATTGGGAACTAGTTCTCTTACTTCAGGCAACCTCCTAAGTTTATCTTCTACCTCTACAGCTGCCGCATCTAATTCTCAAACTGTACTTCGGGTAGCGACTAGCGGCGCTAACGCAACTTCTACTCAAACTACTTATGGTGGCTACTTTACTAATACTCATACTGGAACAGCTTCTACCAATGTCGCTGCTTATTTCTCAGCTTCTGGTGGTACTAACAACTACGCTGCGATCTTTGATAACGGTTTCATTGGCATCGGGGATACTACTCCAGAAAGCGTGTTAGACATTAATGGTCCTTCAGCGGGAGACCATGGAGAAGTTGTTGGTATAAAATCTACTTCTACATTTGGTGTTGATATAGGTTCTGCCATTGCTCTTGGTGGTGAGTATGGAGTTGGAAATACTTTTTGGTCTGGTATAAAAGGAGCTAAAGAAAATGTTACTAGTGGTAATTTCGCAGGCTATCTGTCTTTTTATACAAGAGCCAACAGTGCAAGCTTAGATTTTGGCAGCCCTAATACTGGTGAAGTCGCTCGATTTACTTCGGCTGGTAGCATGGGTATTGGCACAACCGCGCCTGACCGCAGGTTAGAAATCAACTCCGCAACTGGTAACAATCTTCGTTTAACTTACAATGATGCAGATGGTAGTGCTACTAATTATGCTGACCTTCTGATGTCTTCCGGTGGTGACTTAACTATCACACCAAGCGGTGGCGACACTAATATTACTGGCAATCTTATTGTTAGCTCACTAACCTCTGGCGGCACCCAGTGTTTGCAGGCTAACTCTTCTGGTGTAATCTCTGGCACAGGCAGTGCTTGTGGTAGCAATCAAACCCCATGGACTTCCGACATCGATGCAGACGGCTATGACCTCAGAGACCTTTCTAACCTTGAATTCCAAGGCACAACTGGAGCCCCAGCAGGTTCTGTAGTAGCTATCTTCAGTGACAACACAGGAGACCTAAACCTAAACGCGCTCTCTACAAAAACGGTAAACCTTCAAGTTAACGGCACCGATGAATACAACTTCTCTAGCACAGCTCTGGCCATGAACGGCAACAACATCACAGGATTAGGAACTGCTCTTACAGCTGCGGCAGGTCTCACAGTTACCGCAACAGCTGCTGATCTTGCTCTAGTCACAGCGACTAGCGGTAACATCACTCTTGCTCCTGCATCAACCGGTAGTGTACAAGTAACCTCTGGTGTCACCACTGGAACCGGTACTTCTTCTGCATTGTCTCTTGCCGCGAACTCACTAACTGGTGGTAACGCATTAAATGTTGGATCATCTTCCATTACATCAGGAACATTATTATTCTTAAATGGTTCTACAAGTCTAACAACAGGAAATCTTTTAAGAACTGCTGCTACTTATGTTCCAGGAGCAGGCCAGGTTGGTTCGGCGGTAGATATTGTAGCTAGTAATTTAGCTTCAAATACAAGCGGGGTGAGTCGAGTTACTGGATTAAGCGTAAGACTGACTTCTTTAGCAGCAGGTTCTGGTGGTACCCAAGACACTTATGGTATTCGACTTGATGATTTAGGTGGTTTTGCTGGTGCAGGTACTCAAAATAATTATGGTGTTAGAATAGGGAATTATGGCAAGACTGATGCAGAATTAACTTATGGTTTATATGTGGATCCACAAACTGGCTCAGCAAGTAATTATGCTGCATATTTTGGAGGTAGTGTAGGTATAGCAAACACTACTCCTTCCGCTCTTCTAACCTTGGGAACAGCAGGTTCAACCAGTGGTACTTTATCCATGGCCGGCTCTACTTCCGGCACCATAACCATCCAACCTCAAGCTGCTGCAGGAACATACAACTTTAATCTGCCAACCACAGCAGGCACCAGTGGTTATCTATTAACCAGCGGTGGTGGAGGAGGAACTGCTATGACTTGGACAGACCCAGCTGGATTAGGCGTCCGCTGGAACGCCCTTACTGCACCAACAGGAAATTTAAGTCTTGCAATGGCAGGAAATACCACAGAGTTCACTTTCAATGGGGTAACTACAGGCAACGCTTTCACAATGAGTAGTTCATCTCTATCTTCTGGCTCTCTACTGAACCTTGCAGTCACAGGAACTGCTGCAGCATCAAACACACAACGTGCATTAAACGTTTCAACATCAGGTGCTAACGCAACATCAACCCAAACTACTTACGGTGGCTACTTTAGCAATACTCACACAGGCACAGATTCTACAAACATCGGTTTATATGCAACTGCAACGGGTGGTACTAATAACTACGCTGCGATTTTTGAAGACGGTGTAGTGGGTATTGGCACAGCAACGCCTGCAACAACAGATAAACTTACTGTGTCATACACGAGCACATTAGATAGCAATCAGAATGGGGTAAATATAGCTCCTACCTATAATACAACTTTCACAGGAACTACTAGGTTCATGCGTACTCTTAGGGTGGCACCAGTTTTCACAGGAACCACTAATACAACAGTCTTTTCTGCTTATGGAGCTGATTTTACCCCAAGCTTTACAGGGGCTACGGGCGGTGGTGCACAGTCATTAAATTTAGTTGGATTACAAGCTAATCCAAGTTTTTCTGGAACTATCTCTAGCGGTAGCAATAGCGTAAGGCTTTATGGAGGAATTTTTTCTGCAACAAGTGATTTAGGGACAACAGGCACAACAGAAAAATATGGACAGCAGATAAGTGTTAGCGGAACAGCGGATACTCATAAAGGAATAGATTTATCTGTATCCGGCGCAACAACAAATATTGGAATTGAACTTAGTGGCGTAACGAGTGCTGCGGGAAACTATGCAATCTATTCCGATGCAACTGCTCAAAGCTATTTTGCTGGGAATATGGGTATAGGAATAGCCACCCCTGGTGCTAAGCTTGAGATTGCCGGTAACTCTTCCAGTAGTGCATGGGGATTAAACGGAATTCAGCTTCAGGCATCAGCTGGAACTTACACAGACTCATCAACAGCAGCAAGCGGTACTGCTACAAACGCCGTTTTCAATAGTTTTGCTGTACCGACATTGGCAGCGACCAATACTTCAGTTACAACCACTAACGCGGCAACCTTATATGTGGCCGGCGCTCCAACCGCTGGTACAAATCAAACCATCACTAATGCTTATGCCCTTTGGGTTGATGATGGGACATCAAGATTTGATGGTAACGTAACCACTGGCGCCTATTTAGCTATAGGTGGTGAATCCGTAGGTACCGGTAATAACAGATTAAACTTATCAGTAGGGGATAGTATTGCTTGGGCCAATGGTTCCGTGCTTACAAATAATGGATCTTTAACCATACTTCAGGCAAGTGGTGGAACCGATATTGATTTGAGAAATGGCAGTGGTTCATCTAATCTATATATTGATTCAAATGCAACAGGAAATATAGGCATAGGAACAACAGGTCCTGACCGAGCTTTGGAAATCAACTCCGCAACTGGTAACAACCTTCGTTTAACTTACAACGATAACAATGGAAGCGCTACTAATTATGCTGACCTTCTGATGTCTTCCGGTGGTGACTTAACTATCACACCAAGCGGTGGCGACACTAATATTACTGGCAATCTTATTGTTAGCTCACTAACCTCTGGCGGCACCCAGTGTTTGCAGGCGAACTCTTCTGGTGTAATTTCTGGAACAGGCAGTGCTTGTGGAACTGGCGGCGGCTTCTCCGGTGAAGTAGACGACACTACTAATGATGCACTAACCTTTACTTCTGATGATGCCTCTCCACCAGCTGGTACAGTTAACTCAATCTTCCGTGATAACGCAGGAGACCTAAACATCAACACTATTTCTGGTAAGACACTAAACCTTCAGATTGCTGGCACCGATGAATACAACTTCTCTAGTACAGCTCTGGCCATGAACGGCAACAATATTACAGGATTAGGTACAGATATTACTGCATCCGGTGCGCTTACAATTGCGTCGACATCCGCGGCTCTTACCCTCCAAACCAACACCTCTGGTAACATTGTCTTAAACAGTACCGGTGGCACTATCGAATTACAAGATGCTACTAATGTTACTGGTGCCTTAGATGTCTCTACTACTTTAGCTGTCGGCACAGCAGATGCCTTTACTGTTAACTCAAGTGGCGCGATTACTGCAGTGACTGGAATTACCAACACAGGTGCCTTGAGTACAACGGTGCAGTCAGCTACTGCATTGACAGTAGTACGGTCTGGTACAGATTATGCTCTCCAGGTTGATACCAATACAGCTTCTAGCACTACTGGTCTAAAAATTACAGCTGCAGCAGCTGGTAGTGGGGTCGCCCTGGCTGCAATTTCATCTGGTACAAATGAATTTTTAACTTTAGACGCAAAAGGTAGCGGTGAGATTCGTATTGGTGGGGTTTCCACAGG
Organism: Patescibacteria group bacterium UBA926; assembly: GCA_002293685.1. Classification (GTDB taxonomy): domain Bacteria; phylum Patescibacteriota; class Doudnabacteria; order UBA920; family UBA920; genus UBA920. Next base: position 23,140 of record DBDS01000007.1, read on the forward strand.
TAACGTCCTTTTGGCAGGAGGTGATACTACAACTGGCTGTACCGTCTATAATTCTAGTGGCAACGTGATTTGTAGCGGGAATATTGCTTCTGGAGCTGCCAATAATAGAGTTGGGCATTGGGTCAATACTGGTACAGTAATTTCACCAGCCACTGGCGGACATAGCTTGAGTGTGCCTGGTGCGGGAACAGACTCTCTAAAACTCGGCTCAACAGCTACCGCATCCGGTGCTGGAGGTATTGGAATAGGAACTGGTGCAACAGCAAGTGGTGACGACACTGTTGCAATTGGTATCAACTCTCAGTCTAGGGTTGATTCAGTTGCGATTGGATCAAATGCTTTCATGTCTAGCGCTGTAACTGATGCAGTCGCAATCGGTTATACAGCAACGGTTGAAGGAGTTAGTTCTATCGCCATTGGTTCAGGGGCCTATACAGCTTCAGCTAGTTCTATAATTTTAGGAAGGGAGGCCCTTGGGACTTCGGCAAACCAATTTGTTGCGGGTTCATCTTCTTACGCTATAAATAATATCTACTTTGGTAAAGGTGTTACTGACGCCTCTCCGACAGCTTACACTATCAATGGTACAGGTGGCAGCGGAACTGATATTGCCGGCGCCGCAATTAATATTGCCGGCGGTCGGGGAACAGGTACAGGTAACGGTGGTAACTTGTTATTACAAGTTGCTTATCCAACCACGACCGGCAGTTCTTTAAACTCCCTAACAACAGTTGCAACATTTAACGCTGATAACAACGACGCTTCTGGAACTCAAAACTTAATTTCACTTACTCCAATCGTGAACCAGTCTGGTACAGCGGGATATACTTCTTTGCTTGTTAACACTACCGAAACAGCCACAGGAAGCGGGTCTAAGCGTTTGTTGGACTTGCAAGTTGGTGGTAATAGTAGAGCTTATTTTTTGAACACTGGACAATTGAATGTTAATAGTGTGATTGCGGCAGGGACTTCGGTTCGAATTTCTAGAACAGACCAAGGTGATGTGGCAGATAGTAATTCAGTTGTCTTGACTTATAATACAAACAATCGTCTTGTGGTTACCGATCACACAGCGGCTCTTGGATTAGTCCAGGCTTCCGGTATCGGTAGCTATGGTGGTGGTAATGCTGGATGGGTCTTTAATGGTGGTACAACATATACTCTAGATAATTTAGGAATTGGATTAACTAGTGCAACTTCACTTCTGCACATTCAACAATTTGCTGATAGCACTAATACATCCACACCAATCGCATTGGACGTAAACAGTGTCGGTGCCGCGGGTGAACTAACTGCTTCTTCGGGCATACAAACTTTTGCACGCATCGCTCCTGTAATCAATCAAAGTTCAACTGCTGGATACACCGGTTTACTGATTAACTCTACCCAGACTGCAACAGGAAGTGGTGCTAAACTTCTTCAGGACTGGCAAGTGGGAGGTGTTTCAAAGGTTGCTATAGATAATGCAGGGGCTTTGACAGCATTGGCTGGAAATTTAGGTGTAGCAAGAAGTGGTCAAGGGACAGATAGGGCAGCAGCTTCATTATTTGCATATTTTGGTTATAACTCTAGTGGTAATGTTGCGTTTACTACAGGCGCAGGTTACACAGGAACAGTACTGCCAATTCAAACAACCGCAATTATTTCTAACGCACACTCGGCTACTGCAATTAACATGGGTCAGCAGGATATTGAATACACTACACTTAATATCAATAACAACTCTAATCAGGTGTTTCATGTTTTTGATGTAAGTGGTACAACAGTTACGGGAGCTAGTGCGAGATTGTTAGCCGTAGAAAATAACGGTACAGAAGTATTTGGTATAGATAAGGATGGTGGGATTCAGTCAGACGCATTGATCAGCGGCGGCACCCAGTGTTTACAGGCGAACTCTTCAGGTGTAATCTCTGGCACAGGCAGTGCTTGTGGAACTGGCGGCGGCTTCTCCGGTGAAGTAGACGACACTACTAATGATGCACTAACCTTTACTTCTGATGATGCCTCTCCACCAGCTGGTACAGTTAACTCAATCTTCCGTGATAACGCAGGAGACCTAAACATCAACACTATTTCTGGTAAGACACTAAACCTTCAGATTGCTGGCACAGACGAATACAACTTCTCTAGCACAGCTCTAGCCATGAACGGCAACAATATTACAGGTATTGGAACAACACTATCTGCTGCAGCTGGTTTAACTATCGGTACCACTTCAGCTGACCTCGCTCTTCAAACTACTACATCTGGAAACATTACGATGGCCCCTGCTTCAACAGGCAGTGTTCAAATAACCAGTGGTGTTACCACAGGCACTGGTACTTCTTCTGCATTGTCTGTTGTGGCGAACTCCGTTAACAGCGGTGTTGGATTTAATCTTTCCACAACCGCTCTAACTTCTGGATCGAGCCAAAGAATTACCGGTTCTGGGGCAACAATGACTACAGGCGGAGAGCTTATAGATTTAGTGCTTGGTGCGAACACAGTGGGTGCTGGACTAACAGTAACTTCGACAGGTACTTATACAGGAACAGGCGCAGCTGATGGTTTAATTAATATAGTCGCCAACAGTTTAACAACAGGGCATGGTTCTAAGATGTCGTTCACAGGTTTGACTTCTGGTACTGGATTATTAATTACTGGTGGCTCAGCAATGACAACTAACGGCGAGCTTATTGATTTGAATATGGGAGCGGCTACAGCAGGTAACGGCATAAATATTGCAACTACAGGTGTTTATACTGGTACAGGATTGGCCGTTCTAACAGCAGACTCTGCAACTTCTGGAGTAGGTCAAGCTATTTCGATGACTGGTTTAACAACTGGTTCGGCATTGCGAGTTACAGGTGGTTCGGCGCTAAATGCATCTGGTGAGTTAGTTGATCTGGTTATGGGTGCTGCAACAGTTGGTGCGGGATTAAATATTACCGGTACAGGTACTTACACAGGTTCAGGGTTCGCACAGATTAGTTCTACTGGAATTACATCTGGAAGTTTGTTGAATCTTGGTCAATCTACTTCAACATTCACTGGTAACGGTCTGTTGATGAACATGGCAAATGGTAGTGGTTCGTTTACAGGCAACTTTGCCAATTTCCAAGTCAATGGCACAACTCGTTTGAGTGTAGGCAGTGGTACCGTTACAACCAGTGGAGCAACTGCGATTGCTGGAATATTCCAAGACTTAGTGATGAATAACAGTACAGCATCAGGTTTTCAATTTGGAAACCGTTTACTAAACACAGTTAGTAGTAGTACCGCGGGTACACACGTTGGACAATTCATTCGTATGACAGATAACACCAGTCTTTCTAGCGGACAGGTGGTTCGTGGATTAGAAGTACAAGCTTATAGCGGAACTAACAACAATGGTATTAATACTGGTATTGCATCCTTCGGAAAAACCTTCGGTATTCAAGCCGAAACTTCTGCACAAGCCGGAGCTGTTAGTCAGCCAGCTGCAGTATTTGCTTACTTAAATCAAGTTGCTGGTCAGGAAGATGTTGGAAACGCAATTCGTGCATATAGTGATACAATAGAAGATTCTATTTTAGTGAGTTTATATCAGGAAGACTCCGCATTTGTGGGTGACGGTTTGGTGTTAAATTTTGGAAATGGCACTGGTTCGTTCAGTGGTAACTTTGCAGATTTCCAGGTCGGTGGTTCTTCGAGATTTTCTGTGAACTCATCTGGTATAGTAAACTTAAATTTAAACGCAACAGCTACAACAAATGGTTTATGTCATAGTGGTGCAGATGTTGATGCGGCTACAGATACACAACGTGATGTAGTGGCGTGTAGCGCAGCGCCTGGTGATATTGCAGAATGGTATGAAACTAAACCTGGCGTAGAAGCAGGAGATATTGTTTCTGTTACTAATGAAAACTTTGTGTACACAGAGAAGAACTTTAATGCCTTTACTGGTGAAGAAACAGGGACTACTTCTATTCACACTATCTCTGTTTTAAAGAGATCAAATATACCTTACGACAATACAATGGTAGGTATTGTTTCAACTTCTCCTTACCAAACTTTTGGTAAGGCGGTTAAGGATGGCGGCGCACAAAATCCACAACCAGTTGCCTTAAAAGGACGTGTGTTAGTTAAAGTGACAAATGAAAATGGCGCGATTCAACCTGGTGATTACATAACAACTTCTGGAACACAACCAGGAAAGGGTATGAAAGCCATTAATCCTGGTATGGTAATCGGACAAGCAATTTCTAGTGATGATGGAACTGGAAAAGTAATGGTATTCGTTCAACCATTCTTCTTCGACCCAGGACTTCAGATTGATAACTATGGAAATGTTGTATTACAAAGAGGAACTGCGACAACCAGTATAATTGCAAACACTCAAGCTAACGCTGCTTACATGATTAAGCAAGAGGGAAGTGGTGACATCTTACAACTTCAAAGTGATGGCATCGATCGTTTAATTGTTGCAAACAACGGTTCAATGAGTTTGAACACAACACCTGTTGATGACGCAGATCTTATTCTAAATGTAATGGCAGCTGACACAAGCAAGTTTAGTATCAACGCCCGAGGCGATCTTGCGGTGAGTGGTGTAATCGTAATCCGGGAAGATTCATTCGCAGGTTCAATTATCACAGAAGAAGATGGCTTGGCAGAAATTACATTCGCATATCACCTAGGAACAGGTAAGCCTGTAATTCAACTTACCGCTGAAGCACAACTTCCAGTGTTCGCACAAATTGTTGAGTTCAAAACTGACGATGACGGCAATTACACAGGGTTTGTGATTAAGACTTTTGATTTGATTTCCGCACCAGTTCAAGCAATTGTTCACTATACTGTGTTCGCAAAACAAGATGGATATGAAACTTTTGGAACATTCTCCGAACCTGAGGACGAGTTTGAATTCTTAGTTATAGACGGCGGTGAAGTGGTTGGCGATAGTGGTGATGGTGAAGGAGATTTAGGATCAGGAAGTGGCGAAGTAACGGGTGGAACTGATGGCGGTGAAGAGCCACCTCCTGCCGTATGGGAAAGTGGAGGCGGTGAAGCAATCGGTGGTGGTGGAAGTGAGGGATAACAAAAGCCGCCCTTAGGGCGGCTGATGCTCGGGTCCATATGACCATTTGGAAACGGACTACCATGCATATCATACCAGCTCAAGAAAACTAATGTAACTCAATCTTTCTTCTTCGCTAAAAGCACCAACAAAATAATTATGATTGCTAACAAGGCACCCAAGATATAAAAATTAATCATAAATTCGGAGAAGTTCATATAGTTATTTCTTAATTATTATAAGACTCACAAACCAAAAAGTCAAAGCTAAGAATATACCAATAAGTATTAGGTACCACTTGGTGGAACGGGTGATAAGCGGGTCAATTAATACCGAGGCAAAGAATATTTGCGCAATGTCACGGGAGATGTCAGAAATTGCCGCAATTTGTACTCGAGTGAAAGTAATCATAAAGTGAAATCTTAACTCTTACATTATAAACTTATCGTGTTAAAAGGATGGTTAAAATAAATCCAATTTTCAGGAAAGAAAATATGAAAAAAATCTCAAGTAAATTTCTACCCCGTTAACACAGGCAGTCAATCAAGAAGTGGTTTAGGCGAATAGTAATGCTTAATAATTGGACAAGTTGGCTAAATAATGCTATAATATATGCAAAGTTTACGAATTGAAACAAAAATACAAATGAATATCATCGGTACTAAGTTAGCGCCTCGCTATCATTTTCTATTGTTATCACTAAATTCCGTAATTTTGAAGGCAATTAGGGGAGTTTTTTATGTCTAAAAAGCTTTCACAATCATCGGTTGCCGGGGGTGCTACCGGTTATAAAATAGCCTTAATCATAGTATCGCTCATATTAATTATAGTTTTGATTTTAGGCTATACCGGAGTATTACCTAGGGAGGCTAGAAAAAACTCTTTAATGTTGAAAAATACTTATGAGTTTTTGAATCTATCAGTAAGATTTGTGGAAAAAAATAATTTGTTAGTAAATTTTGAACCCCTTAGGCAATCTTTGAAAAGCAAGTATGAACAACGCGATGATTATTTGATTTCTATGTATTTTGAGTATCTTCCAACTGGGGCAAATATAACCCTTAACCGTGATGAAAAGGTTTGGCCTGCTAGTCTAATTAAAATTCCTGTCGCAATGGCAGCAATGAAAAAAGTAGAAGAGGGTGTGTGGAATCTTACTAATGAACTCGTGATTTTAGATGAAGATAAAGATGCCGAATACGGCGATCTGTATAAGCAGCCAACTGGAACAACTATCACTATAGAAGAATTACTAAGGGAAACATTAGTTGATTCTGATAACACTGCTCATTTTGTTTTACTTCGCAATCTTGATGGTAGTGACTTAGAGGATGTGTATACTCACCTTGGATTAGAAGAAGTGATTTCAGCTCTAAAGTTAACTCCAAAAGATGGGGAAGTAGATAATCGAATTACAGCAAAAAATTATTCAATTTTTTTCCGTTCGTTATATAATGCAACTTATTTTAACCCAGAGTATTCGGAATTATTTATGGATATTTTAAAAGATGCCCCGGATGATTATTTAGGAAGAGGTATTCCGAGCGAAGTTCCATTTGTTCATAAAACAGGAATTAGAATAGAAGATAGGGTTAAAGCAGATTCAGGAATTGTTTATGTTAAAGGCCGTCCATACTTAATTACAGTAATGATACAAAAAAAGGATTTTGAACCAATTCCAGAAGGGGAAGTTGAAAAGTTATTCGAGGAAATATCTAAAGAAATATATGATTATGTTACGCAAACTAACTAAATATACAGTTGTGATATTCATGTCGTTGGCTATCGTTGCATCTGGCTTTAATCCAGCGGTTTTGGCGGAGTCTTTCATTAATTCTTATAATTCAGCTGATGGTAATGTGGTTGACAAAATTTTCTTGGCACGACAAAACTCTAATGTTATTGATAACTTTAGAACTAGTATGCATAGTGCCGAAGCGGCTATAGATCCAGATGAGATGGAATACATGGTAGATATCGGTCCTATTAATGGAACCGCAACCTCTGGTTATGTATATGCTGCCTTTTTTAACCCATCAGGATCTGGCCGTACCGCTGTTATTAAGCGGATCGCGGTAAGATCAAATGCTGTTGGTGCTGCTAATTATGTTAATTTAAGCACGCGTAGAATTACTGCATCCTCTGGAGGAACAGAAATTAGTGCTGCGAATATTCCAAAAAAGAATTCAGATTCTGTTGATCCCGTAACTACTGTTAGATATGCTGGACCAACAGTTACCCAAGCTGGAGTTACTGATTCTAGAATTTTAGGACAGCCTATGGCAGCAGCAGCAGGACATTATTATAGTGCCAGAGATATTGCTTTTGGTACGGCTGACGAAAAAATAGTTCTGCAACCTGGGGAGGGTATATCTGTGTATCAAGAAGCAGCCGGGAGTACTAACCAGCGTATTAGAGTTCTTATTGAATGGGAAGAAGTGGTTAGCGCACCGTCTGCTCAAAATGAATTTTTATTTGCTTTTCCTAGAACCGAGGTGGCCGCCGCCGCCAGTTATGTTCATAATTCATTTTTTAATCCTGGCGCTTCGGGGAAAACGGCAATTGTGAAAAGAATTTGGTTTGGTGCCGAAACCTGCGATAACACCGCTGTATATACAAATACATTAGCCATTAGGCGGATATCAGCCTCTTCAGGGGGTACTCAGATTACTGCTAGTAATGTACCAAAAAAACATACAGGAAGCGCGAACAGCGTAATGGATTTCCGTAGAAGTGGAGTAACGGTTACTCAGGTAGGAGGAGATGATGCCGCGATTGGTTTGGTAACTCCTTGTGGTGCAGCAGGGCAAGCTCATAGTTGGCAGGAGTTAAATTTTCATAATAGTGACGAAAAGTTAATTTTACAACCAGGTCAAGGAATCGCACTTAGAGCTAATGCAGTGGCTGGTGATGTGGATCAACTGATTCGCATGATTATCGAATGGCAAGAAGTGGATTCGGGCAGTACACCAGCTTCGCAAGGGGAGTATATGTTTGCATATCCACAAGTCGCACCAGCAGTAGCTCCTGTGGCAAATACTACTTTTCATACATTTTTTAACCCAGGAGGCTCTGGTAGAACTGCTGTAGTAAAGCGCATTGGTATTAGAGTTAATGCATCCGCAGCAGCAACTTATTCAGCTTTTAATATTAGAAGAATTACTGCAGCTTCGGGAGGAGTTAGTGTTGCTGCCGCTGATATGCCCAAAAAACATACCGGAACAGCCAATTCAGTTATTGAGGCTAGATTTTGTGGAGCTACCTGTGGTACTGCAGTAACTGCTACCTATGCCGGCACTGCCGATTCTAGGTTGCTGTCCGTGAATGGTGCAGGGGCGGTTGGGCAGGTTATCGGACAAAATGAATTAGTATTTGGAGCAAACGAGAAATTAATTCTTCAGCCAGGGGAAGGGGTTGGTTTTTACATAGATGTAGCAACGGGGGACATTGACCATAGAATTAAAATGTTCATTGAATGGGATGAAGAAGTATCAGCTCCAAGCTCTGACGGTGAATATGTTATAAATATTGGACCGGTTAATGGATCCACCTCCTCAGGTTACGTCTATGGTTCGTTCTTTAACCCGGGTAGTTCTGGAGCTACAGCTGTGGTAAAAAGAGTTTCTGTGAGGATTGATACTCAGGCAGCAGCTAACCACATTGCAATGAGTTTGCGAAGAATTACTGCCGCCTCCGCCGGTACTCAAATTACTGCTGCCAATATACCCAAAAAACATACCAGCACTGCCAATTCAGTCATGGATATTAGGCGCACGGGAGTGACGACAACTTTGGCTGGGTCTACAGATTCAAGGATTACCAGTGTACATACGCCAAACGCAGTTGCTTCAACAACGGCTTCGGGCACATTAGGTTACAAAGAATTCGTCTTTAATGATGATGAGAGAATTATCCTTCAGCAGGGTGAAGGTTTTGCTTTGTATCAAGAAGCAGCAGGTGATGCTGATTATAGAGTTAAGTTACTAGTTGAATGGGAAGAAGTTGCTTCTGGTAGTACTCCATCCTCAGCTGGTGAGTATGTTATGACAACCGGACCGATAAGTGGCTCACTTGACTCTGGTTATGTTTATGCGAGTTTATTTAATCCGAGTACTTCTGGGAAAAATTATGTGGTCAAGAGAATTGGAATTAGGGCGAACAGAGCAGGGACACTGGTTGCACCAGGATATATACCAGCGAGCTTGAGGAAAACCACAGCCGCCTCCGATGGTACTCAAATTGCTGTAGCAAATATCCCGAAAAAACATACAGGCACTGCAAATACAACGGCTGAAGTTCGGCATACAGGGGTAACAACAACCTTTGCAGGCGATACAGCTTCACGGTTATTAACTTCTATTGTTCCTGGAGTTGTAGGTAATCCAATGGGAATTTATGAATCGGAAATCACTTACGGCGATGAGTTAATATTAGCTCCTGGTGAAGGAATTGCTCTATATCAGGAGGCTACGGCAGGGGATACTTTGACGCGCTTTAGATTTAATATTCAATGGAACGAGGTCGATTTACCAGCAACCCTTGTTGAGATATCTGGGACTTGTGATGCTTATGATCAAACTACTGACTGTGGTGACACAGGGGAAATAAAAGTAGCTGTTAATGGGACTTTGAGGGCTGAAACTCAGCCTACAGTTGCCGGCACATGGACAATTGTAGACGTACCTTTACCTGATAATGCCATAGTTATTATTTTTATTGATGGGGCCGCAGCGGCAGATAGAGCTGCGTCTATATTTAAGTATGATAATTCTGGTGATGTAAACAACGTACGGCTATACAAAGAGCATTTGACCATTGGCACAGACGGCGGTCTTAATAGTGGGCAAACTATAACTGTTACTGATTTGGCCTTATATGATGCGACACAGGATGTCGATGTCTTTTATGACGTGATGACTAGCGGAACTTGTAATGGTATCAGTTCTTTTACTGGTTTATGTGTTGATGGTGCGAACGTTTCTTCACAGGATCGGTTAACCGTCTTACCTGGCAATACCTTTACACCAGGACAGAATGTGATTTCAACTAATTTAGAAGTATTAGGTACATTGTCTGGTACAAATAATATTACGATTACAGGTGGTAACGCGGTGGGCAGTGGTACTATAAATATGACTGGAGGAACTTTCTTAGTTGATGGAACTGGAAATTTTGGCAGTAATGCAGCATGGACTTTCTTAAGTTTAATGTTTGGTGATGGTGTTGGAGCGGCAACTACTACTGCTACAGGTTCTGGGAATATTACCGTTAATGGTAATTTAACTATTTCTGCCAATCAAACCTTTAATGCAGGCTCAAAAATCTACATTTTTACAGGTCAATTGCAAAACTCAGACTTTAATATGAACGGTACTTTCAATGCCAATACTTCAACTTTTAGATATACGGGAGTTTCAACTTCGGCGGTTGAGTACACTGATTTATATGAACAAGCATCACCGTTATTCTGGGGCACTGATTCTTGGACGTCTGGTAGCTTTGTTCCCACAGCAGGAAGAAGACTTGTAGTTATTCTAGCTGGATTTGGTGATTTTAATAATGACCTATCAGGATCCTTGACGTTATCAGATTCTCAGGGCTTAAATTGGACATCAATTGGTAATGTGGGGGATTCAGCAGCTTGGTCATATGGTCAACGCGCCTTCATCTCATCGTCAGTACCATCTTCGACAAGTACGACATTAACAGCTGATGCCGGAGCCTTTAACATAATTGGCTACATGATCTCTGTGATAGAGGTGGAATATAGTGATGGAACAGCATCTGGATTTGTTGGAGACGCAGCTATGAATAACGATGGGGCAGAGAGCTTGACGCTGTCTCAATCTGCAACGACTGGTTCGTTGGGGGTATTTGTAAAACATTTGGATGAAGGTTTGAACGCAGCTGCTCCTAGCATGGATACGGGTTGGAGCGTGATTACTCATCTTCGTGATTCAGACAATATGCATCCGCTGTCAGTGGCTGTTCGTCCAAATATGACTGGTACGGCCGTTACTATTTTGGATATGATTAATGGTGCTACTGGAAGCTTAATTAAAACTGTTGGTATGGCATTTACTCTCAATCCTACGCTGTCCTCTTCCATTACCGCTGCTAATTATCACAACTTAGAATTAGTACCAGATACTAATAGCACTACATTTACTTTAGGTCCTGGAACTTTTAATATATCTGGTAATTTAACAATTGGTAATGGTGTAAATACTGGTGTAGTGATTGATGCTAATACCAATGATCCAATTATTTCAATATCAGGCGACTTAATTATTGCAGCGAACAGCACTTATACCGCATCGAACAGCAGTGCCTTCACCATTTCTGGTGATTTTACTAACGGCGGTACCTTTAACGCTTCAAATGGAAGTATAATCTTCAATGATGTTGGTCAAACATCCATCATTTCTGGTAGTAATACTTTTCATAACTTCACAGTTGCAACTTCTGGTAAGGCCGTACGATTTATCGCAGGCACTACAACCACTATCAATGGATTACTAACTGTCACAGGTTCTAGTGGTAACAATGTAACATTTAACAGTGATACTGGTAACAGCTCCTGGACTATTAACCATCAAGGTACTGAAAGTATCACTTACTTAACTGTGTCATGGGGTGCTTGTCATGGCTCATCAACAGCCATAGATTTGACTGGTATAGGTAACACCAATGGCGGCAACAACGGTACTTGCTGGACTTTCCCTGCAGCAGGTATAACTATTTCTGGGGTGGTGTATCAGAGTGATGGTAGTACACCAGATGGAACCGGTTACACTTTAGGTATCTCTACTAACGGCGGTGTTGGCACAACAACAACATCAAACGGTATTGGTGAGTTTAGTTTTGTTAGTTTTACTCAGCCTAACTCGGGTGATATGGTGACTATTTGGATTGATAACGGTGACGCAACCTTAGTTCTTAAGTATGGTAGCAGCTGTACCGGTAACCCAAATTGTACCGGCCTGTCTTTGGTGCAAAATCAGGTGCGACTCCAGTCATTTAATGGAGCAAGTTTCACAAACGATGATTTAGATGCCTGCGATAATAACGATGGAGGCTTTGGCTGTAACAGTAATTCTATCGGCTTTGATAGTGACGGCACTCACCTCACTGTAGATGCGGATAGGAGTTTAGTCATTGCGGCATCAACAACTTTTGCACCAGGTGGAAGCGGTAATGTGACCTTGAATAATTTAATAGTAGATGGAACTTACACAGCTTCTTCTGGAAACTTAACTATTGCTGGTGATTTGGATAATAACGGTACTTTTACTCCAGGAAGCGGTACGGTGGTATTAAATAGCGCGACCCAAACTTCAATAATTTCTGGAAATGTCACCTTCAATAATTTTTCTGTAAACACCCCTGGTAAACGAGTGAGATTTACTTCAGGGGAAACATTCACGATAAATGGATTATTATTGATTAGTGGTAGTTCTGGAAATCCAGTAGATATTAGCTCCACTTCTGGCTCTTCTGCTTGGACAATTAATCATCAAGGAACTGAAAGCATTAACCGCTTGGTTGTAAAGTGGGCTGCTTGTCATGGTTCAAGCACTTCAATTTCAATGAGTTCAACTTCACTAAATGGCGGGAATAATGGCGCTTGCTGGGTGTTTATTGGTTTAGGTGGTGGTGGCGCTAGCGGTGGCGGCGCAGGTGGCAGCGGTGGTACTTCTGGTGGCGGAGCCGGTGGTGGCGGCGGCGGTTCAGGCGGCGGTGCTGGCGGAGGTGGCGGAGTTGGTGGTAGCGGGGATACTGGAGTAACTTTTCCAGGTACTGTGGTTAGTGTAGAACGCGGTGGTGGTGGTGTATGGACTCCTGTTAACGCAGTGTATGAAAGTGATGATGATGGTGCTAATATAAGTGGCGCCAATGGAAGCGGTGAAGACTATTTGAAAGCAACGAATTTTGGATTTAATATTCCTACCGGCGCAACAATTAATGGAATTTTGGTTACTATCAGGAAAAGAGGTGGTACTGTTGGTTCTTTTGACTATATAGTTGATGAAGAAGTGAAGATAGTAAAAGCAAACGATACTATCGGAAATACCAATAAGGCTGATGGAGTTACTAAATGGGCGACATCATTTACTAATTATAACTACGGTGGTGCATCTGATTTATGGGGAGAATCTTGGACTTCAGCAGACATCAATAATTCTAATTTTGGTGTAGTAATAAGTCGGTTAATTCCTGCTTATGATTTTGGCGGCGGTGCTTGGATTGACTCTATTTCAATCAGGGTTTATTATTCTACTTCTACCCCTGGAGGCGGTGGCGGCGGCGGTTCTCCATAAAGCTCAATATTTTAAACAACGACCAAATGGTCGTTGTTTTTAAAGAATGCTGGATCTCTGGAAATCCGAAACTAAATAGTACCCCCGGAAGCCCGAAGGGTTGTCCGGGGTCTGGTGAATTCAGGCTCCGGGTCTCGCTACGTCCGCGTAAAATTTCTGCGAGATTTAGGCGGACTACGCTCGCCCGGGGATACTTATAGCTTCGGATCTTGAGGGGTGTAAAATCAACAACAACCAAATGGTCGTTGTTTTTTATTTCGAAAACTGGGGCAAATAAGGTATAATTAATTATCAACAAACTGCTTAGATATAAAAATTACTTAAAGTTTTCTGTGAAATTTAACTCAATTATCGGTTTATTTAAGACGAAAGTTCCCCTGGCTTTAGCTTGGGTAATGTTAGGCATAGCAATTACCATGACAGGGGCAATAGTAAACGCTCAGCCAACAGATTCTGGGGATGTGGATGTTACGGCGGTAGTTGGAGACATCACACCCCCTGGTCCTGGACCTGGCGGGGGAGGTAGTTCACCTCAAGCGACTATTGTGATGAGCGGTTGGGCATTTCCAGGAGCAAAATTGACGCTCTTAAAAGATGGCTCTGTGGCGACCAGTTTGATCGCTAATCCTGATGGTAGTTTCCAAGTTACTTTAAACAATTTGAACTACGGTAATTATCAATTATCAATCTTCGCTGAAGATCCTAGTGGGGTAATTTCTAGTTCACACACAATTAATGTGAGTGCTGTATCCAATCAGCCGTATACTTTTAGCAATATAATTATTCCGCCAACTATTTCGTCGAGTCATTTTGTGGTTGGCTTGAATCAACAGTATTCTGTGTACGGTTATGCTCCACCTGGGAGTTCGGTGGAAGTTGTTATTGCAGGCGTGAAATCATTTGGTGCAACTACTGCCAACGCACAAGGTTACTGGCAATTAAATCTTTCTGGTGAACCACCTTTTGGAGCTTATTCATTAAGAGCACGTGCGACGTTTAATGGATTCACAAGTTTATACAGCAAGCCAATTCAGATTTTATTTTTCTTAGTTTCTCCTACTCAACCTGCCGAACCGCCACCACCTCCGCAATTAGCCTCTTGTGTAGACTATAATAAAGATAGAAGAGTTAATCTAATAGATTTTTCTATTTTGTTGTTCTGGTTTGGTAAAGATAATCCACCCTCAGTTGTTGATTGTAATCAAGACGGGTTGATCAATATCAAAGACTTCTCTATATTAATGTATTTCTGGACAGGATAGGCTTCTGTCATTCTGACCCTGAGCTTGTCGAAGGGGAAGAATCTCAAGTAGAGATCCTTCACCACGTTCAGGATGACACAGGAAAGGTTCAGGATGACACAGGAAAGGTTCAGGATGACAAAAACCTGTCATTCTGACCCTGAGCTTGTCGAAGGGGAAGAATCTCATATACTAATTTCGCTCCAAGTTGGATTAGTCTCTGATATAAGAGCATCCTTCTTTACTCTCTTCCAACCTTTTAATTTCTTCTCATAAGCAATTGCTTCATATGCTGAAATGAAGCTCGCAGTATAAACTAATTTATTGAGATTATATTTGCTTGTAAAACCCTTAACAAATTTACTTTTATGTTCAAAAATTCTCTTCTCAAGATTGCTAGTTACTCCAATATAAAGAACAGAATTAGATTTATTTGTTAAGATATATACATAATAAATTTTTTCGTAGATCCTTCGCATACGCTCAGGATGACATAATTCACCTCAAGAACAGATTAATAAATGCTCAAATTTTCAAAAACTTTAATAATCACCGCGATGGTATGGTTTATCCCAACCAGCTTATTTGCGGCGAGTGTGTCGTTTGAACCACCAAGTTTGGTTGCAAATCAAGCTAAGCCGTTTTCGACTACTGTTATTTTGAACACAGAAGGGCAAAATTTAAACGCTATTGACGGGACTATTCTAATTTCAGAACAATTGGCGTCAGGTATAACACTTTCTGACAGTGGTTCTGTCGTCACTTATTGGGTACAGCGACCAGAATGGAATGCCGAAAAGAGAGCAATAACTTTTAGCGGAACCATTCCTGGTGGTTATACTGGTCAAGCAGGAATTTTATTCACAATCATTTTCCCACCTCGGCTGGGTGGTTCAGTAGAAAACGCGGCAGTAGTTGCATCAGCGAATAGTTACTTGAATGACGGATTGGGTACCCCGGCAAGAGTTTCCGTTAGTTCATTTAGTTTGGAAACTAATGGCGCTGCACCAGTTGATCAAGAAATAAAAGACCAATTATTTTTAGATGATTCTCGTCCAGATAACATCCCACCAGAAGTTTTCAGTCCTCAAGTTGCGAGAGATGATAATGTGTTTGATGGCAAGTGGTTTATTAACTTCGCTACTACAGATAAGCAAAGCGGAATCAGTCACTATGAAATTCAAGAGACTAGAAGCGGTAGACTTAACGCATCAGGCTGGAAACAAGTAGAGAGCCCGTATCTCTTGCAGGATCAAGATTTACATAGTTTTATCTATGTTGTTGCTGTCGATAGACAGGGTAACGAGCGGATGATTAAAGTCTTTCCTCGAAATCCTCTCACTTGGTGGCAAAGATATAGCCGTGATTTGTTAATTGGATTAGGTCTGCTTGTGGTCGTGACAACAGCAGTAATCGTCTCAAGAAGTAGGAATAACCAAAAAGAAGTTTAAAGATGAATATGCAATTATTCAAATTCAAAAGCGTTCAATTATTAACCACTCTCGGGTTTGTAATATTGGCTTGGTTTTGGTTTGCTTCACTGGCGCAGGCGGCAAGTTTTAGTGTTACTCCAAGTTCGGGTGAACATGCGGTTGGTACCACTTTTGAAGTTTCGGTTTTACTAGATACAAAGGGACAAACCATCAATGCAGTTCAAATGGAGTTATCTTATCCGCCGGACCGGCTCCAGTTAGTTTCTCCTTCGGCAGGCAACTCGGTAATTCAGATATATACCACACCTCCGCGTTACGATAATAATCAAGGGCGTGTAGAAATCATTGGTGGAATCCCGAATGGTATAAATGTTAACAATGGCTTGGTCACGAAGTTAACCTTTCGAGTAAGAAGCGTAGGCCCAGCTAGTTTGCGGTTTACAGGTCAGTCACAGATATTATTAAATGACGGTCGAGGTACCAACGTGTTGGATAATACTTTTGGAGCTACCTATAATTTAGTACTACCCCCTCAACAAGGTCCGATTGTCGTGTCCGACACTCACCCCGACCAAGAGATTTGGTATCGTGAACGTCGAGTTAATTTGCAATGGGATATTGGCTTGCCACCGGCTGATGGTTATAGTTATACGATTAGCAGTAATCCCGACGACGTCCCCGACGATATTTCTGATACCAGCGATACCAGAATCACGTACAATTCTGTGCCCGAGGGGATAAATTATTTCCATATTAAAGCTTTGCGCGATGGTCGTTGGGGTGGTGTAAGTCACTATAGCCTCAAGATTGATACTGTCCCGCCAGCCGAATTTACGCTGGAAGTTCTGCCAGGGCCAAGAACTTACGTTACTAAGCCAATCATCGAATTTCAAACTACAGACGGCAGTTCTGGTATCGAGCGCTATGAGATTAAGATAATTACCCTCAAAACAGCAGGCCGTAATCAAGCTATTGTAGAAGACCAGCTCTTTATTGAGACTGGAAGTCCTTTCCAGACAGTTGAGTTGCTTCCTGGGACTTATGAGGTTATTGTACGTGCCTACGATAACGCAGGTAACTTTACAGAAGTTTCACAGAAATTAGAAATCACTGATTCATGGTTTTGGTTTTTGAGTCAGGACGGGATTACTTTACCAAACGGCCAATTGATTAGTTGGTGGGTAATTTTCCCGCTTCTATTACTTTTATTGTTACTTCTCCTATTAATTGCTTACATTACCAGACGTTGGTATAAGCTAGCTCACGAAAAAGTGGAGAACAATCATTTACCAGAAAGTTTATCTGTACAACTACAAGAGTTAGAGCAGTACCGAAATCGGTATGGTAGAATCACGGGCGTAATTTTACTGTCTTTGTTTGCCGGTTTTAATTTATTTAGCTCAACTCCATTGGCTCAAGCTCAAGATATGTCACCGCCGGTAATTACCAGTTACTCCGCAAATATTAAAGATGATGAACTGTTCTATGTTTCTGGAAGAACTACCGAACCGAATGCAGAAGTAATTGTGCACTTGCAAAGCACAGTAGATGGTTCTTCGTTTGATTTTAATACAATGTCTGATAAACGAGGGGACTGGACTTATCGACACGACAGTTTCTTGGCTGGCGGAAAGTATAGTATTTGGGCGCATACCAGAAGCGGTGATCTACTCAGTCCGCCGAGTCCGCAGGTGGAGATGGATGTTAAACCAATCGCACTTAACTGGGGTAATTCACGCATCACTTATCAAAGTTTATACATTGGAGCTATTCTAGGGTTGCTTTTTGTGTCCGCTGCATTATTCCTTTACATAGTTATTCATACAATTCTGGTTCGTCGTCGCAGACGTCAGTTTGGTCATCAGTTGAGGCAGGCCGAAGATTCAATTAAGCGAGGTTTCATTGCACTGCGTCGAGACATTGAAGCTGAGCTAATGATAATCAAGCAGGCACATCTCACCGATGATTTAGTGGGGGAGCAAAAAGTTCGCCAACAACAGCTTGAAGAAGATTTGAAGAACATTGAAGCGCTTGTGGGTAGGGAATTATGGGAAGTTGAAAGCTTCGAAAAGCTGTCTGGAAATTCGTGATAAAATAAATTAAGCTTCTTTGTCATCCTAAGTCCTGAGTCAATTAAAACCTACCTTGTCATTCTGAGTCCGCCAAAGGCGGACGAAGAATCCCATGAGATCCTTCAGTCACTCCGTTCCTTCAGGATGACGTAAACATAAATTTATGGACACAGACTATAAAGGAATTGCCATTATTGCCCTGATAATTGTAGCTTTATTTGGTGCGGGGTTATTCTATGTGATTTCAGAAGGTAACAACCGCAGAGTCGCTCTAGAGCTAACTAGGCAGTATTTAAACACCAATAACCCTGAAGAACAGATGGCTTTGGAAACCGAGATTCGTGAGCGAATTGAGAAACCCCCAATTGCGATGACAAGCAGAGCTAGTTTAGATTCATTTGAGGTATTAATTGCTAATGCTAGAGCTTGTGAGGATTATGCAGAAAGGGTCCAGTCTGATGGCTCTGAGGTTGATACAGATGAGGTCTGGCGCTACTGCATGGATAATCCTGAAGTCCTCACTCTGCCAATAAATCTTATAAGGTAAATTGAAAAAAGAATCCCCGGAAGCCTGAAAGGCTATCCGGGGTCTTTTTATTTTGGCCAGTTGGCGATAATGAGTGTTTTATCTTCCACGAGCTTACCTTCGCGTAACTTCTGCCATAGTACTTCTGTTACGAATGGCATGAACGGATGGAGAAGTTTTAAAATGTGTAAGAGAATGTGAAGCAGTATTGCTTGAGTATTAGCTTTTTGATTTTCGTTCTGAATTTGTTCTTTTGTTGCTTCGATATAGACGTCTGCAAATTCTTTCCATACGAATTCATAAAGTGTTTGCGCCGCGTCATGAATGCGGAAAACATTCAAGCTCTTGGAAACAGATTCAATTGTTTCTGAAAGCTGGTTTAAGATGAGTTGATCGGCTTTGGTGAGCTTGTCATTCTGAGGCGAAGCCGAAGAATCTAGATCCTTCGCTACACTCAGGATGACAGCCACTTCATCTGCAGAGATATTGGTTAGGATATATCTTGTGATATTCCAAAGCTTGTTCCCAAAGTGCTTCATACCTTTGATTTTATCCTCTGCTAAAGCGGTATCTGTTCCAGGGGCTGTATTGAATACCAAGGCAAAACGCAATGCGTCGGTGCCGTATTTTTCAATCATGTCGAGCGGGTCGATAATATTGCCAAGGCTTTTACTCATTTTTTGGTTTTTGGAATCTCGGATTAAGCCGTGCAAATAAACATGTTCGAACGGAATTTGCCCTAAGTGATAACCGCTCATCAATACCATACGAGCAACCCAGAAGAATAAGATATCGTATCCAGTTTCCATTACAGTTGTTGGATGGAAGGTTTTTAAATCCGGGGTTTCGTTTGGCCAACCTAAAGTAGAGAAAGTCCACAGTCCAGAAGAGAACCAAGTGTCCAAAGTGTCTTCGTCCTGAGTCCAGCCTTCGCCTTCAGGCGCTTCAATTCCTACATACATGTTACTGTCATCCTGAGCATCACTGTCATCCTGAGCGTTAGCGAAGGATCCATTATCAGATTCTTCATTCCGCTTCGCTCCACTCAGAATGACAGGGGTAGTTTTGTACCAAACAGGAATACGATGCCCGAACCAAATCTGACGAGAAATACACCAATCGCGCAAGTTATCTATCCAGTGGAAGTAGGTTTTGTTAAAGTGATCTGGAAAAATTTTTATTTGCCCGCTTGTTACCACTTGCCGCATTAACTCTTTTAACGTGGTTTCTGTGCCTGAATCAATTCCTTCAATTTGAGACTTCTTTAAAGTAAAAGGTTTATTTACATCTAAGAACCACTGCAGTTTCGGTAATGGCTCGATAATGCCACCGCTTCTTTCGGCTGTGGCAACATTTTGTTTGACCGATTCTTCGCGCTCCAATAGATTCTCGCTTCGCAACCATTCGACAATGGCTTCACGCGCCACTGTTGTTTTTTGATCAATCACACCTTCTTGCCCAGCGGTCATTTTTGCAAACTCGTTAATGACTTGCTTGAAAGGAAGCTTGTGTCGTTCGCCGATTTCAGCATCAACTTGGCTATGAGCTGGAGTGACGCCCAAAGCACCAGTTCCAAATTCTGGGTCAACGCTTTCTTCACCAATAATTTTGATGTGAAGTTGTTCACCTGCAAAAGTAACATCAAATTCTTGACCGATAAATTGTTTGTAGCGAGCATCTTCAGGATGAACTGCAACTGCGGTGTCACCAATTTTGGTTTCCGGGCGTGTGGTAGAAATTGAGATAGGGAAGTCGGCGCTATATTTGAAAGTATAAAGAGTCGCTTCACGCTCTTCGTGAACAATTTCGTCATCAGAGATAACAGTTTGGCCTTTCGGATCCCAGTTGATTACTTTGTGCGCACGGTAAATTAAACCGTCGTCGTACATATTCTTAAAAGCTGTGCGAACAGCTAGACTGCGAGGTTCGTCTAAGGTGTATGCTTCGCGGCTCCAATCAACGGAAGCACCAAGCGCTTTGATTTGACCAACGATTGTGTCGCGACTTTCTGCTGCAAATGTTTCCACGCGCTTTACGAATTCTTCACGACCTAAATCGGTTTTGCGAACACCTTCTTTGGTTAAGATTTTTTCTACTTTGGATTGGGTCGCGATTGCAGCGTGGTCTGTTCCTGGTAACCATAAAGTCTTGCGTCCTTGCATGCGACGGAAGCGAGTGAGTATATCTTGAATTGTCACGAACAGCGCGTGGCCAACATGAAGCGTTCCAGTCACGTTTGGGGGCGGCATGATAATAGAGAACGGTTCGCCGTCACCTAAATTATCTGGGTTAAAATACCCAGAATCTAGCCAGTTTTGGTAAATATCCGCTTCGTATTTTGAGGCTTCATAGGCCTTATCTAGTTCAATCATAAATTTATAAATTAAAAAGACACCAATCCGCTTGCGCAGGGTGTCTAGAGTTTGGTAAGTTCTAACTTACCAAACGGTACCATCTAGAGCTTTCGCTTAATTTTTCCAGATTACGGTTGGGGCCGACAGGTTCTACTCGCTGGGATTATCCCGAGCTTTCTTCCTGTACCTATCCGCTATGGGCGGAGCACTTTGGTGACAGCCAAAGAATCGGTTTGCCTTTGTAGGTTCATTATACTGACAGCCTTTGCGTTTGTAAAGCTAGTAGATAGTTTTGAGATTAGTCCTAGCTTTTCTCCGGGAGGAATTGGAATTTCTCCGTATTTAAGTACAACTCCATAGTGCACCTCTACTGAACGCAAGAAGTTTCTCGATTGCTCAAAGAAATCTTCTGTGGTGAGTGAAGAGGTCTTTAGCATTAAGAACCTTCCATCCTGATTAGGTTCCAAATAGAGCAGACTCAAGAGACGTCTTCGTTCAAGATCGCTCAGGAGACGTTTAGTTTTTTCTGAAGTTTGATGTGGTGATTTTTCGATCAGTCTATAAAGTTCATTGAACACATCTTCAGAAAAAACCAGGCCGATTTTTCTTTGTACTTCAACTAGCTCGCGGGACATGGTTTTTGGGTTGATGTTGAAATACTGAGTATCTTCGTCTACCAGAGCTATGTAGCCGATAGAGGGTTGGGCCGAGGTGACACACCAGCTCATCAAAAGCCAGCCTATTAAAACTACTAGTTTCATTCTTGCCTCCATTTCAATTGATGAGGCATTTTAGTATTTGAGCGAGTGGTCTGTCAAATTTATTATAGGAGCTCCCAAGCTGGGTTCGCGTGAACTTGACTTGGTTTGGAAGGCTTTACTCCTGCGAGTAAGTTGAAGTAAGCGGCTAGAGCTATCATTTGGGCATTGTCACCGCAAAGTTCGTGATTTGGAACTTTGAAGTTTAAGCCGTTTTCGGCTGAGAGTTTAGCGAGTGATTCGCGCAACGCGCGGTTGGCAGCGACACCGCCGGCAAGAGTGATTGTTTTACAGCCGTGCTTCTGTACAGCCTTGAGAGCTTTCTGTGTGATTACATCGACAACAGCATTCTCAAAAGACATAGCGATGTCGGCTTTGGTTTGTTTGGAAAGAGGTTTCTTAAGCTTATCAATGTGATATAGAACGGCGGTTTTTAATCCGGCGAATGAGAAATCAAAGTTTTTAAAATGAAGCATCGGTCTTGGGAAATTTAAATCAGTCTTTCCACTTTGAGCAAGTTTAGAAATTTCTGGACCGCCAGGATAGGGAAGATTCAAAAGTCTGGCAACTTTATCAAAAGCTTCGCCTGCCGCATCATCGACTGTGTTGCCAACAACCTTGTAGGATTTGTAATCCTTCATAAGTAAGAACATAGTGTGACCACCAGAAACGATTATTGCTAATGCAGGGAATTGGGCAGGTTTTCCGTCAGCGAAGGCTGAATAGAGATGGCCACTCATGTGGTTAGTAGGAAGGAGTGGAATGTTTGCTCCTGTAGCTATACCTTTGGCAAATTCAGTTCCTACGATTAATGAGGCAATTAATCCCGGACCGGAAGTTACGGCAACATAATCCAATTTAGATAAAGTTAGCTTTGCATCTGCCAATGTTTTTTGCACGACAGGAGAAATCACTGCCATGTGCTCTCGAGCAGCAACCTCAGGAACAACTCCACCAGTTTTTTGGTGAATGGAGATTTGTGATTTGATAACTGACGATAAAAATTTAAAGGAGGGTTGCTTGGATTCTATAGAACCTGAAAGAATCGCGGCCGCGGTTTCGTCACAACTTGTTTCAATGGCAAGGATGGTTATTTGCTTCATAACTTATTTAAAAATGTCATCCCGACGACCACATGTCCTGAGTAAAGTCGAAGGACGCGGGCCAGCCGGGATCTGTGTTGGTATTATATCGGGTTTTGAAGCAAAACAAAAACCACTTAATTTCACTATAATAGTGCCCAATGATGGGAAAATGGCTTTTGTTAGACGTATAAAAATTACATTGTGGAAGCAGAGGCTGGTGCTGAATCGCTTCCTTTCATGCTGTTGATGGCAACTAGGACCGCAGATAAACCTACCAATATATAAACAATGGTAGTTAGCATTGTATCCCCAAAGATTGTTGTAACTAGATTGAAGTTAAAAGCTCCAACTAGTCCCCAGTTCAAACCGCCAACAACCAAGAGAATCATTGCGAGGGTATTTAGCATTTTCAAATTTCTCACCCCCTTCCCTTACGAGATGAATTCTAACTCAATTATATCATTATTTAAGTGAAATTTTTTCAAACCTGTGTATAAAAAAACCGCCTCTATTTTTTATTGAAGAGACGGTTTTTGAAATTTAAGCATGTGCAGGTTCTGACTCGGCTTGCTTTTTAAGCAAGTAAGAAAGAATTGGTGGTGTAAAGAGGGTAGTTAAGATTACCATGATGATGATAATCGAAAACACTTCATCATTTACAACACCGAGAGATTTACCGATAGTGGCAAAAATCAATCCAACTTCTCCACGAGGAACCATCCCGAACCCGACCAAGTTCTTGTTGACACTGCCAGCAGCTAATCCGGAAAGCCATTTACCGATGAATGCTACTGCAGTAATTGCTAGTCCGACAAGAAGGATTTTTGGTTCGAATAAGGTAGCTAAATCAACGTTCATACCGGTGTATACGAAGAATAGCGGAACCAAGAACAGAGCGATTGGCTCGATTAGTTCTTCAACGTGCTTGTCGGAGTGGTGGGTAACAAGCTTCATAATCTTTTCTTTTCCAGCTTCATCAACGTGTTCCAAATGTTCTTCGATATCACGCGCCACTTTTGGTCTACGGAAGTACTTAAAGTGAACAGGGTCGAGCACAAGTCCGGCCGCGAACGCGCCTACGATTGGAGCCAAGCCAATAAATCCAGCTACGGCCGCAAAGATTAACGCGAAGCTGATGGCGAGAGTGAACTTCATTCCAACGCCTGTGTGAACTTTGGATAAGAAACGCCCGAAGTAAGGCGCAGTAAGCTGTCCAAGAACAATCGCACCAATTAAGAACGCAAGAGCTTTAACGATAATCAATCCTACTGTGCCCACACCAACTGTTCCAAGAGTTACAAGTGCAGAAACTACAGCCAAAATGATTAAACCAATTACGTCATCAATAACAGCCGCGCCAAGAACAATTTTTGCTTCAGGCAAACTGAGCTTGCCCAAATCTTTGAACACGCGAGCGGTAATACCTACTGATGTCGCGGTTAGAGCTGCACCGAGGAATAGGTAAGTGTTGAGTTCAAGACCTGGCATTAACAAAGGTCCAACCACCCAAGTTCCAAGGACAAACGGTGCTACAACACCAATGATTGCAACCATAAACGCACGCAAACCGACTTTCTTCATCTCAACGATATTTGATTCCAAACCAACTTGGAATAACAAAATGATCACACCAAGTTCCGCAAGGAATGGAATGAATAAATCGCTTTTGATTGGCTCGAAAAAATTCAAACCGATTAAAGCTAGGTTACCAAGAACGATACCAATCACAAGCTCACCGAGTACTGCGGATTGTCCGAAGCGTTCAATTAAACTTGCAAGCTTGGCAGCGACTAAGATTACCGCTAACCAAAGGATGCTCATTAGGAATCCATCACCACCTGCACCACCTGCTGCATGAACAACTGGAGCAAAAGTTAGGGTGATTAAACCCATGTAGATAAAAGTCTTCGCGCGCATTCGCGCTGGCCAGAAGCGGCCGAGTAGGGATTGCATATCTGAAATTAATCCATTTAATTTTTTAACAACCTAATCATTATATTCCTAATTTTTAAGTTTGCCAAGACAGATAGGGTAAAAAGAAAAAGCCGTCCCGAAAATTGGGACGGCGAAAGTTTTGCTAGGCGTTAACCGTGCGATTGAATCGCTTGGTTATATCCATCATTTCCATGCAGACTACGATTCCAACCATGCCGATTAACAGCTGAAGTCCGAACGGCGGTTCGAGTCCTGTGTAGCTAATCCACATCGTGGTACCAACTTGCCAGAGTAGAAGATAGGGCGCAAAAACCCACGCTTCAATTAACCAGCCTTTGAAAACTTGGGCCGATGTTACGACCTTTGCCGCAACAAGTATGACGAGGAAAGTCACAATCTGTGGACCGTTACCGAGAGGTGAGAGTCCTCCATAGACTACCGATGGGAAAAGATTGAACCACAACTGCATAGTCATGCCGAGCTTCTCGTACACTGGATACGCGGCAGCGAATGCGGCTGCGTTGTCTGCGCCGAGTGTCATCGCAATAACCGCCCAGTAAAGTTGATCCGGGGGAATGTCTGTGTGATGAAGCCCAAGGTGCGCGAATGACACAACCGAGAAGAACGCCAGAAAAATCACGGCTGTCTCAATGGACCAGTGAATCGTGTGATGCCGAGCTTCTTTTGAAAAGAAGAGGCTAGATATCAAAGTGATCAAGAACACTGAGCCAAGGAAGATTGTAATTTGAAATTCTCTTAAGAAGGTTATGGCGATGCTTATGCATAGCGCCAGTACACTTCCGTAAAGAATCTTTAACCAGCTTTTAGGTCGGATGGTTTTTAGTTCAAGGTAGATGTTTCCAAATTCAGTCCCAAGCCTTTTTAGGGAGATGTAATACAACACCGCTGTGAAAGACATATAGAGCCAGAATTTTGTAAACGGAAAGAAGTAATTCAGGGTTTGTCCCATCTGACCAAACTTTACAGCAAGGTACGATTGCGGCGGGTCTGCAGCCGTCGTACCAAGAGCTAGCATGTTCATCGAGAAGATTGCGACCGTGATAAGTATCAACAGCCTACGTTCTTCATCTCGACTTTTCAAAACATGATAGATGGACAGCAAGAGCGGTACTACCGCCCAGGTTGTTCCAAAGTTTCCTGCGAGTGGGAAGACAAGAAATAAAAGCCAACCAATTTTGGTTGTCTTGGGAACTTCGATCTCGAATAAATTAAGTCCGGCAATGGCTATCGCCACCAACGGCACCATGATGAATTGCGGGTAGTCCACTAAGAAGACATGCTTCGCAACTTCACGGGTTTCATCATTGTAGATCAAAAGAAAAATAATCGTAGGGAGAGACAAAAAAAGGAAAATTATTACCTTTTTTTTGAGGTCCCCGACCTTAAGCGACGTGTAAACAATTACGACTAAAATCGCTAATGCGACAAGAAAAAAGTGCATGATCCATAGATCCTCCTAGGTTTTTTTGTTTCGGTTATTTTCACACCGACTCGATATTTTACTACTTCTGGACTGTTTTGTCGAGGGGGTGGTATTACTAAATTTCTTGGTCGCGAAGGTGAATATGTTATAATTTAGTTAAATAATAAAGAACTATGTGTGCAGTTTGTGGGTTAACTAGTATTCCAGCTTGTTCAGTTAGTGGTCAATGTGGGTTGAATATTCAACAGGTTGTTGGTGTTGCGGCTATATCGGGTGGCGCGGCTTTAACTTTGCTTCGTCATTGGTTAGCGGTCCGTGTGAAATCTGCGACGACAAAAATAAGTAAACTATTTAAACATGGAAGTTAAAAGATACGATATTTATTTAGTGGGATTAGTAGTCTTGCACTTTGTGGTTTTTTTCCGAATTCTTTCTATGATAACAGTCGGTAGTGCTTTGCAAATGATGAGTATTGAAAATGGATTTGGATATATGATGATAGCCATTTTTGTAGCCATTTTTTCTTTAAGTTTTTTCAATCTATCGCACATGTTTAGGATTACAACAAAGCCGAGCGGGGAGAATAGCTCGGCAGAAGTTTCGCAGTTACACGGAACCGCTCAAAGATTTTTGATCATCCTGTTAATCTACTTATTCCTTGAATGTATTCAAGCGCTTCATTACATGGGCGAAATAGGTTCTGTGTAAATACCAAAACACCGCCATGAGGCGGTGTTTTGGTATTGGTAGAGGTCGTCTGAACGGCTGGAAAACTTATTTGGCTTTAATAAGAGAGCTGTATTTATGCCTGACGCGGATGGGTCCCTTGCAGGGTTGAAAACCCAATTAATCTTAAATCGGCAGATTCATGATATAATTTTATCGTAATATTAAAATTACCAAATATGCAGAAGGTGGCTTACGGAATCCTATTCTTCATAATAGGGTTGATTGGTTCGATTATACTCTTGCTAATAGTTAGCAACAAGTTGGATACAAATTTGGGAGATATTCCATTTTTCATACTATCCTTTGTAGGTGCAATTCTGTTCTCAATTGTTGGCATAAAAAATACAGGTTATAAAGAAAGTATTCATGCTAACATGGCATTTACAATCTTGGGAATATTATTAGGAATAATAGTCTCCTCCTTAATTGCGAACTTAATCTATGGTTCGTTTCCAAGTGTTATTGATAAGTATCCGTATTTTTATTTTGGTTTACTATTGCTGATTTGGGTGTTAGGTGCTTTGCTTGGCCATTGGGTGGGCAATCAGTATAATGCTATAAAATTGGAACAAGGTGTTCAAAAGCAAAGTAAATTATCTAAATTCTTTTCTTATTATGTTTTTTCAGCAAAAAGGGTTGAAGGTAACTACATAATCTACGAAGTTGATACTAAACGCTATCGTCAATTCACTATTATGCTTTTAATAGTTGGGGTGACACAATATTTTGCGGGGATTAAGTATGTTTGGTTCACTGTATTGGTTATAATTATTGATTTAAGTATCGGAAGTGTTACAAAACTGAACGATAGCTTAAGGGCTATTTCCAGGAAGAAAATAGTCAAAGAGAATGGCATTATAGAATACTGGTACGAAGTCGAGTAAAGTAATCAAGTCAGAAAAGTTTTCATTCTCTTTTGGTCTACTCGAAATTGCCGTTTTGGAAAACTAATCCTTGACCAATAAAACCAAACTAAAAACCCCATTCTGGGGAATGAGGTTGTTAGTGGTAGCGCTACGGGGAATTCCGCCTCACCGCGCTGCTGCGCGGCTCGTTGTTCGGGGTTGCGAGAAACTGCTCCCAGCAGTTTCTCGATCGCTCGGTTTCAGTTTTCTCTGCTAGATACAACTTCACCTCGCTTCAACCCGTTCGATTCCTCTATACCAATACCATAATAAAAACCCGAAGCAAGTTCGAGTTTTTATTATGGTAGTGATACCGCGTCTAGAACTGCCCAGATGGGGGAATTACAAGGGGTTTCAAGCATTCCCAGTATGGACGCTGCGACGCATCCGAGTCTGCCGTATAAATGCTACAAATGAGACATTATAAAAGCTATATAAGACTGTCTCATTATATAATTTTTAAGCATTCGAAGAATTCGACAAGTATTGCTTTGATATCACCATCTGAAGCGGTTGAAGTGTTGTCATGAAGTTCAATTTGAAGGCTATCACATAATCTAATAAATCTTGTTTTCTTCGCAGGATCCCCATCGAATACCTTTATAGAAAATGTACGAACACTTTTTCTTTGAGCCAATTCGTCTTTTATATCGAAGTAGTACTTCCTTTTAAATATATTTTCTAAAATTATACGACAGTCATCTGCATATTTTTGATCAAAGCTTTCGTTAGCTAAAATATTTTGGACACGTTTTAGTCGATCAATAATATCATCATCTGGAAAATCTTGATCAATATCACAATATTCTATTTCGCTTTGTTTTGTGCCATCCGATATTTTTGAAGAGATTTTTAAAGTCTGAGCATTAGATAGTTCGGGGAGTTTTTTAAAATCCTTATAGAATTCTTTTTCATGAGTCAGAATAATCTTTTGTTTAGGTGTGTCAGTTCCATTAGAAACGTCTGCTATAAAATGAATGGTTTTCATTTTTCTTTCTCTGTCAAAGCTTGAAAGAGGATCATCGAAAACTACAATCTTATTTTTTAGATCTTGATCATGGCTTAAGATGGATAAGAAGAATGCAAAGGCTAAAAGACGCTTATCGCTTTCACTGAATGTGTTATGAAAGGATGGGGAATCTTCAGTGTCACCGTCTATTGTGATTGAATGTTCGTTGAAGAATCGAATGGCGAAGATTCTTTCTTTTTGGTTACGCAATTTCTTTAGGGGTACAAAATCGATTATTTCGAAATCTGCACCAAGTTGGGAACAAAATGAATTAATAGTACCTTTATGTTCACTAAAGATTGTAGTTGAGTATTCTTCCAGTTCTTTTCTTTGGAGATCGCGCTTGTAACGCAACTCATTAGCTGTTTTCTCTATTTGTGCGCTACTGTCAAAGAATTCTACCCACTCTGGTTCGAATCTCTTTTTAATATTTTCTAAATCAATCTTTTCGTCCCGAAGTTGTTTTATATCTATGGCGCCAGGCTCCGCTACACTTGCTTGCAAGTTTTTTATGTCTCCTAAAATTCTACTGAATTCGCTCTTGATGAGAACAAAGTCAGGATTTTCTGCGCAATTCACAATCAAATTTAAGTTTTTTTGTTTAGCCTCAACTATAAGGTCGAATCTTTTTTTAGCAGAGACTATCTCTTGTTTTTGGGTTTCGGTGATATTTAAGGTGACGCCAATTTGTTTAAACTCAGTAATAGTTTTATCCAGCACACTTTCTATATCCCATCTAAGAAAGCTATTACCCGTAGTTTCTATCTCATTTCTTAATGCTTCATATTCTTCACGAAATAGCTCCTTGTATGATTTAATTAAATCTTGTGCTTCGCTTAAAAGCGCTTGTCCACAAAAAACACAATTTGTTGCATTCTCACCCAATAGCTCAACTCCTTCTTTCAAAAATTGTTGCGAGTGGAATTTGTCTTTCCAGTGTTTTGATATATGCTCTTCTACTGCATCTTGTTTAGCATCAAAAGTCTTATCAAAAGTAGTTTCATAAGAGATGAAGTCGGTATTAAAAACATTGTTCCTGACTAAGTTGTTAAATTGAACCTGTTCGTCGAAAAATTTGATTTTTTCGTCTAAGACTTTAATATGTTCATCAATATCAGGGTCGTTCTCAACAGCACCCAATTTCTTAAAATCTGCTCCTGGAAAGCTTCTAGAAAATTCTGTAGTTTTAGCACTTTTCTGTGCGGTTAATTTATCAGATTCTATCTGTAGATCGTTGATCTGTTTCTGAAGCAATTTACCTCGTTCGCCAATAATAATTTCATTTAAGTTTTTTTGATGCTCAAAAGAAATCTGTTCGCCATCAAATATATTTTCAGCTATAAATTTAGTATCAAAAATATGGATGTCTCTGTTCTGATTATTCCATTTTCCATTTTGAAAAAGATATGAGGTTTTTATTCCCCCATCTTCAAAGTCTAAAGATATTTTTTGATCATCCGTTGATCCAAAACTTCTCCTGCTGATGACTAAATTTCCGACCCCAGTCTTGAGAGAGCGGAGGATGGCAGTAAAGGTGCTTTTGCCACAAGTATTGTGAGCAAATATCAAAGTATTTATACCAAACTCCTGACCAGGCGGATGACTGTCTCTAAATTTCCCTACATTTTTTATGTTTTGAATTCTTTTAAGCATTGGTCAGGGTTAAATTAAGCTTATTTTAGCACTTTTATGTACTTCTGAATAGATTACATAAGTTCAAATAATAAGGTAAAATAAAGACAATATATATGAACAAAAAAGTAAAAAAGCCAGAATTTACATATCCTTTTAACGATAAAGAGCATGAAGAATCTCTTAAGTTTTTAGATATTCGTAGAATGAATATGGTAAGTCAACGTGGTTCTAAAGTCGAACTAACGGAAACCATGTATCACAGTAGTAAATATCACAAACTTGAGCTGAAAGAAACAATTTACATAAAGAAAAGTGAAAGTAAGAATTTAGGCGAAATTTTATATCTCCGTCCCCATAATCAAGTAAAGGGTCAAAAATACTTAGTGTTTGCAGTAAATATCAAGAAGGATGGTAAAGTATATTTTGCTCGAGAAACAATTCTTGAGAAAGTGGCAGAGTTCTCTAATGACCAATGGATGATCATAAAGACGTTTTATGAATCAAAAAACGTTTCGCTAAAGGACGCACTAGAAATTATTAGCCGCCATACAGGTGGGGTATATAATACCACCGGATCGCTGAGGTCAACTATTAATAAGATCAACCGTAAAATAAAGAGTGCATTCAAGTTAACAGAAAACGATAAAATGATAAGTGGTGAACAAGGCAGTGGTTACTCTTTTAATTCACATATCCGCTTAAATGTAATTGAAGATTAATACTAATTAGGTGTAGTGGATAAATCTTCTTAAAAGCCTTATTTTAAAGGCTTTTTTGTTTGTTTTAATTTTTCTGGTTGCACGTTTCAATAACGTGCTTTTTGGTTATGCTGAATTTGATAAAGCTATCTACATTATTAATTAAAATAAATTTTATGAGCAAGAAAATAATTTGGCATACGGAAAAGAGAGTAGTGAAAGACCTTATTCGATACGAGAAAAACCCGCGTAAACTTTCGTCCTCACAACTTGAAGGCTTGAAACGCAGTCTTAAGAAATTTGATGTTGCAGAGTTACCATGTATTAACACTGACGGAACATTAGTAGTAGGGAATCAGCGCGTAATGGTGCTATCGCTTCTTGGGCGGGAAAATGAAGAAATAGAAGTGAGAGTCCCAAACAGATTACTCTCGGAAGCAGAATTTAAGGACTACCTTCTTACATCGAATCGCAGTGGCGGCACGTTTGACTACGAAAAACTTGCTGCGGATTTTGATCTAGAAGAACTATTAACAGCAGGTTTTGATTCGTTAGATTTAAGTAATATCTTTGACGATAATCTGGAAATCAACGATGACGAATTCGATGAAGTCCGTGAGCTTGAGAAAGCAAAAACTACTGATATAAAGATTGGTAACATGTTTAGGCTAGGTAGGCATTTCTTAATCTGTGGAGATGCCCTTGATCCTAATACTGTTAAAAAACTCATGGGAGATGCTCGTGCCGACCTTATCGACACAGATTTGCCATACAATATAGGACTCTCCTATGATCGTGGTGTAAGTAACCACCGAAGCTTCGGCGGTTCTACAGACGATAGTAAACCTGACGAGCAGTACAAACAGTTCGTTAAAACGATTATGCAAAATTCATTATCTGTTGCTAAGAAAGATGCGCATTGCGCATGGTGGTGCGATGAACGATATGTCTATATTTTTCAGCAAATCTATAAAGAGCTTGGTATTGATTCCAAACGGCTTCTTATCTGGGTAAAGAATAATCAATCGGTTACTCCTAAGAACGCATTTAATAAGATTACAGAGTTTGCAGTGTATGGCACTATCGGCAAGCCTTGGCTGAATGACAAAGTAAGAAACTTGCACGAGGTTCAAAACAAAGAAATAACTACCGGCAATCGAGTTATCGAAGACATTCTTGATCTTATAAATATCTGGTTGGTTAAAAGAATACCAGGTTCAGAGATGGATCACCCAACAGAAAAAAGTCCGACTATTCACGAAAAGATTCTGCGCCGTTGTACTCGTCCTGGAGACATTGTTTTAGATATGACTGCAGGATCTGGAAGTATACTATCGGCTTGTGAGCAATTAAAACGAACTGCTTACGTGTGCGATTATGAACCTATTTTCTGTCAGTTAATAATTAATAGATTTAAACAAATATCAAATGAAAAAGTTATCAAGCTCAATTAAACTTGGAAACACTTTTCGCTTAGGGTCGCACTTGCTGTTTTGCGGCGATTCTCGAAATAAAGAAATGGTTGCAAAGCTTATTGGCAAATATAAAATCAAAGCAGTTATCACTGATCCTCCCTACGGTGTTGCAGTCACGGAAAGCAAGGAAAAATTCCAAGCCCTCTCTAAAAATAAACCCATTCTAAACGATCACTTGCAGAGTGATGAAGAGTACCAAGTCTTTAGCCGTGAATGGATTGAAGTTATAACCCCATACCTTGAACTTAAAAATAGCTTCTACATTTTTAACTCAGATAAAATGGTTTTTGCTTTACGCGAAGGTATGTTAAACGCAGGTATTAAACTTGCGCAGCTTCTAGTCTGGGTAAAAACCCAAGCAGTTATTGGAAGAATGGATTATGCACCTCAGCATGAATTAATTGCATATGGATGGCTTGGTGTGCATGAGTTTCTTAAATCTAAAGATAAAAGTGTACTAGTATGTCCGAAACCAAACAAAAGTAATATGCATCCTTCTACTAAACCTTTAGATTTGATCCGTAGACTTATCCTTAATAGCACTCGCATTGGCGATATAGTCTTTGACGGCTTTCTTGGGAGTGGCACTACCTTGCTTGCCTGCGAACAGACAAAGCGAATCTGTATCGGTGTAGAAATGGATACCGAGTATTGCCAAACTATAATAGATAGGTTTGAAAAATTAACTGGCGTAAAAGCAGAAAAGTTATGAGTAGGAAAGACACTATTAAGCAGCGGCAGAACAAACTCAAAGAAGCATTTCTGACTCAGCTTAAACGTTCACCGACCATTGAAACATCTTGTCAGAAAATCGGCATTGCTAGAGCCACAGTCTATCGCTGGATAACTGCCAGTGAAAAATTTGAGCGGCAAGTTGATAAGGCTCTACATGAAGGTCGAACGTTTATGTCAGACATTGCCGAAAATCAACTCTTCTCCCTTATTAGTGATAAGAAAATTGAAGCAATTAGGCTTTTCCTTTCTACACATAATCCTCGCTATAGTAATAAGCTTGAATTATCCGGATCAGTCGCAGCTAAAGATGA
Organism: Patescibacteria group bacterium UBA926; assembly: GCA_002293685.1. Classification (GTDB taxonomy): domain Bacteria; phylum Patescibacteriota; class Doudnabacteria; order UBA920; family UBA920; genus UBA920. The sequence continues at coordinate 56,844 of DBDS01000007.1, forward strand.
AAAGCTCACCAAAGAACAGAAGAAATTGATTCGCGCTGCTCTCAAACTTTCCTCTCTAAACAAACATGAAAACAAAAGTAGAAAAAATAAACAGCCTTGAGTCAGTATTAGAAAAAATCTTGGTTGATAAAACTGTTCGTACTAATACTGTTACGAAAAGTCTTGAATACTTTTTCCCTATTTACTTTCATCGGTATATGGAATACGAGACTGCGCCTTTTCATGAAGATATGTTTCGTATTCTTGAAGATGACCAGATTAAACTGGCAGTTATTGTGGCCTTTAGGGGATCAGCTAAATCAACTATCATTACTACTGCCTATGTCTTGTGGTCTATTTTAGGTGTGCAGCAACGGAAGTTCATCGTCATTTGCGGACAGACCGAGCAAAAGGCTCGCCAGTATTTGTTAAACATAAAAAATCAACTACTGCACAATGAACTACTACGAAAAGATCTTGGTCCCTTTGAAGAAGAAAAGAATAACTTAGGTAATGCAACAGCTTTAATTATCAAAAGATTGAATGTCAAAATAATGATTAGTTCGGTTGAGCAAAGCATTCGCGGAATGAGACATGATGAGCATCGCCCTGACCTTATTATTTTAGATGACATTGAAGACATTAATTCAGTGAAGACCCGCGAAGGCAGAGATAAGGCATTTAACTGGCTCACTGGCGAAGTGATTCCTGCGGGTAGCAAACGCACTCGCATCATTGCAGTTGGTAATTTGTTGCATGAAGATTCAGTCTTAAAGAGGTTGCAGAAAAAAATTGAAGGCGGTGAAATGGAGCGAATGCGGGGCGTGTATCGAGAATATCCTATTGTCGATGCCAAAGGAAATGCACTCTGGCCAGGAAAATATCCGACTGCTGAAGATGTAGAAATGGAGCGAGAGAAAACTATGAACGAAGTGGCATGGTATAGAGAATATATGCTGCAGATTATTACGACCGATGAACAAATAGTAATACCTGAATGGATTCACTTTTATGACAACATGCCAGCTGATGGACTACGCAGTATTTGTATCGGTGTAGATCTTGCTGTCAGTGAAAAGAGTTCAGCTGACTGTACTGCCATAGTTGTTGGGTATGTATTCGGTACAGGTAAAAACTTGAAGATATATATTCAAGAACACCCGTATAATAAGCGGTCGTCGTTTCCCGTTCATGCAGAATATATTAAAGGACTAGTAGCTAGAGAAAAAATGATGCATTCTCGAGTGAAGTTATATATTGAAGATGTAGGGTATCAAAAAGCTCTCATTCAATATTTTGAAAGCAAGAAATACGATGTTGAAGGCGTGCCAACCGGCAGAACAGACAAAGCAGCAAGACTTCGCCTAACTACTCCACTACTTAAAGATGCTAGAGTCTTATTCCCTGAAAAAGGTGCCGAGGAGTTAATTGATCAGCTACTAGGTTTTGGGAAAGAAAAACATGATGACCTGGCAGATGCATTTGCCATATTAGCTTTGAAGATTATTGAGAATAATCCTATCCAATCTACAGGGATTCTTATTGGGTAAATATTTTAAATTTTAGCTGGACTTTATAAGAGTTCAGCGGTACTGTTGTCCTTATGAATAATTAGACACAGAAAGGAGCTTGTAGAGAAAAACGTTGATTCTTAAGGAGAAAATCCGTATAATAATAGTAACAATTTATTAAGTAGCCTAAACCGTTTTTATTGGCGGCATGGTGAAAAGCCCCATGGAAAATACTGAACCCTGCGTTCAGCGTCCTTCCATGGGCCATATCGGGAAACTGATATGGAAGCTTCGGCTTCAGCTGGCGTGGGGCTTTGTGTTATACAAAGCGTGAAGCCAGCAGAAAGACCCATGGAAAACAATGAAACAATGTCCTTATTGCGCTGAAGAGGTGCAAGAAGCAGCGATTGTCTGCAAACACTGCAAGAGAAGTTTATCAACCGCACCTTCTCCTGTAGTAAACCCTAATGTGCAAACCACTGGTACGGATTGGCTAAATATATTTAAATGGATTGGTATTGTCATACTGATAATCATGGCAATCCCTTTGTGGTTCATAAGTATCCCCACTCTTATTGGTTGGTACTTATTCAAGAAGAAGAAAAACAAATTCAGCAAACGCACAAATATACTTATTACCGTAGGGGCGTTTGTAATATTTATTGTATTGTTCAGTGTTAATGAACACTCTAATAAACCACCAGAAATAACTATTATAGAGCCGCAAGAACAATCTAGCGTACAAGCTGAGTCAGTAATCGTTAAAGGTACTGTTAACCCTGTAGATAGCACAATTAGCGTTAATGGGATTATTATCCCAATGGATAATGGAAACTTTACCTATGAGCTAGCTCTGAATGACGAAAGCAATACCGTCAATTTTATAGCAGCGCGAGAAGATAAAACTACAGAAAAAACATTTGTAGTAAACCGGGTATTTACACCTGAAGAAATAGCAGCAAGAGAAGCTAAAAAACAGGCAGAGCTTGAAGCACAGAAGAAAGCTCAGGCAGAGGCTGAGGCTAAAGCTGTTGCCGAACAAGCTGCATATGACAGAAGTAAAGCAGGTCAGCTTTGCAAGCAACATATTGATTGGACTAAAGAAGATTGCCAAAGAGTTGCTGACCGAAAAATTTGGGTTGGCATGACGTATGACATGCTAATTGCCTCTTACGGTGGTAAGCCAAGAAGTGCTAACCCTTCAAACTACGGAGGCAAAACTCAGTGGCAATGGTGTTTTGATACCCTGAGCCCATCATGTTTTTACGACAACAATGATGATGGCATAATTGATAGCTATAACTAAACATAATTTAAAGAAATGGAAAATACAGAAAAGCAGTGTCCGTACTGCGCTGAAGTAATTAAAAAGGAAGCTGTCATTTGCAAACACTGCGGTCATGATTTACAGACTGGACAACCATCAGATTCGCTGAGGTTAGAAAATCGACCTGTGGTAGAAATAGTTAAACCTGCTAAAGCCGCGAGTACTATTAGTGATGGGGTAAAACTAGGTTGTGGGATGTTTATAATATTACCGATTATTATTGTAGTGATAATTATTGTGATTATAGCTATAGCCATGGCAGGAGCAGGAGCTTAATTAAACCAATTATTATCATTTACAAAATTAGTATGCATAAGTTTTAGATCATTTGGGGTTATAAGTTATCTACTTTAGGTCTAGACTTACTTTAACCCATCCGGTACTGTGTCCCTGAAAGGAAAAAGTTATGGAAAATGAAGCACTCAAAGAGGCTTTAGCTAGTACAATAGCCAGTAGGCAAATAGAGGCAATACCAGCGCAGCCAGTAAAGTATTGCCTCTACGCCAGAAAATCAACTGAGCAAGAAGAAAGACAAGTATTGTCCATAGACTCTCAGATTAAAGAGATGCTCGCCGCCGCAGAACGAGATAGCCTTAACATAGTAGAGATTAGAAAAGAAAGCCATTCTGCTAAAGATTCAGGCCAGCGACCTGTGTTCAATGGGTTGATAACAGACATCCGTGAAAAGAAGTTCAACGGTATTCTGACATGGGCACCAGATCGGTTAAGTAGAAACGCTGGCGATCTGGGTAGCTTAGTAGATTTAATGGATCAAAAGCTGCTGGAAGAAATTCGCACTAATGGCCAGCGGTTTAGTAATAACCCAAATGAAAAGTTCTTGCTAATGATTCTATGCAGTCAAGCTAAGCTTGAGAATGACAATAAGAGCTTGAATGTAAAAAGGGGATTACGAGCAAAAGCTGAATTAGGATTGTGGGCAAACCCTGCACCAACTGGATATTTGCATGAAAAGCGGACTGACAGAAAAGGTTACATCATGCTTGACCCAAAGCGTGCGCCGATCATCAAGAAGATGTTTGAGAAAGTAGCTAATGAACAATATTCTGGCAGAAGATTATATGGTTGGTTAAAAGATGAGATCAAATTCACCACTAAGAATGATAAACCTCTTGCTTTAGGAAATATATACAGAATACTAAAAAACACCATGTACTATGGTGTTTTTGAATATCCTGTTAATAGCGGTAACTGGTACACGGGTAAACATACACCGATTATCACTCAAGATTTATATTTGAAAGTACAAGAACAGATTAATACTGAGGGCCACAATTATGCTATAAAAGAATTTGCTTTTACAAAGCTTATTACATGCGGGTTATGTGGATCAGGAATTACAGCCATGGAAAAATTGAAGAAATTGGTGGATGGGACGACGAGTAGATACATATATTACGGCTGTACCCGAAGCAGAGATATTAATTGCAAGGGTGGGTATTTACGAGAGGAAGAATTAATAACACAGCTCTCGAAAATTATTGATGAAATGGATATTAATGAACTTGGGATTAAACATCAACTTGAGCAGGAGATTGTAAGGTATGACAGGTTTCAATATGGGGTGCTTGGTAAGAAAAAAGAAGCGATGCCTAGTAAGATGGATAATGATGTAGATATTCGCACCTATGCTAAGTATATACTGAAGCAGGGGAGCATCGTCGAAAAACGAGAACTACTCGGATGTTTGAAAAGTAACGTGGTGCTAACTGATAAGCAAATTAGCTTAAAGAATGTCTAGTGAATATTACTAACCCTGATTTTGGAGAATTAATTTTGCTCAATTCTCCTGCGTGAGAATTTAAACATTCCGTACCAGGCCGTGGGAGCTAATAGTAATACACTCAGCATTCCAGGGAAATAACGGTAAGATTCCGAAGTAAATAACGGAAAAACAAAATGAGCAAGCTCAGTAATTCCCATAGAAGCAAAAAATGTCCACGCTATATAATAACCAAATGCGTACCCTCGTTTAATCAGGTAAGGTGCTACGAGCCACGCAACAACTGTTAAGATCAGTAGTACGATAAGCGGTATAGAACTAACTTCAGGAACTGGCACTCCAGTAATCTTTGAAAGTTCTTCTTGAAACTTCATAACATTTTCCTCCACTCTGTGAATGATAAAAAAGAAGAATGTTAGCCAGTACCAAAATTTAATTGATTTGAAAGATACTGTATTCGGTGTGAGTAACCATAAGATATATCCGCCTAAGAAACCAGCTAGGAAAATGAGTGCTGTGACTATACCGAAAGAGATGTATCCAATTGCAGGAACCGCTAGTGTAAATATGAGAAATAGAATGACTTGTTTTTGTTTCTTCATGACTTGTTTTGTTAACTTAATGATAGCAAACCATTGAATTTAGTTATAGATGATAAGTCGAAGAAGGTAGAGTTAACTTCAGAAAAATGGTAAAATGACAATATGCTATTTTTGAAGAATACATTAAGTATTAAAGGATATATTGCTGTAATTGCTGTAGCAATTTACGCATCTTTAAGTATTTTTGGTCTATATTTCAGTATGAGTAATGGAATTGATATTAATGTAAATGCTTGTTTTTCTCAAACTGATGCTGGCTGTGATACCGCTATCGATCATATTACCCATTGGCAAGGACTTTTTATCACTACTTCAAATGTGAATCAGATACTTTCCCTTGAATCCTTTATTGTGTTCGTTGTAATTCCGTTAAGTTTGATGGTTTTACTTATCACTGCACACAAGTTTTATAAAAAAGAACATCTTACCGTAGTATCTAACTACTTTATCAGGCATTTGCCCGATCTGCAGCCCCAGCCATAAATAATAACCAGACCGTTTAATAGCCTTTTTGCTATGAACGGTTTTTTGCGTTTATTATTTAATGTAGAAAGGAATGTTTATGAAATGCCCAAATGATAATAGCGATTTGCAGATGTCAGAGCGACAAGGAGTAGAGATCGATTATTGCCCAGAATGCCGTGGAGTGTGGTTAGACAGAGGAGAGCTAGATAAAATCATTGAACGTTTAGAAAATGATTCCAGCTCCCAAAACAGCCCGCCTCAATTTTCACAGCAACAACCCCAGCACGATAATTATCGAAATGATTATAAGTACTCAAAAAAGAAGAAGACATCTTGGCTTGGAGAAATTTTTGACTAGCAAATAGAATCTATGAAAAAAATATTCACTCTTGTCCAACAGAACATTCTGTACCTAGTCCTTATTCAAGCACTAGTGGCCATGCTCGGCAGCTTGTACTTTAGTAACGTAATGAACTTGCCTCCCTGCGTTCTATGCTGGTATCAAAGAATTACCATGTATCCTCTTGTCGCTATATTGGCAGTCGGCATCCTGAAGCGGGACCGCAATGTCTTACTGTATAGCTTTCCGTTAAGTATCACAGGCCTACTGGTCTCTATTTATCATAACTTGTTGTATTACGGGGTGATCCCCGAGAGCATCGCTCCCTGTATGCTTGGTATATCATGTACCACTAGGCAAATTGAGTGGCTCGGTTTTATCACGATTCCTCTAATGGCCTTAACCGCTTTCGTTATTATTAACACATTATTAATTATTTATTGGAGAACACATTATGAGCAAAGAAGCTAAAATTTTAATCGGTATAGCTGTAGTTGTTATTGGCGTCGGCATCCTCTTGGCTATGCAGGAACCTAAACCTGATCCAACCTTTGACAAGCCTGCAGACGCAGGTCAGCTGGTCCGTGAAGACAGTAATATCAAGGGTGGTAAAGATGCCAAGGTAACAGTGGTGGAATTCCTGGACTTTGAATGCGAAGCCTGTCGAGCTTCTTATCCTGTAGTAAAACAAGTGCTTGCTGAGTACGGTGACAAGGTCAAATTTGTTCAGCGCTATTTCCCGCTACCGAACCATAAAAATTCTCAGTCTGCCGCTTTAGCAGCAGCTGCTGCTGGGGAGCAAGGCAAGTTCTGGGAAATGCATGACAAACTCTTTGAAAACCAAAGTTTATGGACTTACGACAATGCCCAAAAAACTACTGAACTGCAAGCTAAGGAGATGTTTATTAGTTATGCCAAAGAGTTGGGCTTGAATATTGATCAATTTACACAATCTTTAGAAGAAAAAAAATATCTTAACATCATTCAACGAGACATAGCTGACGCAAACGAACTAGGGGTCAATTCTACTCCAACATTCTATATTAATGGCACAAAGCAAGCGGGTGGCTTATCGCTTGATAAGTTCAAGGAGAAGATTGATGCTGAGTTGAAAAAATAAAGGCAAATATATGTATAAAAAATCAATAGTCTTAGTAACAGCGTTGGTATTTGCGCTCGGTATATTCTTGTATTTTAACCTGAGGTCAGAAAATGTACCCGCACAATTATCAGACTCACATAAAAAGCCTCAGAATTCCCAATCGAATAACTCCAACTCAAATAAGGATGCAGTAGACAATGATACTGAAACAGGCGAATCACAGCCCAAGCCAGATGTATCAGAGAAGTTTACTTTAAGCGCTGGCAATATTGGTTCGAAAGATGTAAACGTCAAAGTCGGTCAGCGAGTTGAATTAATATTTGACGCTAATTTTGAAGATGAAGTTCGACTTGATGAATATGAGGTGAAAGGAATTTATCTTTTACCATTAAGTGAACATTCGACACAGGTTGTTGCAGATAAGCCAGGGGAGTTCAGAATATATTTAGTAAAGAGGGATAAGACTATTGGCACGTTAATTGTTAAATAGAAATTATCTATGAAAAAACTTGAATTAATCGAACATCTCGCAGCCAGGCTTAGCATTACAAATTCTGAATCAGAAAGATTCGTAAATACCTTTATAAACATGATTTATGAAACTTTGCGTGGTGGTGATACGGTAAATATTTCTGGCTTTGGACAGTTTAGTGTTTCGCATCGTGATTCGCGAATGGGTGTTCATCCACGTAACCCATCTCAAAAAATTACTATCCCAGAGCTTAATACGCCGAAGTTTAAAGCTGGCGAAGCTTTCAAATCCGCTGTTAAGCTGAGGTAAGACCCTAACAATTAACTAGAATAAATTAAAAATATATGGACGATATCAATATTCCTGGAAATGAACCTGCTTCTGATGAAACTAAGGAAAGTGCAACAAAGTTTAAATTCAAAAAACCAAGACCGTTGGTAATTGCTATTATAATTGCAGTGGTTGTCGTTGGATTGGCTTTGTACTTTGCTAAGGGTCTGTTTGTGGCTGCAGTCGTTAATGGCATGCCAATCAGTCGTTGGTCTGTAATTAAAGTATTAGAACAACAAGGTGGCAAACAAGCTCTGCAAGGTATTATTGATGAAAAGGTTATTGAAGCCGAACTCGACAAGCAAAAGGTTTCAGTAACTCCTAAAGAGATTGATGAACAGATAAAGAAAATTGAGGAGCAAGTAACTAGTCAGGGCGGAACATTAGCAGAAGCACTGGCTCAGCAAGGTATGACAGCAGAGAAGTTGCGAGAACAAATTACTGTTCAAGAAAAGCTTAAAAAATTATTGGCAGATAAAATTGCAGTTTCTGAGACAGATGTAGATGCGTACGTTTCAGAGAGCAAGACACCTGTTCCAGAGGGAGTCAGCCCGGAAGACTTTAGAAAACAAATCAGCGAACAATTAAAGCAGCAGAAGTTCCAGAAGGAAGCTCAAGCCTGGATTGCTGATCTGACAGGGAATGCCAAAATTAAATACTTCGTGAACTACGGAGAATAAATATGGGCAAAACAATTAACATCCTAATTGTTCTTAGTCTTCTAGCTTTAGCTCTTTTAGGTTATGCTCTTTTGAGGAACGATAGTAGTACTATCAACACCACTATTAACAAACCGATTAATAATTAATCATATGAACAAAAATAATACAAAGTTAGCGGTTACTATAGTCTCTGGGGTGTGTATTGCGCTAGCTTTCTTATTAGAAAAATTAGGCATCTCAGAGTTGGTTGTTAATAGTTTAAATTACCTAGCTATCGTATCAGGTGGTTACTTCGTGGCTATTGATGCTTTTCGTGGTTTGTACAAACAGCGGTTTCTAAATATTAACTTTTTAGTTACTGTTGCTGCTTTGGGCGCTATGTATATTAACCAACTTGGTGAAGCCGCATCTGTCGTATTTTTCTTTTCTCTTGCAGAAGCTTTTGAAAGATACGGAGTTGAGAGATCAAGGAAAGCGTTAGAAACGCTAATCAAAAAGTCTCCGCAGATAGCTGTAATGCTAGACGGCTCTAAAGTTAGCGTCGATGCAGTAAAGATCAAAGATGTTATTACAGTTCGCCCTGGAGATATTATTCCTCTTGATGGTATTGTCCTTAAAGGCACTTCATCAGTTGATGAAGCAACGATTACCGGAGAGCCAATACCGAAAGATAAACGAGAAGGAGACACAGTATTCGCCAGTACTTTGAATCGTAATGGCTATTTAGAAATAGAAGTAACGAAAGAAAGCAAAGACTCCACTTTCTCTAAAATAGTTAAGCTGGTCGCACAGGCACAAAGCTCCCGTGCCCCTGCTCAAGACTTCGTAGATAAGTTTGCTAAATACTATACCCCTTCTATTGTAGTAGCAGCATTGCTGATTGTAGCCGTTCCTACTTTGTTCTTTGGAGGTGTTTTTACAGAATGGCTGTATAGAGCTTTAGTTTTACTCGTGATAGCTTGTCCGTGCTCCTTAGTTATCTCAACCCCAGTATCAATCGCTTCCGCAATAGGTGGAGCTTCTCGTAAGGGGATCCTGATTAAGGGAGGTAAATTCTTAGAAGCATTGAGTAAGGTTAAGGCAGTGGCGTTTGATAAAACTAGAACCCTGACAATGGGAGAACCCTACATTTCCGATGTCGTTACTTTTAGCGGGTTTACCGAAGAACAAGTATTGTCTGATGCCGCTGGAGTTGAAAAATTTTCATCTCATCCACTCTCTAAAAGCATAGTGGATTTTGCTTTAGCTAAGGGCATTGATCCGCATACTATGAGCGAGTATGAAAATATCGCAGGTAAAGGTGGTATGGCTTCCTGTTTAGTTTGTAATGATAAAGCCCACTGTGTTGGTAATCTAAAACTAATCGGTGCTAACAGCGAAACCACTAAAGAAGTTTTGGCAAAAACTGAAGAGCTGGAGCAACAAGGTAAAACAGTTGTACTGGTTAGTGAAGGTAAAAAGGTTATGGGGCTATTGGCTATTTCAGATAAGCTTCGTCCAGAATCAAAATCAGCAATCAACGCCTTAACGGCACAAAAAGTTATTCCAGCAATGCTTACGGGAGACAATGAACACAGTGCCGCTTTTGTAGGCAGAGAGTTGGGCATTACTAAGATCTACGCTTCACTGCTTCCTAATGACAAAGTAACAAAGATTGAACTGCTTAAAAAAGAAATGGGATCAGTGGCAATGGTTGGTGACGGAGTTAATGATGCTCCTTCTCTTGCTACGGCAAATGTTGGCATAGCTATGGGTTCTGGAGGTAGTGACGTTGCTATTGAAACAGCGGACATTGCTTTGATGAATAGTGATCTACGAAATATTCCAATAGCGATACGACTTGGTAAACGAACCGTAAGAACAATAAGACAGAATATAACTGCTTCATTATTAGTGAAAGCTGTGTTCCTTACTGCTGCTCTATTTGGGATTACGGATTTGGAGTATGCCATCGGTGCAGATTCAATTTTGGCAATATTAGTAATTGTTAATGGTCTACGACTGTTTTCAGTGTAGAAATTTATTAAAGTAGATCATCATGCTGAATCTTTTATATGCAGGGTTGTTAGGAATAGTTGAAGGCATTACGGAATTTTTACCAATTTCTTCCACAGCTCACTTAATTCTTACAGCTAAACTTTTAAATTTACCTCAGACTGAATATCTCAAAAGCTTTGAAATTATTATTCAGCTTGGAGCAATTTCTTCAGTGGTGGTGCTGTACTGGAAACAGCTATGGCAATGGGAAGTAATAAAGAGGTTAATTGTCGCTTTTATTCCAACAGGAATCATTGGGCTGATTGCATATAAATTTGCTAAGCAGTACCTACTAGGAAATACTTCAGTAGTTTTGTGGACGCTATTAATTGGCGGTATTCTTATAATTATCTTTGAGTACCTGTATAAAGAAGGAGAGAGCGGATCCCAGGAAATGGCTACTATTTCGTATAAACAATGTTTAGCGATTGGATTATTCCAGTCAGTAGCTATTGTCCCAGGGGTATCTAGATCAGCTGCCACAGTAATTGGCGGACTACTGCTTGGGTTAAATCGCAAGACAATTGTGGAGTTTTCTTTTTTGCTTGCTGTGCCAACGATGCTCGCCGCGAGCGGCCTTGATTTAATAAAGTCTGCTGATCAATTCTCAAAGGATCAGGTTGGTTTTTTAGCTGTAGGATTTGTAGTGTCATTTGTCGTTGCATTGCTAAGCATAAAGTTTTTACTTCGATATATTAAGAACCACGATTTTAAAGCTTTTGGAATTTACCGCATTGCTATAGCAATTCTACTATGGCTTGGGATGAAATGACATCAATTTTTAGTAAATCATCAAATTTCATATCTGTATAGTAATATTATTATTCGCGTGAAGAGCGAAACCAACATTAACACAATTAATAAAACCTCATGAAACAAAAACTATTAATATATTTTAGTGCCACATTGTTAATATTTACAATGACTGTGTCATTTATTCCAAATGCTAGTGCGCAATTATCCGTTGTTCGCAATATCACTTTTCCAGTTATTGGAGGTGGTTCATATGCAAATGATTTTGGTGCACCTCGAAGTGGAGGGCGGTCTCATGAAGGTAATGATATAATGGGAAATAAAATGCAGAAGATGGTGTCTGCTGTTGATGGTGTGATAAGTGATATTACCACTTCGGAAGCCTCGTGGGGTTTCGCCATTTCCGTTACAGACAATGACGGGTATGAATATAACTATTTGCATGTGAACAATGATACTCCAGGCACTGATGACGGTAATGGTGGATTTAAAAATGCATTCCCGTCTGGGATGAAAAAAGGATTGCGTGTTAAAGCTGGACAACACATTGCTTATATGGGAGACAGCGGTAATGCCGAGGAAGTAGGTGCACAGTTACACTTTGAGATTCGTAAAGCACCTAACAATGATCCTATTAATCCGTATGAAAGTTTAAAGCAAGCGAAAGCAATATCGCAACCACTGGATGATGATAATTCTGATTCCGATTCTGACGATGAATCTTCTTCAAAGGTAACGGAATTTTTCCCATATGATATTTTTGAAGGTGGTGCAAATATAGCCAGCGGGAATTTAGATGGAGACTCTGCTGTCGAAATAGTAACAGGCACAGCCTTTGGGGGTGGGGGTCGTACTATTATTAATATCCATGATACCAATGGCGACTTGAAACATAAGTTTTTCGCCTATGGCGAAGTATTCCGAGGTGGCGTTGATGTCGCAGTAGCGGATGTAGATGGTGATGGTAAGCAGGATATTATTACTGCAGCCGGACCAGGTGGAGGGCCACATATTAAAGTGTTCAAACCCGATGGCACGTTAATTACTGAATTCTTTGCATACGGTACGAACTTCCGAGGTGGAGTGTATGTTTCTGCCGCAGATATGGATGGCGACGGCAAAGCCGAGATTGTAACTGGCCCTGGAGCAGGAGGTGGTCCCCATGTGCGTATGTTTAATGGTAACGGTGTTGTTCAAAAAGAACTGTTCGCATACGATGCTGGGTTTACAGGCGGTGTTGATGTCGCTGCATTTGGTGTAACTAATAAACAGCCAGGTGGTTTTGCTACTGCTCCAGGTTCAAGTGGCGGTCCTCATATTAAGGTCTTTGATGCATCAGCAAAACTGACCAACGAATTTATGACTTATGAAGGAAGTTTTACAAATGGCGTGCGCATTTCAGCCGGAAATTTATTACGCACAAATGGGGCAGAGATAGTTACGATTCCCGCTAACAACAGTAATCCCACGTTAAAAGTATTTAGAACCAATGGCACTTTAGAAGAAACAGAAATTGGTGGTTTTGAAAGTAATGCTGTTGGTGGTTACGATGCAGCAATAGTAGGATCAGATGTTTATACTGCTTCTCAATCTGGTCGCAAAACTTCTGTACGAAAAGTCTTAGGGTTGTAATTTGGTATGAAAAAATTATTCTTGACTTTTATATTTATCGGGGTAGGGATTTACTTTGTTTATCCTAAAATAGATAGAGCCGAACAATCAAATGTTGAAAAGGTATCTGTAAATAATTTACCTAAAACAGTTGCTATAGATGTTCCTTTCACTTCTCAAGCACCTCTAGATGGACAGTGGGAAGATGACCGTTATCAAAACGCTTGTGAGGAAGCATCTATCCTTATGGCGATGGCTTGGGTTAATTCATTTACTTTGACGCCAGAAGAGGCAAGCGAGGAAATCGCCAAGCTAACACAATATCAACAAGACCGTTATGGTGAACATCGTGACCGTTCAGCTAAAGATACTGCTCAGCTCATTCAGGATTATTTTCAGTATGACAATGTAGAATATAAGACTAATATCGACACTGAAGATATTATCGCAGAACTGAATAAAGGCAATATCGTAGTTGCACCATTCAATGGTCAGAAATTGAATAACCCTTATTATATCCCACCTGGGCCAATTGAGCATATGGCTGTAATTGTAGGTTATGCCGAGTCAACTGATGAATTTATAGTAAATGACCCAGGTACAAAAAGAGGTAAAGATTTTCGTTATTCTGCAAGTGTAGTCCAAAATGCTTTGCAGGATTATCCTACTGGCTATCACTTGCCTATAACACAAGTGGATAAGAACATGATAATTATTCGACCAAAGTAATAATCAAACACTGAAGGATAAAAATAGATAACCACCATACAGAATTCTTACAGGAAATTATCTTGGTTAAATTCCAAATTAAAGAGGGCTTAATCTGGCTAAAGTTATGGTTTTTCCACAAAAAATAGTTGATGGTAAAATTTGCTTTTGGTAACCTTAAAAAGCATCATAAACAGTTTTAAAAAATAATCTGAATTATTGACCTTGCGCAGATTGCAAGTAAAGGAAACAACATTATAGATATTTATAATTCCAAGCACAGGCAGAGTAAAATAGTATTTTTTAGACCTCTGAAATTTCATACCATAATTCCTAAGCAGAAACCAAGTTTATGGCAATATGCATCAAAATTTTCCAGTAAAATTTTCATTATGCTTATTGTTGTTGGGATTGCTGGCTTTAGTTTTATATTTTTAGGTAAACCACAAAATAACCAACCAGAAGGGCAAGTGCTGGGAGCAACTTCTTCTGCTAATCAGGAAGAGAGTAAACCTAGTGAAGATAATCTTCTAATAAAAACAGCCCAAGCTGCTAGTCTTGAAGATCAAGAGCAAGGCGAGCATAAGCCATTCGAATATGAAGTGGAAGGCGGAGACACATTGTTGGGCATTGCTCAGAAATACAACCTTAAGCTGGAAACAATCCTTTGGGCTAACAACCTAACTGAAAAGAGCGTAATTAAACCCGGTCAAATATTGACTTTGATTCCAGTAGATGGGGTTCTGCATACAGTTCAAAAAGGAAATACTATTAGTGAGATCGCCAGCGTCTACAAAGCGGACACTCAAAAAATCATTGATTACAATGGATTATCAGATGTTACGAATATACATGCTGGAGATGTAGTCATTGTTCCAGACGGTAAGCCTTTACCAACCTCTCCAGCTCCAAAAGGCAACGGTAAGATTGCGAAAGGTACTCCATGGATGCAAGTTGCAGCAGGTAGCCTTCTGTGGCCTACAACCCATCGTAATGTCAGTCAGGGGTACTCTGCTGCACATCGCGGCTTGGACATCGCTAATGGCGGTAAACCAATAATTATTGCTGCTCAAAGTGGCAAAGTGGAATTCGCAGGATCAGATGGCCCATGGGGGAATACAATCGTTATCCGTGGTAATGATGGTCTTGTAACTCGCTACTCTCATAACTCTGAAAATTATGTTAAAACTGGAGATGATGTAACAGCTGGAGAAACTATTGGTAAAGTTGGCAATACCGGTAATGTTAGAGGTAAGACTGGTTTGCATGTTGACTTCAGGGTATATAAGAATGGGGTGGCAATCAATCCAAAATCCGTAACAAAATAAGGCTCTTAATTTTTAGTTATCATTCTTCATATCACGTGAGCTTGAATTAAGAAAACACCACCCAATTGGGTGGTGTTTTCTTTGGAACAGCTCGCAGCATATAGCGACCCTTCCGAGTCACTCGATACTGCGAGCTGTTGGTAGCGCTACGGGGAATCGAACCCCGATTACCAGGATGAAAACCTGGCGTCCTAACCATTAGACGATAGCGCCGCGTCCAAGTTTGGCTCCCGCCTTCGCATACAAGCTGACGCTTGTCTGCTCCGGCTATCACCAATCTTCTCCTTTCAAACTTTCGCTTAACCTTACTCCCTCGCACTGAACCTCCTCGTGCAACTAGCGTCGGTTCGGCTCGGTCGTGGCCCAAGTAAAAGTTTGCTTTGGAATTTATAGATAACTATCGCATTTTAACAGAAATTAGCAGTTTTGACAAGTCCAAGACTTCATAAGGTACAGTGTGTAATGCAAATATAAATATATGGAATAATCAGAATATCTTTGATAAAGTAATACTAATGGCAAAAATAAAGCATGGCTTGGCAGGACGTCCTGAGATTAAAGTTCATTACATCCGTCCTTGGCAGCAAAAACCAAAATCAATTTTTAAACCAAATGCATTGCAATATGTTATGCTTGGTGTTTTTGGTTTCGGTGTTTTGCTTGGCGGTGGGGTGGTGGCAAACGATAAAATTTCACAAGCAGATCAACTTAGTCGTTCTCAAGGTCAAGTTGCTAGTGCGACAACTACGGAGCAATGGAGTAAGCCTTTAGATTTTTCGATGGAAGATCTTAATGTTGTTACCGATTTTCTTCCAGCTTTAATCGAAGAATCAAGACATGAGCCAACACCGGAGGAACTGGCTAACCAAAAGCGTCGCGACCAATTACGTGAATATTTTGTAAACCGGAAAAGTCCGTTCGCCAAAGACGATTCAACTCTCGATGCATTCTTAAATTCCAACAACATGAAATTAATGATTGCGATTTCATTTGTTGAGAGTACTATGGGGAAGCGTTGTTACTATAATAACTGTAGTGGTATTGGTGGCTACCCTCCAAATTTACGGAAGTACGATTCTTACGCAGACTGGGTGAGGGATTTTGACTCTCTTTTGGAGCGTCGATATAAAGGTATGAAGCCTGAGCAAATGATGGGAGTGTATGTACAACCTGGAAGTCCGAATTGGATTAACGGAGTTCGTCAGATTTTAGCAGAACTAGAAAAACATGGGATTGAATAGATGAGGGATCCCGGGTCTTCGCCCGGGATTACTAGAACTACCTCCATCTTGATTAATCCAGTAGTAACCCCGGCCTTGAGCCGGGGCCTTTATTTGACACACGTCAAGAAAAGGATGTAATATATAAGTACCCCCCCTAGGGGGGTCAGCAAGATTAAGATGACAAAAGAACAACAAAATTTAGTAAAGCGAATTAAGACAGCACAAGGTCATCTTGGTGCGGTTGCTAATATGGTTGAAAAAGATGTGTATTGTATGGACATTTTAAATCAAAATCATGCAGTCATAGAAGCTTTGCGTAAAATTAACGAACTCATTCTTGAGGGTTATTTAGGTGAGTGCGCTCTAGATGCAGTAAACCACAAGAATCCTGCTAAGCGCAAAGCCGCAGTAGCAGAATTAGTAAAGATTTATAGTAAGAAATGACCCGATATTTTCCGGGGAAAATGTCGGGTCATCCCGGACTTGATCCGGGATCTCGAGATTATTTAGAAGATCCTGACCTTCGTCAGGATGACTTAATTACAGAAAGCAAATAAGATGGAAAAGATATACAACACAATTATAATTGGAAGTGGCCCAGCAGGCCTAACAGCGGCTTTATACGCAGGCAGAGCAGAGATAGAACCATTAGTAATCGCAGGGCTTCAACCAGGCGGACAGTTAACAATCACAACCGATGTAGAAAATTTTCCAGGTTTTCCCGAAGGGATTCAAGGTCCCGAATTAGTTGCTAATATGACTAAACAAGCTGAGCGCTTTGGGGCAAAGATTGCATACGAAAATGTTGCAGGTGTAGATTTTTCACAGAAGCCCTTCAAAGTTAAAACTGATGGCAATGAGTATCAAGCAAAGAGCGTAATCATTGCAACTGGTGCGGAAGTTAAATGGCTTGGCTTGGAAAATGAAACTCGGCTTCGTGGTAAAGGTGTAACAGCTTGCGCAACTTGCGATGGATTCTTCTTTAAAGATTTAGACATTGTTGTGATTGGCGGCGGAGACAGCGCGATGGAAGAAGCTTTGTTCCTTACAAAATTTGGAAAGTCGGTAACTATTGTTCATCGTCGTGATGAATTTAAAGCTTCAAAGATAATGCTTAAACGTGCACAAGATCATCCAAAGATTTCATTTATCACAGACGTAACCGTTGTAGATATTTTAGGAGAAGATTCTTTTTCTGGTATTCGTATCAAGGATAATAAAACTGGTGAAGAACGCGATGTTGCTGCTAAAGGATACTTTGTTGCAATCGGTCACACACCAGCATCGAAAGTATTCCAAGAAGCAGGAATTGAAGTTGATGCTAAGGGTTATGTGATTCCAAAAGAATTTACACAAACAAATATCGAAGGAGTATTTGTAGCGGGAGATGTTCATGATCATCGATATCGTCAGGCCATCACAGCGGCAGGGGAAGGTTGTAAGGCGGCGTTAGATGTAGAGAAATATCTTACTGAGAAAGCACAGGAATAATTTACTGTCATTCTGAGCGAAGTCCGCCTAAATCTCGCAGAGATTTTGTGCGGACGAAGCAAAGAATCCCATAAGATCCTTCGTCGCTTCGCTCCTCAGGATGACGTCTCTATGTCATTACCGGGCCCACCGCAGGTGGGAACCGGGAATCCACTAGTATAGACAACATAATTTAATAGATCCCCGGTTCTCCTCGCTCACCGTACCTGTAGTACGGTTCGCTCAGTGCTCGCCAGCTTCGAGCTCTTGGCCAAACTAGACAGCTTTCTGGAAATTCTAAAATAATTTATTAGTACTATGAACAATCCATTTGAATCTGCGAAAAAACAATTGCAAATAGCAGCCGATACCGCGCAGCTAAATCTAAATCAGGTTGAAAGATTGATGCATCCAGATAGATACATCGAGGTTTCTATCCCGGTAGAAATGGATGACGGTTCGCAAAGAATCTTTGAAGGCTTTAGAAGCCAACACAACAATACCATGGGGCCATACAAAGGTGGTATTCGTTATCACCAAGACGTTAATCTTGATGAAGTAAGGGCTTTAAGCTTTTGGATGTCTTTTAAAAATGCCGTTATTAATGTTCCTTTTGGTGGTGGTAAAGGTGGAATTATTGTAAACCCAAAAGAGTTATCCGAAACCGAATTAGAAAAACTTTCTCGTGGTTACATGCGTCAAATGTGGCGAAATTTCGGTCCGGAAATTGATGTTCCTGCACCGGATGTAAATACCAACGGTACAATTATGGGCTGGATGCGCGATGAGTTTGAAAAGCTTAGCGGTACAATCGCGCCGGGAGTAATCACAGGTAAAGCAATTGAAGATGGTGGTAGTGAAGGTCGAACAGAAGCAACTGGTTTTGGCGGCGGTTATATACTTAGAGAAGCCTTGGAAGCAGGTTTGATTTCCCCTCCTTCTCAAGGAGGGGTGGCCGAAGGCCGGGGTGGTCTAACCATTGCAATCCAAGGGTTTGGTAACGTAGCTACTTATTTGTCTGAATATGTTGCCCAGCATGGTTTCAAAATAGTTGCGTTGTCTGATAGCAAAGGTGGTGTTTATAGTTCAGATGGTATAGATGTCAGTTTGGCAGAACAGCATAAGAAAATTTCAGGCTCACTCAAGGATTTAGAAGGAACTTCAGAAATTACTAACGAGCAATTATTAGAACTTGATGTTGATGTATTAGTTCCAGCCGCTTTGGAAAATGTATTTACAGCAGAAAACGCTGAAAAGATTAAAGCGAAATTTATTCTGGAAATGGCGAACGGTCCAACTACTCCAGAAGCCGACGAAATTTTTGCTAAGAATGGCGTTACTGTTGTGCCTGATATTTTAGCTAACAGTGGAGGGGTATGTGTTAGTTATTTTGAGTGGTATCAAAATATGCACAATGAGAAGTGGTCAAAAGAAGATGCTCTAAAGAAATTAGATGAACACATGGTTGCTGCTTTCAAAGAAGTACGCGATGCTCAAGTAAAATATAATTGTACTCTGCGAACCGCAGCCTATATCGTGGCAGCAAACCGAATTCTTTCAAAAATGTAAATCTAAACGCAAGTCACACGACTTGCGTTTTATTTCAAATAAAAGAGCGCCAGCAGGTGCCAGCGCTAGGGAATTGATAATTGCTTCTCGGATAAATGAGATAGCTATGGTATGGCGTTCAATTTCCTTGGGTAACAAGTAATCTATTATCCCATGGAATTCTTTTGCGTAGGGGATGCAATCATCCAGTTTGAAGATTGTGGAAATACCCATTTGTTGTAAACGAATTGTTGATCGTTTGTCGTAGTGGTATTCCCATTCAAAATAGTAACCCTTGCCTCGGAAGTGAAGGTTAGTAGGGATTCCATACTGATTCCGACCAATTGTTAATCTTTCTGGATTAAGTTCAATATCGCCGGAGATAGTGCAAAGAGTCGCAAACTTTTGACAATTCTTAAGCATATCAGACCTCCTTTTGACTAAATTTATGCAGGGATCGCTGGTGTTGGATTAGAATCTTGCGGAACAGCCGAGTGCTTACTTGATCTCCATAGTAGGAAACCTGATGCGGTACTAATCAGTATCAAACCGATTAATCCACCCCAAGCATAAAGAGGGGCGTTTTCAATTTTTTCTCTGGCTTGGTATAGAAAACCATCTTTCGAAGTTCCGGCAGCTATAGAGTCGTTACAGGTGTCGATGTATTTCTGTAAATTTGGATTGTTGAAAGTTTGGTTGAGACTTTGGGATAAAGAGAATTGTTCATTAGCTTTACGGCAGAGGCTTTGAGCTGCGAAGCTCACACCTTCAGTGAAGCTTGTCATATATGGATTTGCGCTTGGCTTAACATTGTTAGCATTCATCATTGTAATAGCGTGCTCAATAGGTATAGCGAAGCCAAAACTATCACCAACATCTCCATTAGTGAGGAAAGAGATGACTCCAATCACTTCACCGTTGGTGTTAATCATTGGGCTACCGCTTGAGCCTGGAGAAATCTTTGCATCTGTTTGGTAGACATCGATTCCTTTGATGCTTCGAACTGAACTGATTGTACCCTGAGTCACACTTTTGCTAAATAAATCATTTGAGCTAAGTTCAGCGCTTGATGGATAGCCGATTAAATAAATTTGCTGACCAGCCGAGCCTTTATTATTTCCATTCA
The DNA here is from genome assembly GCA_002293685.1 of Patescibacteria group bacterium UBA926. Classification (GTDB taxonomy): domain Bacteria; phylum Patescibacteriota; class Doudnabacteria; order UBA920; family UBA920; genus UBA920. The sequence continues at coordinate 77,179 of DBDS01000007.1, forward strand.
AAGTTAGGAAAGGAGTAGCAGTGTGTTCGATGCGGATGAGCGCAACATCTTTGTGGGTTTCTCGATAGTCATTGTTTATCGCAATCAAAGTCGCTGGAATACTCTCATTTGCTAATTTGATTAATTCTGCTTCATTATCAATCGATACCCCCGATTTACCTGGATCCAAAACAGTTATAGTTTGCTTTGCGTCGATAGTTGATTTTTCAGATATATATCTTTCGACTTCCATTAAAATATCTAGAGCAAATGCAAACGCCGCTGATTCTACATCAGGTCCGTATTCTTGTAGAATGGCTTGTTTTAGTGCATTCGCTTCTTGCTCAGAAAGAGTTTCGAGCTGCTCGAATATAGTATTACTGTAATAATCTAAAGCCCCTAAAATGAATGAATCTAAAATAATATCCTTACTAACAACATGCGCGTTTGTTAAAATATTTCCGCCACTGTCTACAAAAAAACCAGTACCTGTGGCACTTGCTTTCGATCGGCCTGTATAATTGGTGCCAGTTGGTACGAATCTAAAGTTGTTAAAATCTATGGTGAATTCAGGGAATGTAATGGAACCATCTACTTGATTGAAAATTCTAACAACGGTTGGTGTAGAGATGTCCGCAATCTCTTCTTGTTTTAAAACAACAGGTGATGTTTCACCAAGGACATAACCGTTTTCAAATTGCTTGTAATCAAAAACTTGAGCGATAACCTTTCTACTTATATCTAAAGCCTTCGCTTCATTCGGTGTGTTTACCAACGATTTCTTTGTTGCATAGTTCTCTATGTCGGCTTTGGCTTGCTTGTCTAAATCTGAGTGGTAATAAAAAGACGCGCCCATAGTAATGAGAATCGCGACCAGACTCGCCCCCCAAAGCTTTAAAATATAGTGTTTGTTCATATTTTTTTCTTGCTTTAATTATACCATTTTAGAAAAATAACGCCCAATTCGTGATAAAATGTATGTATGTATGACGTGATTATAATTGGTGCCGGTCCAGCTGGGATGACCGCTGCGATTTACACAGCCCGAAAGAGATTGAACACTTTAGTGCTGGGGAAAGAAGCCGGCGGGCAGATGGTGTGGAGCAGTGATGTTGAAAACTATACCGGTTTTTCGGTGATTACTGGAGCGGAATTAACTTTGAAGTTTCAAGAACACTTAGCGACTTTAAAAGATAGTCTCGAAGTAAAAATTGGCAGTGAAGTAGTAAGTCTGGAAAAAAATATCACCAGTTTTGTTGTTGAAGATACAGCAGGAAACCAATATTTTTCTAAAGCTGTGATCATTGCTTCGGGGCGTTCACCAAAACACTTAGGAATTCCAGGCGAAAGTGAATTTTTTGGCCACGGTGTCGCAACTTGTGCAACTTGCGACGCGCCATTGTATAAAAAGAAGACCGTTGCAGTTGTTGGCGGAGGAAACTCAGCGTTAGATGCAGCTTTAGCGTTATCAAAAGTAGCGACCCTGGTTTATATCATCGACATTAATCAGTCTTTGGTTGGTGATGTTGTCTTAAAACAGAAGATTGAAAATTCACCAAATGTTAAAATTTTGAACAATACTAAATCGACAGCTATTCTGGGCGACAAGGTTGTAACTGGTTTGGAAATTGAACCTTTCGGGAAACCTCGCGAGGTTTTAAAAGTAGATGGTGTTTTTATAGAAATCGGCTACGAACCAAATCATAAGTTTGATGAACTTACAGAAAAAAATGCCAAAGGTGAAATAAAAGTTGACGCAGATTTGATGACCAACGTCCCAGGATTATTTGCGGCAGGGGATATCAATGACGCCTGGGGCGAGCAAATTATTATCGCCGCCGGCGAAGGCGCCAAGGCCGCCATGGCTGTAAGTGATTATTTGAATAAGTTAAAATAGATTGATATAGTACCCACAAAGGAGGACTGAATTATGATATGGAGAGAATATGTACTCGAGAATTTGTACGAGTACTTTATCATTTGGATTTTATTGGTTGCGGCTCAGTTTTTTGCACTGTTAACGATGACTGTTGCATCTTCGTACTGGTTAAGCATTATTCTATCCCTGTTCTTGCTTGCTGTTTCGGCTGAGAAGTTACTCGCGTTGTTGCCTAAAGCAAGCAAAAGACGGTGGATTTTCTATTTTTCTTTCCTGGGTTGGGGCATGATATATTGTTGGTCAACTGCTTCGTTGACTGCTCGGAATTCAAGCCTGTTTGGATGGTCAATTTTTTTTCAACTCCTTGGCTTATTCCTTGCTGCATCGATGATATATTTTCTCACGGGCTTCATTTTTGATGAAGTTAAAAAACAACCAGCAAAAAAGACTCCTTAGGGAGTCCTTTTATTTATACACGTTCTACGTAGGTGCCTTCTCGAGTATCTACTCTGATGATGTCACCTTCTTTGATGAACATCGGCGCTTGAACACTGAGTCCAGTTTCTAGTTTAACAGGTTTGGTGACGTTACCACCGCTGTTGCCGGTAACTCCTGGAGGTGCTTCCACTACTTTGAGATCTACTTTTATTGGTAGGTCTACACCGACTGGCTTTCCATTGAACCGCAAAATGATTACTTTAAGCCCTTCGGTAAGGAATGGTTCTTGCTCAGCTGTAATCTCTTTATCGAAATCGATAGTCTCGAAAGTTTCATTATTCATGAAGTGAGTGCCTTCATCATCAGCGTAGAGGAAGTTGGCGTTTTCTCTAGTTACGTCAGCGCTTTCAACTTTTTCACCGAACTTGAAGCTGTACTCCAAAACTTTTCCAGTAATTACATTGCGAAGCTTCGCTTGCATTACCGGTTTGCGTTGGGCAGTGCGCATGCGGTTTGACCAGATTACCTGAAAAGGTTCACCGTTCATTAGCACAACAGCACCTAATTTTACGTCGTTGAGGTCCATATTTTATTACTATATCTATTCTCAAACATCTATGTTATTCCGTGAATGCGGAACTTCATTCTTTGATTTTATGATTTAGAATTTTTAATTGCAAATTAGCCGTCCACTTTTTCGGGGGCGCTCTCGCGGCTTATCCAGTCAAATCCGCATAGATTTGACTGGGCCGCTGGCGCTAGCTTACCCCCTCTTAAGTGGACAGCGGGAAGTAGTAAATGCTGTTAAGCTGCGACGAATGGCAACAGAGCCATATGGCGAGCGCGCTTCAATGAGGTTGTAATCATGCGTTGGTGCTTTGGGCAAGAACCAGTACGGTTACGAGAAAGAATCTTCGCATGAGGTGACATAAAGCGACGCAGTGTTTGCGTATCTTTATAGTCTAAGGTTGTGATTTTGTTCGCGCACAAGTAGCAAACCTTTTTTACAGGTGCTTGGTCGCGATCACGAGAATTGTTTTTGTTATTGTAGGGCATAATATTTATCGGCTTTCTCGCTTGTTCGCCCGCAGTCTGAAGTAAATTCAGACTTTTGGGCGAACTTCGCCCTGCGGGTTTGACCAATTTCTTTGTCGAAATACTTACGTTGCTGCTCGCCGTAGCCTTCACTACGGCTCGCACCATCCGCGTATTTCTTCGCGAACTTGGTCAAACGAGAAACCCTTAAGGATAATTAGTTATTGATTAAATAATTGAGAGTTTAGCCTCCCTCCGGGGAGGAGATTCTAGGTTTAAAACGGAATATCGTCTACGTTAATATCTTCACCTTGTTGAATAGTAGGTAGTTCTTCTGCTGGGCTAGGTTGAGCCATCCCGCTCGCACCCATTCCTGCAGCAGCTCCACCAGCAGCTGCGCCGTAGTTTCCACCTGAAGCAGGGGAGTCACCACGACCACCGTCCAACATAATCATGTTATCGGCGACGATTTCTGTTTTATAGTTCTTTTTACCATCGGTTCCATCCCATGAACGGGTTTGGAGACGACCTTCGATATACACGCGCTGTCCCTTTTTAAGATATTGAGCCGCGATTTCACCAAGCTTGCGCCAAAGGATAACGTTATGATACTCAACGTTTTCAACTTTTTGGCCAGATTGCTGGTTAGTATAGACGAAGTTGGTGGCTATTCCAAGTTGGCAAACGCTTGCGCCGCTTGGTATAGTCTTGAGTTCTGGATCACGGGTTAGGCGACCGATGATCATTACTTTGTTTAGATCCATAGTTTTAGTTTCGGTCTCTTGGTCGTCTGCTATCGGTTCGGGAAACCCGAACCTTCAGCAGACTCTTGGTCGATAACTTTGTCATTTCACTGCGTTGCTCACTTTGCGTACGTTTCAGTACGCGTCGTTCGCTACTCGTGAAATTCCTCGTTCTCGACCAATCCAAGAAACCTCTATTAATGGTTTTGAGTTTGTCGTCCCGAACTTGCATTGTCCGCCATAGCTTTAGCGGAGGTGGAATTCGGGATCTCGTGAATATTCTCTAGATCCTGACTTTCGCCCGCCCGCATGCTTCGCAAAGCGAAGCGGGTAGGGTCAGGATGACAGAAATTAAGCCACTTCTTCGTTAAGAGCTTTTTCGATTTCTTCTTCCAACTTTTCGTTAGTCACTGGAGCAGCCGCTTTCTTAACTGGCTTTGGTTTTGCAGGAGTGCTAGTTCCTTCTTCAGTTTCTTCTGTTGGAATGCGACGCTTCATTTGAGATTGCACGACGCGATCTTTTTCTAAGCGTTCAAGATGCTCATCGATGTTCACGATTAAGTGACGGATGATTGTTGTCTTTTGGGTGCGGATCTTCGCATCTAAAGCAGCCATTTTTTTGCCGTCCATGTCAAAATTGACGACACCGTAATGACCATTACGAGTTTTGCCGATTTGGTAAGCAAGTTTTTTCTTGCCTAACATTTCGTGCACTATGTTTGTACCACCGAAGTCAGCAACAGTTTGCTCGACGCCAGCAGAAGTGGCTGGTACCTGATCATCAGATACGCCTGAGGCGAGAATGTACATAAGTTCATATCTCGGCATAAGGAGGGTCTCCTTATTCCTACACCCCAATCGGTATAGGAAACATTAATTATTGTACATTTTGACTTGCCCTTCGAAGCTTTCTTGTCAACCGAAGCTTTAGCGTAGGTTGGAGCGTAGAAGGGACCTTCAGAATGGGATTGTTCTCTCAGGTCCTTTTCAGCATAACATATGCCTACTCAAGATTTCTTTAAGAAAAACCTAAATTTGAGCCAAAATATGCTTAATTGTATCTAAAATCTGCACTTTTGGCAAGAGTGTAGAGATAATAAAAACGGTGCCTAATTTGGCACCGTTTTTATTATTTTGAGAACAGAAAATGCACCACATCGCCGTCTTGGACGACGTATTCTTTACCCTCTGTGCGGAGCCATCCTTTGGCGCGGGCGTTGGCGTAAGAGCCTGCTTCGAGAAGTTTGTCCCATTGAATCGTCTCTGCGCGAATAAAACCATGTTCAAAGTCGGTGTGAATAACGCCAGCGGCTTGAGGAGCTTTGGTACCGGCAGGGCAAGTCCAAGCTTTGCTTTCCTTTGGTCCGGCTGTGATGAAAGTAATCAATCCCAAAGTTTTGTAGGCAGCTGTAATGATTCTATCTAACCCGCTTTCGGTTAACCCCAAGTCGGTTAGATATTCATCGTGTTCCGCGTCGTCCAATTGGGCAAGCTCAGTTTCTAATTTGGCATCAACCAAAATGACATCGCCGAAACCTTCGCCGAGCAGGGAGGCGTTGATTTCGTTACCGTCTTCGGACTCATATTTTTTAGTTGAAATATTGTAAGTCGCATTAGCCGCCAACAGGAAAGGCTTAGTGGTTAACAACTGAACATCCTTGCTAGCCGATTTTTCTTCTTCGTTCAACACAACAGTATTGGCCATTTTGCCAGCTTCCAAGGCAACTTTATACTTTTCCAAAACAGATTGGCGAATCTTTGCGTCACGGTCACCAGCTTTAACTTGTTTAGCGTTAGATTCCAAACGCTTTTCGACGTTAGCTAAATCGGCCAACTGTAGTTCGATACCGATAGTTTCGATGTCGCGCTTAGCGTCGACGTTGCCATTGACGTGAATAATATCGTCATCGGTGAACAGGCGAGCGACTTCTAAAATCGCATCAACTTCACGAATGTGAGATAAAAATTGATTACCCAAGCCTTCTCCTTTGTGTGCCCCTGATACTAATCCTGCGATATCTACAAATTCAATAGTAGTAGGAACTATTTTTTCAGACTTTTCTTGTGCTGCTAATTTAGCAAGGCGTTCATCGGGTACGGCAACTACCCCAACGTTTGGATCGATGGTGGCAAAGGGATAGTTGGCCGCTTCAACTTGCGACTTAGTGATGGCGTTAAATAAAGTGGACTTACCAACGTTTGGCAGACCTACGATTCCGATTTGAAATGACATAATTATAGGGCTTTCATTTTCGGACAGTTTACTTATGAACTTGCCTCAAAAATGAAAGCCCTCAACGTTTAATTGCTTAGTTAGTTTGCCTGATTTGCTGAGTTTTGTCTATGGTTATTAAAATTCATAGCCATTCATTCTAGACAATATGCTTAGAATTAGGTATAGTGTAAGTCTGCTTAGTTCAGAAAAAAATCAAAGGAGAAAATACAATCTATGCCGAAAGAGTCTACCGATTCTACTGTTACTCGTTTTGTCCAGCGCTATAACAATTTTTCTCGCACACCGAACAAAGTTCCGGTTGATCAAATCGAGAACCGCTTTGTGGTCAAGCGACGTGAATTCATGATGCGGAGAAAGGACGCCTCGATACACAGTACGAGTCCACCTCGACTCAAATAGATTTATTCGAAGCCGCCCAGAGTACCGGGCGGCTTTTCTTATACACAGCTTAGGTTGACCAAACTTCAAAAATACATTATAGTACCAATTACAGTCTGTGAGTTATTTGGGCTGACTACAACCTACAGGAGATCAAGATAAGATGAGTGAAAGCGATATAACTGTTCCTTATTTCAAAGTTCGGACGGAAACACAGAAAAAGGCAATCAGTAACATGATTACCATTACAGATGGTGATCTTGAAAAACTCGATTCTGAAATAGCCAAAACAGCATTCAAGTCACTGATTGGCGACGGGACATCAGGGATTTCATCTGTGCCCCGTGTGGTTCCTGGTCCATATGGTCCAACGCTTCGAATCCCTATCAAGGATTCACCATTTCCGGCTTTCACCTCACTCGAGTATCTGAAGATTCAATTCAAAGAAGCTTTAGGTCAAGCTTCGGCTGCATAATCTCAACGACGCGGTTCTACTATTCCCAAATGGAACCGCTTTTTCTTATCTTAAATTATTGCTAAAATTCACTTATGAAAATCACAAACCCTTCAAAAATGAAGAATAAGAAGCTATTTGTTTTCGACCTCGATGATACTTTAGCCGAATCAAAAATTCCTATGGACCAGGAGATGGCCAGCTTAGTCTTAGAACTAATCACGAAAAAAAAGATGGCTGTTATTGGAGGAGGGAAATACGAACTATTTAAGTGGCAGTTTTTGGCATCGCTAAAAACCAAAAGCAAGATCCTTGAAAATTTGTTTTTGTTTCCAACTTCTGGAAGCGCCTTTTATCGTTATAAGTCTGGCTGGAAAAAAGTGTATGGATATAACTTAAGTGCTGCCGAAAAGAAACAGATTCGTCAGGCTTTTGACCAAGTGTTTAAAGATATAAATTATAAGCACCCTAAAAAAGTTTACGGTGATATTTTAGAAGACCGGATTACACAGATAAGTTTTTCTCCATTAGGTCAGGACATCGCTATGGTCTTAGGCCGCAAGGGCGTACAAAAGAAAAAAGAGTGGAGAGATAAATACGACCATATTCGACTAGATATTGCTAAGCGACTAGCTAAATATTTACCAAACTTAGAAGTCCGCGTTGGTGGAATTACAACCATAGATGTAACCATGAAGGGAATCGATAAAGCTTACGGCGTGCGTCAGATGGAAAAACATCTCAAGATAAAAATCAAGGACATGTTTTTCGTTGGTGATGCGATTTTTCCAGGGGGTAACGATTACGCTGTATTAAAGACAAAGATTGACTATATGCAAGTGGAAGGCTCCGAAGAAACTAAAGAAATTATTCGAAAGATTTTAGAATAGCAACTTAGAGGAGGGAAAAAATGAATAGTATTGACAGTATTTTGAATATGATTCGGACTGAAGCGGGGGAAAGAACTGCAAGTGCACGCACTGATCGATTGAGCGTTTCTGAGCTCGAACTGTATCAGCAGGTACAGTCAGAAGATGTGAACGAAGTTAGGATTTCAATTACGAATGAGCAGATCGAAGAAATCATGCATGCGGGTGCGTCTAACCCGAGCTATCATTCAAGCATCGATTGGGTTATAGAAACAACTCCTGAGTATGCTTTTATCGACAGTTTGGGTGTAACGGCATTGCCTGTACTTCGAAAGCTTTTGGCTGAAGACTTCCATGATCAGTTAGTAGTAATTCACTTGCTGGGGAAACATGAACCTTTCTGTCCTGAAATTCCAGAGGAGGCACTAAGCCGTGTTCAGGAACTTAGGCGGATCTGGTTGGAATTTATTGAGTCCCACTCGCTTCTGACGGAAGATGGTTAAAACAAAATCGGCCTTGCTTACAGCAGGCTGATTTTTATTTTGAGAATATATTGAATAGGACTTTAGAGGTGGTGTGTTATCATCATTACTTCCCCTCCTTATTTATGAGGAGGGGTGCCCGTAGGGCGGGGTGGTGGTATGAGATTACATAATATTAAAAAATTATATAAACATCGAAAAAAATTACGAAACCAATCAACCTTAGCAGAAATAAGATTGTGGTATTATCTGAAAAAATCAAAATTGGGCGTAAAGTTTAGAAGGCAGCACAGTGTCGGACCATATATTTTGGATTTTTACTGTAGTAAGTATAAATTAGCAGTTGAGTTGGATGGTTCATCTCATGATTTTGAACAAGCTTATTCACGAGATACTGCTCGCACAAAATATCTTGAAGACCAAGGGCTAATTGTTTTGAGATTTGAGAATAGGTTGGTCTTTGAAAATATTCAAGGGGTGGTTGATATGATTAGTTTACATTGTAACCACCCCGGCCTTTCAGGCCACCCCTCCTATCCGCCTTTGGCGGCAGGAGGGGAGGGAAAACTTCAGTAAACCTCAGGATGCACCACATACCGGAACAGACGGGGTAGTGAAGTCTTTAAGTTCATCATTAAATCAAGTTAACTTAAAACAAAACCGGCTTGCTTACAGCAGGCCGATTTTTTGTTTGACTTCAGTTATAGTTGGAACGGCGATTTCTCTTGCTCGGGCAGCTCCATCATTGAGAATTTTGGAAAGCTCAGATTTATCGTTGAGTAATTCCTTTTTACGCTTTCGGAAATCTGCAAAATGATCGCTGATTGTTGTAGCTAGTACAGACTTCAATTCACTGTATCGAATTTCACCCGATTTCTGTTCAGCAGTAAATTTATCGACGACGCTTTTATCAGCAAAATAGCTTAGAGTTTCGATTAAGTTTTTAGCGCCTGTTTCAGTCGTGACCGCCTTTTTTAACTTTGCTTCGATAATTTCTGGAGTGTCGTCCAGATAGAGAGGGTCATCGCCAGTTTTGCTCATCTTCTTGTCCGGATTTTTTAAACTCATTATTCGAAGAGGCTTGCGTTCGTACGGTTTTGGCTCTGGAAAAGTTTCGCCAAATTGTCTGTTGAATTTTCGTGCAATTATTCGAGCGAGTTCTAAGTGCTGAACCTGATCTTCACCAACAGGAACAAAATTTGGTTTGTATAATAGAATGTCTGCGGCCATTAAGGTAGGGTAGGTAAGCAGACCAGCGTTTACGGAATCTTTCTGGGATCGCCCCTTATCTTTATATTGAGTCATTTTCTCGAGTTCGCCAACTGGAGTTATACAATTAAATATCCAAGCCAGCTCGGCATGTTCTAAAACATGGTTTTGGATAAAGATAACCGATTTCTTTGGGTCGAGTCCGGCAGCAATGTATTCAGCCACAACTTCCAGAGTATCTTGGCGTAATTTTTCTGGATCACGAGGAACTGTTAAAGCATGTAAATCCGCCACAAAGAAATAGCACTCAAGTTTCCCTTCATTTTGAATATCTACGAATTGCTTCAAGGCCCCGAGATAATTGCCGATGTGCATTCGGCCAGTTGCCTGAACTCCTGATAAAATAGTCTCTTTTTTCATAAAGTCATTATACTAGAAAATATTAACATTTCCTAAGACTTAGTTATGGCTAAATTAGCCAAGCATTGATTTTTTAGTCTATAATTGGTATAGTTGGAAATAAATTTAGAGGAGGGGAGAATATATGTCACAGGTTGTCGTGGAAGACATTATCAAAGGTAGTCTTGAGGATTTGGCGGTTATAATGGCAGTGTATGGAATCAATGCCGCATCGGATGGCCAGGATTCAGTAAACAATAGGCGAGGTAGAATCTTACGAAAGAAGGTTGAGTTTGCTAAAGCTAAGCTTGAGGATGACCGGGATTCCCATATTCGATATCAAAGAAGTTTGGGCGCGAACCGAATACACTCTGCTGAGGAAGAGGTTTCAGAAAATGAAGCCTATGCCATGGCTCGAACTGAACTTGATTTAGAGATAGAAAGGGTTCGCAAGTGGCGAAAAGAAGGACTCGACTACGCACAGTGCGTGGCCGAGATGCACAAATTTTTAGAGAAATAGGAGGACATATGTTGGTAGGTTGTCCAAATTTTGTAGAGTGTTCCAGGTTTGTTTCCCTGAGTCAAGATGGAGTGATTGAAGAACATGGTCATCTGTTCAGGCAAGGGCCAAATCGGCTCCCATGGTTTTTTACTAGCAAGAGATGTAAATTTTCCAATATGGTATACCCAGATTTGAGCAAGATTCAAAAGGCTTGCGACATTTGTGGTAGGCTACTCATCCCTTGCGATGATCAATCTTTACCTCCACACTATCCTGACCCAACGAAAACTTTTTCTCCGGATGGTTATTGTGGTTCGGGTGCGGGGTCTGGTCGTGGTAAAGTCAAGCAACGAACCAATACCAGGTACTACCCGTGATAAAAAAAGCGGCGAACGAATAATATCGTTCGACCGCTTCTTTTTTATGCGTGTGTCATTCTGAATCCGCCAAAGGCGGACGAAGAATATCATGGAGATCCTTCGGTCGCTTTGCTCCCTCAGGATGACATTCAATTTTAAACTTCGATAACTACCGGAAGAATCATAGGGCGGCGCTGGGTTTTTTGAAATAAATATTCTCCAATATCATCGCGAACTTTTTGACGTAAGTCTGCCCAGTTTGGTTCACCGGTTTTATTACCATTACCTTCCACGATTTTACGAATCTCGTGTTTCACTTCGCGAATCAATTCGTCGTTGTTTTTCATGTAGACGAAACCGCGGGAAAGAATTTCTGGGGGATTGATGAGCTTGCCAGTATGACGATCAACAGTAGTGATGATTACGAACATACCGTCTTGAGCCATTGCTTGTCGGTCGCGAATTACAACTTCACCAACGTCACCGATACCCAATCCGTCTACGAATACGTAACCGGAAGGAACTTTTTCGTTGAGCTGTTTAGCTTCACCGCGTTGGTTAATCTCCAAGATTGAACCGTTTTCCAAAAGGAAACAATTTTCTTCAGGAAGACCAATGCTTTGCGCTAATTTTGCGTGAGCGGCAAGCATGTGCAATTCACCGTGAATCGGTACGAAGAACTTTGGTTTAACTAATTGAATCATTAGTTTAAGTTCTTCTTGTTGACCGTGTCCACCGGTGTGAATGTCGAGCACTTTGTTGTAAATTACGTTCGCACCTAAACGAGTTAGGTTGTCGATAACAGTAACGATGGAACGTTCGTTTCCAGGAATGCTGGAAGCTGAAATAACAACTGTGTCATCTTTTTTAATTTTTACAAAGCGATGTTCACCGCGCGACATACGGGCGAGCTGTGAGCTTTCTTCACCTTGACCACCTGTTGAAAGAATCAAAATTTGGTTGTCAGGGTACTTACTAGCTTGCTCCGATTTAATAATAATTTTCGGTTGGATTTTAATGTAACCCATCGAAATCGCTGTTTCTAGAGTGTTAACAATACTGCGTCCAGTAACAATAACTTTACGGTTGTACTTTGCAGAAAGGTCGAACACTTGTTGAATACGCGCAATCAAAGATGAGAAACTTGTGAATACAATACGACCCTTTGCATCTTGGAAGATACGGTCCATAGTACGTCCAATTTCCTTTTCCGATTGAGAGTAACCAGGCTTAATCGCGTTGGTTGAGTCGCTCATCAAAGCAAGTACGCCTTCGCCACCGAAGCTGGCAATTTTATGGAATTCGGTTTGTACTTCGTTCACTGGAGTGTGGTCAAATTTCCAGTCACCAGTATGAATAACTTGGCCGATTGGGGTTTTGATAGATAGTCCTACAGAATCAGGGATGTTGTGGTTTACCGCAAAGAAGCGAATTTGAAAGTTACCGAGAGGAACCATGTCGTCACGCTGGACAACATTAATTTTTGCCCGTTCCGCTAAGTTAAATTCTTCGAGACGCTTTTTAATCATTCCCGCTGATAGTTGCAAAGTGTAAATTGGTGGATCACCAAGTTTTGCTAGTAAGTAGGGGATAGCACCGATATGGTCCATGTGACCATGAGTCACAAAGAGACCGCGAATATTATCTTTTTTATCTTCCAGATATTTTGTTTCTGGAATGATGTAGTCGATTCCAGGAGTGGTTTCGTCCGGAAACGCAAAACCAGCATCAACAATAATGATGTCATTACCAAATTCGTAAGCCATCATGTTTGCTCCGACTTCTTCAAGACCACCCAATGGGATGATGCGAAGTGTGTCGCGAGAAACTGTATAAACACTGTTAGAGCCAGAGGCTATTCTTTCCAGTGGTGTGATTTTACTTTCGGTCGGCATAATAGGAAATTTGCGACCATTGGAGCGAGACTTGGAACCATTACCAGAATGTGTTCGGCCTGCAGAGATTGCTGGTTTGTTATTTGAAGCATTTGGCCGGGAAGGCCGTGCGGTCGGTCTTGCCGGACCGCGAGAGTGTGATGTTCTTCGGGAATCTCCGTCAGAACTTGTTTTTTTTACCATAGTTTATAAATGTACGTTTTCCGTACTTTGATTATAGAAAAAGTTTTTGCATTTCTGTGAGAACTTTCAATTTCTGTGCACGGAACGCCTAAAAAATTGTTCGCGTCGTGCGGGTGAACTTGTTGAAAATTCTGTAACATCCGGAATTGCATCGAAAAACTTAGATGCTAATAGCAAAAACTTTTTCATTAATAATTTTTGTGTTGATAGAATTCGAGAAATTTTGGTCTGTATAATTTTGTCTCCAAAATAAATCTAAGATTCTAGGAATCAGGGAAGTGGCTTCCGGGGCCGCCTTCGCATGACTTTTACAAACATCTTGTTTGCAATTAACACATGAATGCTTACTTGATCTGTCATCCCAAGTCCGCTAAAGACGGATTAAGGATCTCAAATAAAAACTCATCTATTAATTGAGTAAGTTTAGTATACCAGTCATTGGCTTTTTTGTCAACCAACTTTTACCAGAAAACCCTTAAATAAAGGGTATTTTGACCAGTGTTGTATTTTAATTTTTTTGCAAAACCCGTTTAGTTTCTAAATACCAATCGCGAAGATTGAAGAAGCGCACGGTTTCATCGGGCATTTTAGAAACAGAGAAGCCCTTGATATTGTCGTTGATTGCGTAAGTGTAAACAGATTGAACCAAAAAGATGGCTGGTAAATCTTGCTTCATAATATTATGAAGTTGAATGTACTTCTCATCTCGAATAGTTCTATCTGTGGTTGCTCGCGCTTCACTAATTAAAGCATCAACAGCATTGTTGGCGTAGCTGGATAAGTTAAGTCCTGGCGCTTTGGTCTGACTGGAATGCCAGAATACAAATGGGTCAGGATCGGCGCCAAGCTTGTGTGCAAACAAAAGCATGTCGTACGCGCGTGGTTGAATAACTTGTTCGTTTAATTCACGAGTTGGCATTGAAATCAACTCAACTTCAACCCCAAGCTCACGCCATTGCTCGATGATCATTTCTGCTGCGCGTAAATTTATCCAATTTTCGTTGGTTGCTAAACGGTACTTAAGTTGCTGGGTTCCTTTTTGACGTACGTTCCCGCCTTCAGGATAAAACCACCCTGCTTGTTCAAGTAAAAGCTTCGCTTCATCTAGATTAGTATTTGAAGTTGGTTCGGGTAAATTGGAAACTTGCTGAGCTAGAATTGGACTTTCGATTAGTAAACCTTGGTTGTCAAAAACTTCACTTAGAATTGCGGACTTATCGGTTGCTGTGTTTAAAGCTTGGCGAACACGAACTTCACCTAAACTTCTTACAGTTGTATTGAAGAATAAGGCTTGATATTGAGGTAAAGGAATTTGATGAATAGTTAAACCTTTGGCGGACTGTCTAACTTGAACTCGGTTTTCAAACTGATTAAAACCAAAACCAGAAATTAGGTTGCCGTGTAATGCTTTTAATAAACTCTCAGCGTCATCAAAGAATTTAATTTCGACACTTTTAATGTAGCTTGGGCGGGTGTGGAAATTATTGAAAGCTTTTAAGGAGATACTCTGAACAGAGCCATCAGTTAATTGACTAACTTCATTAACTTGATATGGTCCATTCCCAATCGGTTGAATATTGCCTTGTGATTGAATGAATTCTTCAGGTGATAATTTACTCCAAATCGTTTCACTGATTATCGGCAGTGTGAGATTGTTTAAAAATGGTCCAGAAGGTGCGCTGAGCGTAAACTGCACCGTCCTTTCATCAATAGCAGTGACAGTTGTAGAAAGCCAATCTATACGTTTCGGACTATTGTATTCTGGGTTTTGAAGTGTGCGAATAGTGTAAACTACATCCGAGCTAGTTACGGTTAAGCCGTTGTGCCATTGAGCATCACGAAGTTTGATAGTGTAGACTTTGCGGTCATCCGAAATTTCTGGAAAGTTTTCTGCTAAATCTGGTTCAACCTTCCCTTCAGCATCATATTTATAAAGCCCCGCATAGATTAAGTTTACTAACGCTCTATCGGTACTAGAGGTTGCGTAGAGGGGATTGATAAATCTTGGTTGGCCAATAATTCCTTCAATGTAATTTCCTCCTGAATTAGGAACAACAGCAGTGTATGCTCCAAGGAAATTTCTGGAAGAGAAGCCGAAACTGACTAGGGCAACTAAGACTAAAGCAATCCAGATTCGCTTTTCGAATTTACCCATTAATGAAAAAACTCTCCTGAAGCCGGAAAGTCGGGTTTGAGGTAATACGCGCAATCCTTCGAGGATGCGTTTACTTTGCACTGATAAATTGTTACTAAAACTATTCACAATAAGGCTTGTGCCAGATTAGCGATTGAGGAGGACAATTGTTAAGCTAATGCCAGCGAATAAAACCCCGAGTACAATTGTCGCATAGAATAACCATTTATCTGAACCACGGCGAGTAGTAACAACACCACCACCACCAAAAACGTTGGATAAACCAGCAGATTTATTTTGAAGGGTGACAGTAATGATCAATAAAACCATAACTACCATGTCGATAATTGTTAGAATATACGCTAGATTTCTCATAGATTTTGTGTCGGGAAGTTAAAAATTAAGCTTAGTCATTATAGTAATTTGAGGCAGTTGTGTCAATTAAACCTGGAAGGTATAATTGAAAGCGAAAACTAAGGAGGGAAAATTGATGGCATGGGGAGATAATAGTAAATTTTCGGAAGACGAACCATTGTGGTCGTTGGTTAAAGAAAGCTCAGGCAGTACTACAATTACACTAATGGCAGAGACCAGGACTGCTCGCGATGAACGACATAGCGGTAAAGAGCCCAGTGACCGCAAAGAGACAGTGGTTGATTTGGACGAAGATCTCAATCGCTTCATTAACAAAAACCGTCGCGATTGTAGACATGAGGAGTTGCTTGCTTTAATTCAAGTGGTATCGGTAGAATCCGTCGCGCTTGAAGCGAGGAAGATTCGAGCACAAAAGACTACTTCAAGTATTTTATGATGGCCTCAGCTTTTGCTTCACCAACGAGCTTGGTGAGTTCTTCTATCGGTGCGTGTTTGATTTGATCAACCGTACCGATTTTTTGTTTCAGTAATTTTTTAGTTTTTGGTCCGATTCCTGGAATCGAGTCGAGTGCAGATTTTGTAGCCTGTTTGCTTCGCAAAGATTTATGGAATGTGATGCCAAATCTATGGGCTTCGTCGCGAAGTCTTTGTAATAGTTGAAGAACTGGATTGTCGTGGGACAATACTATCGGATCTTTTTGGTTGGGTAAAAAGATTTCTTCGATTCGCTTGGCAAGTCCAATCACAGGGATTTTGAGTTTAGCTTCTTTTAATGCTTCTACAGCCATTTTGAGCTGACCTTTACCACCGTCTATAACTAGCAAGTCTGGAATAGGCCACGCGTCTTTGGGGTCGGTAGGATTTACGCGAGTAAGTCGTCGCCCCAGCATCTGTTTCATCATGGCGAAATCGTCTGGAGTTTGTTTACCTGTGATTTTAAATTTGCGATACTCAGATTTTGCAGCAACACCATCTTTGGCGACGACCATACTTCCAACCGGATTGGTTCCTTGCGTGTTGCTTATGTCGTAGCCTTCAATCCGTCTTGGGGTAGTTGGCAATTTGAGTAATTTTTTTAACTCAGCCAAAGTTTCTTGAATCAAATCTGAATTACTAGCTTGACTGCGTTGCCATTTCATCAGATGTTCCTTTGCATTTGTTTCACCCATGGCAATGAGTTTTAGTTTTTGACCACGAGTAGGGGAGCTAATCGCGATTTTAGTTTTGGTACGTGTTGCTAGAAGTGTAGTGAGTAATGGTTTGTTTGGTAGTTCGATTTGGGTGAAAATTTCCTTTGGTAAATCGGTCGCTTCGGCGTAATACATCTCTGAAAAAGCTTGAAGCACAGTTGCTCCGCGTTCTTCTTCTGGAATCGCCAACAAATTTTGATACAAGAAATTCTCTTTGTCCATTAATTTGCCTTCGCGGACCTTGAAAAGGTTTACTCCAGCTGTGAGGCTGTCGCAGTAAATTGAAATAAAGTCCCATGACACTTTTTTGGTTAGAACCGTGAGTTGCTTTTCTTGCAGAACGGCAATGGCTTTGAATTCATCTCTAAGACGCGCCGCTTTCTCGAACTGTTTTCGTCTCGCCGCGACTTTCATCTCGGCTTGAATTTGTTTAACTATTGGTGCGGTTTGGCCAGAAAGGAACAAAGAAATTTTTTGAATGTGCAAATCATATTCTTCAGGAGACATTAAGCCGATGCAAACTCCTGGACAACGATGGAGGAAATAATAGAAGCACGGGCGCTTGCCGACTTCTTTGTTGGCGCAAAAATGAAAGACGCGCCTAACTAAGTCTAAAGTTTGCCCAATTTTTTTGGTTGATGAGTACGGTCCGAAGAATTTATCCCGGGTTTTTTCCTCCCTTCGGGATGAAGTCAAGGAATCTAAGTTTTCCCCTCCTCGCTTGCGAGGAGGGGTGGCCCGTAGGGCCGGGGTGGTGTCTTCAACTTTACGAACATAAGTAATTTGCGGAATCTCAGTAGAATAATCGATTTTAATAAACGCGTAATTTTTATCATCACGCAACATGATGTTGTACGGAGGGAGATGCTCTTTAATCAGAGTATTTTCTAAGAATAAACTTTCGAGTTCGGAGTTCACTACTATATAATCGAAATCGGTTGCTTCAGCCATAAGGAAGGGGAGTTGAGCACGGGTGTCTGTGCCAGAAAAATATTGTGCCAATCGACTACGCAAAACTTTTGCTTTTCCCACATACAAAACAGTTCCAGTTTTATCTAGGAACTTGTAAACGCCCGGCTTGCGGGGAACGTCCTTGACTTTGTTTTTCAGCATACCTATATTATATACACTTTAAACTTGATTACGAAGGGGGGATTATGAAGGTCTTTGCAGGGATAGTATGTTTTTGTTTAGGTTTGTTGTTTATCGCTTTGCTGGCGTATATATTGCACATCTCATCAGATTATAGAGGTCTGTGGCTCGCTCTAAAAATATTTTATGGTGGAGCGGTAGCAATGATGGCGTATTGCATGTTTAAATTTTCTCTCAGATTCTTTAAGGATTGGCAATTCGATAGAGAGTTAGATATCCTCGCTAAGAATTACCAAGAATCCGAACCGGGGCAATTGGAGTTAGATTGTTCTTCTCAACGTTTAGCGAACGAGTTTTGGCGATTATATAAAGACACTCAGAATGGTCGAATGTATGATCGGCAAAAATATGATTCTGAAAATAAAAAGCTACGTTTCAAAAAGCGGTAACAGCTTTTAACCCTACACTTCATTTTGAGGTGTAGGGTTCTTGTTTTTTTGTGAAATTTCTGCTAGCGTTATTAAAGTTTCAAGAAAAACTCAAGAAACCAAATTAGAGAAACATAATAACCTTATGCCCAAGAAAACCCCTTTAAAAGCTTCTAAAACTACTGTTAAAAGCAATGAACACAAGATTGTGGTTCGTGGTGCGCGCGTGCACAATTTAAAAAATGTTGATATAGATTTGCCACGTCACAAACTGATTGTGATGACCGGATTGTCTGGTAGCGGTAAATCGTCTTTAGCTTTCGACACTATTTATGCCGAAGGTCAGCGTCGTTACGTTGAGTCTTTGTCGGCTTATGCGCGCCAATTCATCGGCTTAATGGATAAGCCAGATGTCGATAAAATTGAAGGATTGTCTCCAGCGATTTCCATCGATCAAAAATCTGCATCACACAATCCAAGATCTACTGTCGGTACTGTTACCGAAATTTATGACTACATGAGATTGCTTTACGCACGTATCGGAATTCCTCATTGTCCGGTTTGCGGTAAGCGCGTTGAAGGTCAGACTCTTCAAGCCATGGTAGAAAATATTTTGGCGATGCCCGAGGGAAGTCGAATCATGTTGTTAGCTCCTTTAATCCGCGATCAAAAAGGTGAACACAAGCTCGTGTTCGAGCAACTTAAAAAATCTGGATTTTCCAGAGTTCGTGTTGATGGTTCAATCATGGATTTAACAGAAGCTGCCCAATTAAATTTAGATAAACAAAAGAAACATTCCATCGAAGTAATTGTCGACCGCATTGCAGTTAATAAAGAAGACCGTGCAAGACTCTCCGAAAGCTTAGAAAAGACTTTAGATTATGGAGACCAATCTGCTTTAGTCTTGGTGATGAAAAATGATTCTGTGGAAAAAGAAATTCCGTTATCTCAAAAATTTGCTTGTCCAAGCGGACATGCTATCGCCCTAACCGAACTTGATCCTCGTGAATTTTCCTTCAACAGTCCTCACGGTGCTTGTCCTGAATGTAAAGGTTTGGGAACAAAACTTACTGTTGAACCAGACCTAGTAATCGCTAACCCAAAATTGACTTTAGCCGAGGGCGCAATCAGACCATGGAGTAAAACAACTTCACGGGTGTCCTGGTATTCTAGGGTGCTTGAATCAGTTGCAAAAGAATATGGTTTTTCGGTTAGTGTTCCTGTAAAAGATTTGCCAAAAAAAGCAATCGACATAATTATGAACGGTACCGGCGGTAAAAAAATTATGATGCCAACCGAAGGCGGACGCTACTATCAAGCCAATTTTGAAGGCGTAATTGCTCAGCTGGAACGACGTTGGCGCGAAACCGAATCCGATTACATGCGCAATGAAATTGAAAACTACATGCGGATTCGCAAGTGTGGAACTTGTGGCGGAAAACGGCTTAAGCCAGAAGTTCTTTCGGTCACAGTTGGAGGTGAGGGTATTGTCGAAGTTTCTCAAAAGTCCATAGAAGACGCTGCGGTGTTTTTTGAAGGGCTTCCAAAACTACTTAATGCCAAAGAAATGGCTATTGCCAATCTAATCTTAAAAGAAATTACAGCCCGACTTAAATTCTTGTTGGACGTCGGCTTGTCGTACTTATCTCTGGATAGAGGCGCAGATACTCTTAGCGGTGGAGAAGCACAACGTATTCGTTTGGCAACCCAGATTGGTTCAGGCTTAACTGGTGTCCTCTATATATTGGATGAACCTTCGATTGGTTTGCATCAACGCGACAACACTCGCTTGCTCACTACTTTAAAAAATTTGCGTGATCTTGGTAATACCGTGATTGTGGTTGAACATGATGAAGAAACAATCCGTGAAGCGGATTACGTTGTCGACATTGGACCAGGAGCAGGAAAACATGGTGGTGAAATCGTCGCCGAAGGACTTCCCGCCGACATCGAAAAGAATAAAGTTTCAATTACCGGACAGTACTTAAGCGGTAAAGAAGAAATTTCAATTCCAAAACGCCGCCGTCCAGGTAATGGTAAGAAATTACAAATCATTGGTGCGACCGAGAATAATTTAAAAGATGTAAGTGTCGATATCCCGCTAGGAAAATTTGTCTGCATCACTGGTGTTTCTGGAAGCGGAAAATCAACTTTATTGAATGACATTTTGGCGAAAGCTTTATCTAAGTATTTTTGGAATAGCAAAGACGAACCAGGTGAGCACAAGAAATTATTAGGAATTGATCATATCGACAAAGTAATCAACATTGACCAATCACCAATCGGTCGAACACCGCGCTCGAATCCTGCAACATACACAGGTATTTTCACTTACATCCGTGATTTATTCGCCGAAACTCGCGAAGCAAAAATGAAAGGCTATAAAGCCGGTCGTTTCAGCTTCAATGTTAAGGGCGGTCGTTGTGAAAAGTGTCAGGGTGACGGTGTGATAAAGGTAGAAATGAATTTCTTGCCTGATGTATATATCACTTGCGAAGAATGTAATGGCAAGCGCTACAACCGCGAAGCTTTGGAAATTCACTACAATGGAAAAACTATTTCTGATGTTTTGCAAATGACAGTGGATGAAGCAAAGCAATTTTACGCAAACGTTCCTCCAGTTAAGCGCAAACTGGATACTCTATCCGAAGTTGGACTAGGTTACATGCACCTTGGACAGAACGCAACCACATTGAGCGGTGGGGAAGCGCAGCGTATTAAACTTGCGACAGAGCTTTCTCGTGCGCAAACTGGCCGCACACTATATATCTTAGACGAACCAACCACAGGTCTTCACTTTGCAGACGTGAAGCGCCTAATTTATGTTCTCAATCAATTGGTTGAAAAAGGCAATACTGTAATCGTGATTGAACACAACTTAGATATGATTAAGACCGCCGATTGGATAGTTGATCTTGGCCCGGAAGGTGGGGACAAAGGTGGAATTATAGTAGCAGCAGGAACGCCCGAAGATGTAGCTAAGGTGAAGAAAAGTTATACTGGTCAGTATTTGAAGAAAATGTTGAAATAGAATTATAAGCCCTCGCTTCGCGAGGGCTTTGTGTAAGCTAATCCTTACGGGTTTGTATGTTCGGTCTCTTGAGCTACGCCCGCCTAAATCTCCAATGAGATTTAGGCGGGCTGGGCTGCAAAGGCCCTCACTTAACAAACCCGTAAGGAGATCAAGAGAGAGTGTATAGTTGTGGTCGCAGCAAGCGCTCCACCTGTCAAAAAGGATAGGGTGGTAATAAAAAAATCCCACCTCGCTAGATGCGAAGTGGGTGTTTTGTTAAATGTCATCAAGGACATGCGGGTCTAATAGGAGACCAAGGGCGAGAGCAATGGGAACTCCGCAAGCTCAGTCGTTTTGAATTTCTTTTTCCTTTTGTTGAGCAGCTGTGAGGTGCTCGTCGGGAATCGTTTGTGCGATTTCCGTAACAATCTCATTTGTTACACTCTGACTCAGTTTTTGGTCCGGAGTCACTTTCAAAATTTCCTTAACAGCTTCTTGTTTTAAAAGAGCTGTTTTTTGATTTGACATGATGTTTCCTCCTGAGTGAAATCTATTTTCGGTAGTTCAAGTATATCAAAGAAACTATTTTTGACAAGTTGATTCCCATTAGTGCCACAAGTAGCCAGTAGTCTAGTTGGTGAGAAATAAATACTTGGTAAAGAACTCCAAGCGATAAGATAACAGAACCGGCAATCATGGCGGCGCGGTTTGCAATCATTCGGTGATGAGCTTCGCGTTCATCTTCTTTAGGACCTTCACCAACTAACGACATCGCCACGACATAAATAGCTAAAGCAACACCTATGCTTACCATAGCAGGCATCTTCATAGCTTCAGTCGATTGTGTTTGAGAAATAAGGTAGCCTGTTACAATCGCAAGGAATAGTAAAAGGGATAGGTAATATAAAATTAGCTTCATAAATTTAGTTTAGCAGATTACTGACGTTTAAAAATATGCTCAATCGGTTTTCCAAAATGTTCCGCAATTTGCATTGCTAATAGAAGTGAAGGGGCATAGTTGCCTTTTTCAATTGCAATTACTGTTTGTCTGGATACGCCTAACTCAGACGCCAAGTCTTCCTGAGTTTGATTACGTTCCTGTCTTAATTTTTTTATGTTGTTTTGTAGCATAAATTTCATTGTCATCCTGAATCATTTTTGTCATCCTGAGCGAAGCGAAGGATCTCATAAGGATTCTTCGTCCCGCCGTGGGCGGAACTCAGAATGACACCAGTTTGATAAATTAACCGAAAGTAAATGTGAATACTTGGACTCCGCTGTCTGGGAATTCAATTTCCATAGTTCGGTTTTGACCAGTGCTAGATTCGAACAGGGGATATAAATCGGAGTTGGTAATTGTCACGCCTTTTTGCAATTGACCATCAACGTAAATCTTTAAAGTCACCGGCTTTTCACTTTGAGCCACCATGAAAACCTTTGCTGCGTTAAAGTTAAGCCTAATTCTTCCAAAACCAGAGGTGTGGACTGCAGCTTCTGGTTCAATTTTCCAGCGGCCTTCAAGTGCGAAACGGTTGCGTTGCAAAGTACGAGGGAAAGCGTAAATCTGTTCTTCGCTAGATGGCTTTTCTAAACCACCAAAGTTTTTTAATCGAGCCAAGCCCAGATAAATTTCTGGAGTCTGAGACTGATTTTCTTCAGGCATCGGAGGCATTTGAAATTCACCTTCGAGTCCAAGTAAAGTTCTAATCGCTAATTCGGTTTTTTCGTATTCTCCCTCACCAAAGTGTGTATAAACAATTTCTCCGTTTTTATCGATTAAGTAGTGAGCAGGCCAAAACTGATTTTCAAAAGCTTGCCACGTGCGGTACTGATTGTCTTGAGCAACAGGGTAGGTAATATTATATCTTTTGATGGCAGTTTCTACATTATTAGCAACACGTTCGAAAGCAAACTCTGGTGTGTGAATTCCTATAATCACAAACCCTTGGTCTTTATAAGTTTCATACCACTTTGTCACGTAAGGGAGAGTCCGAATACAGTTGATACATGAGTAGGTCCAGAAATCTACTAAGACAACTCGACCCTGGAGCTCGGCTAAAGTTAGAGGGTCACTGTTGAACCACTTGTTAAGTCCAACTAACTCTGGAGCTGGTCCGTAGTTTGAAAAATTTGGTTTAACTGGCTCGTCAGGGTTATCGGTTTGAGTTTGAGTTTCCTGAGTTCCAAAAGTGAGATTCAAAAATCCACCCTCTGGATTTTGAGATTGTAAAAATAATCCTGCTCCGGTGAGCATGGCAATTAAAATCAAAATGTAAGGAAGGATTTTTTTGAACATATTAGCGATTTGGGTGTAACAGCTTATTTTCTAAAGAACTGTAATCATAAACGTCTAGAATTTTATTTTGTAGTACCAGGTCATAGCCAAAAAATATTGCCATCGCCATCAGTATAATTAGCACTCCAAAGACTTGTTGAATACGGGTTGTGTAAGGGGCAATAGCACGAACTTTTTGAGCAGCAAGCTGTCCGCCGTAAGCGATTACTAACATTGGGATTCCAGCACCGATCGCGTAGGCGACTAATAGCACCGTAGAGGCTGCTAAATCGGACTGTGTCGCGATTAATGTTAAGATAGACCCTAATACTGGTCCTGCGCAAGGGGTCCAAATAATGCCGAGCGTAATACCTAAAACGAAACCACCGAAGTTTCCATTTCCAGCCGCTCTGCTCCAGCCTGTCGCTTTAGTAGAGAAACCACTTAAGTAAGTAGTTAATTTTTCGAATGGAGTCGGCCAAATCATTAACAGACCAAATATGCCAAGTGCCACAACCGCCACATGTCTTAAAATATTCGGATCAAGATTGAGCGCTGTTGTAATGTAAGAGAGTGTTAGCCCTAGAATGGCAAATGTGAGTGCGAAGCCACCAGCGATAAATAGAGGACGAGTTTTTGGTCCACCGATTGAGCTGCCTAATAAAATAGGTAACAGCGGAAGAATGCACGGCGCCCCGACTGTGAGAATCCCTGCCAGAACGGCAAATAATATTTCTAACATTTTATTTTACAAATTTAATCAAATTATCAATGTCGCCACCAGTCCATTTTGTAATCTGATTTCCTTCAGAATCAATTTGTACGAAAGTGTGCTGGTAGGTGACTCCGTATTTTGTGCGGAGTTCAGTGTTCGAATCGTAATCGGTCTTTAACACGGTAACACCGCGTGGAATTTGATCTAGGTTTGTTTTAAAAGCCGTGTCGGCAGTGCGACAGAATGGACACCAGGGAGCATGAAAGAACAGCACAACTTTATTTCCTTGCTTTTGTTCACTGGAAACTCGGCTGACTGAGTAGTCTTGGTAGCTACCGGACTTTTGCATTGCTTCAGGTTGGCTTTGGTCTCCCTGCATCATGGAGTTGTCGACAGGCTCCATCATTGCATCGCCACGCATCTCGTTACTTTGATCATTTTCTAATTCCATCATACTTTCGGAATTGTTTTGATCCGACTCAACATCAGATTGTGGGCGATTGCTGTACATTAAGTAACCGCCGATAAGGATAACGGCGACTGCTACAGCAATCCAAATAGAATTTGTTTTATTCATAAGGCTTTCGATTAATTAAATTAAGTATAACTCCTCAGAATATAATGTCAAGTCAACTTTACATTGAATAGCTTCAAGACTTTATGATATTGTAGAGCATAGTAAAGGAGGACACCAATGATGCGAAGTGAATATGGAAAGTGGTTTTACGTAATATTATGTGGTGCAAAGCTAGTTAAAGCCAAAGGTACGAAAGGTTTGCACTCAACTCAACAACTGATAATCAAGAAGTGGCGTTATCCCTCCTTTTCGGAGGCCTGGGAATCAGCCGAAAGGACTAAGAAGCTAGAACTTACTTCTGGAGACAGTTGGCAGACTGACATTCGGATAGAAATTCTACCTGGTGTCCCGGAAACCAACGGTCTTTATGATAAAATCTCGGGTAGGTTCAAGAAAATGTTGATTCCGCATTTTGACAAATATTTCACACTTTTCACCCAAAGTGAGGCTTGGGTCTATAGACATGGTGGTTCCGATGCAGATGTGATGATGCGAACAGCTAATTTTTTCCTCAGCTTCACAGGAGAATCAAATGATCTTTGTGATCTGGATAAATTCCGAATCAGTTGCCCTGAGTGTGAGTACTGGGTGAATGATGAGGATTTACTTTCTATGATGAGGTATTCAGTCATCGATTTCTTTATAGAAAAGCTTGGTGAGGAGAAGATTTTGGTCGAAACTTTTCAGGTAGGGGAAGGCGCAGGGTTTTGAGGAAAGCCATGATCAGAAATTTTATTAGCACTCGACTTGACAGAGTGCTAATTTTTTTATACATTAAAAATATATCGTATTAAAGCATTAAACCATGTCTAAAAACGGTGAAATTACTCCGAGGCAAGCGAAGGTTTTAGCCTGTATTGTAAAACTACATTCCGAAACAGGTAAGCCAATTGCTTCCAAAGAGCTTATAGATAGGGGTTACTTTGATGTCAGTGGAGCAACGTTACGTAATGAAATGCAAGCTCTCGAAGAAGCAGGGCTCATTACTCACCCGCACACATCGAGTGGGCGAGTCCCAACCGACGAGGGATTTCGATATTTTGTAAATCAGTTAATGGGACACGTAGAACTTTCTTTAAAAGAGCGACAAGCTCTCAAAAAAGAAATCATCAAGCTTCAAGCGGTAAACGCAGAAATTGGTCGCAGGTTAGCAAAAATGCTGTCCTCACATTCTGCTCAAGCCTCGTTCACTATTTTACCGGAAGAAGTTTCTTCCACAGGAATCTCTCACATATTAGAGAACGATCAGTTGCCAGCCGAAGACGCTAAAGAAATCGCCCGCTTCTTTGATAACTTAGATGAATACGCGGACCAGATTATGGCCGATTACTCGGACAAAGAACCACAAACTTTCATCGGTAAAGAATTAACTTTATCAAAAGGAAGTGACTACTCGATGATTGTCTCCGGTGTGAAATTACCATCAGGTAAAAAAGGTGTTATTGGTTTGGTTGGTCCCAAGAGCATGAAGTATCCCAAAAACATTTCGCTGATGGAATATATTTCTAAGTTTCTCGGTAAGGGAGGCGGAGCCGCAGTACTATTAATTACAATTGTAAGCTGACATGCCTAGCATGTCATCCTGAAGGAGCGAAGTGACTGAAGGATCTCAACGAAAGATTCTTCGCTACGCTCAGAATGACAAAGTATTATGAATCAAGAAAATAACGAACAAGAAAAAATAGAATTTGAAGATGCCGACATGCAGAGACAGGTCGCCGAAGCTCAAGAAGAAGCCAAGATGAATTTAGCTGGATGGCAACGAGCTCAAGCAGATTTTGAAAACTACAAGAAGCGAGAGGAAGGCAAGCAAGCCGAACTTCTGGAATTCGCCAAAGAGGTAACAATTGTAAAATTGTTGCCAACTCTAGATGCTCTTGCGCAAGGCCTAGCCCATGCTCCAGATGGAGTAGATGAAAAATGGCTCGTGGGAATCAAGGGCACCCTGGCAAATTTAGATAAAGTTTTGCAAGAAATGGGCGTCAAGAAAATTGAAGCTGTTGGTAAACCGTTCGATCCACATTTTCACGAAGCTGTTCGTGAAGTGGAAGGTGAACAAGACGGCTTAATTGTAGAGGAGCTTCAGGTAGGATACGAAATCAATGGTAAGGTGATACGACCAAGCCAAGTTGTAATAAGTAAGAAGTAGTTTTAGAAAGGAATTAAATTTATGTCAAAAATTATTGGAATCGATTTAGGAACCAGTAACTCGGCGGCTAGCGCTATGGAAGCGGGCAAGCCAGTTATTATTCCTGCAGCAGAAGGTGCTTCTGTTGGAGGAAAAGCATTTCCATCTTATGTAGCTTTTACCAAAGATGGTCAATTGTTAGTGGGCGAGCCAGCGCGTCGCCAAGCCGTCACTAACCCAGAAGGAACCGTTTTCGAAGCAAAGCGAAAAATGGGAACCAATCACCGTTACAAAATTAACGGTAAAGAATATTCTCCAGAACAAATCAGTGCGTTTATTTTGCAAAAGATCAAGCGTGACGCTGAAAGTTACTTAGGCGATAAAGTAGAGAAAGCGGTAATTACTGTACCAGCTTATTTCGACGACGCTCAGCGTCAAGCAACAAAGCAGGCTGGCGAAATCGCGGGACTAGAAGTTGTTCGCGTAATCAACGAACCTACCGCGGCGGCTTTTGCTTACGGAATCGATAAAACAGGTGCGCAAGATCAAAAGATTTTGGTGTTCGACCTTGGTGGTGGAACCCTCGATGTCACAATTATGGAGTTTTCTGAGCACGAAGACGAAGGTAAGCAACAAGCAACTTTCGAAGTGAAATCCACTTCCGGTGACACTGCTTTGGGTGGAAAAGATATGGACCAAGCTCTAATTGATTTCGTTACTAACGAATTCAAGAACCAGTCTGGTATCGATATCACGGGCGACAAGATGGCTATGAACCGTGTTCGTGAGGCAGCAGAAAAAGCCAAGATTGAGCTTTCTACTACTTTAGAAACCGATATCATTTTGCCGTTCATCGCTCAAAATGAATCTGGTTCTCAGAACTTAGAACTAAAACTGACTCGCGCAAAACTAGAAGATTTGATTAAACCAATTGTAGCGAAGATGCGCGCGCCGGTTGAACAAGCGATTAAGGATGCCAAGTTAACACCTCAAGATATCGATCGAATTATCTTGATTGGTGGTCCGACTCGTATGCCAATTGTTCAAAAATTCGTTGAAGATTATGTTGGTAAGCAAGTTGAACGCGGGGTTGACCCAATGGAAGCTGTGGCAAAAGGTGCTGCGGTTCAAGCTGGAGTCTTGGGTGGTGAAGTTTCTAGCAAAGAAATTTTGCTTCTAGATGTTACTCCTCTAACTTTAGGTTTGGAAACTCTTGGCGGCGTTCGTACTCCGTTAATTGACCGTAACACTACTATCCCAACTTCAAAGTCCCAAACTTTCTCAACTGCAGCAGACAATCAGACCTCTGTGCAGGTTCATGTTTTGCAAGGTGAACGCGAGTTCGCAGCGGACAACAAGTCTCTCGGTACATTTAACCTAGATGGAATCCCTCCAGCACCTCGTGGCGTACCTCAAATTGAAGTTACATTCGATATTGATGCCAGTGGTATTTTGAAAGTTTCTGCGAAAGATAAAGCTAGCGGAAAAGATGCTCACATTACGATTCAAGGCTCTACTAATTTGTCTAAAGAAGATGTTGAACGTATGAAGCAAGAAGCGGAAGCTCATGCTAGCGAAGATCGCAAACGTCGCGAAACTGTTGATGCGCGTAACGAAGCTGATACTTTGATTGCGGTTTCCGAAAAAACTCTCACTGATGCAGGAGATAAGGCTAAGCCAGAAGATAAGACTGCTGTCGAAGAAGCAATCAAAGAGTTAAAAGAAATTAAAGATAATGATGATGTAGACGCTATTAAAGCGAAGATTCAAAGTTTGTCGGAAGCTATCCAAAAAGTTGGCGCTTCAATGTACGAAACTCCTTCAGCTGAAGGTGGAGCCCAACAACCACAGGGCGAAGCTGGTTCAGATGAAAAACCAGTTGATGCTGACTACAAAGAGGTTCCAAAAGAAGAAGACAAGAAAGACGAAAGTTCAGAGCAGAAATAAGTAAAGGGCATCGAGTTTTAATCGATGCCCTCATTTTGGGGAAATTCCGCTCGGTGATTTGTCTGGCGCGGTCTTCCGTGAGCGGCGGTGGGTACTGGAAATTGAAAAATTATACCTCCATTTGTTCAGGACAATAGAGTTGTCCTTGGTTCTTCCAAGGCAGGGTTGCTGCCGAGTGGTGTTCTGTTGAGAACGTGTTTAGTTGCAAAAATTGGTTTTCGTACTACTGTACGATAGCTGGCCCGTGATAAGTTTGACCAACAAAATTTCTGGAACCGGACTTCGTCCTCGCTAGTTGCGAAAGCTTGTGCGGGTATTTGACCCCAAGCATGTGAACCACCTCCTGGAAATGCCGGAATCGTTCCCTATATTATGTTCTAATTTGTAAATCCGGGAACTGGCGTGTCAATCTACAAACTACTTCAGAACACTTTCATTATATCAAACCAATTATTAAATTTTAAAAATATGTCACAACAAGAAGGACAGGGTCAGAAAGTTCAAATAAAAGCTACTGATGAAAAGTTAGCTGGGACTTACGCAAACATGATGCAGGTTTCTCATACCAAGGAAGAGTTTGTTTTGGATTTTGTAAATATTTTGCCGCCATCAGGTCAGTTGGTGTCTAGAATTTTACTTAGTCCCGCACATGCCAAGCGAATCATGTTAGCGTTGCAGGAAAACATTCAACGTTACGAAACTCAGTTTACAAAGATTGAAGGACAGGCGAGTGATAAGACTGGATTTGGTTTTAAAACTGAATAAAAAAATCAGCCGTGGGAGAAGTCTGGCTGATTTTCGGATAAAACACTTTGTATCGAAATGACGATAGTTGTACTGTGGGTTTCTAGACAAGGGTAAAGTAGTAATTGGGGTGTACAGTAGAGTTTGGTGGGAACTAAAGTCATTTCACTCCTCTTTGTTGATAACATTATGATATCATATATTTTTAAGAATCAGAAATAGAAAAAGATTTGAGCATGGCAAAAGATTATTATGAAATTTTAGGCGTTGCCAAATCGGCAACCGCAGAAGAGATAAAAAAGGCATACCGAAAACTCGCGCATAAGTATCATCCTGATAAGGGACAGGGCAATGATGCGCGTTTTAAAGAGGTCAACGAGGCTTATCAGGTCTTATCTAACGCCGAAAAACGAGGGCAGTACGATCAGTACGGTCAGACTTTTGAAGATGCACAACGAAATGGAGGCGGATTTGGTGGTCAAGGCAACCCGTTTGGTGGTTCAGCTGGCGGTTGGGATTTTTCCGGGTTTGGCGGGCAAGGTGGAGTCGATTTTGATTTAGGCGACATTTTTGGAGATATCTTTGGAGGACAAAAAGCCCGACAAGCCCATCGAGAGCGTGGCATCGATTTGGAAATGCCGTTAACAATCACTTTTGAAGAAGCTGTGTTTGGTGTGGAGAAAAGCATTACCTTAGAAAAGAAAGACGCTTGTAAGACTTGTGATGGTACTGGGGCGAAACCCGGCACTAAGGTTGTGACTTGTAGTGTGTGTCATGGGCAAGGGCAAATTCGAACTCAACGTCGTACTATTTTGGGAAACATTGCTACTTCCACTCCGTGTGAAAAGTGTGATGGTAGTGGTAAATTGCCAGAGGATCCGTGTACAACCTGTAACGGTTCTGGAATTAAGCGTCAGGAGAAAACAATTGAAGTGCAAATTCCAGCTGGAATCGATCATGGTCAGCGCGTTGCGGTTCGAGGGGAAGGTGAAGTGGGTTACCGCGGTTCGAAAGCTGGTGATTTGTACTTAGAGATTCGGGTTAAACCTCATCCAGAGATTAAGAGGCAAGGCTTTAATCTGTACAAAGAGTTGCCAATTAGTTTCACTCAAGCAGCGCTTGGTACAAAAATCGAACTTGAAACTTTAGATGGCAAAATAGAACTGAAGATTCCTGCTGGAACACAATCCGGTAAAGTTTTCCGAGTCCCTAACAGGGGCGTACCTGTGATCAACTCAAACAAACGCGGAGATTTTTACATTACCGCGCGCGTCGTAGTTCCTCATAAACTTACCAAGGAAGAAACCGAGCTAATTAAAAAACTTGCCGAACTAAATGGCGAAAGCGTCGAAGTAAACAAATCCTTCTGGGAAAATATTAAAGATAGTTTTTAGCTCGTGATCGACAGAATAATTCCTCTACCCCGATTTGTGCG
>DBDS01000007.1:108409-159105 GCA_002293685.1 Patescibacteria group bacterium UBA926
CCGCACAAATCGGGGTAGAGGGGACTGTGGTAAAAATTTAAAATAGTTTTTAATTTAATCCCCGCCGCAAGGCGGGGGGTTAACCTCACACGTCGTGTGAAAAACTAACATAAAAAACAAGAGAAAAGCTAATTCATGATATAATATAGAAAACTTCAATTAGAAACAAAACGTGGAATTTTTCGGAACAATCACAGAATTATTTAAAACCTTCAACTGGCAAACGCCATCGTGGGATTTGTTTATTATCCTATTTTGGTTAGTCGCCAGTGTTATTTATGCGTTCTCGGCAGGCAGTGGTAGAATCCTCACCATTCTTGTTAGTGTTTACATGGCTCAGCTGTTAGTAATTGAGATGCCATTCCTTTCACAAGCCGTTTCTGAGCGCGTGGAAATTACAACCGGAACCCTGCAACAGCTAGCTGCGTTCGGAGTTCTATTTATACTGCTATTTATTTTCTTGAGTCGTTACGCGTTTAAAACTTCGATCGATGGGAGAAGATTCATGGCAATCGGTTTTGGTTTAGTATTCGCGGTACTCCAGATTGGGTTGCTAATTAACATAATTATTGGGTACTTGCCAGTCGAAGTTCAAAGTAACTTCTCAGGATTAGTCTCTTTGCTATTCTTGCATCCGAACAGCAATTTTGTCTGGTTGATATTGCCAGTGGCGTTCCTAATTTTCCTAGGAAGATTTATCTCTGACCGAAGCGAAATGTAGCCAACAATAACATTGACAAACAAGCCAAAAATAGCTATACTGATAAGCTATTTTTTATTAATTTAATTGATTTATGTCATCCAATATTTCGGGAGAGAATAACAGTAATTACGGGTTCACACATCGGTTTGTGAATTATTTTCTCAAAAACACTCAGCTAACAGTGTTGTTATTTTTGATTTTAGTTATCGGGGGAGTCGGAGCTTTCTTCAGACTTCGTGTTGAAGGTTTCCCAGAAGTTCAAATTCCATTAGCAATAGTTACCACACCTGTTCCAGGAGCTGGACCGGATACTGTACGCAATACTGTCAGTAATCCTATCGAAACAGCTGTCCAAGATTTGCCAGGAGTCACTGAAACTTCATCTACTTCACAAGCCAATTTTTCGGTTGTAGTTATAAACTATAACAGTGGAGTGGATGTTAATTTAGCTATTCAAGAAGCGCGCACCAAAATTGATTCGCTAGATTTGCCCGAAGGTATTTCCCCGCAGTTAATTGTTCCAGAAATTAGCACTGCGCCATTTTACATTGCGGTGTCTGGTGGGACAGACTTGTTGTCGCTACGTGAGCAATCAGAAATCTTAAAAACAGAACTTGATACCATTAAAGCTGTTTCAAGTATCACAGAAATTTCTGGGATTGAAGATAATATTTACATAGAACTCGGTCCTCAATTTCAATCACCTCAAATCATCGATCAGATTCGCTCTGCAAATATTGGATTCCCATTAGGGGAAACTACAATCGATGGTAAACGTGTGCCTGTAGTTGCAAAATCTTCGATTAGCAATCTAGAAGATATCCGAGCTATCCGGATTAATTTACCAGACGGTACTTCTGTTCAACTCGCTGATATTGCATCGGTATATCTTGGCGTAGATTATGGGGACAAAGTTCATCGTGTTGGTTTTTATTTCGAACAGCAAAATCAATTTAAGATTCAACCAGCTTTATTGTATGAAGTCGCAGTAGAGGACGGCACTGATTTATTGGCGATTAACGATGAAGTCAAAGAAGCTGTAGTCAAATCCAATGAAAAAAGTAATAGCGCTGATTTTGCCATTGTTCTCAACATGGCCGATCAATCACAGGCTCAGGTAGATGAAATTGTAGCCGGCGCGATTGGTGGTAAGTGGGGCGATGGTCCTATCGGGTATGTTGGTTACTTGTTTGGTGGTGCTTGGTTGTTGCTTATTGTGATGTTATTTTTCTTGGATTGGCGCACCGCCTTGATTTCACTTTTGTCTATTCCTTTGTCGTTTTTGTTCACATTCTTAGTATTGGCAATTTTTGGAATCCAATTAAACACTTTAGTTTTATTTTCTTTAGTTCTAGTGCTTGGTCTGATTGTGGATCCTGCTATTGTGGTACTTGAATCGATCCGTAGATATATGGATGTGGGTGAAAAAGGCGAAAGAGCTGTATTGCGAGCTGTAGATGTTGTGGGTCTTGGTCTGTTTGTAGCCACTCTAACCTCGTTGATTGTGTTCTTACCATTTGCTGTTGTTTCTGGAACATTTGGACAGTTAATTATTTACATCCCTTACACTGTATTCCCAGCAGTGATTGCATCATACTTCATCCCGTTGATGTTCTTAACTTGGCTTGGTTCGAAGTATATTAAACCAACCAAAGGCCAAGAATTGAAAGATGAAGATGATATTCATACACTTTGGCCAGTAGCTCGTTGGTTAATTAACTTCAACCAAAAAATTGTGAACCGCCGATGGGCCTCAATTTTAACAGTGGTTGCAGGAATTGTAGTACCGATTGTAATTACTGGCGTGTTGTTCTCTGCAGGACAAATCCGTCAGGTACAGTTTAGTCAACCCGATGATTCTGAATATATCCAACTATCTATTCCTCGAGAACCAAATCAAACTTACCGTGATTTACAAATCACTGCCACTGGTGTGGAAGAGGTCCTAAAGCCTTTCGCGGGTGAAATCAGGTCTTTCTTCTATCAAGACATTGAAGGTGGTTTATCCAGCCAAACCTTGAGTGTATTCATCGAACTTCAACCGCTGGAAGAACGTTCACGTAAGAGTCCAGCAATTACCGAGGACATAGAAGACGAACTCAAATCTCGGTTTGGAGAGAAGGCGATGGCCAGTGAATTAGCTGCTGGTCCTCCAAGTGGCGCGTTCCCGGTTAGTGTTCAAATTTTTGATGAGAGTATTGATAGTCTCAGATCGGCGAGCGTTAGAATTGCTGACGAACTTCGTAGCTACGAGGAAATTGATTTTGTTAGCACCGACTTCGATAACCAAAGCGTAGAATTAGATATTGTAGTGGATGAAGCTAAGGCTGTTTCTGCGGGATTATCTGCACCGGCAATTTATGGACAAATTGCAACTCTATTAGGAGAAAGCAATTTATTTAGAGTGGAGGATACAGCTGTAATCGTTCGAGTTCCCGAAGACACAAAGCCTGCGACAAAAGACGCGCTTCTTTCGAGTGTGGTGTTTGGTGCGAATGGGCCAGTGCGTTTGGGTGATGTCGCTGTGGTTAACGAAACAGTGCTTCCGTCGTCGGTCCGTAGTTTAGGCGGCGAACGTTATGCTGCCGTGAGTGCAACCCTTAAAGATTCCAGGGACGCTATCAATGTACAACGCAGGATCACAGATTGGGCGAAAGCCAACACAGCTACTTTGGGCGTTAATGATAGAGCCTTCGAAGAAAGAGCTGGTGTGAATGAATTTGAAAAATCATTCCAAGAATTATTTATGGCAATATTCGCAGCATTGCTAATCACTTATATTGCATTAGTAATTTTGTTCAGAAGTTTTGCTCAGCCATTCATTATCCTTTATTCAGTACCATTAGTCTTGATTGGTGTATTCCCAGCGCTCGCAATTTTCAACAATGGTCAGTTCGGATTCTTAGAAACTATCGGGATTCTGATGGTAATTGGTATTGTTGAAAACGTTGGTATCTTTATGATTGACTATGCGAACCGTAAAGTTCGCGCTGGTATGGATAAGGGAGAAGCAATTGTATTGGCTTCTGGTATCCGTCTTCGCCCGATCATTCTAACTAATGTTACAACCCTAGCAGGATTATTACCTTTAGCTGTTTTCTCTCCTTTCTGGAGGGGATTGGCTCTAGTGGTCGTGTTTGGAATTTTAAGTTCAGGAATCTTATCATTATTCACAACTCCTGTGTTGTACAAATGGTTAACACGCGTGAAAAAGTCTGATGGCGAACCTCTATCTGTTGAACCAATCACTTCTGAGTCCGAATCGAATAGTCCAGCACCAGTTGATTTTCCTGGAAGTGCCTCTATTCACAATTACCCAACACAGCTTCCGCCAAACTTGCCAACACTATAAATTATAAAACTCCGTCCCTCGATAAGCTCAGGACGGAGTTTTAATTTTGCCAACGGGCGAATATCCCTGTCGAAATTTCTCTGTGCGTTATATCTTTGTTGTGTGGGGATTTAATCTGATGTTTGAGTGTAATTTCTCCTGCTTCGATTTTACCTCCGCGTTCGGCAAAAGCGTCTTCGGCAAGGTTATTCAATGATAAAGCTGAAGCATTGGTTGCATAACCATTGATTAGCAAAAACTTCGCGTCGTCGGATAATAAATTTACACAAGTATCTAAAAGAATCGGTAAATCGCGATTGAACTTCCAGGTTTTGCCAGTAGGGGAATGCCCGAAAGCTGGCGGGTCCATGATAATGCCATCATATTTTTGACCGCGTTTTAGTTCTCTTTGAGCAAATTTGAGCGCGTCGTCGAGTATCCAGCGAATACTTTCTGGCGGGAATTTGTTAAGCGCTTGATTTTCTTTCGCCCATGCGATGGCTGGCTTACTTGCATCGACATGAGTAACTGAATGTCCTAAACGGGTGAGGACCATAGTTGCGCCGCCAGTGTACGCAAATAAATTTAAAATTCTTAACGGACCACCAATATTTTCCCCTCCTACCGTCGAAGACGGATAGGAGGGGTGTCCGAAGGACGGGGTGGTTAGTTCTGTAAACCATTCCCAATTTGCAGCCTGTTCGGCAAAAATTCCTGTATGTTTGAACGGAGTGAGTTTGGCAACAAATTTAATATCAGGACGGAAATAAACTTCCCATTGGGTGGCAAGACCCGGTCTTTTGTTCCAGCGCCCTTTTTCACCGGAGCCAACGAATTCAGCATCGACGTTATCCCACTCACTTTGCGGTAAACTTGGTTGCCAGATGATTTGTGGATCGGGGCGTTTGAGTCTGATATTACTCCAACGCTCAAGACGGTATCCGTTTCCGGAATCTAAAAGTTCGAAGTCTAGAAATTGGTCGAAAGTTTTATATATCATAAAATTATGATAGCATATGGGTAATAAACAATATAAAATAAATAAATCTTATGAATAAAAAAATGCTATTTGGTTTAGTGGCAGTTGTTACTTTATTGATGACTTCGCATCCAGTAGTGATTTCTGCAGAAACAATAGTATCTACTCCTTCTGTAGATTACGGTAAAAATATAATCGTAAATGGTACTGTTTATACAATTCTTAAAGAGAACGGTAAGAAGGTTAAGCGACCTTATACTTCGGAGGGAGCATTTTTATCTTACAGTTTTAATAAGTGGAGTAATGTAGTTTCAGCTAGTTTCGAAGAGACTAATTTACCCACTGGCTCATTCATACCACCTCGTGACGGTACTATTATGTGTTCAGATAGATGGCCAGACCAAGGCACATGTTACTTGGTGACAGATAGTAAGAAAGCTGGGTTTACAAATGAGAACGCTTTTTATTCCGGCGGCTATAGTTATCAATGGGCTTTATATGGTGATGTATCATTTTTACAAAGCGCAACTCACATAGAAAATGGTTCGGAAATGCGACGAGCAGGTTCAATCTTGAGTTGGAATAATGTAATTTATTTGATTACAAATGCTGGTATTAAAGAAATTCCAAACACTGAAATTTTAGAATCTTGGGGGTACTGGCCACAAGAAGCTCTAATTGCAAATAGTTCAGATTGGAAATTTGCAAAAGCTGGGACTATGACCAAAAGAAATAGCTATGAAATACGTCCTGATTTAGGTAAGACCAAGGAAATTCAGGATCTCAATGAACTAAAAATTGTAACAAGTAGTTTACCTACCGCGATTGCAGGTCAGCCATATTCGCAAAGTTTAAAAGCTAGTGGTGGAACCAAACCTTATCGATGGTCTACTGAAGATACTAATTATCCTTCAGGTTGTTGTGTCCTCGGCTTGAGCGGACAATCAGGTGGCAGTTCCGATTACTATGGAATGTATGAACCTGTTGTATTCAATACTCAGACAAGTGACTTCGTTCTAAGTAACCATATTGGGACATATTATTGGACGTTTGTAGTTACTGATGCAAATGGCAAACAGGCAAGAAAGACATTAAACTTAAAGATTATCCAATAGATTATTCTTTTAAGTTTTATAGTTTTTGATGCTGAATACATAAAATCCCGAACAAGTCGGGATTTTATTATGGTGGGTCCGGTGGGGCTTCCGCGTTGGCTTTCTTCTGAAAGCCTCCTTGCCCTGGGTTGCGAGAAACTACTCCCAGCAGTTTCTCGATCGCTCGGTTTCAGTTTTCTTTGCAGGGAAAACTTCACCTCGCTTCAACCCGTTCTCGCTCATCAAGCCCACCAATAATAAAACACCTCTGACGAGATGATTTATTATTGGTGGGTCCGGGGCCGTTCGCGTTGACGCGCTCCGGCATTCCCTCTATTATTTCCACCTTGCGGAGGAAATAAATTATTGTTGGTCAGGGCTCTTCTCGCCCCACTACTACAGACCAATAAAAAATCCCGAATGAATCGGAATTTTTTATTGGTGGGTCCGGTGGGGCTCGAACCCACGACAAATGGCTTAAAAGGCCACTGCTCTACCAGCTGAGCTACGGACCCAATCGACAGTCTAAACTGTTCAGATTCGGTTGCTCGGTTTAGATACTCACACATTCTACAATAAATGGGAGTTTTTTTCAAGACCCTG
Organism: Patescibacteria group bacterium UBA926; assembly: GCA_002293685.1. Taxonomy (GTDB): domain Bacteria; phylum Patescibacteriota; class Doudnabacteria; order UBA920; family UBA920; genus UBA920. Next base: position 115,120 of record DBDS01000007.1, read on the forward strand.
TGGTGTTATACTTAGAATGTAATATTTGAAAAATGAAACAAAAACAAGTTATTGTAATCGGAGCTGGGTTTGGGGGAGTGAGGGCTGCTTTAGATTTGTCTAAAAATCCAGAGTTATCGGTTACTATTATTGACCAGTATCCATATCATAGCGTCCACGGCCAACTTTATGAGGTAGCAACTAGCCCAACTGAACTAACTGCAATGCCAGAGTTAAAACGAAGTGTGGAGTTGCCATTGTTACAAATTTTTAAAAATAGTCCTGTGAAGATTGTTACAGCAAAGGTTGTAGATATTAAATTTGCATCAAAAACAGTTATTGTGGATAAGCCTTACTCGTACGATTATTTAGTGTGTGCTTTGGGTAGTCAGCCAAACTTCTTTTCAATTCCAGGTGCCAGTGAACATGCTTGGCATTTTTCATCTGGCTATGATGCTTTAAAAATTCGAGGTGAGATTGAATCCACAATTGCATTGGCAAAAAATAACCTCAGAAAAAAAGATGTTCAGATTGTGATTGCAGGCGGTGGAGTTGCCGGTGTAGAAGTTGCCGCTGAATTGCACGGTATGTTAAATTATTTATCTTGGCGAGAAAATTATCCTCGCCATAAAATTGTAACCACTTTGATTGATAGAAGCGAAGCTATGCTTTCTATGTTTCCAAAAGAGGTTCAAGAAATTGCACACCAAAGGTTGGAAGAGCTAGGTGTTGTTTTGGATACCGGTGTTTCTATTGAGAGTATCTCTAAACACGAGCTTCAGACTAGTGATGGTGTTAAGGAATTTGATGTACTCATTTGGGCGGCTGGTGTTCGCGCGAACCCTTTACCAACAAGTGAATCTGTCTCTGTGAAGAAAGGGGATAGAGTAGAAGTTGATGCGCAGTTTAAGTTAGTAGGACAACCTGATGTATTTGTGCTCGGGGATCAATGCGCTCGAGCGGAAGATGGTGGAGTTAATCCTTTACCAGGGACAGCGAGTCAGGCAATCCGTCAGGCAAAATATGTTGCGACTGCGATTAAGGCATTGGCAAAAAATCAACAACCTCCATTATTCACTTGCCAAAGTCTTCCATATATAATTCCACTCGGTCCGAAGTGGGCGATATTTTACAGTAAAAGAAAAGTGGTTAAAGGCTATTTAGGTTATTTAATCCGACAGGTTGTTTGGTTTAAATATTACATTTCAATTTTAGGATTTACAAAAGGCATACACTGGCTACTTCGCACTAGCGAGTTATTTAAACGGAATGATTAAATGAAAGCTTATCACGATTACATTCTTAAATTACGTCACGCTTCGCAGTTTGCATTGATTTTAGCTGTGTTTATTTTGTCATTGGTTGGCTACGCTTATTTTGTAACCACTCCATATTTTGCCGTTGTAGAAAGTTGGGCTCAAAGTAACTTTTGGACCCTCGTTGTATTTTTATTGATATTGAAAATAGTAGGAATCATTTGGCCTCCTTTGCCAGGTGTTGTTCCATTGATAGGCGCAATTCCAATTATTGGCTGGCCAGCTGCCTTTTTCATTGACCTTGTTGGCTACATGATAGGTTCAATTATTGCATTTTTTTTAGCTCGAAAATATGGACTGAACATAATCAAAAAGTTATTTGGTAATGCGGGTGTAAATAGTGTGAAAAAAATTCGCATCAAACCTCATAGACAACTGGAAGCAATTACTTTGATGAAAATATTTGGTGGTGGAATCGGCGAGTTTATAAGTTATGCAGCTGGAATTACAAATATAAAATTTTATAATTTTTTCTGGGGAAGTGTTATAGCTAGTGTGGTTGTCGGTATTCCCTTGTTTTATTTTTTCGATTTTGCCTTATCGCAAAATAATTTATTATTCGCTTTGGTGCCGCTTGGCTTTGGTGCACTGCTGTTCTATGTGCTCCGTGATAGATATTTTGATCTTAAATAAAAAACCGCCAAATTATTCGGCGGTAATTTCATTGAAAAAGGTGTCGAATGAGTTCGACACCTTTTATTGTTATAGTTTACCACTTTGCATTGCGATGTCTCTCAATGCGCTCTTTCTCTTTTTGAGTAAAGCCAGGCGTTACTCGTCTGTTTGCCCATTCTTCAGCGTATTTGGGTTGGTAGTCCCTTTTCCATGTCGCGATGTAATAATCGACCATCCAATCACATATCAGCTGAAATAATTTTGGCGAATCATTTTTAACCAACTCGCTTAATTGTCTGTTTTTGGACTGGTAGAATGAGTATCCAATAGGGTGGGATACAGCCTTCTCAACGATGACTTTTCCAAATTTTGACAACCAGCCTTCCAGCTTGGCTACCCTCCACGCCTCGGCATACAGACAATCCTTATGCTTGAGCAGTTGTTTCATCAGGTCTTTGCGCAGACGTTCAGGAAGCTTGTCATGATATAGTTCATGAAATTGAATTGCCTCAGGCATGAATCGGGGAGTCATGATCAAGAAGCGAAATACGTCCATCAAAATTTCTTTTGTGGGATTCTTGCCGACGAAAGATGTCGCCATCCTCCATTTTCTATCGATCGCTAAGTCTAAGATCTTTCTTCGCATTGCATTGGATATCTTTAACCCGTCTAAATATAAAGCCTCAATTATGTTTCCTTTGAAACCATCCTGGAGCAAATGATCCATAATGGCGTCTGCATTGGTAGGCTCTATTTCTGTAGGGAAAAGTTTGGCTATGATGAGAACCTCATCAAACATTTTGTCCTGCAAAAGTGAACAGAGAAATGGGTTTATCAGTGGCTTACTAAGCTTCATTTTAAAAACCTCCAAAAAGTTGTATTTTTACTATTATACTATATTCTAAATAAAAAGTCAATATTTGTGATTTCTGGTATTTTTTAGGTAAAGTTAAAAACCGCCGAATTATTCGGCGGTTTTTTCTTCTGGTTCTTTAGCGGATTTTTTTGAAGCTTTCTTGGCAACTTTCTTTTTAGCGACTTTTTTGCGAGCGGGTTTCTTTTCGCCCTTTGGCACAGGTGGATTTTCTTTCCAGGCTTTAAATAATTCATCTACCTCGGCTTGAGTTTCTGGTTTGGTATTTAGAATCAAAGTACAATCTGGCCAACGCGTACAAGCGTAGAATGGTTTACCACGCCCACGCCCTTTTTTCTCTACAAGATCACCAGGCTTGGCTTGGCGTTCTGGGGTCTCCACACACAACGGGCATTTGAATCCGGTCTTGTTATAGATTTTTGCGATACCTTTACACTTTGGATAGTTTTGGCAACCTAAGAAGAATCCAAATCGGCCGCGATGAACTTTCATAGGTCCTTCACAAATTGGACAACGCTCGTCTTTGGTTTTTTCTTCTAGAGCTTTAATTTGTGCAGCTTCCTCGGGCATCGGTTGAGTAACTTTACTACCTTCTTCAGGGCAAGCTAAGAATTTACCCATACGCCCGTATTTGATAAGCATCGGCTGTTTACAATGCGGGCAAGGTGTAGTTGATACTTCAATTTTCTTGACTACAGATTCTTCTTTTTCGATAAGGTGTTTTTTAAATGGGGTATAGAACTCTTCGATTACAGGCACCCATTTCAATTTTCCTTCAGCGATGTGGTCGAACTGTTGTTCGATTTCTGAAGTGAAATTGATATCGATAATTTCTGGGAAGTGCTCGACTAACATATCTGTCACCAAATTACCCTCCTCGGTAGGGGAATATTTTTTATCTTCTTTGGTTACGTAACCGCGTTCTTGAATTGTGGTTAGGGTTGGTGCGTAAGTTGAAGGACGACCAATACCATGAGCTTCTAAAGCTTTTACTAAACTCGCGTCAGTATAACGAGGTGGTGGTTCTGTGAAATGTTGGTTCGGGCTAAGTTCGTGTAACTGTAAAATTTCACCAACAGTAAGTTCTGGTAATGCGCCTTCTATTTCGTCTTCGCTAGTTTCGTCGGTGCCTTCTGTATATGCGCGAACGAAGCCGTCAAACTTAATGACTTGTCCGTTTGCGCGGAAAGTATAGCTCCCTCCACCCCGGCTTTCAGCCACCCCTCCTCGGGCAGGAGGGGATGCTGAAATATCGATAGCGGTTTGGTCGAAGATTGCCTGTTTCATTTGGCAGGCGATAGTACGCTTCCAAATTAAATCGTATAAACGGCCGGCATTGCGATCGCTGGCTGAGCGCAAGTTTTGCGGCAACACAGATAAATCTGTTGGACGAATCGCTTCATGTGCTTCTTGCGCACCCTTGCTTTTGTTTGTGAATAGTCGAGGTTCACTTAGGCCATACTCAGGACCGAATTCTTGCTTGATTACTTCTTGCGCTTGAGCCAAAGCGCTTGCGGCTAAATTTAAACTATCGGTACGCATGTAGGTGATGTGGCCGTGTTCGTATAAGTGCTGAGCCACCGCCATAGTTTGTTTTGCGCTGAAGCCAAGTTTGCGCGCCGCTTCTTGTTGTAGGGTAGAAGTAGTGAATGGGGCGGAAGGGTTACGCTTAACTTCCTTTTTTGTAATATCTGTTACTTTGTAATCCGCGCCTTCTAAGTCGGTGGTAATTTTCTTTGCGTCAGTTTCGTTAGTGATACCCATTTTACCAACGGCTTTGTCGTTGATTTTGGTAAGCTTAGAATTAAAAGTTAAGCTGTCTTTAGTTTTTGATAGCAAAGCTTCGATACTCCAGTATTCTTCAGCTTTGAAAGCTTGAATCTCACGTTCGCGCTCGACGATTAAACGAACTGCCACCGACTGAACGCGGCCAGCAGATAAACCATAACGAATCTTGCGCCATAAAAATGGAGACAATTCATATCCAACCAAGCGATCAAGAACACGACGTGCTTGTTGTGCGTCTACTAGGTTTAGATCTATTGCGCGCGGGTTGGCAAGTGCGTGCTCGATAGCAGGCTTGGTGATTTCGTGAAAGACAATACGCTTAAGTTTTGGGTCATTGTATTTCATTCCCAAAGCTTCTACTAAGTGCCAAGAAATTGCTTCTCCTTCGCGATCTTCATCAGTTGCCAATATAATAGAGGAAGCACCTTTGGCCATCTTTTTAAGCTTGGTGATTACTTCCTCTGCCTTTGGTGGAATCGTATAAACAGGTTTAAAATCATGCTCAACATCAATGGAAATTTTGCTTTTAGGCAAATCTCGAACATGACCAAAACTGGCTTCAACCTCGAAGTCGCTGCCTAAAAATTTTGAAATTGTTTTCGCCTTGGTTGGCGACTCTACTATAATAAGTTGTTTACTCATGAAATATTTAAATGATACAAAAGGGAGTTTAGCGGAGACAGCCTTTGTTTGTCAAATTGGTTATAGACAGCGAGTTAAAAGTTCTTTATAATAAGCACAAAAAGGGAGGTGTTAGATGAGGACTGCTTCGAACGATAGATGGATATGGCGTTTTGTGTTTGTAGGGTCAGTAGTTTTTGTTATTCTTGCGGTGAAGCTTGTAGATTGCATCATTGCATTGGTCCCTTCCACTTATTTTTTGGAGGATTCTGTTTGGGACAAAGTATTTCAGTCCCAAATAATTTTAGCAAGCTTGATATTTGCTTTATGTATCGATATCTTGCTTGGGCGCATAGCAAGAAGTTAGAAGTTAAGGCGTAATCACATTTGTGGTTGCGCCGATTTTATTTATTGCATATTTAGAGTAGTAATGTTAATATTGGCTTGAAATGGAGGAATATAATGAAACAACGTTCAGGTAGTAATCAAGTTGTGTTGGAGAATTTGTCGTTTGATGTCGGATGGTGGAGACAGACTCGGCGTGACGGAAGAATTATAATAGCTTCTTTTGCGATGATTTTACTCCTCATATTGGTGGTGATTGCGGGCTTGGCTTGGGGTACAGCATATATTACAGGTGAGTCTAATGCTTTCACCAAGGGTTGGTGGCATTTACCAGCGATTCCGGTTGGTGGATATTTGCTAACAGAGGCGTTCCTTTTAATAGACAAGATTTTTGTCTATTACCGCCATGGAGAAAAATTATGAGATGGAAATCGTTCATGCGCAGAAATCATATTTTTTTTGCACTCTGGTTGGCGCCGGCGGGATTATTTATCCCACTGGTGGGGGTGGTTTTCTATAGCTCCTTCAGTTTTTTTAAGGCTAGCTTTTACACTTTGACTGTGATCTCGGCCTCGTTTCTGCTAACGGGTGGTTTGATAGCATTGATGAGTGAGTCGATGCGAATTTTGGCAGCGAACCGGTGGAAGAAAGGAGATTGGATAAGCGTAGTCAAACGACGCGAAAACCGATTTGGGAAAAGAGTCGTCCAGAGAAATTGACGTTACGGCGTAATCACATTTGTGGTTGCGCCGATTTTATTTAGAATTATTTGTTTCTCTACCTCAGTTGCAATTCTAGGTTGTCCGTAGTTTTCTATGATAATTGGAACAAGCTCAATTGTTTTGAGTTTAGCTGGCTCTTTGCTACCTTGCAAATCAGTTGTACACACCAAGTTGATTTGATCCGTGCGTGATAGAGGAGTTGGGGAGTTTGGATTGAGCCCAGGGTGGCACAAACCTTTTCGTGATAAAGTAATTTTTAACATCAAGCCTTCTTTGGTGTCCTGATTCCACATTTGATCGAACACAAAATTTCCTAAGCTATAAAATATATATTTTTGATTGTATTGCTCGATAGTTTGAACCCAATGGGGGTGAGTACCAATTACCATATCGGCTCCATTGTCGATGGCGGTTCTTGCGAAATCGATTTGGCTTTGGTTTGGTGTTCGCACGTATTCTTCACCAGCATGCATCGTGACAATTATAAAGTCTGATCTAGATTTTAGTTCATTTAGCGAAGCAATTAATCTTTCTTTGTCCTTAATTAATGCAACATTGTAATTGCTCGAACCACTATGATAAGTAGCGCCAATGAAGCCGATTCGAATTCCTTTAATTGAAAAAACCTGACCACGCCACGCTTCATCTAAGTTTTCTCCAGCTCCAACAGGCAGCATCTGATTCTCCCTTAGTAAATCCCGGGTGTATATTAAACCTTCAATTCCTTGGTTGGTAATATGATTGTTAGCCAGGTTAAGCACCTTGAAGTTATATTGTTCGAGCCCGGCAAAGGCCCAAGTAGGGGCATTAAATTTTAGATCTGGACCAACTTGAAAATCATCTCGGCCACTGAAAGGGGACTCGAGATTACCAAAATTAAAATCTACATCCCAGCCTAATTCTTGCTCAAGATTTCTGAATGGCCAATATGCATCGCGGTTGTTTTTGTATATTCGATTCGCGACTTCGCGGGAGAGCATAATATCACCGACAGCATTGAACGTTACCTCTGTGCTTAGGTCTTCATTTTGCCCCAACTGATCTTGGGAAAGTTTGTAATAATCTTCGAATGAACCGCCCGAGCTACCATTGTAAAGTGGGTCCTTGGGTTCTGGATTTAACGTTAAATTAATGAACGCACCTGCGATAGTAAGTAATATAATAATGAATGCGATTCGAAATGTTGGAACGTGGATATTCATACTTTCTGATAAATTTGCGGACTGACTTGGGAAATTAAACCTTTCAATTCAAGTGAGGAGAGAGTGGCTTGGATTTCATTTACTGGGAGACGGGTTTTGTTAGAGATTTCTTCAAAATCTATGTTATCGATTTGCATATATTTTAACACAAGGCTTTCTGTGGGTGAAAGCTGAACGTTTGATTTATGCTCAGACACACTCGCTATTGCAATCCCTAATTCTTCCAAAATATCTTCCGAGCTTTGAATTAATTTTGCGCCATGTTCAATAAGCTGATGTGGACCAAAGCTTAGCGGGGAAGTTATTGGACCGGGTACCGCAAAAACAGAGCGGTTAAAATCCATAGCGAAATCGGAAGTAATCAACGCACCACTCTTTTTACCAGCTTCTACTATAACAACGCCGCATGATAACCCTGCGATTATTCTGTTGCGTGCGATGAATTGATGTTTGCGTGCCTCGGACCCGGGTGGGTATTCGGAAATAATTAACCCGTTGTGGTCTAGAATATCCATCGCTAACTTAAAATTTTCCCGAGGGTAAATCCATTCATCGTCTGGTCCACTTCCAAGAACAGCCACGGTTGGGATATTGTTAGCGATGGCTGATTTATGACTGACCGCATCAATTCCGTACGCCAGACCAGAAATAATCCCAAAAGGATAATTTGATAGACCTGAAACTAACTTTTCGGTAACCGCAATTCCATATTTGGTTGCACGGCGACTTCCAACAAAGCCAACCAAGTTTTCATTTTCTAACAACTTTAAATTTCCACGATAGTAAATTATGAGCGGGGGATCGGGAATTTGTTTTAGCAACTTAGGATAGTTTTCCTCACAAATATTTATTGTCTGGACTTTTGCTAATTTCCATCTGTGAGATAATTCAGTTGGCGATTCTTTAATAAACAAATTATGAAACTTTTTAGTTTGCTCGTAATTTAAATCTACGGACCGGCAGAAATCCTGAGGATTAAGAATTTTGTTTTTTTCAACCGAAACGCGCTCGTACCATTCCCAAATTAGACCAGCGAACTTGGGGTGGGTATGGCTCGTGGCTTGGCTTAATATATAGAGTAAATAATCGACTTGGCTCATGTGTTAATTCTGCCAAACGAGCCATCAAATCCTAATAAATATTTCCTCATTTTAGGGGCAATATTTACTGAATTTTTTATAAAATATGTCCTATTTCTAATGTTTTTACAGCCAATATTGACAAAATGGCAAATTTGATGTATACTTCTATCACGATTTGTCTTCAGTATCCTACTTACAAGTCGCGACAGTGAACATCATCCCTCCTATATGTTCGCCAGTAGCGGTTAAGTAGAGATGTCGCAGCTATTGTTGTGCTTCTCTCACTTGTGGGTGGGGTAGTGAAGATAAACGAAACCGTCAAAACTATTCGAAAAAACAGCCGTTCTACGGCTGTTTTATTTTTGAAGAAATGCTTCTATGAGTTTGTTCGTTTCCGGAAAAACTTTTTCTTTTAGCTGTGCGAGTTCCTCGTCTGTAAACTTTTGCAGAACGAACTCATCAGTAGGAAGAGGGGAGTCTGGTTCACGCGCTTCAACACCAATTCGGATACGTGCAAAGTCTTTTGTTCCAAGTTCATCAATAGTATTTTGAACGCCGTTGTGGCCGCCAGCGCCGCTGCCACTACCAGATTTAATTTGTCCAAAAACTAAATCCTTATCGTCATGGATTACTAGTAAATCGGTAGTCACGTCGATTTTATAGAATGCCGCGATTTCTCGAATTACTTCACCAGATAGATTCATATAACTTTGAGGTTTTACGAAGAAAACTTTCATTCCATTTTCATGATACTCACAAACCTGAGCGTTGAATTTACTTTGGCAAGTGATCGCATCGCGATCTTTCAGAAAATAATCAATTGCTAAAAACCCAGCGTTGTGGCGGGTGAGTTCATATCTATTTCCAGGATTTCCTAAACCTACGATGATTTTCACCCTGTTAAACTTTCTTTAAGTTAATGTGCATTATAAATTGCGACATGCGTGTAAATTAAAAAATTATAGTCTCAACCCTGCTAGTTTAACAGGGTTCACCCTATTAAATATACACTAGCCTGATAAGCTCTATATAAACTATTATTCAACAAACATCAAAACCAAACTGCTAATCTACGGTCATTTAACAGGGTTCACCCTATTAAATATACACTAGCCTGATAAGCTCTATATAAACTATTATTCAACAAACATCAAAACCAAACTGCTAATCTACGGTCATTTAACAGGGTTCATGTGGGTATTATAGCAAAGTTGCGGCAGTTGACTAAGTTTAATCGAAAAGGGATAATCAGAATAAATCACAGGAGGTAACTATGAGCAATAGCTATTTGCGCAAGTCCAGTCTGCCCAAAAGATTTCCGCAGATTCAGATTTTCATTCTGCACAATAAATGCAGTGACAAAATGTTTTTGCAATATGTGTCTGGGGATCAGGTTATGCCGTACGAGAGCACATCAGAATTGGTCGGTATCGTCAGGGTCTCAGATTTCAGCTCAGATTTTATGCCTTACTCTTATGAGACTCAGGTCCGATTGTACGAGGGGATAATCATCCTAATCGGTTATGCGGCGATGCATATGAAAAAGCATCGCGGTGAACGGCAAAAATCTTTGCCAGGGGATTTCAAGAAGTTAGCAAAAAAAGCAATTCGAACCTATCAACAAATTATGGGAAACAGTTTTTTGACCCGTAGTTTTGTTCGGAAAGTATATGCCACGCTTCACAAAATCTGGCTTCATGCCAAAGCTTACTATCGGTGGTGTGAAAGGTTCGTGGAACTACAGGCAAAATTGCTTAAGCACCGGCCTATCGAAGCTTTTGGATTTGAATGCTAAGCTTCGGCCCAGAGAAATCTGGGCCTTTATGTTATAATTTTATTGCAATTAATTTTAAATATATGAGAGATGAACGAGGTAATTTTGGAGGAAGTGAAGTAGAGGGGATGCGACCTGAAGACTTCCGATTTGAAGCTCCTAAAACTGTGGAATCTACCCATCATGAAGAAGCTTCAGATGTAAACAGTATCGTACTTAAATATAATACTGAACTTACAACCGCAGATTTATCAGATCGATCTGTATTTCGAGAATATCTAGCAGATGCGGAATATGTCCGCGAGAATAATCCAGCAGAGGGTAAAAAGTTGCTTGGCATGCTCAATGATAGATTGAAGGAGATGAAACTCGAAGAATATATAGCAGAAGTAGAATCACATCCTCCGACTAACGAAGACATCGATAAAGCTTTAGGAAAAGTTGCAGGTAGAGAATAATAAAAAACCGCCCGAATGTACCGGGCGGTTTTTAAATTGTTATTGTTTTTTTACTAAGTTCAGCTTAATTGGTGTTCCCCAGAAGCCAAGCTTTTGAATAATCTGTTTTTCGAGATAACGACGGTATTGAGTAGAAATCGCAGCCGGGTGATTTACAAGTAAATCAAACATCGGTGCGTGAGTGCCAGTTTGAGTGAGGCCATGAACTTTTGGGACCTTTTGATCGAGCATGCGGCGTGGCGGATTCTTTTCCATGGTGTAAGCCAGAAGTCTGTCTAAATCTTCTTGGCTCACAGTTTTTCCACGAGCTTCGTAGATAGGCTTAATCGCGGCCAACGCTTCGACAATATTTTCTCCAGTGACAGCTGAGACGAAGAAAACAGGCGCGAACCATAAGAACGGGAAGTGATGAGAAACGTAATCTTGCAATTCTTTTTCTTCACCTTCGTACTTATCCAATTTGTTTACTAAAATCACCACACCTTTACCGAGCTCTAAAATTTCTCCGGCAATTACTTGGTCTTGCTTTGTAATAGTTTCGTTGGCTTCGATTACAAACAAAACAACATCACTTTTCCGAATTGATTTAAAAGTTTGAAAGACAGAGTAAACATCTGGTTGAGCCTGGCGGTAGGACTTCTTTTTAAGTCCGGCAGTGTCGATAAATGTATAGTCCTGCCCATCTATATTTATAGAAACATCAATTGAAGTTCGGGTTGTTCCTGGGATATCGGAAACAATCACGCGCTTCTCACCAAGAATGTGGTTAATCAAACTCGATTTACCAACATTTGGTTTACCCACAATTGCAACTGGTATTCCAAGATGCTTTGGAGGCTTTTCAATTTTAAGTTTCTTTAGGTCGGTAGTAATTTGATCGAGCATGTCGCCGATACCGCGACCGGTAGTAGCAGAAATAGGAAAAATCTTTTTTATTCCAAGTTTATCGAACTCGCTACCAAACTCGCGGAACTTAACAGGGGAGTCAACTTTGTTTACCGCTAACACAACCGGCTTTTTTGTCTTGCGAAATTTAATAAGAGCTTTACGGTCGATTGTTCCCGCATCAATTTTACTATCGGCCACAAATAAAATTAAGTCCGCTTCATCTATAGCAAACTCGATTTGTTCGATTAATGCATCTTCAAGTTCCTGCTTATCACCAAAAGTGATTCCAGCTGTGTCGACCATAGTAAAATCAATCCCGTTCCAGGCGGTATCAATATATTGTCGGTCACGAGTTGTGCCAGCAACTGTGGAAGTTACAGCGGCGCGCATTCCTGAGATTTTATTTAGCAACGTTGACTTACCGACATTCGGTTCACCGACAATCGCAACGATTGGTAGTCTAGGATTCATTATAAAATATTAGTTATTCTCCGAGAATTACAATCACATCCACTTTAGCTGGATCGACTTTAATTCCTGGTGGAGCAAGTGAGACTTCGCTCGCTACAAGGCGGTCTTTGATTAAATTGAGAGTAGCTGCTTTTTGATTCACAGAGTAAACGACAGTTTGTTCAAGAGGTCGTCCAGTGTAGATTACTTTGTAAACTGTAAGTCCTGCGCCAGCTAATTCTGTTTCTGCAGCTTTATATAGTTTTTGAGAGACAGTGCTATCTGCTAACCAAACTACAGCTTTTTCCGACATGAGAGCTCCAGTATCAAAACTATTTTGGAAAAAATCGATTATGCTCTGATTGTTTTTACCCGCACAAGTTGTAAGTACAAATGCGCCACTTTCTTCTAAAATCTTTGAACAGATTAAGCCAGTTGTTGGATCAAGACTGATACTTGTTACATTCTCTGAACCAAAATCTTTAGTGAGAGTGTATAACCTAATCATTTCACCAGGTGTTAGGTTGGTGTGAAAATGTTCTCCAACGATGGTAAATAGCTCGTTAATTTTTCCGGCATCGGCAACTATGTTTAGTGAAACAACTTTTGTTTTAGCCGCTTGAATAATTTTCTGTTGCCTTACTCCACGGGCAAAATCCGAACCTTCCGGGCCTGCTGCGTGTCTAGAGCGTGCAAAGATAAGAGCTCTTTCACCATTCATTTGTTCGATTCCTTCTGTGAAAGTCACAGCTGGGATATATCCGCCGGAATTATTCGGGAAAGTATAATCCGTAAAAGTGTTATCAATTTGAACTTCAACGCCGCCGAGCAGGTCGATAGTTTTTTCAAATCCATCAAAGTCCATCACAGCGAAGTAGGGGATTTTCAGCCCAGACATTTTTTCTACGACACCAATTGTAGCCTGACCAGCTTCGTTCCAGTCTTTGTTTTTGTTGTATGCGTTTGCAAATACAGCATTAATTCTGCCTTGCCCAAACTCATTTGTGTTAACAAGGTAATCTCTGGGAATGGAGGTAAGTGTAGCTTTTTGTTCACCAGGTCTAAGCTGTGCCAGTATAATTGTATCAGTTAAGTATGGTCCGTCGTGACCTGGTCCGCCAATACCAAGAAGCAGCACATTAACTTGTCCTTCTTGCTCACCTATAACTTTGCTTCCACTACCGATAGATAGTAAATCGGTGATTCTGCTGTACAGGCTTTGGTTGTTGCCAACAAAAATTTTGTCGGCGAGGCTCGTAGTGCGCAATAACACTAAACCTCCGACAATCACAATAATCGCAACAATAACTCCAATTACAATTTTTAAACCCCGCTTAGATTTACGCGCTGGTGGAGTTGGTTCCTTGGGAATTTGGTCGTCGGTTGGTGGTGTATGAGGGTGTTTATCTGCTTGAGCAAAAAACTCTTCATATCGGTCGATGTTCTTGCTATCAATTTTCGGAGGAATGGAATTCATTAACTGTATAAAATTAAGAAAAATTACCTAGCTATTATAGCTGATATTAACTGTTCCGTTAAGGGGTAAAATTACGAATTTTCTAGAAAAAAATTCAAAATTAAGGTCTTGCATTGGGTGGTTTCGGGTGTTATAGTTCAAATGTTATTTATTATTTTTGAAACAAAATATGTCAGAACAAAAAATCGTTATCGAATCAGCAAGTGAAGAAGAAATTCAGCCATCATCTGGTTCGTTTTTGTGGGAATTAATACGCATAATTGTAGTTGCTTTTGTTGTAATGGTTGCTTTTCGAGTTTTCGTTGCGGAACCTTTTGTTGTGTCAGGTTCATCCATGGTTCCAAACTTTCATAACAAAGAATATCTAGTTGTCGATAAGGTCAGTTATCGCTTAGGCGAACCAAAGCGGGGCGATGTTATCGTATTTAAATATCCAAAAGACACATCTCAATATTTTATTAAAAGAATCATTGCTTTACCAGGTGAGCGTGTACAAGTTGATAACGGACGTGTCAAAGTTTTCAATAATGAGTATCCTGAAGGTGTGGTTATTTCAGAGCCTTATCTGACAAGTGAAGATGCTACATTCGGTAAAACAGATATTGTAACTCTCGGTAGCAGCGAGTATTATGTTTTGGGTGATAATCGTTTGGCTTCGAGTGATTCTCGGGTATGGGGAATTTTGCCAGAACATAATATCATTGGAAAAGCATGGTTTAGAGCTTTTCCAATTACTGAACTAGGGTTCCCGTCGTTCCCAGATCCAATTTTAAATTAGTTTTTATTCGTAAATAGTTTAAGCAATGGCTAAGACAGTAACAAAAAAATCAACTGCAACAAAGCCGGGAAGTATGAACGGCTTGCGAGATATCTACACTCAGACTAGTCCCCACTGGCATGCAATTTTGAAACGACTTCGTAAAACAGGAAAGTCATATGGGTTTATGCCTGTTGAAGCTCCTATTGTCGAAGAAGAAAAAACTTACACCGATTTATTTCGCGATCAACCACAAGTCTTAGAGCGTACAATTTTCACTCAACTTGGAAATAAGTCTGTAGCGTTGCGTTCCAGCGTTTTGCCTTCTATTTTACGATATTACGTTCAACATAAAATTTTCGAAGAGCAGCCAATGTCGAAGTGGTTTTACACTGGCAATATCATTGAGCAAGACGAACGTCAGGCAGCTCACTTAAATTATCAGTTTGGATTTGAAGTTTTAGGTACGTTTAGTCACTTGTCTGAGGCACAAGTTATCTGTGCTGTTTGGGAATTTTTACGAACTTTGGGTTTGGAAAATATTCAAATTGAAGTTAATATGCTTGGCGACGGGGGAGTAAGTCAAAGTGGTTATCCGAGTGTGCTGAAAGATTATTTAAAAACCCGAGACTTTGATTTATGTGATGATTGTATAAATCACACAACCGGACGTGTATTAAACGTATTGCGTTGTAATAATTTAAGTTGCCAATTAGTTGTTGCGGAAGCGCCAAGTGTTTTGGATTACCTCGATGATGATTCAAAATCTCACTTCACAAATGTTTTAGAAGCTCTTGATGAATTAAGCATTCCGTATCAACTCAATCAATATTACGCTGGGCCGCAGGGGACATCACGAACAAATTTTGTAATCAAATATATCGGTGATAAAGAGCAATTGGTTTTGGGTGAGGGTGGTCATCACGAATTGATGTTAAAGAATATTGCTGGTAAAGCGATGCCGTCGTTTGGTTTTGTTGGAAATCTAGCAGCAATTGCAAAAGCTATGGAGCTTCAAGGGGTTGAACCACAACCAGATTACAGCAATGAAGTATTTTTAGTACCACTGGGCGAATTGGCTGCAAAGAAAAGTTTGCGTTTGTTCCGCGATCTAGTGATTAGTGGAATTATTGTTCACGACCACTTTGGTAGTGAAGGAGTAAAGAATCAGCTTAAAGCGGCACAGGATTGTAAAGCACCTGTCGCATTAATCATGGGTCAAAAAGAAGCAATGGACGAAATGGTTATTTTGCGAGATGTGAAATCTGGAATGCAGGAAATTTTTCCTTACGAAAAAATTATCGATGAAGTTAAAAAAAGATTGGGAAAATAGTTTAGCACTTACGAATTGTGCGAATGTACGAATTTTCATAATCGAATATATTTAATTCATCATACATTCATTTGATTAGTAATTTGAAATTTATGGATAATTGCGTATTTTGTAAAATTGGTAGTCATAATCAAACCGCTGACCTCGTTTTCGAAAACGAGGAGCTATATGTGGTTCACGACATCATGCCAAAAGCACCTGTTCACTTTTTAGTGATACCTAAACAACATTTGGAATCAATAAATCATTTAGCAGAAGACAAAGCCGATTTGGTTGGTAGAATGATTCTACTCGCGAAAGACCAAGCAGCTTTGCATGGCATTGGCAGTACAGGTTATAAACTGGTGTTTAATGTTGGTAAAGATGGTGGTCAAGTTATTCCACATCTTCATCTTCATGTCTTGGGTGGTAAGCAGATGCCAGAATAGCTGTTAAGTGGTCATCGAAACCGCGCACTAATCGTTGGTGCGCGTTTTTATTTGACCACCCTTGAAAAATACGGTATAATTACGTCATATTTAAGGTCAAATAGGTTATTTATTTTAATCTATATAGACCAATACAGGGAAAGAGGTGAAATTCATTGGTAGAAGTTAAAAAGAAAGAACACGAATCCTTTGATGCGTTACTCCGCCGGTTTAATCGTAAGATTCAACAAAGCGGTGTTTTAGTGCGCGCGCGTAAGACACGCTTTTTCGAACCAGAAAAAAGCCGTAACCTACAACGCACTAATGCGATCCGTCGCAGCGAATTAAGAGAAATTCGTGAAGAACAGAAGCGTATTGGCCGTCCGGTCAAGCCTTCGAGAGGACGAAGATAATGGATTTATCATTACAAACCATTGAAGATCAGTTAAAAACTTATTTAAAAGAGAAGAATCAAATTGCCGTTGATACCTTGCGCGGTTTAAAAACTCGCATTACCAACGAGCAGATTTCAAAAGGCTCCGAACTCACTAGTGACGAAATTTTGGCGCTAGTTAAATCAGAAGCGAAACGTCGCAAGGAAGCTGTAGAAGCTTTCACAACGGGCGGACGGGCTGATTCCGCGGCGAAAGAAACAGCCGAGTTAGATATTTTAAGTACTTTTTTACCTGAACAATTATCAGAAGAACAAGTTGCAGCAAAAATCGAAGAACAGATTTCCGCGAACGGTTGGACAGCAGCAGACTTCGGTAAAGCTATGGGAACTTTGAAGCAAGAATTTGGCAACGATGCCGATGGGGCAATGGTTTCTAGATTGCTCAAAGAACGATTAAAATAAAATATAATCAACCTGTGAGTGTTTCCTTGTTTGACCCAGTAGTGAGCGTGATAGCAGGGGAATGCGTAGTACAAAATTAAAATTAAATTAAGCGATTCACTGTTTAGTCAAGTTCGCTATAAAATAAAAATATAATCAACCTGCGAGTGTTTTCCTGTTTGACCCAGTACGCGAAGCCAGCGAGCACCGAGTGAGTCGTAATAAAAGTTACGGCGAGCGAGGAGTGGAGCTGGCGACAAAGTAATGGGTCAAACCTGGAAGGCGAAGTTCGCTTGAGTGCGAATTTACTTCGCACGATGCGAACGAGCAGGGGAACACTAGATAACAAAATGGCAAGAGAACAATATATAGTCGGTCTTGATATAGGAACCCAAAACATTCGGGTTGTTCAGGGCAAAGTTGAAGAAAACGGTAGAGTCAATATCATTGGCGCGAGTCAGGTTCCAGCAGTGGGGCTAAGACGCGGCGTTATTGTTGATATTGACGAGGCCGTTTCTTCTATTTCTAGCGCGTTAGAACGAGTAGAGCGTATGACTGGCGTGCCTGTTCAATCTGCTAACGTAGCTGTTGGTGGAAATCATATTGCTTGTGTCGACAGCAAGGGCGTGATTGCTGTGTCTCGTGCCGATGGTGAAATTAGTGAAAATGACGTAGTCCGTGTTATCGATGCTTCTCAAGCCATTTCGATTCCGCCGAACCGTGAAGTGATTCACGTTATTCCAAAAACTTTCACGCTAGACGGCCAAGCCGGAATCAAAGATCCTCTTGGCATGACAGGAATCAGGTTGGAAGTAGAAACTATTCTCATCCATGGAGCAACGCCTTTCTTAAAGAATTTGCAGAAAGCAATAATGCAAGCTGGTTTGGAAATTGATCAGTTGGTTCTTTCACCATTGGCTGCAGCAGCTAGTGTTCTGTCGAAGCGCCAGAAAGAATTAGGTGTTGCGATTGTTGATTTGGGCGCAGGTACTACAAGCTTGGCAGTGTTTGAAGAGAACAACTTAGTGCATACTGCGATCATTCCTGTTGGTTCAATGCACATCACTAACGACATCGCTATCGGGTTGCGTTGCACAATCGATACAGCCGAACGCGTGAAGTTAGTTTACGGACAAGCTTCAAGTAAAATGATGGATAAGTTAGCAGAGGTAGATTTGAACAAAATTGATCCTGAAGAAACCGAGCGCGTACCGCAAACTTTGGTTGGCGATATTATCGAAGCTAGACTCGAAGAAATTTTTGACATGGTAGTTCGCGAGTTGAAACTCATCGACCGCGACGGGAAGTTGCCGGCGGGAATTATCTTGACTGGCGGCGGTAGTTCGCTTCCAGGAGTTGTTGAATACGCAAAGCATCGTTTCAGGCTACCTGTTTCCATCGGCGTACCTACCGAAATGGACACTGTGATCGATCAAGTCGTCGAACCGGCTTTTGCAACTGTGGTGGGACTGTCTTTATGGGGCGGTGGCCATTCCGCAGGCGGAATGTCTATGCCTGGAGCCGATGTTTTCAAAGGGTTGTGGAATCACAAATTTGTGCTAAAATTGAGGCAATGGGTCAAGTCTTTCATGCCTTAAACCCAAATAGCTCCCAAAAATAAAACGAAAACGCAAAAATAACAAATCGATCGAATTTCAGGCTCAGCCTTCACTTGTTATTTTGCGTTTTATTATTTAAGATATACTAATGATTCAGGTCTGACTCGTGGAACTGACCAGTCCGGCGAGCGAGCTCTGAATCAGAATTCAGTAACCATTTTTTATGAAAAAAACTATGGAAGTTAAACCGAAAATCGAAACATTTGCGCGCATTAAAGTTCTCGGAATTGGTGGTGGTGGAACCTCTGCTGTTAATAGAATGTCCGAGTTGGGCATCAAAGGTGTAGAATTCATCGCAATCAACACTGATGCTCAATCCTTACATCACAACCAAGCCGACCGAAAAATTCATATTGGTAAAAGCATTACTAAAGGTTTAGGTTCTGGAATGAATCCAGAACTTGGTCGTCAAGCTGCAGAAGAAAGCCAAGAAGAACTTGAAGATGCAATCTCCAATGCTGATATGGTTTTCATAACAACTGGTTTGGGTGGTGGAACAGGAACTGGTGCCGGTCCAATTGTTGCTGAGTTAGCAAAGAACCGCGACATTTTAACAATCGCCGTTGTCACCAAGCCTTTCACATTCGAAGGAAGCAAACGCCGTGAAGTAGCGGAAGCCGGTTACGATAATCTTAAAGACAAAGTAGACGCAATTATTTCTATTCAGAACGATCGCATTTTACAAATCATCGACAAGAAAACTTCTATTATGGATGCGTTCAAGACAGTGGACGATGTACTCAGACAGGGGATTGCCGGTATCTCTGATTTGATTACTACTCATGGAAAAATCATGAACGCCGATTTCGCGGACGTTCGAACAGTAATGCAAAACGCTGGAACTGCTTTGATTGGTATTGGTTCAGCATCTGGTGAAAACCGTGCTGAGCTTGCTGCTAAAGCTGCGATTAACTCTCCATTGTTAGATATGACTATCGATGGTGCGCGCGGTGTCTTGTTCAACATCACAGGTGGTGCCGATCTAGGAATGTTCGAAATCGACGAAGCTGCGAAAGTTATCACTAAGAATGTTGATTCCGACGCAACCGTTAAATTTGGAACTGTTCTCGATGAAACTATGGGCGACGAAGTTCGCATTACCGTTATTGCGACTGGTTTCGACGAAAACAATCGTCGTCCAACACCGATTTCTTTCTCGCCGGTAGAAGATAGAGAGTTCACTCCGAAAGCTGCTCCTGCGCCTTCGGTTAATCCAATCTTTGAAGATGAGGAAGAGCCAGAAGTAGCTGTGCGCAGACCATTGTTTAAACCAAAGCCTGTCGAGCCGGTACAGAGTATGTCGGATGACAATAATACGGATGATGAGTTGGACATACCTGCGTTTATCCGTAAGAAAATGAAATAACTTTTTTTAACCCCGCCTGACGGCGGGGTTTTGTTATGGACACCACAAGGTTTGCACGCTCAAGCTGTTGAGCTACGCCGCTACAAATCGCAAGCGATTTGGCGGCTGGGCTACAAAGGCTATCGCTTCGCAAACCTTGTGGTGTGAAAGAATGGGTGGTAAGGAATTAGCAAACCAGAACGAAAAACCCCCAGTAGGGACTTTTATTTACTCCCCGCGTTGCGGGGAGTTTTTTATTTCCGCGGGTCCTGTCACGCTGCACCTCCAGTCGTCCTCCTCCGTGCGGGCGACTGGAGGGCCTCCGCAGCTTGCCACCCGCTAATGAATGTTTAGGGGGTGTGGTTTCAAAGGCTATCGCTAAGCAAACCTTGTGATGTGAAAGAATGGGTATGAAAATAAACACAAAACGAAGTAACCATATATTTATGGTTCAAGGGATTAATAATCCCTGCTACCCACTTCGGAGGTAGTAAGCAAGCGCCGCCGGTTGTAGCCCGCCTAAATCTTTTTCAAGATTTTGGCGGGCGAAGACCGTACGAGAGTGCTGCCGAAGAAGTGGGTAGCTAAACTGAATTTTAAATACTAAATAAAAAGAGAGTTGCTGTTCCTTCCAGAAAGGATTAGGCTAAAAAAGAATTCCTTCCAAACTAATAAAGAAATTATAATTAGACAAGACAAAGAATTTATGCTATAATACTTAAGTAGAAATTCGTGAAGAAATAAAAACAAAAGTTTTCGTTCATGTCAGAAAAA
This sequence comes from Patescibacteria group bacterium UBA926, assembly GCA_002293685.1. GTDB lineage: Bacteria > Patescibacteriota > Doudnabacteria > UBA920 > UBA920 > UBA920. The sequence goes on from DBDS01000007.1 coordinate 135,781, forward strand.
CCATATTCAAGTTATATCAAGGATCATAAGAGTATGATTCTGCGCGACTATTTGGCCATTGACCGCACTGCTCTCACAAACGAGACAGCGTTCATGGCTTATGTTCGTACTTCATTGGCGCTGATTGCTGCCGGTGTTTCTTTGGTTAAATTCTTTAATGAGCCGATGATGCACATTTTAGGATGGGCATTTGTGGGCGTAGGAAGCTGGTTGGCACTATATGGCTACAGCAGGTATCGTAAAGTAGATAACTTGATGCATCAAATCAAAGGTGACTTTGTTGCGGAGCATCTAAAGTCAAATAAAAAGAAAAGCTCCGTTAGTAGTTGGATGGTGCAATTATTTAAGAGATAGAGAAAATTTTGAAGCTCCGTTAAGCGGAGTTTTTTGTTTGTTTAATAATTGATATACTTTAATCATGAATAAAATAGAACCCCGAACTTTAAAGGGCTTCCGTGATTACGGTGCAGTCGAGCAAGGCGCAAGGCAGTCCATGTTTTTGAAAATACAAACTGTGTTTGAACAGTTTGGTTTTTCACCGTTATCAACTCCCACTTTAGAGTACAAAGAAATTTTGATGGGGAAGTACGGTGATGACGAAAAATTGGTCTACAGTTTTCAAGATAACGGCGGCCGAGATGTTGCGATGCGTTACGACTTAACTGTTCCGTTGGCTCGTTATGTTGCCGAGAATCAAGGGAGTTTGTTGTTGCCTTTTAAGCGTTATCAGATTGCGCCGGTGTGGCGCGCCGATAATCCTCAGAAAGGGCGCTTGCGCGAATTTTATCAGTGCGATGTAGATGCAGTTGGTACCGATTCAATTTTAGCCGACGCTGAAGTAATTGCCTGTGTTGCCAAAGCACTCGAAGCATTAGGTTTAAGTAATTACAAAATTCGTATCAACGACCGAGAAATCTTTTCACAGTTCTCTCAAGACACCGTGCGCATGATTGATAAGGTAGAAAAAATCGGCGTCGAAGCAATGACTAAAGAAATGCGCGAACGCGGTGTGAGTGATTCCGAAATTGAACAAGCAACGAATTTAGTTTCAGGAAATACGAAAGCTTTACCAGAACGATTGTCTTCCGTAATTGATGCTCTCAAAAAATTTGGATTGAAAGGTGAGATAGATTTTGACCCAACCATCGCGCGCGGCTTGGATTATTATTCGGGCACAGTGTTCGAAATCGTTTTACCTGAAAAACCTGAATATGGCAGTATTGCTGGCGGCGGTCGTTATGACGGGTTAGTCGATCAATTTTCCGAACAAAGCTATCCAGCTGTCGGGGCGAGCGTCGGTATAGATCGCTTATATGGCGCCTTAGATGAGCTTGGACTTCTTCCAAAGGCTACTGGCGCAGAAGTTATCGTCTTGAACTTAGAAGCCGAGCTTGGGAGTGATTACTTAGAATTGGCTAGTAGTTTGCGAGCAGAAGGAATAAACACCGAATTATTTTACGAACCGGCCAAACTCGAGAAACAGTTTAAATACGCGGAGCGAAAAAACATTACTTGGGCAGTTGTGATGGGAAGTGAAGAACTGAAGAGCGGAAAACTGAAACTTAAAAATCTTTCTACAAGAGAACAAACTGAAGTTTCAAAATCTGAACTTATCACTAAACTTCAATCTTAAGAAAAACTTAATCCAGTCTTGAAGTAGTCATAGGCATAATAATGCCATGGCTGCTTTTTTAATTTCACCAATTTGTTGGGGCGTGATTGCGGGTTTAGTATTCGCGCGTTTTGCTGTGTTTGATTTCAGAGTTGTTGTGGGTGCTTTCGTGATCGGTCTAGTTGGGTTGGGCATCGCGCTGCTTTCAAATAAAAAAAATTTGCTAGTTGTCACTGCATTTGTTTGCGGGGTAAGCATCGGAATAATGAATTGGTCTAACGCTCAAGAAGTAAATCAGTATGAGTCGCTTTACGGACAATCTATCAATATAGAGGGAGAGATAGTGTCGCGGCCAAGTATTACGGCCAGTGGTAATCAAGCATTAATCGTTAGACCCGATGGGTTCACTCAAGACATTAGGGTGAGTCTGTTTCATCACACTGTTGCGAAAGGCGGGGAGAGGGTTTGGATACGAGGACTCATTGAACAGCCTGAAAACTTCAGCAACTTTAACTACATTGCATTCTTGAGAAAAAATAATGTTTACGCTGAGTTATCCAAAGCAAAGGTGATTATTTTTGAACCGGCTCCTGAAGGAGTTTCAAATTGGCTAGGGGATTTACGGCAAAATGTAACCAGAGTTTCCGAGCGAAATTTCAATACCGAAACCAGTGCGATTGTGCTTGGTATGTTGATTGGGCACAAAGAGCAACTTCCAGAAGAAGTAGAAATAGCGTTCCAAAAATCCGGACTCATTCATATTTTAGTTGTGTCCGGATTTAATCTCACTATTATTGCAATTGGTGTTGGTGTTTTTGCAAGATGGTTTGGGCGGAGATTGGTCGATAGTAGTTCGTTAATACTCATTTGGTCGTTTTGCATTTTAGTTGGTGCTACTGCCGCGGTCACTAGAGCAGGGGTGATGGCTAGTATTTTGATTGTTGCGAGATTATCTGGAAGACTTGCTTCATCCTCAACTAGCTTATTACTCGCAGTTGTAATCATGAGCTTGTTAAATCCGTGGCAATTATTTTATGACATTGGCTTTCAACTTTCTGTTGCGGCGACATTTGGTGTGTTAGAAGCTTCTCGTATTAGAACTAGATTCAATAAAGAAGGTGTGCTTTCCGAAATTATTTGGCCAAGTATGGGAGCAATCATTTGCACTGCACCGCTCATCGCATATTATTTTGGAACCGTGAGTTTAGTTGCACCATTAGCAAATTTATTAGTTCTACCGTTAATTCCATACTTAATGTTATTCGGCGCGCTTGGATTGATTCCGTATCTGAAAATCTTTTTTGTTCCCGTCACAGAACTGTTAGTTGCATGGCAGTTACAAATAATTTCAACTTTAGCTGATTGGCGGTACAGTCAATTGCAAACCAGCATAGATACAACTTTCATTATTTGTTATTATTCCATTTTAATTTTACTAGTTTGGGCTATAAATTACGGAAAACCACAGTTGAAAGAATCGCAAAGCCGTGATAAGATAACACAAATAACTATTTAATTATGAACAAAAACACCACACTTGTTATCGTCGCTATAATTATTATTGTCGCAATTGGGGGATTTCTTCTGATGCGAAACAAATCTAACTCTAATCAAACTATGAATAATTCAGACACACAAACCGAAGCGCAAACAACAACTCAAACTGAAGAATCTACTACAGCACCAGTAACTGGTGAAATGGTAATCATGGATGTGAAAGATTTTGGGCAAATCAAAATTGCATTAAATTCTGAAGCTGCGCCAAAAACTGTTGAAAACTTTTTGAAACTTGTTAACGATAAGTTCTATGATGGTTTAACTTTCCACAGAATCGCAGCTGGTTTTGTGATTCAAGGTGGTGACCCTAAAGGTGATGGAACAGGTGGTCCTGGTTACACTATCCCTGCTGAAATTAAACTTCCGCATACCAAAGGTTCAATCGCGATGGCACGCTTGGGTGATCAGGTAAATCCAGGAAAGGAATCTTCAGGCAGCCAATTCTATATTGCGCTAGAAGCGCTTCCAATGCTCGATAATCAGTATACTGTCTTCGGTGAAGTAGTTGAGGGTATGGATGTTGTAGCAAAAATTGGTGCCGTTCCAATTAACGCCGGTCCGTTTGGTGGCAGTGATGGTCCGCCACAGACACCAGTAGTAATTTCATCAATAACAATAGTCAAATAATTTATGTCACACGAAGAAGAAACAATTGAACGAACCTTAGTACTCCTTAAACCCGATGCTTTAGATCGTGGGTTGGTGGGGGAGATCACTCAGCGATTCGAAAAAGTAGGACTGAAAATTGTTGGCATGAAGATGCTCATTCCTTCTCATGACCACGCCCAAAAGCATTACACTGAAGATTTAGCGATTCGCCGTGGTGAACACGTTCGAAACCTGATGGTAGACATGCTAATCTCTGGACCAATTGTGGCCTTGGTTTTAGAAGGGATCGAAGCAGTTGAATTAGTGCGCAAGATGATTGGTGGTACAGAACCTAAATCTGCTGCTCCAGGTACAATCCGCGGTGATTACTCCCACGTTTCGTTCAAACATACTGACAAGCATAATTCTAAGCTTTATAACTTAATCCACGGTTCATCAAGCGTGGAAGAGGCTGCTCAGGAAATTGCAGTTTGGTTTGATGAAACTGAGCTTGTAGACCACCAACCAACTTACACAAAGAACACATTGAATAAATAAAAAAATAACTCCAATAGGAGTCATTTTTTTATCTAAGTAGACTGGAACCATCTATGTATCCCCGGAAGCCTACAAGGCTGTCTGGGATCTATATATTACACAGACCCCGGCTCTTCGGCCGGGGATGCTGAGGAAAATAATATTGATTCGATTAATGGATCCCGGATATTTGCTGCGCAAATTCGGGATGACATGAGCAAGCTCATGGTATCAATAAGTATCCCCGGCGAAAGCCGGGGTCTAGTCTAGGACCCACGCCTTCGCGGAGATGACATGAGTAAACTCATGTCATTTTTTACGGAAGAAAGTTGGAAGGGAAGAGGAAATATCTTGAAGTTTCAATTCCCTCACACGTTGGAAAATTCCTTTATCGTTTTCTTGCAAGTATTTTCTAATTAACGAACGAGCGTGACTGGTTTTAGCTGCTAGAAGCCAATCACGAGATGGTGTGGCAGCTTTTTTGGATTTCAGAATTTCGACAACATCGCCTTGTTTAAGCTCGTCTGTAATTTTGGCAATTTTACCGCCAATTTTTGCGCCCATCATTTGGTAACCTAAATCGGAATGCACTGCAAAAGCAAAGTCGATAACTGAAGCACCGACAGGCAAATCTTTTACATCGCCTTTAGGGGTGAGTACAAAAATTCTGTCTTTGAAAAAATCTACTTTTAGACCTTCTAAGAATTCTTCTGGATGGGCTGCCATTTCTTCTTGCCACGCACGAAGTTCAGCAAACCAAGTTTGCCCTTTTTCTAGTTGCTTAGGTTTACCTTTTTCTTCGTAGAACCAGTGAGCGGCAATACCGCGTTCAGCGGTTTCATGCATTAAATCGGTGCGAATCTGAACTTCAAAAACCTCACCTGATTTATCAAAAACGGTCGTGTGGATGCTTTGATAACCATTTGGTTTTGGTGTCGCAATGAAATCTTTCACCCGCCCAGGTACAGGATTAAAGTGTTTGTGAATAATACCAAGTACTGCATAACAATCACCAGTAGAGCGGGTGATTATTCTTAGAGCGTGCAAGTCATAAATTTTTGTAATGTCGTTTTCGTACCTAAGTAACTTTTTACTTAAAGAGTAAATGCGTTTAGTGCGGCCTGTGATTTCTTCAAACTTAATCCCTTCTAATTTAAGAATTTGAGATAACTCTTTCTGCATCTCTTTAATATTCTTATCGCGCTTAGCTAACTCAGTCTGTAAGGCTTCTTTGGTTTCGTTATATTCTTTAGGTGAAACAATTTGAAAAGATAAATCTTCTAATTCATCTTTCCAACTACCGATACCGAGACGACCAGCAATTGGTGCGTACATTTCCAAAGTTTCGGAAGCAATTTTTTGTTGCTTTTCATCCGAAAGGGCATGAAGAGTTCTCATGTTGTGAAGTCGATCGGCTAGCTTGATTAGCATAACGCGAACATCTTGTGATGTTGCAATGAACATCTTACGCAGGTTTTCTACATAGTACTCATCTTTGCTGTTTCGTAAGCGAACGTGACCAAGTTTTGTAACGCCATCAACTAGTTTGGCGATTTCTTCGCCGAACTCTTTTTCTAAATTTTCATGAGAGGTTTCTGTGTCTTCGGTAATGTCATGCAAAATTGTCGCGCAAATTGTTGCTGTATCAGGAAAAATCTGACCCAAAATTGTAGCAGCCGAAATCGGATGTTGTACAAAGTCTTCACCACTTTTTCGCTTTTGCCCCGTGTGAGCTTTGGTCGCGAATTCAATAGCTTTTTCTATAAGCGCTTTGTCTTTAGCGGGAAATTTATGCGGAATTGATTTGAATAAGTCTTGCATAAGGTTAGTATAGCAAGGTTGCCTTGCTTCATAAATACAACTTATATATGCTAAAAGCATGCCAGAATTACCAGAAGTTCAAACCGTTGTAACGGAACTGAATAAAAAACTCAAAGGCCGAAAGATTAAGCGCGTGGCTGTATTTGCGGCTAAGCTTGTTAGTCTTGGTCCAAACACGGTGAGCAATATTCGCGACGTTACTCAGAAAACTGTAGATCAGTTTTGCAAATTACTAACAGGAAGAAAAATTGTTTCAGTGAGTCGCCGTGGAAAGATGTTAATTTTTAATGTCGATGGGCCGCTAACTATGTTGGCGCATCTTAAAATGACCGGCCAATTTATTTTTGAAGACAAAATTCTAGCGAAAAAAACTGGTAGTCAGTATAGGTTGCTAAATAAACCGACCGCGCCTTTGGTGAAGCTTCCAAGTAAACACACTCACGTCGTTTTTTATTTCACCGACGGCTCAACTTTGTATTTTAATGACATCCGCAAGTTTGGGTATCTTCGCGTTGTTCTAGATAAAGAGATGGGTGATGTGAAAGAGTTTCGTGAATATGGCCCAGAGCCACTCGAAAAAAGTTTTACATTTGAAGTATTTGCAGAAGCATTAAAAAAGCGTAAAGCCATTCCGATTAAACTCGCGCTCATGGATACTAAAGTTGTAGTTGGAATCGGTAATATTTATTCTGACGAAATTTTGTATCATGCCCACGTTCGTCCGGATAGGCGAGTGGATTCACTAAAGCCCAAAGAATTGAAAGCTGTCTTTGGTCAGATTAAGCCTGTACTTCAAACTGGAATCAAATATAAAGGTTCTAGTGTGGGAGATTTTGTCCGAACAGACGGAAAATGGGGCAGCATGGGTAAGCACCATTTTGTGTACGGTCGCAAAAAGCAGGCCTGTTTGGGTTGTGGTACAATGATTGTAAGTATGAAATTAGGCGGCAGAACCTCGTCTTTTTGCCCTCGAGAGCAAGTTTAAAATCCATGGAAAACAATACACACAAAATAGAAACCCCTCAATCTCAAGAGCAAATGCTCGCTGAGATTTTAGATAACTCACGCAAGAGCAAGAACTACATGAAGTGGCAGCTCATCATCACCATCGGTTTAGTCGTCATACCTTTGCTTGCTGGCGTCATCATTATACCAATCGTGATTAGTTCACTCACAACAGCTTATTCAGGAATTTTGCAGTAAATCCAAGTCATCCCGGAAGCCACGTAGGCACGAAGTGCCGAAGGGCTATCCGGGACCTCAATAATTAATTAATGGATCCCCCTGCCAAATCTTTGTGAGATTTAGCAGGGCAGGCCAGTCTCGCCCTTCAGGCTCGCCAGGGAAGACAATTTGGACGACATGAACAACGAACGTTGGCAACAATTTATAGATTTAGCGAAAGAGCAATTTCAAAATGTAGAAATATCTACTGAGGATTTGTTAGTCCAAACTATGGACGGGCCAGAGCAACGCGGAACCTTGGATATTTTAACTTTCGATAGGAACGGCGAGAGCTTTAAAATGGAAAGAGAGAACAAGCCAATCGTGTTAGAACGAAAAGAACACTTCGCAAAACGTCCAACCGACACAGCGCGAACTGAGTACGTTTTTTCTGATACAGAATTTTCTCACAAATTAAGAGTCTATAAAGAAACAGATTCAGGGGATTGGGATGAAATCAGCACGGATAGTCTAGGACTTTAGTCATTTATTTTCTTCCATTTATAGGTGGGTGGCACGCTGCGGAGGCCCTCCAGCCACCCGCACGGAGGAGGATGGCTGGAGGTGCAGCGTGACAGGACCCGCCGATCTTTATCCACTCCGCCGCAGGCGGAGTAACACAGTCTATGGTAGGCAAATAGAATAGTAAACTTTTATGTTATCAGAAAGAATAATACAAACTTTAACATTTTTTGATGCACAAGATTTACCGCTCACTGCTATGGAAATTGAGCGGTATTTAATAGCGGAAAAAACTCAGCTCAAGAACCGGCTTGATGAACAGTATGAATTGAAAGAAGTAGATACTGCGCCATCGCCGGTTCATTTAGACACCATCATGGTTCAACTGGAAGCCTTACTTCAAGATCAAAAGATTTCCGAAGACAAAGGGTTTTACTGTAAGTGGGGTAGAGAATCGATTATTTCGCAGCGCCAAAATAATTATTTAAACGGTTTGCGCCGGGAGAAGTTAATCCGCCGATATATTTGGTTTACGAAATATTTGCCGTTTGTTCGCGGTATTGGCTTAGGCGGTTCTCAGCCTCTTGGTCAGCAAAAACCAACCAGCGACATTGATTTGCTAATTATCACCGACCAGAAGTTTATGTGGTTAGCTAGAACTTTTTTGATGATTTATTTTCAAGCTTTTGGCGTGAGACGTTACGGCACCAAGATTGCCAACCGATTTTGCTTGAATCACTATTTAGCAACTCCGCGTGAAGTTGATGCGGAACGGAATTTATACAAAGCTATGGAGTATGGAAGACTGCGCCCGCTAATAAATCCAGAGGTGATTGCGCAGTTTCAGACAGCGAATGCGAAATGGATGAAAACTTTTTTTCCAAACATTACTTTTTCGGAACCTCAGGAATTGATTCAATCAGGATTACAAAAAGCTTTAGAAGCTCTATTTAAAAATCGTTTAGGTTTTTGGTTAGAGCAAAAGTTGGGCCAATGGCAGAGTGGAAGAATTCGCCAGGACCAATTTGTGTTTGTAAGAAAAGATGAACTCAGCTTTCATCCAGAAAGCAAACACGAAAAATTACTTCACGGATTTTTTGGAAAATAAAGAAACCCGCTCATTTGCGGGTCTTTATTTTTAGCACAAACTAGTCAACTTTCTTAAATTCCACCAGTAAAAAGATAGGGAAGCGGTGGAGGCGATGTTGTAAATTGAATCTACTGCTGTCTTGTAAGCTTTCTAATTCCCGCATGTGCTCAAAACTAAAACCTGCTTCACGCAAGTGGTTTAAGTGTTCGGACAATCTATAAAAATAACATTCTAAGTTATCGTAAAAAGTGAAGCCGCGGCTTTGTTGTGCAAACCAATGGTATGGACGAACTTTTAGTTCTGGATTTTTAAACAGCAGTCGGCCAATCAATCCGCGCTTCCAAATTCCCACAGGAAAAGCGTAGTACGGATTTACAAAAGTGAGCAAAAACTTTCCTTGTGGTTTTAATATTCGGCGCAGCTCTGTAAAAGTTTTCACCTGATCTTCAACATCGTGCGCCGCCATGCTCATGATGATTGTGTCGAACTGATTGTCGGAGTAGGGAAGGGTGGTATTTAAATCACCGGCCGTAAATTTTAAGTCTGGGTAACGGCTTTTGGCATGTTCTAAAAATGGACCAGAAGCGTCGAGTCCTGTGATATTCGGAAACTCTTCTGCTAGTTTGGCTGTTAACCAACCTGGGCCACACGCCACATCTAAAATAGTCTGCTCTTTATTTTCGGTGAGCCTACCGCGGAATGCTTCAAACAAAATGGTTTGAAAGAATGAACCATCTTCTGAGTCTAAGAATTTTAAGTAATTTTCAGCACCCTCAGGTGCGTTATACGAATCTTTCGATGTAGTGAATTTCATGAAATTATTATAGCAAAATTAAAAGCGTCTAATCTGACGCTTTATTTTTTCTTTGCTTATCCCGCCAGACCGAGGCGTTTGCCATATATCTGGTCCATCGTTGTTCTGAAATTATCACATATTCTCTTACAAACTCTTTACCTCCTCTTGATGTTAGTATTTGAAATCTGGAAAAATTTTTATTCTCACACTCTGCGAGAATTTCTTTCACCAGATTTCTTTCTTCTGAATTATGAGCCATTTCGCTTAGCTCGCTAATTGTAGTCATGCCTATCTGTGAATTGTCCCTATAAACGCGATTTGTTTTATCCATAGAACCTCCTTATCGGTAATTATAGGTAACCAATTTAATCTTGACAATTTTAATTATCACTCATACAATAAGAGTGATAAAGGATACGATCAAGCTTTCGGAAGAGGGCTTTTCTAATCCTCAAAATTTCAATATAATTAACAGGTTATTCACCCCGTTAAATCTTGCCGAAGGCAAGGCCTCGCAGCGGCATTTAACTGGATAAACCGAAGGGATCATGATATGAAAGTTAAACCATTAGGAAACCGAATTTTGGTAAAACCTCTTACCACCGAAGAAGTTACAGCGAGCGGGATTATTCTGCCCGAATCAGCTGATAAAGAGAAAAAGACTCAAGGAGAAATTGTGGCGTTAGGAAATGGTGAAGATATAGAAAAGTTAGGTTTAAAAATTGGCGATAAGGTTGTGTTTGGCAAGTACTCGGGAGACGAGATTGAGGTAGACGAAGACGGTAAGAGCGTTGAATACAAAGTTTTGAATGTTGGAGAAGAAAAGGACGAGAGCGATGTTTTGGCGGTAATTGAGTAAATTAGTTCCCCTCCCTCGTGAGGGAGGGGTTAGGGGAGGGTTATAAATAATTTAACCCCCACCCAGCCTCCCCCTCACGAGGGGGAGGAGAAATTAGTTAAACTGAAAGGAAATAATTTAATATGAGCAAACTAATAAAAACTGGCTTCGAAGCCAAGCAAGCAATTAAAGAAGGTGTAGATATTGCAGCGAACGCAATCAAGGTAACTCTTGGTCCAACAGGAAAAGCGGTTATCTTGGATCGTGGTTACGGTAGCCCAACTATCTCTGATGATGGTGTGACAGTCGCAAAGGACATTGAACTCGAAGATAAATTCCAAAACATTGGTGTGTCTTTGATTCAAGAAGTTGCCAACAAAACCAACGAAGACGCTGGTGATGGTACTACTACCGCAACTGTGATTGCCCAAAAAATGATCGAAGAAGCGTTTAGCGAATTAGAACGTAACACTTACAAGGCAAACGATTTGAAGCGTGGTATGGATAAAGCAGCTCGCTTTGTCGTAGATGAGTTGAATAAAGTAAAGAAAGAAGTCACCACTCGCGAAGGTATCGAACAAGTTGCCACCATTTCTTCTTTGGATTCCGAAGTAGGGAAGTTAATTGCCGAAGCCATGGAAGAAGTAGGTAACGATGGCGTAATTACTGTCGAAGAAGGTCAAAGCATTGGCATTGAAAAAGAAGTTGTGCAGGGTATGCGCTTCGATAAAGGATTCGTATCTTCGTACATGGTCACCAATACAGAACGTATGGAAGCAGTTTGGGAAGATCCATATATTTTAATTACCGATAAGAAAGTTTCCAGCGTTCAAGATGTTTTGCCACTTCTCGAAAAAATCGCTCAAAGCGGTAAGAAAGAATTAGTAATCATCGCTGACGACGTAGAAGGTGAAGCTCTTACAACTTTCGTGCTTAACAAACTTCGCGGCACATTTAATGTACTAGCAGTGAAAGCTCCTGGATTCGGAGACCGTCGCAAAGAAATGTTGCAGGATATTGCCGTATTAACAGGCGGAACTGTTATTACTTCCGAGCTTGGTCTGTCTTTGGACAAAACAGAAGTAAATCAACTTGGACGAGCGCGTAAGGTTGTGGCAACTAAAGAACACACCACTATTGTTGATGGTTCTGGTGATAGCAATGCAATCACTGATCGCGTGAATCAAATCAAGTCCGCGATTAAAGAAGCAACCTCAGATTTCGACAAAGAAAAATTGATGGAACGCATGGCTCGTTTAGCTGGTGGTATTGGCGTCATCAAAGTTGGTGCTTTCACTGAAACAGAAATGAAAGCTAAGAAGTTCAAAATCGAAGACGCCCTTAACGCGACTCGCGCAGCAGTTGAAGAAGGAATCGTAGCAGGTGGTGGCGCGGCATTGGCAAAAATTGCTCCAATTTTAGAAGATGCGATTTCTGGCAGTGATTACTTCCAAGAAAATGAAAAACGCGGCGCGATGATCGTTCGAAAATCACTTGAAGCGCCGATGCGTCAGATTGCTGAAAATGCAGGCGCCGAGAGCTCTGCGATTATCAAGTTCGTTCAACAGGCTGGTGGTCACGCTGGTTACGACTTTGCGAACTACGATGAAATGAAATGGGAAGAGGGTAAGAAAGAAGATATGATTGCAGCAGGTATCGTAGATCCTGTAAAAGTTACTCGTTTGGCTTTGGAAAATGCGATTTCAATCGCATCAACTTTGGTTACAACAGAGACAATTATTGTCGATAAGCCTGAGCCAAAGTCTGCACCAGAAATGGGTGGTGGCATGCCAGGCGGTATGGGTGGTATGGGATTCTAGCCTAGATTAGGTATTCTGCTCGCCCTGCGAAGCTTTAGCGGAGCAGGGGCGGTATGGGTGTGGTATGGGATTCTAAGCATCATCATTTCCAGAACATACCTGTCATCCTGAGGCGTAGCCGAAGGATCTCAATAGAGATTCTTCCCCCGGATCAAGTCCGGGGTCAGAATGACAATCAGAATAAAAAAGAACGCCGCGAGAAATAATTCTCGCGGCGTTCTGCTTAGTTGACGGTGAGACCAAATTTCCGTATAATTGACAGTAAAACTGAATTAGGAGGAGATATGAAAACCAAAAACACGTTGGATGCTCGTTTGGCGAAACTAAATTCTGAGCATAGTTCTTACATCAAACTTTATTATTATTCTTGGGCTTCGATTATTGTGTCCGTGATACTCCTGTTCCTCCTACCCGCAACAGTATTGTTCTTTGGTGGTAGTTGGTTATGGATATTACCGATGGGGTTTGCGCCCGTAACTGTAGTTTTTTGCTTTTTGCTGGCAAGGTTTGCTTCAACTCAGATTATCATTATTGCCAGGGAGTTTTTGAAAAAGATCAACGGACGTTGTTTCAAGCCTTATGTCATGAACAGGTTAGGGGATGAGCAGTGGCACTGGGTGTTTATTAATTATGCATCCTTCGAGCTACTGGCAGAATATCTGATAAGGGAAAGTTATCCTAAAAAACATAAAGTTGAAAACCAGGAATTGGCTGAGGCCAGGCTTAACTGGCATAAGGAAACTGACCAAACTTTTTCTTTGGCTTTAGCGGAGTTACCCAATCATGCTTGGAAGCTTCGGCGAAGAGTCAGGCGAGCAATCGGAAACTATCACATGGATTCCAAAGATAAACAAATCCTGTTGCTTTCCCTTCATGCTTATCTGTGGCCTGACGATGAAAATCACAGTGAGGTTAAAAATAAGTTAGGTAATTGGTTTTATCAGATTCCAAATGAACAAGCAGGGCAATATCTTCAGGGACGGATTAGGTCGGCTGTAAAATCTGATGAATACAGGCCAAAAGTCAAAAAACCCAGATCGAAATCAGTCACCCGGAAGCGATCGACAAAAGAAATTGTTCCCGAGATTTCCAAAGCTTCACTGCCCGATGTCTACCTTGATCTTAAACATCTCAAAGCAACCGAGGTATTATCTTTAGAACAGTTAAAAGATTTTGTTCCTCAGAACTTTGATCATCGGTTAGTCTGGGCAGTCTTAGTTAGTCTGTTGGAGCCAGGAAAGAGTATTGCTATTGGTGGAGGGTATATGCGAAAAGAAGCTCTGATTCATAAAGGCGCGGCTCGATTATTCAAGCAGCAAAAATGGAACTACCCAGGACATAAGTGCTGTACCGCAGTAATCGAGTGGTTGACCCGTGAGCAGGTTTTGCAAAAGCGTACTCATGGTCGGGACTTTTCGTTAAACTTTCACGTGAATGGTAAGAACTCTCCGGCATTGGAAATTACGCAGATGCTTAATATTGCCAAGACGGAAAGTCAGTGGAATTAAAAATACGCCGCGAGAATTATTTCTCGCGGCGTTTAATGTCACATTATGTAGCACCTTGAAGAAGTATCTCCAGCTGATGCTGAATGTGACTGCTCCGGTTCTTGAAACAGGTTGATGAAATCCTTTATCTGCTTGTAGAACTCTTGGCCAGTAGTAGGATTGCTCCATAGATCGAAAATCTCGGTTTCCATCGATATCTGAATTGCAACCGGATTGGGGATCCCAAGTTGGCTAGATAACAGGAAGTGTGTAGGAATATTCCTATCTTTTAAGTACATACTAACTTCCTGTTCGGATCGACAATTGTTCTTGTCAAAAGAATCTAGGCCGATCAAAACGTAGTCGGGATTGTGGTTGGATAAGAAACCGACGGCTTGGATTGAACCACCTTTCTCTGTGATATCCAGGCCAAACAGAATTGCTGGCGTGTTTGGCGATTCTTTTTTATGGGACTCACTGAACCGGTTATAGAGTGCCTGAGGATCAGGCGCAATAATGCAAATTTTCATAATTTCCTCCGTGGATTTTAGTCAGATTTATGGAAATCTGAAGAATAATCGCAACCAAAATTAGGTTGACAAATTAGTATATATTAGTTACAATATTATGTCCAGTCCCAGACTGGCTTTACCACTTTTGTGGTCTCATGCTCCTAATTTCGGTTACTCGGATTGGGGGCGCTCTTGAGAAGCCGATTGATACAATCTCTTCACTAGTCCTCGTTTTGCCCCCGGCAAAACTGCGGAGACGTTCAGAGATTATATCAATCGGCTTTTGATTTGGGGGAAATGCGAATGCATTGTATGTGGACGCCCTGTACCTATACATTTGGGTTTTTGATTTGTAAAAAAAAGAGTATAATAGAGAAAACTGTCGAATCATCACCAAAGGAGGTAAGTATGAAAAGACTAATTTTTATGCTGATCTCAGCATCTTTCTTCATGTTGCTACCTCTGTCAGGTTCGGCGGATGGACAGCGAAGAAAAACGGCAAGCAAGCCTAAACCGAAATCGGTAAAGCCAGTGAGAAGAACTTCCACTAGCAGGCGAGTGGTCCCAAGACCGCCCGCCCGTGTCGTGAGCCGTCAACTCACTATCGTCCCGCACTGTACTCCTGGGGTGAGCCAAATGAATTACCAGATCTTAGGTCATTCATTGGGTCGCCAGAATATCAAATATGAGTCAGGAGAATTCAGTGTTCAGCTTCCAGATTTTTCTTGGAGCCAGGACGAAAAGTTGTTCGACGCTCGACAACTAGCTTTAATGATTGCTCTGCGTGATCACCTAAAGCCAGAAAAAATGGAATACAATTCCTTAGCGGGTGGAAGCAGTAACATCACTGGGTTTATCGTTGTGGTCAGAGAAAACCTTCAGTCCTCGGAAATTTTCCGGGGTTACGAGATTATCAGAGCACAAGTTCCAGCTGGGATTTTACCTGTTTACCAGAATTTTTCCTGCTTGGACTTAAAGCTTGAATCAGAGTCCGTACTACCATTGCCTGGTCTGCAAATTCTGCAGTAAGGATTAGTCTTCTGACTCGCATTTTCCTCCTGTGTGGAAAGGGTCAGTAGAATGAGCTGGTTTTTGGTGAAGCAAAACCAGCTCGTTTTTTAATAATTGAAATATGGTTAGTCGCTATACAGAGTTGACGAAATTAAGTAATTAGCGTATAATCATCACATTGACCCTATTAAATCTTGCCGAAGACAAGGGTCGCTACGCGACATTTAACAGGGTTGACTATATAATTTAACTATATTTATGGGAGTTCCAAAGAAGCATAAAACCCGCAGTGGTCGTGACCAACGTCGTAGTCACCACGCTTTAAAGGCCGTCACTTTTGCGAAATGTCAAAACTGCGGTGGTCCAACTCAGCCACACCACGCATGTCCTAATTGTGGGCATTACAAAGGACGCAAGGTTTAATTACCGAGCGTTTTTTTGTTTTTCTTTTCACTTTTTTTGGCGGGTGGCGCACTATTACTTGGTCAAAATAGGACGGTTCTGGTAGAATCGATATATATGGCAAACCGACATTTACTAAGAACAATCGCGTTGCAATCCCTTTTTGAATGGGATTTTCATAATCGCCAAGGAAGTCTCGACGAAATCTTAGATAGAGTTACAAAAGAATTTTCTCCAAATACCGATGGAACCGAATTTGCTAAAGAATTATTAGATGGAGTGGTTGGAAAAATTGATGAACTTGATGCGGTGATTGTAAAGTACGCTCCTGAGTGGCCAATCGAACAAATCACAATAATCGACCGCAACGTTTTACGTTTAGGTGTTTTTGAATTAACCTATCTTAAAGATACACCTGCGAAAGTAGCTATCAATGAAGCTGTTGAAATGGGGAAGCGTTTCGGGGGAGAATCTTCAGGTAAGTTTGTAAACGGCGTACTCGGCGCTCTATATAAAGATTTACCAGAAGAAGCAAAGCAAGATTAATGTTTAAATTTTGAATCACCGCCAGCGCGGTGTTTTTTTTGTTTTCCAATCTTAGTGCAACCTAACCACCCCTCGGGATAATTAAGTATCCCCGGCGAAGGCCGGGGTCTGAATCACAGATCCCGGATCGCCTGCGGCGTCCGGGAATACTTACCATGTCATCCTCGGTTTCCCTGAGCTAGTCGAAGGGACGACCGGGCTGCCCTCCCAAATCTCGCAGAGATGTGGGAGGGGGATCCAGTATTTTAGAAATTTTTCAGTAAAACTTTTTTCAACTTCGAGAAAAACTTAATCCAGTCTTGAAACCCATTTTTGCATAATTAAAGCAAGATAATTAATTGCACAAAAATATGCAAAGACAACTTATGGTTTGGGCGACGGCTTTAGTCGTAGCCTTTGGTAGTTTGGCAGGATTGGCGGTGAAGACCGCTGTTGCTCAAACTAGCCCGGCATCGTTGGTTATTTCAGCGATACAAATTACAGGCGGAGTAGGAAAGACCGCCGAGGATTTTATAGAATTATATAATCCTAATCCTTTCCCTGTGGACTTAAATGGCTATCGCTTAGTAAAGCGAACGGCCACTGTTTCGGCCGACAGTTCGATCAAAGTTTTCAACACCGAGACATTGATTCCGTCATATAGTTTTTATTTGTGGGCGAATTCTGGTTTTACAGAAATTTCTGCAAACCCAGATACAACCACTAGTTCAACGTTAGCCGATAATAATGGCGTTGGTTTAAGATTTGGGGCTTTGGACTCCGGTCAGCTTATTGATAGCGTCAGTTGGGGTACGTCTAATAACGGGTTTACTTCGATAAGTTTAGAAAACCCTCAAGCAGGTGAGTCTTTGGTGCGCGTGAATTTATTTGAGCAAAGTGAATTTGAAATAAGGCAAAGTAATCCCCGAAACACCAGCGTTCAGCTACTACCTGAAGGGGTTGAGGAATCCGTAAACGACGCCAGTTGTAGCGTATTGTTAAAATCTGAGTCTGGAGCGCAATCAATGAGTGGGATTCGGTTCCTGAATACTGGAAATTCAGCTTGGTTTGCTTCGGGTTTTTCTGTTTCGCAGCAATCACCCGAAGGTTTTTCAGAAATTTCACTACCAGAACCGATTATTTACCCAGGAAGTCAATTTGATTTAGAGATAGAGATTACTGCACCAGCTACAGCGGGTGAGTATAGTTATAGTTGGCAGATGGAGTTCTTAGGTGAGGGCTTTGGCAGTAGCTGCTCTACTATATTAAACGTTGAAGAGGTTGTAACTCCCGATCCTGAGCCTGAGCCAGAACCAGAGCCAGAACCAAATCCAACCACAGTCAAAATTACAGAATTATTACCCAACCCAGTTGGCGATGATTCAGGTAAAGAAGTCGTTGAGTTGTATAACTACGGCTCACAAACAGTTAATTTAAAAGACTGGGTATTGGATGACATTGAGTCGTGGCCAGTTAGTTCTAACGCTTACAAGTTAGGAGAAATAAGTATCGAAGCGGGTAAGTATTTGGCAATAACAATTCCGGCAGGGAAGTTTGCGATGAATAATACCGGCGGTGATGTTGTAACTTTGTTCAATCCTTCTGGTTCTATCATTAGTACTGTAACTTACACAGGCACCACGCCAGAAGGCAAGACATACAGCCTTGTCGGAAGTGAGTGGGGATGGTTTGAATCAAGCCTTGGCATTGCGAATCCGCCATTACCTGAATCCGAACCGGAGACTCCAGAAGATCCTGACCCAGAGCCAGAGAATCCTGAGGTGCCAGAACAACCAGAAGCACCAAACTTAACAGGACTAATTATTTCAGAGATTTATCCAGCACCTTCAGCTGGGCAAAGAGAATTTGTGGAATTATATAATGGCTCAAATTCTAGTCTTAATCTAAAGTTTGCAAAACTGGCGATTGGAAATCGTGTGGCTAGTCTCCCAGATTTTCTACTGCCAAGTGGCGGTTATTATTCTGTTGCAGATGCAGAGCTAAAATTGCCTTTAGCGGATAGCGGTAAGACTATTCAATTGCTGTCAGAAAATGGTGCAGTGCTCAGCGAAGTCACTTATCCAAAAGCCAAGAAAGGCGAAAGTTACGCGTTGTTTGGGGATAGTTTTATGTGGACTAAAACAGTAACCCCAGGTCAAGCGAATGAACTTAATACTGTGGTCCCAAATCCAGAACCCGGTAATAATTCTCCAAAAGCGAGTGTGAAAGCTGCTGCAACAAATCTCTTACAGCACGCAATTAACTCATTAAATTCTGAGACTCAGCAACCTATTCAGCCTGATCCAGAAACAGGGGAGCCAGGTAAAAAGACAAATCCAATAAACGCAATTATTGTTGCCTTAGCGAGCCTGTTTGCTAGTGCCTTTGCGGTATATAAATTTGGTGTGTAACATAAAGCCTTGGTGTACGATGTATTCATGGTAGAACAATTTTCATGTAGAATGGTTATATGGAAATACTAAAGAAAATTTGGAAAGGTATAGAAATTGGAATCGGGTTTGTTATAAATCAAATCGGAACAATTCTTTTACCTTAACTACCCTCTTGGTAATATATATGTTATACTAGGAGAAATCAGTAATGTATACCAAAATGAGTTTAAACAAATCTGATTTAATCGAAGTTCTCGCAGCTCGATTATCAATTACTTACACAGAAGCCGAGCGTATGTTGAACGCTTTTATTAACCTTATTTATGAATCGTTGAAAAACGGTGAAAAGGTTAATATTAGTGGCTTTGGGCAGTTTAGTGTATCCCATAGGGCTCCCAGAATTGGCGTAAACCCAAGAAATCCATCTCAAAAAATCCAAATTCCAGAATTAAATACACCTAAGTTTAAAGCTGGTGAAGCTTTTAAAGAGGCTGTTAAGCTTCGTAAAAGCTCTAAT
Source organism: Patescibacteria group bacterium UBA926 (assembly GCA_002293685.1). GTDB lineage: Bacteria > Patescibacteriota > Doudnabacteria > UBA920 > UBA920 > UBA920. The sequence continues at coordinate 154,973 of DBDS01000007.1, forward strand.
CATTCTCAAGAGTAAATTAAAAAACTCCGGCAGTGCCGGAGTTTTTTGTCGTCTTGGGCCTAACTAAGTATCCCCGGAAGCCTGAAAGACTATCCGGGTCCTACACCCAGATCCCGGATCTCCCTTCGGTCGTCCGGGAATACTTCCTCTGTCATCCCTGGGTCCTGAGCGAACGAAGAGAGTCGAAGGGACGACCGGCCTGTCCTGTTAAATCTCGCAGAGATTTGGTAGGGGGGATCCACTAGAGGACTGGAGGGGAATCGGTTACCTAGAATGGGGGAATGTCGCCTCGCCAGCCTGCAGGCTGGCTTCGTTGTCCTGGGTGGTGAAGACTTGCCCCCAGCAAGTCTTCAATCGCTCACTGCCGTCGGCTCTGCTAAGCCGCCGTAGTTCGCTGCCACCCGTTCGATTCCTCTCCTTACCATTCCAATAATAAAACACCAGGCAAGCTGGTGTATTATTATTGGAGCGGGTAGGGGGAATCGAACCCCCATCATCAGTTTGGAAAACTGAGATAATAACCATTATACGATACCCGCGTGTGAGAACTTAGAAGCCCTGCTTCGCATAAAGCTTCGCAGGGCCACTTCTTCGCTAAGATTGCGAAACTCATTACAGTAATTATATCATTCGTAGGAGGTGCTTGCGCTTCGTACTTTTAAGCAGTTGAAGTGCTTGCGCTTCGTAGCCTTGGCGAAGAAGTGGTCGGGAACCCCGTCCAAATCTCAACTTAAAAGCGTTTTCGGCAAATGTTTGTTCATATGATTTTTTCCCCAACCAGTTTTGTAGAATTTCTCTCGCGCTTTGGCATCATCCTTGTGAGAGTAAGCTTCATAGTAAATTAGCTTAAATGGCCGGCGAGACTTTGTAGCCTTGCTTTGACCTTGTTGATGTTGCCGAAAACGCTTTTTAAGATCAGGGGTTGAACCAATGTATAACTTACCGTCTTTGATACTTTTTAAGAAATATACATAGTACATATCCAAGCTAAGATTTGGTCGGGAACCCGGGACTCGAACCCGGAACCTCTCGGTCCCAAACCGAGTGCTCTAGCCAATTGAGCCAGTTCCCGAAAACAAAGTGTACGTAAGAATGCCTGCCCTCCGTAGCTTTCTTGCTCTACGAAGCTTTAGCGAAGTAGAGAGCGAAGGAGGGAGCCAGTTCCCGTCGCATAGAATGCAACTAATCAATATTCACTTTTCGCGCAACGTTTGTAATTGTCATCCTGAGGCCAAAGGCCGAAGGATCTGGATTCTTCATTCCGCCGTTGGGGGAACTCAGAACGACATTAAACACACCGCAATCCTCTTTACTGCATGGCCCGAGGAGCCACTGTTCAATGACTGAGATTCGATTCTAACAACACACTAAAATACTTGATAATCTTACTTGAAAATAGGCGATTTAGCAAGTCCAGCCCACTAGACCACAATCTAATATTAATTAACATTGACTATATGCGTATTATATAGTAAAATGCAGAAATCTGCTTGAACTGAAATTGGTGCCTTCAGCCAGAAATGAGGAACTTAGGGAGGAATGATGAAGCATTTTGTGGGTATCTTAGTGTTCGTGATTGTGTTCTCGTTAACCGCTCTGTTCTTCTACAGAGGACTGCCTCTAACAATGGGCTGGTTTGAAAAAGAACTTCCAACCTGCGTCGAACAAGGGTTCGGCGAAGGATGCGAAAATGGTTCCGATAAACCGATAGCGCCAGGGAAAGTAAACCGGGTGTTAAATGTGGCAGCTAACAATGAAAACGCACACATCTTCGACAGCTGGGAAGTGATCGATACCGATCGGGTCAAATATACATCGGCAAGGTTGTACACCGCTCACGGTGTGTATACGATTAATATTTTTCCCGCGAGTGTAACATATTTGTATCGTCCGTATGGACAGGAGTGGTCTAATTACACCTGGGCGGATCATGGTATGGATGGGGAAGTGGACTTCGGTCTTGTCTCCGACATTATGGACAAGGAGGCTCGTAGGTTCGACATCGATTTTAAAATCGGCTCGGAGTACAAGCCTCTGTACCAGAAGCTATACGACAGACATCTCTCGGCGATGATAGCCGAGCTTGATAGACGTTAGGTCTTAGCGGGCCAGGGATGTTTCGAACATAGGGGTGGGGAAGAGAAATCTTCCCCTTTTTATTTTTGCCAAAATTCTTAATCTAAGCTGTATTCGTAAGTTAAGGCGTCGATATAAACATCTACAATTTCTTCAAATAGCTCATCTACATCTCCGTCCTCTAGTTCTTCCTCAATATCTGCCAGGGTCTCTTGAATCAACAAAGCGTTAGAATCTGATTGTTCGCCAATTAGCAATTGCGCTTCTTCGATATACTCTTCAATTTCACCGGTTAATTCAGCTTCGGATTGGCCAGACACATAATCTTCAACACCTTCAGTTAATTGCGTATCCACCTCGATAATCAAATTGTCGATTTCTGCCGTGTTATATTCCAACTCTTGATCGTAAGCACCTAATAATCCTGAAACAACAATCAAATTATCTATTTCTTCCTCTTGTTCTAAATTATCATGCGCCTCTAATATCACATCAATGTGCTCATCGATATTTTCCCAAGTATCATTAGATTGTTTAGCAGTTAAATTGCCATCAGGTAAGTCTTGAAGTTCTTCTAAACGTTCTTCAACCCGCTCGATAGCAAATTCGATTTTTGATTCTTCACTGAAATGAAATACTTCTTCAATGGGCTCAATTAAATGTAATTCAAGGTTGAACAGTAAATCACCTGGACGACTGTCTTGCACGGCGTGGGTGACAGGAATGCTTCCTAGAAGGATTACAACACATGCAGCCATAAATAGTGCTTTTCGCGACCAGAAAGCGCTGGCGAAAGAGGACTGCCAAGTTATTTTTTTAACACCTTCTGCTGAGGCTAAAGGCGTGCTTAAAACTCGATCTTTAATCGCTTGTTTCTCGGCTTTAGAGAGTTGGACAGTTTGCCCTAATTTTCTAAGCTCTGCTTCTTCTTTTGTAAAACTTTGAGAATCTAAATCTTCGCTCCCCAAATTTGGTTTAGGCTTGATTTGATTATTCATAACTTTGCTTAAATTTCTCTAGACCTCTCTTAATCCAAACTGAGATGGTGTTCTGCTTTTCATTTAAAATTTCTGCGATTTCCTTCACGGCCATTCCATCCACGTACCTCATTATTAGTACTTCGCGGTAGCGACTGTCTAGCTTTTGAAGCTTATCAACGGCTTCTTTTTGTGTCACTAGGGTAGGGATGTCTGGTCCTGGTTCGGCAATCTCTAAACCACTTTCGACTAGGGAATCTAGGGAAGTGGTGTTTTTATCAGTTCTTATTTCATTTATAAAGGCATTCCTAGCGCTACGGAATAGGAATGCTCTTGGGTGTTCTACTTGATTACCTTTTGATAAATAGTGCCAAAAACGTGTAAATACGTCTTGGGTAAGCTCCAGGGCTCTTTCGCGGTTTCTTACCCTAAAGTATAGGAACCTAAACATGGCATCGGAGTACAGTTCGTAATCACGTTCAAATTGTTGCCTTGGCGTTAGTTGCATAGACACAGTTTTCCCGAAAATATGTCAAAATTTTCACAAAATATTGTCAGATTTTCCCAAAAGGGGTGTCTTTAATACCAACGGGGCAATTTTTAACGTTATGCAGATGTTAAGACGGCCAACTGGCCGCCCCGTTACACTTTCTTAGTGCTTTAACTGTATTTTAGCACTAAATCGGTATTTGCGGCGAGTCCATTGTACTTTTAGTTATTGACCCAACTTATACCGTTTCTCAGAAGGTGGTTTGCAATAAAGTAGATCCCGGCTTTCGCCGGGAATACTGAAAAGTATCCCCGGAGGCCGTAAGGCAATCCGGGGTCTCCAGCAAGCTGTAGCAATCGGTCGATTGACCAGCGTTAGACTCTTTTGCCTATAGGTGGAAGGAGTACTATGCTTGGCATCGACGAGCGTTATACCCGATCAAATCTCGTAGAGACTTGGCGCGGGAAACCCGATCAAATCTCGTAGAGATTTGGGCGGGATGCTCAACCGAAAACTACTGTGAGCAGCAAACCTCCTAGGTCGAACTTTTGGGAGCGAGCGCGTGTAAGTTGATTCATCAATAATCGGTC
>DBDS01000002.1 GCA_002293685.1 Patescibacteria group bacterium UBA926
CAAGCTATTGAGACTTTACGCATATATTGACAATACTAGCATAATATGCTATAATAGTAAAGTTCACAAAATTTGGTTGGGGGTTAATTGGATGAAACATTTAGTAGTATTTACTATCACAGCCACTGTTGGATTTCTTTTATACACTGAATTAGGGATCAGCCCAGTCAGTGAGATAGACCAAGAAAAGTATGCCATCATGGGTTACCTAATGGCACTCTTTGCTGGATTCGGCACTGGGCTTACAAAAGCAGTCCAATATGAGTTCGGTCAATACGGCGCCGCAGCTTTGCTCGGCTCAATGTTCTCATTAAGTCTAACAAACCTTATCGGCATCGCCATGTTCGGAAGTATTTGGCAAGTCGCCATATCATTTGCCCCATTCGTTCTGGCTATGTGGGTGGCTATAAAATTTAGCCGCTACTACATAGACACCATGATGGGATTTGAGCAATAAAGTTTTGGCAATGAATTGCGGTGAGAGAAATTAATTTTCTTCTCACCGCTCTTTTTTTTCTAGTCATCCTGACGAAAGTCAGGATCTGATGAATATTACTGAGATCCCGAATCAAGTTCGGGATGACAGCAACCTAACTCATCATGCTACCAAATTTACTTTGGAGCATTTTTTTGTGTTTCTTATTTAGGTCTTCAATTGCGTCGCGAATGTTGCGAGCTATCTCTCCCCTGTCTCCAACAATTGAATCATCTACTTTCACACTTTTTACATTTTGGTTTCCATCAACTGTGATTTCAATTTTACTGCCCGCAGACTTCCCAACGATTTCTTCCTGACCAAGCATCATTTCAATCTGCTTGGCTTGCTTGCGCATTTCATTTACATCTTTAAGTTTGTCAAAAATTCCCATATTACTTATTGTTCATTATTAATTACTGGTCTCGCTGGAACTTGCTGCGATTTGATAATCAATCCAATTTGTCTAAGGATTGTTCCGAAACCTGCAAAGGTTAACATCATTACAATCAACCATCCGACTACTGGAATCAAACCAACAACTGCTACCACCACAACACCAATTATAACTGCTTGCCAATCCAATACCAATTCGGTTTTCTTAGTTAAGAGTTTGTAAACCCATGTTCCGGCGTACACAATACCAACTAAACTTCCAACTGCTAACCATAAAATCCAAAGTAGGAAAAGAATGATTCCAGCATAGAATCCAACGAAACTTACCAACGCTAGAATCGCCACGATTGGCATAACAATTAAACCAACAAAGCCAATTCCTAAGTTAGACCATTTGTGAGCATCTAAGTGATGAACAAACTCGTTAGCTTTTCGTGGGAACAAATTGATCAACAACAATCCTGCCAAAATCATCGCAAGAAGTTTGATAATAAAGCCCATTGTGAAAATTGTTGTGAAAGCTCCTGCCCAATCATTAGATTGCTTGCGAGCTATTTGTTCATAAGAAAGAGTTGAGACTTGAGCTCCCTCTGCAATACTTGCTTCCTGCCATGATTTATACTTTGCATTTTCACCAAATACTGCGCTCGAACCGATAGTTAGTTTTTCATGAGCAGTGATTTCTACATAACCGGTTACGGCTGAATTCACTTCAACCATTCCTCCGCCAATTTTCAAATAACCAGCAATTGGTCCTGCAACTTTAATTTCTCCGCCCCAAATCGCAACATCACCTGAAACGACTGCTCTATCACTAAGTTTCATAGCACCGCCAAGCATCACAACATCTCCACCGACAGTGTTATTAACAGTAACGTCCCCTGCTAGTGCGCGAACATTTCCACCAACTGTACCATTGATGTATGCGGAACCAGCCAAGACAACTACATCACCTTCGACTGAGCCTTCAATGGTAACGTCACCACCCGCAACGTAGATGTCGCCTAAAATAGTGCTGTTAATTAGAACGCTACCACCAGCTGTGTATAGATTCCTGCGAGTTTCATTGGCAGACAAAGTGATGTTACCACTATCGTCCGGGCCAACAAATTCCGCTCCTATTACCTGTTGAATTGGTAATAACAAAAACATTACTGCAATCGCAGACACGCTCACTATTCCAACTAGTCTTGAGAGAATATTCATAAAATTTTCTTAATTACTACTTAATTATAGATTTATTTAAAGAAATTCTCAAATTAAAATAAAACTGAATTTTTGCTCAAGTCGGAACCAGTTTTGGGTTTTTTTGGCTTGGCAACTTTAGGAGCTGGCTTTAAACTTTGTGCGGGACTGGTGCTTGTGGGTTTTACCGCCGACTCATAACTACTTCGTGTGTAATACCAAGCGCAGTAATCGCAATTTTTGCCAGAGTTCGGGATAGTAGAACTTTCTAAACAAGCTTTGATTTTTTCGAGTACTGGCTCAACCCAATCATCTTTTCCAGTGTATGAGATTAAGTGAACATCAAATTCAATTTTCTTATCGAACGATTCTTGATTCAACTTGCCTGTACAGTAAACAAAATAGCCTGTATCTGAAACTTTCAAACCATTCTGACGGAGCAACCACTGATAAACTTCCATCTGTCGCTTGTAACCTTCATGCCACTCCCCGCTTAATTCGGTGACGGGCGCTTCTTTCGCGGTGGCTTTGTAATCGACAACGATATACTCGCCTTTGCTGTCTATCCATAAATCGTCGATTGCACCACTAATCATCAATTTCGTAGGTTCATGAAAATACTGAACACCTTCAAAATTCTCGCGCCAAGTATTTATTTTTTCATGAGGCGCTGGCTTCGCGTCTATGCCGTATTCAGTTTGAAGTGGATGCGCAGTGTTGTTTGAGCGGTGCACGTCAAATTCTTTTTTGAGTTGATGATCAACCGCAGTGTTGATTAAAAAAGACGGAATCGGCGGTCGCTTCGTGCCGAGCTTGTTGTCTATATAAAAACAACGAGGACATTCCATAAATAAATCGATTTTCGAACGGGAGAGTTTCCAGTTACTACCACCGTAGTTCCAATTACTTGCGCGTTTAGGATTGTAAAATGCCATAAGAAATGAGATCCTTAGAGCTCTGCTCTGCAGAAACAATTTAACCTGTCATCCTGAAGAGCGTAGCGACGAAGGATCTATATAATTAGTAACAATAGAAGCATTATATCACATCCTCTTGCCCATAGACCTTGCAAAAACAGCAGTTTTTAAGTAAAATGATATAGTTATATCTGAATTTTCATTGGGGTATAGCCCCTCCTTCGTCCGCCTTTGGCGTACTTCGGATGGCATGAAAGCTACGGAGTATGGACAAGGGCCTGAACTACGAAGCTTTAGCGAAGCAGTTTAAGGCAAGCGCCATAGGCTTACGCCAGTAAGCCGTTTATGATAGAGGTCCGCTCAAGCGGACAGAAAGCAAACTCACAGAAGCACAAAGCATTGGGGTATAGCCAAGTGGTAAGGCAAGCGCCATAGGCTTACGCCAGTAAGCCGTTTATAATAGAGGTCCGCTCAAGCGGACAGAAAGCAAACTCACAGAAGAACAAAGCATTGGGGTATAGCCAAGTGGTAAGGCAAGCGCCATAGGCCTCGCGCAGCGACGGCCGTTCATCATAGAGGTCCGCTCAGCGGACAAATAGCCAGGTCAGTGAAAAATTGAAAGCATTGGGGTATAGCCAAGTGGTAAGGCAAGCGGTTTTGGTCCGCTCATTCCCAGGTTCGAATCCTGGTACCCCAGCCACAAGACTTTTTTATCGTGTGACCTAGATGGGTCAATAACTGGAGTATAAATTTATGAACTTTTTAAGGAAAATTTTTAAAATAGGTAATAGAACTTTAGCAAGGACCATAACAGAAGACTTTGCTAAAAATTATGTTAAGTTGATGAATGAAGGTGTTCAGAGAAATCCAACTGAGTTAATAAAAAAAACATTAAGTCTATCGAAATTTCCAGCAGCACAAGAGCTGCTAAATGATGAATTGTTTTGGAGCGAAAATGACAACCCTGAGTTAGGACATATACTATATCTAATAGTTACGGAGTCGAGTCAAAGTAATAAGAAAAGATTGTTCATACTAGAAAGCAATGTAGAAGCATACGTTGATGAGATAGAAACTGTGTTGAAAGAATTTGGTATAAAGAAATTATAGCCATGCTCGGCAAAAAATTTATAATTAAAAAACTAAACCGTGGGGTGAGCCCAACCTCGTGTAAGAAGTTTATATAAATTGAGATAATGAAAAAAATATTTGAAATCAGATTTCTTGCTCCTCCAATACTCGCTGTGACTCTTATTTTTCTATCCTCTCCTACATATTTCTTAGGCGTGGTATCAAACTATGGAATAGTGGAATCGATAGCTTTTCTTACACCTATAGTTTTTGCTGTAGGTGTAATTATTTCTGGTATAGTTGAGAGTTGTATTAGTTTTAAAAGAATCCGTCAATGGGGCTACATAAACTATACTCAAGCTGAACAACAAGCTATAAATAATTTAGTGCCGAAAGAACATGACAAAATTCATCAAACAAACCGAGTTGAGTTAGGGACTTGGCTGATATTAGGTGCTTGGGATAAAAATTACTCAAACCTTCAAGATCAAATTCAAAAACGCTGGTATTGGGCAACTGCAAATTTTAATCTAGTCATCGCCTCTAGCCTAGCTTTCATTTTTGTAATATTTGAAGATAAGTTTTTACCTAACTTTGTCGGCAATTATTATAGTTTCAGATTATGGCTAATTCTATTTATATTTGTATTAGGAATTTTTGGTTACAATGCAATTATTACTCATAATAGTGTACGCGAAATGCACCGCGCCCTGATTAGAAATTATGACCGAATTAAGCAAGAAAAATGACCCGACCGAGGCGCGTCAAACAACCTCTGGCAAGACCATCTAAAACCCCTTACAATATCCCTAAAGGATTGGTACTTGACCGAGCTCCCCAGCCAACTAAACTTATTATCGAGGTGACCTAGGTGCATTGAAATTAACTTTAAAAAGTATGCCAATCAACGAAAAAGGCGAATTTATCAGAGAGCCCAGTCATAATAAAAGCGAATTAGAAATACAGCCTGAAGCTCAATTAGCTTCTATGAAAGAAGGTTTATTAGTGCAAAGTACCCATCCTGATTTTAGTCAAAAACCGCCAGATGTACTATTTTGGCAGGGAGCGAGGCTTGAACATAACAAGGAATTGAACCAAAAGATGCGGCAGTATGCAGAGCAATACAATATTACTGAATTCACAGATCCTTATACAAACGAACATATGGTTTTATCCGACTTTTTTGACAAGATCGAAAGGTCTATAGTTTATTCTTCAGAAATGGGACCGAGAATAGAAGAACATAATAAACAAACTAAAGACGCAGATGAAGAAGAAAAAGCAAAATTAAGACGAATGTTGTTTGATAAACTTAGTAAAAATGAATAACCGAGGTGCGTTATGCTATTTGAAAAGGAAGTCCTTGGAAACCCTTTGAAAAGCCTCAAAAGGCAAGTTCTAGACCGGACTGTCCAGCCAACGAAAATCGCCCACGCGGCGGTTTTTTGATAGTATTAAAGATATGAAGTATCTTATAATCTTAGTCGCAATAGTTGTTGTATATCTTTCTTTTTACTATCTTAGAATTATTTACTATACAAACTATGCAAACACACCTCAAATTTCCCCGCAAGATCAAACGTTAGGTAATGGTCCAAGATTAAAATATATAGCTACAGGAGACAGTACAGCCCTAGGGCAAGGGCTACCTCCGAGCAGAATACCTATACCTTTCGCATCGCTGAATCTCTCGCTAAATCAAATACAATAGAGTACAAAAATATAGCCGTTCGAGGAGCTCAAACCAGTGATTTTCTAGAACAACAAGTACCACAAATCATTGAATTTAGACCCGATATAGTAACTATCTCCATTGGAGCTAATGATGCTACCCATCTAATCTCACAAAAAAAGATTTTAGAGAACTATCGAAAAATTATTCAGAAGCTTTCCGAAGAAACCTCAGCACAGATTTATATCACCAATATTGCGAATTTCAATGGAGCATCGCTTCTCCCTCCCCCATTTATAAAATTCATTGAGTGGCGTTCACAAAAAATTAATCCAGCAATTCTCAAACTAGAATCTGATAGAGTTAAAGTTATAAACATCCATGATTTTGGTTGGGAAAATTATCCCGATATTAAGACTATTTATTCAGCGGATCATTTCCACCCCAATGATATTGGTTATACAAATTGGTATAACGCTTTTTGGGATACCATTACTAAGAATAAATAAAAGTCTGGAAAATTATATTTGATTGCAAAGATCTAAAGCTAGTTTGTTATACTATAGATAACAATTAATTCACAAATATGAACCCAAAATATGTTGCAATCGCAATTATTGTGCTTGCCGTGTTAGCCAGCGCTTACCTGCTCTGGACCGATCAAACCTCCACAGACGAAACTCTGGAAGAAGTTGAAACCGAACAACAACTCGAAGATGAAGGTTCAGTCGATGGCGATTCAGCCAACCTTCAAACAGAAGACGGTGAAATGCAAATTCTTCCCATCGCAACTGACGAGTTCGCAGAAAACAACTGGGTACTTAGCGCAGCAACAGTCAACAACTCTGCTGTAAGCCTTAGCGCTCCAGTTCCTCAAGCGTTAACTCTAAACTTCGATAAAGACACAAAATCTTACAGCGGCTTCGGTGGCTGCAATAACTTCAGTGGAAAATACACAATTTCTGGCCGGAATGAATTTTCTTTCGGAGCTACGGTTAGCACTAAGATGGCTTGCCAAGACACTACAAACCTAGAAACTGAAATTTTTAAGGGCATGAGTAATATCACAAATTTTGCAATTATCGACGATATGCTTACTCTGACAAGCGAAGATGAAGAAACAAAGTTAGTTTACAAGAAAGCAATCTAAATCAAAGCCTTGCCTAGCAAGGCTTTTTAACTTATGAAAGTTGCTATAATCACTCACCCAAATTCCCGCAAACCACGTATCGAACCAGACTTGTTCGGAACTTTGCACGTATATGTAAGTGAACCGCCTCTTAAAGATAGAGCAAATCTGGCAGTAGTTGAAACTTTGGCCAAACACTTCAATGTACCTAAAAGTACAATTAGATTAATTTCTGGAAAGAAATCCAAACACAAACTATTTGAAATATAAAAACCGCCTTGAGTTAAATCCCGGCTAGCCCACGCTCGTTCTTTCAGAACTCGCTTGTGGCTGCCATGGCATAATCCGGCGGTTTTAATATGCAAAATTCGGTCTGGTTGTGAAATTTTGAGTTGGAAAAACCATCGGAGGGATTTCTTGGTCCCCTGGACCACCCATATCGGAATACGGAAACGTTGGCTGGTAATAATTCTGTTCTGGTAGAACCGATACAGGTTCTGAAACCGGCTCAGGAGCTGGTGCTGGAGATGGGATATTTGTACTCGCACCACCAACTGTCCCTTGTCCATTCAATGGAATACTTTGATTTTCGATTGGTCCAATTAATGTACTTGGTAGGTTCCTCGGTGCGGCGCTAATCTGAATGTCTTTTGGAATAGCATACCATGGCACTGGCTCCATTCGAACGTTGTTCGAATCTCGAGTGACTGGGCGGTTGGTGTATCGATCATAAGCAACTTGAATAATTCCTGCAGGCACTTCAAAATCACGCGCAGGCAAATTTTGATGTGCGGCAATCATAAACTTTTGCCATATTGGAGCGGCAGTGAACACACCATCAGCACCCGCACGCATCACACTTGAATCATTATTTCCTGTCCAAACACCAACGGCTAATTGTGGTGTGAATCCCATCGCCCAACCATCTTTCCAGTTTTGAGTTGTTCCTGTCTTCGCGGCTACTGGTCGACCATCTGGGAAATTCAAAGGATTGTTTGGGCCAAAGACAAACTGCCTAGATTGATCATCACTCATCACGCTAATTAAAGAGTAAACAGCTTCAGGATTTACAACTTGAGTCGGAGTTCCTGTTGAATCTTCCAAGATAGAACCGTGTTTATCTTCAATACGAATGAACGGGCTAGACAAATTTCCTTTTCCACCGTTAGCGATAACTGAGAAGGCAACTGTATGATCCAATAACCTAATTTCGCAACCACCTAGAACCAAAGACAATCCACAGTTCTTCATAGGTGAAGTAATTCCCAAGTCGTGCGCAGTCTGAACAACATTTTCAACACCAACCGCTTGCAAGGTTCGAACAGCAGGAACGTTTAAACTACCAGCCAAAGCTTTGCGAATTGTGATTAAACCATGAGAGCTTCCATCATAGTTTTGTGGGATGTACGGTCGCCCACCAGACACTCCAAATACTGTTGGCACATCGAGTACTCGAGAAAGCGGTGTATAGCCATGTTCCGGCTTAAACGCGGTTAAATAGGCGTAAGGTTTGAAACTACTACCTGGCTGACGTTGACTTGTAGCAACGTTCACATTAGGCTCAAAACGACAGTTCTTTCCCACAATACAGCCAGCTGGTTCTGGTGTAGCCCAAAAATCTTTACCGCCAGCCATGGCAACGACTTTACTATTTGATGGATCTACAGCTACTAAAGCAGCGTTGTGAGCGCGATTCCTAATTCGATTTTCCTCAGCACCTTCTTTTACCACTTCCTCTGCCAAAGCTTGAAGGTTCATATCCAAAGCACTGTAAACTTTTAAACCACCTTCTTGTAAAAACTCTTCGCCGTATTTATCCATTAAGTAAGTTTGAACCCATGCCACAAAGTAAGGCGCGACCAGTTTTGATTTGTTTTCCATAAACGCAACTGGAACAGTTCGCGCTTGGTACATTTCATGTTCGGATATATAACCTTGTTCAAACATTCTTTGCAAAACCAAATCTTTTCGTACATCTAAAGCGGCAGAGTTTGGCCCGGTTGGACTAAGATAACTTGGCGCCTGAGGAAGTGCTGCCAAGTATGCAGACTCTGCAAGATTCAACTCTGAAGCAGATTTCCCAAAATAAACCTTCGCAGCAGCTTCAGCACCATAACTATTTCGACCGTAAGGAATTTCGTTAAGATATAATTCTAAAATTTCGTCTTTAGTAAAGTGTGATTCAACTTTATATGCTAATAAAATTTCTCGGACTTTACGGCTGTAAAGTTTTTTTCTGTCTAACAACGCGTTCTTCACAAACTGTTGCGTGATAGTACTACCACCCTGAACTGGCGCACCAGTCTCGTAGTTGGCGCGAAGCGCGCGTGCGATCGCTGGAAGAGAGATAGCGCCGTGGTTATAAAAATCTTTATCTTCAATTGCTAATGTTGCATTGATTAAATGGGGCGAAATGCGTTCCTTATCTACACGAGAACGCTTATATTCTCCATAAAATTCATAAATTAAAGTTCCATCACGAGCGTACAATTTACTCGACTCGGGCACATCACGATTTTGAAGTTCTTCAAAGCTTGGCAACGATTGATTCACCACGACCAAGTACGCCGCACTTGCGACACCGATTACAGCAAACACCGACACAAATCCAAACACCGCCATGATGATCAATAGGCCGAGAGATTTTGATATCAGGTTAATTGTTTTTGTAATCATCTTAGTTAAATTATAAAGAAAAAGAATTGATGTGGGAATAGCAAAAGTGAAATTTTTGAAAAGAAATTTTGAAAAATAAAAACATGAGCAAAGTTAGGAAAAATTTGCTCATGTGTTCTCCGTAATCGTAGCCTCATCGGTTTCGATGATCTGAACTTCGGCATTCTGGCTCGATAACATGCTTTCAATCACGAAGACTTTCTCACCAGACCCGTCTTCGACAGTCAAAGCTTGCAACTGGGGGTTATTGGGATGAGCCTCACGTTCTGCTGGATACTCACCTTTCTCAAGTTCAACAGGAGTGAACTTGCCATTTTGGTGCTTACCAGCTAAGACAACACCACTTTTCACAATTACCCAGATCCGCCTGCCACCGTGTCTGATTTTCCTTTTAACCTCGTCAGGTTTCGGCTTAACACCAACTCCCGACCTCGGCTGTTTTTTGCCTTTTGTCATGATTTACCCTCCTTGGAAATCGTCTTTGCGCCTTCATCATAGCTTAATCCGCCTGAATGTCAAGATAAAACCCGCTCTTAGCGGGTTCAATTATTATTGCCTAGTTGGCTGTAATTTGTAGTGCTGAACCAAGAATCTGGCAATTTCGCCAAAAGCTGGGGCAGCCGTGCTCTCTGCAAAGCGAACTCCTCGTGGATTATCAATCCGAACCAACATCACAAACTTCGGGTCTTCAACAGGACCGAAACCAATAAAAGAACCAATCAGTTTTCCTTTCTCGTATCCACCACTCTTACTTGCAACTTGCGCTGTACCAGTTTTCCCAGCGATGTAATAACCTGGAACCGCAGCTTGCTTACCATGACCATTCTCAACAACGTTCACCATCATTGCTGCAACCTGACTTGCGGTGCGTGAAGAAATCACCTGACTCTTTTCAGAACGATCTAAATCTTCTACTTTTCCACTTTCACGAATAATCTTACTCACAATATGAGGTGCGACCATTTCACCGCCATTAGCGATTGCAGAAAAGGCTTGAACCATCTGAAGAGGAGTCACACTAATACCCTGTCCGAAACTCGCTGTGTGATAGTTTACTTTAATATTGCTTTTTAGGTTAGATAAATTACCCGCGCTCTCTACAACCTCAAAACCTGTTTTCTTACCAAACCCGAAACGCTCCACGTATTCTTTGAATTTCGCATTCCCAATTGAATCTTTCGCAAAAATTGTTCCTGTATTAAGAGATTGTTCTAAGACTTGCGACATAGTCTGTTGACCATAGGATTTTAAATCAGAATTTTTAATTGTGTACTCGTCCACTTTAACTTCACCTGTATCAACGAAAGTGGTACCAGGAGTTAGCTTTCCTTCATTAATAGCCGCTGCAAAAGTAAGTGGCTTAAAAATTGAACCTGGTTCATAAGCCCCAACCGTTACTTGATTCAAGTAAATCTCTGGACTGGAAACTTTTCCATAATCATTTAAGTCAAAAGTTGGATAGTTCGCCATTGAAATTATTGCACCGCTCTTTGGGTCCATAATCACCACACTACCACTTTCGACACCGTGCTTCTCCACCGTTTCTTTTAAAATAGATTCGACTTTAAATTGAATAGTCTTATCAATAGTTAATAATATAGAATCACCATCAATTGCCGGGACCCGATCGCGCTTTCCACCAAAAATCCATCGACCAGCGCTATCTTTTTCTTCCATTAACAACCCCGGTGTTCCGGACAACTCATTATTATATGCAAGTTCAATTCCATATGAGCCTTTGCGTTCGTCACCAATGAATCCTACGAAGCCCAATAACTGAGCTAATAAGGTTTTTTCTGGATACAAACGTGAGGTTTCTTTATCAAAATTTATTCCTGCTAATTTTAAATCTTTAATTTTCGTTTGCTGTTCTTCGGTTAAGTCCTTCTTGATTACAACATATTTTTTTGAGCTATCGGAAATCTTAGGCAAAATTTCTTCTTTAGTCATCCCTAATATATCAGCTAAAGATTGAGCAGTTGAATCAACATCAGTGATTAAACTTGCGTTCGCATAAACTAAAATCTTTTCACTTGAAGTTGCTACAGTGTATGGACTATTCGAAAAGCTGTCCCAAATTTGAATTTCACCACGGGTTGGCATTAATTGATACTGACCTGTTCTCTGCCCTTCAGCCATCGCAATATACTTCTCATTAGCAAACACCTGAATATAAGCTAACCTACCCGCAATTACTAAAAGAAAAATCACAAAAAGAACAGCCATGAAGACTATTCTTTTTCGGAATGTATGTTCGAATGCAGGTTTAGCTACCATCTAGATTATCCGTTAATCAATTAGTTCGCACTAGCAAAATTTGTGGGTGCCAAATATTCTTGGTCAGTAATTGAAACTAATCCAGTCTTTGAGCTATCAGTAATTCCAGCTGTAGAGTTTAATAAAGATTGTTGAACTAACAATTTCTTTTGCAAATCAGTTTGCTCACTAATCGCATTTTGAGCGGCACTCAGAGCAAATCCTTTTGCGGCGTAAGTATTTACCCAGTACAAGTGAAGCGCAAACATCACACCAAGCATCACGACAGCAAGAAGTGATACCTTTGATACCCAGTTGCTATTACTGCGCACAGCGCGAGCTGTTGTTCCTTCAGCGCGGGCACTCCAAGACACAGCAGAAATATTCTTGTTTGTAGTTTTCGTGCTGATAAACGGAGATAGGAATTTTACTGATGAAACTTTTGGCATGTGATAATTTTGTGTTAATTTTAAATTTTTTGAACGGCACGGAGTTTCGCAGATTTAGAACGAGAGTTCATTTCCTGCTCTGATTCAGAAGCCATTATGGCTTTCTTGGTCAAAATTTTACCTTGTGGAGTTTGACCGCACTTACAGATTGGGAATTCCAGCGGACAAACACAACCTTTGGCTAAACTTTTAAAATAATTTTTTACAATTCTATCTTCTAAAGAATGAAATGTTACTATAACTAATCGACCATTTGGAGCAAGTAGATTGAAAGCGTCTGGTAGAAATCTTTCCAGGTTCGCAAGCTCATGATTCACTTCAATCCGTAGCGCTTGGTAGATTCTCCTAGCAGTATCCTGCCACTTATGCTGAACTGGTTTGGGCAATGCGGATTTGATGAGTTCGTTTAGATCGGTAGTATATTTTATTGGGGCTTCTGCTCTGGCCTTCACAATATGATCGGCAATTTTATGGCTATATTTCTCTTCTCCGTATTCAGTAAAGATTTTGGCGAGTTCTGGTGTGGAATGCTTGTTGAGAATAAACTCAGAGTTAGGGTCTTGAGAGCTTTGGTCGAATCGCATGTCGAGAGGTTCATGCTTTTGAAAGCTTATTCCTCGACCCGATTCATCCAACTGGAAACTCGAGAGCCCGATGTCTGCAACAATCCCCGCAATATTATTAAACTCGTTATGGCGGATGTGCTGTGCGATATCACGAAAATTACCATGTACTAAAATTAGTCGATCTTTATGTTTTGCACTTACCTTCTCTGCGTTCTTGAGAGCCACCTTATCTAAATCAATCGATAAGACTTTTCCAGAAGGTGCACAGAGTTCAAGCAATGCTTCGGTGTAACCACCGCCGCCTAACGTTGCGTCTACAAAGTTTTGACCTGGCTGAGGTTCGAGAAGAGTTAAAACTTCATCTAGGAGAACTGGGATATGTTGATAGTTCATACGGGGTTGTTAGTTGTCATCCTGAACAATTATCATATTGTCATCCTGAGTCCGCTAATGCGGACGAAGGATCTAGATTCTTCCACCGCATCAAGTGCGGGGTCAGAATGACAGTAATTTAACTGTCTCCTCAGAATGACAGCCGTAAAACTATACACCTAGATCACCCAATTGTTCAGCGATTTGATTGCTATTCTTTTCTGTTTCTGATTTGTATTTCTGCCAACTTTCTTCACTCCATACTTCGATGCGGTTATACAAACCAGCGAAGATGAGCTTTTTGGAAATCTTGGCAAACTCTTTCAGGTAACCTGGAATCACGATACGACCTTGCTTGTCGATGTCGCAATCCATTGCTCCTGCAAGCATCAGACGAGAAAAAGCACGAGTGTTGGCAGTAGAAATTGGGAGACTAGCCACCTTTTCTGCTAACTTTTTCCATTCGTCTAATGTATACAGAACCAAGGAATTATCTAATCCTCTGGTTACGACGATCTTTGATTTTAAAGAACTACGAAACTTGGCAGGAATCGCTACACGCGCCTTATCATCAATTGAAGCTTGATATTCACCGATAAACATAAAATTACTTTGGAGGGGAAAACCCGAAAGGGGTTTTCCCCTTCCAACGTCGCTTCGCTCCTGCCTCCCCTTTCCTGAGTTGCTCGGACCCTGGCAAAGCCAGATGTCCTCGCGGCTATCAATATTTAATTAGGTTTTAGTTTCTTGAGTATCTCCGGCCAGTACTCTCAGTATTCCCGGAAGTGAAGCTTTCCGGGATGGATAACTGCTACCCTACATGTGGATCCGGATAATCCTCACAAGCTCGGATTTCCGGGATGGATAACTGCTACGCTACATGTGGATCCCGGATAATCCTCGCAAGCTCGGATTTCCGGGATGGATAACTGCTACGCAGTTATCCACTTATCCACCCACTTATCCCCACTCATCCCCACTTTTTTCCACTTGAAGTCAGTATAGCCCACTTTCCCCCATATTTCAATTCATCCGCAAGATTCTAAAAATAAAAAAACCCTCTTAAGTAAAAAGGTTTTTAGTGTTTATCAAAATTGTTTCTCAGCTATCCCCAGTCATAGAAAAAATTAGTGACTTTTTGATAAGTTGTGGTATATTTATCCCACAAAAGGAGGAATTATGAAAAAACCGTATATTGGCGTTACAGGAATCTTCAACAATAAAGATTTAGTTTTTGCCTTAGTAGCAGCCTTTACTGAGAGTGGCTACGAGTTCCCAGAGAATTACCAGCTCATGATTGGAGTCTTAGCAAGTTTCAAGACAATATCTGGTTTGCCTAGTAAAAATTTCCCCAATCGCTACCCAGCGGTTGAGGACATCCCTGATTTATTTCCCACTTCAACAAAGGACTATCTCTTGAATTTGATTCATTATAATTCAAGCGAGCCAGACCTTTCGTCCCAGTTCAACAAGTTGGTAGAAATCTCTGGTCCTAATTTGGGAGGATTTCAGCTCAATATTTGCTGGCCCGACCCAAAAGAACTGCATAAGTTTCGTGAGGAAGGTCATCAGCATGCGATTGTTTTACAAATCGGCAGAGAAGCTTTCGGGGTCATCAATAAAAATCCGACTATTCTCGCTGATAAAATCAGCGCAGAATACTCAGGACTGATTGACTACGTCCTACTTGATCCATCGGGCGGTGAAGGGAAAGAAATGAACATCGATAAGACTGATGAATATCTTAGCGAACTCTACGGACGAGGACTGAATGATAAGATCCGTTTCGGAATCGCCGGCGGGCTTCATTCAGGAAATCTTGAAAGCATTCGCCCACTTGTCGAAAAATACGATTCGTTGTCGATTGACGCCGAAGGAAAACTAAGGCATCCACACGACGACACAATGAATCACAAAGAACTCGCGCGATTCATTAGCGCCGCAAAAAGATTGATGACTTCTCCATAAGTTGTCATCATTTACACACTACGGGAGGAATTTACGATGAATACAAATATAATCTGTGATGGCTGTAACGTTCATGAGCCATATGAACACCGTTGTCATGGTGCAGATCAAATTTCTATAGGTGGCGAAATTCACGCTGGCCCATGTGGCTGCGAATGCCAGCGAAAGCCAACTTCAGAATCACTCGCCAAATGGATGGCAGCTGGTCGTCCAAAGAAGTTTGAATTTGAGTATGAATAGATCAGCTAAAAGAGCTTCGGCTCTTTTTATTTTCGTATTTGATAAAGTGCAACACCACAAGCGACAGAAACATTAAGACTTTCTTTTTGACCATGCATAGGTATTTCTAAAATATCATCGGCCAAATCCAAGATCTGCTTGGTATTACCTTTGGTTTCCTCACCTAAAATCAATGCGAGAGGAAACTTCGGTTTAAAATTCGGCAAAGAGGTTATCTTTCGCTGAATATTGTTTTCTAGTACTGCAATCCTCACACCAGAGGCTCGCAGTTTTTTTATTAACGGCCCTAATTGGACCTTTTTCTCCCACGCCACGAACTGCTCAGCACCAAGCGCAACCTTCGAGATTTTATCGGCATTCTTACCATTTGGCGCGCCAGTATAACCGGTTAAATATACTTTATCCACACCAAAGCTATCGGCCGTTCTGAAAATCGCCCCAACGTTATGGAGTGAGCGAATATTATGCGCAATGAGGTAAAGTTCCTTAGTTTTCATTGTACTTTCTTTTTTGATAAATATAGATTCCAATGTAGACTAAAATGAGTAGTCCGTAATTAACCCCCATGAAAATTGGGTTAGACCACGCAATCCCACCAGTGTACTGGTAATCGGAGATCGGCCACAAAAACGGTGTGTGATAAAAATCAGGATGAGTAGGAATATCTAGTAGAATGTGTAAAAGCCAACCAAGCATCGGCCAAAAAAAGTAAAATTTGTAATTTATCTTATCACGGAAATACATCACTGAGTTGATAATGAAATTTACTAAAATAAAACTAATGGCAAACACAACGATGCTGTGAGTATAATTATATGCTGTTTCTGCAAAACTAAAAGTCCAATTTGTCGCTTCAAATGGAAACTGCTCTCCTGAGAAGAAGCGTCCTGAAAATATCATATAGATAAACAAAGGAGCAAATCCTATTAAATCAAAGCCAAAGCCAAAAAATGCGGCCAAGTACCGCATCTTTCTTTGAGTATGATATTTAGCGTGGAAAACTGCGTTTGTCCACAAGGCGTGTGCAAATACATCCATAACTAATTTTAACCGCGATTCATTACTTCGGTAACCTTGCTTACAATTTCATCTATCGATTGCTCGCTTTTAAGTAAATAATCGGTGACGCCAGCTTCTAAGATTTTACTTACCGTTGCCGGATCACTAAGATTAGTTAACATAACAACTGGAATCTTTGAAAGCTCGTCGTCTGCTTTTAACTCCCAAACAACACCAATGCCATCTAATTTTGGCATCATGATATCCAATAGAACAACATCTGGTTTACTTTCACGAATTTTTAGCAAAGCCTCTTCCCCATCACCACCCAATGCGACTTCAAATCCGGCTTGGGTAAATCCAGCTTCAAGAGAAGCAGAAATCATTTGGTCATCTTCAGCGATTACAATTTTTGGCATTTAAATTAAGTTAATTTATTTATTAATTATACCCCTTAGCTAATTAAGAGGCAAACTAAACGAGAAGGTCGAACCTAGGTTTTCTCCTGCACTTTCAGCCCAAATCCTGCCATGATGAGCCTCAACAATACCACGGCTTACCACCAAACCTAAACCAGTACCTTTTTGAGTCCTATCGAAGGTCTTGAGTTGTTTAAACTTTGAGAATAACACAGCCAAATCTTCTCGACTGACACCAAGACCACTATCTTTAACTGCAACCACAACTTGATTCGTCACCGAATCAACGGATAGATGAATATCAACCTGACCACTATCGGTGTATTTGATAGCATTCGATAATAAATTACTGATAACTTGTCCGATTCGGACTTTATCACATTTAACTTTGATTGGACCTGGGGTTATAAAGTTCAAAGACAAATGTTTACTCTCGGCTTGAGCTTTAAATGTGTTAACTTCTTCTGAAATTATTTCGGAAAGGTCGTATTCTTGAATGTTTAAATCAAACTTCCCTGCTTCAATTTTTGCAACGTCGAGCAAATCATTAACAAGTTCTAGCATATTAGTTGCGGCGATATCGATGTTGGAAACGCTATCTTTCACAGATGCGGATTCAAGTTGAGCTTTTGCATCTGAAAGATGTTTCAGTAAACTCTCAGCCGACCAACGAACTGCTGTAAGCGGAGCACGAAGTTCGTGCACCATCATAGCTGTAAACTCCTGACGTAATTTTTCCAAAGATTTTTCGGAAGTAACATCATGCAAAATTACAGCAACACCACGTTGACTCCCTGCATGATCGCGCACAGGAGTAATAGTAATCTCCATAGCTTTATCGTGCAGTAATACCTCCTTAACTTCAACAGGTGCTCCTTTAGCCAAAGCTTGTTCAATTTTGGTTCTTAAATCCACTTTACCAGCTAAGCTATCAAGAATATCAAACATGGTAATTGTTCGACCAACAGGTAATGAAAGTAGGTCAACTACGGCTGGGTTATAAATTTCTAACTTATTTTCCAAATCAACCATTAGTACACCATCCGTCATAGCTGCAATTATACCAGTCAATTTACCTTTTTCACTTTCTAGCATGGTTTGTAATTGACCAACAGCAACCGCAGCTTGGTTGGTAATATTAAATAAAACCGATGCCTGATTGTGATCAAACAAATCTGGTTTTGAGGAAGAAAGATTGATTAACCCAAGTAATTCATTCCCAATTACAACAGGAATGTTCACATAAGATTTTACATCTATGTCTAAATGATCTTGTAGGAGAGCTCCACCAATACGCTCATCTAGTTTGATGTTGCTGTCTAAACCACCACACACAGTTTCAGTGGCTCGTAACATATGCTCTTTAACTTGAGAAATAAACCTGTGATTAACACTCTGATGAACGTGACACTTAAATACTACTGTTTCAGTTTTGTTATACAACATAAACGAAACTGTTTCGTATTCAAGCAAGTTCCCTAAACTGTTCGTAATAATTTCGATAACCTTATTACCTTCAAGTGAGTAACCAATACGTTCGTTTATTTCTTGTAGGACCTCAACTTGATACATCTGCTGTTGAAGTTCGTAAGATTTGTCTGCCTTTCCCATCAAAGCCTGGCGCTCTTTGTACATCCTACGCAAATAAAAAGCCAACACGATAGAAAGCAATGCAAAATCTACCAATAAAAGTATTAGTACGGTCATGCTTTAGGCTTAATTAAGGCGCAAACGAAATTAATTTTTGGGATCGGCTCACCATATTCTTCGGCGATATCGGGATACTTTACAAAGAAAGTTCGCGTAAAGTAATTGGTTAGATGAGGTGATAATTTTGAAAACTCCCCTAACATGGTTTTCAAAACCAAAGCTGGGTCGCCAGTTATTTCTAACGCGGCACCTTTATGATTCACTTCTAAACCAACTGTTCGATTAGCTGTGGAGACTGCTAAGTTTGGACCTAGCACGGTCATCTGTTGACGAACAAACTCGCTGATAAATTGTTTGTATTTTGGTATCTGAACCATTTTATTTTCTTGCCCTGTTGAACCGTGTAAAGCACGAGCCACGCAGCGGCTGTTCAACAGGGTGAAGTTTCGTCTTCTCTCGAACTTACAGAATACTGAAACTTTATTGCACTAATTATACCACAAATTACTTAAACCGTCCTTGCCCGCCGCGCATGAAAGTTGTTTTGAATTCTTTCATCCGGCCAAAACCAACCGAATCGCGAATAATATCGCGCGCCAAGAACGCTGGCACGCGTGCAATTGTGAAGTCTTCATACTTATTATTGATTTTATCTAAGGCCAAGCTAAGTCGCTGGCGTCGCTCTGTATCTTCAAACAATGCCGCTTGAGGAACAAAAGGCACTAATCCACCAACTGTGACGCCAACAAAATATGTGTTGTTCTCGAGCTCAGAGAGCGAAGTTGTTTGAGCGAGCAAATTCAAAGCTTCCAAGTAAAGTTCTCTGCCGTCCTGCGAATGATAACCAATCTTGGCACCTTTCCCCACATGAACCTCATCACCGTTATAAGCGTGAGCGTAAACGTGATTACCCATTAGACCGTTTACACGAAGCCTTGCCGCCACCATCTCGGACAATTTATACAACACCGATCTGAATACACCTTTCTTACGATACTCCATAGGAATCGTGTACATATGCCCTATAGACTTCATCGGGCTTGCTATTACATCATCACCAAAACTTTCTTTCCATGTTCCTTCAAGCTGGCCCATACTATGCAAATGAACGCCGCCAATTCCAAAATGAGTTACCAATTTGCTAAGTGGATAATCTCGCAAATCTTTTAATGTCAAAATTCCCAACTTGTTAAGGTTGCGTTCTTGACGGTTACCAATTCCCGGTACGTCGGTTAAAACTAGTCTATCGTAAAGACTGTCTTTATCTTCTGGTCGAACAATCACTAGCCCATTTGGTTTTTGCAAATCGGAAGCGATCTTGGCAACCAATTTGCTATAAGAGATGCCTGCGCTGCAAGTGATATAATCACCAACCTCTGTAACCATGCGCAGTTTAATCTCTTCAATAATCCGCACCGCTTCTTGCCAAGGATCCATTTTTTGAAGAACACCATTTTGATAACCACGGATATTACACGCCATGGTCAAGTCCAAAAAGGCTTCATCAATACTATATTTTTCGATACGGTCAGTGTAATCAGCGAAAACTTTTAAAAACCGACTTGTGTAAAATCGATAGCGACTTGGATTAGTTTTAGTAAGAATAATTTTGGGATAAAGTTTACGCGCCTCCCAAACTGGCGTTCCGGTTTTAATCCCCCATCTTTTGGCTTCCACGCTGGCTGCAATAATAATACCGCCTAGGTGCTCACACACTCCCACAGGCTTTCCTCGCCACTTAGGATTGTCTTACTGTTCGCACGTGGCAAAGTAACTATTCATGTCGATGTGTGCGATAATAGGTTGCATTTTGTTGTCGATGAATTATTCGTACTAATATAGTATACGAACGTACACCTTTTTACAAGATTGAAATTAACCATAGAATCATTCTAAGTCCTTACCCCGATTTGTGCGGCCGCACAAATCGGGGTAAGAAAATTAAGAGTATATTTCAAGGAAAATTAACAACAATAACTTAAAAATTACTATTACCACCCCTCCGCTGAGATAAAAATTCAATCTTAAGTCTACAAATTGAAAAACCCCGATTTGTGCGGCCGCACATTTTGGGGTTTTTATTTTGGTATTAGGAATAAAATTATTTCATAGCTTTACGAACCTCGACATGTTGTTTTTTGTGAAAGATTAGCATGGCAAGTAGAACCACCCCGTAAGACAACCAGAAGTGCCAATCGCTATAAACTTCTCTGCCGATAATTGACGAGGTGATAATTAAATCTGAAACCAGACTGATAATTACCCATAGAATCATAGCCAGAAAAGCTTCGAAATAATTTATCGGGCCGAATCTTCTGATTAGTGCAATTGCGGCGGCCGCAAGAAGAAGGTAATAAATAATTAAGATTGGCAGTAGTGTTACATTCAAAAAACCAAAAAAGATAACCTTTATAATTATCAAAAAAACTTGCATGAACAAAGTTTTGAGAATGAGCTGAGCTGGTGTCATTATCTAGATACTACAGTATTTTTTTCTATTTGCGCAATGCTTAGTGTAAGATGAAAGTTATTCAACCTCTGGGTCAGCTGTTTTTTTCGCCACTTTGCGAACAGACTTTTTCGCCACTCGCTTTTTAGCGACCCGTTTCTTTGCGACAGGCTTTTCAACTACCGTTTCAGTTTTTGATTCAGTGACTTCAACAGATTTTTTTGGAGCTGATTTTATCTCATCAAAATTCCAAACTGGCTTGGTCATTACTGATCTGAAAGTTTGAAAACCATCGGACGGTTTAGATTCCACCACTAACTTCTTAGGAGCGCCGCTCTGTGCTGGACTTGAAGTAATTTCAGATTGAGATCTAACTTTCTTGCTTCGCCAGTTATGAGGAACAAAACCATGGAACCAAGACATCACTTCCCCATCTTCGTAAATTTGTTTGTACCAATGAAGTCCCAACCAAATTCCGTACCATCCACCGATAAACATAAACAAAATAACAGTACTAAAATCGATTACGGAAAGTGTGTAAAAATCTAGGTTTAACCATGATTGAGCGGGAAAAAAATCTCCAATGATATCGTAAATAACAAAAATGGAACGATGAAGCATTTGCAATAGCAAAATACCCAACAATGAACTTAAAAATAGATATAAGGCCTTACGGCGTGTAGTATGCATTTTGATGTTTATTTCTTGAGCGAACTTTTATAAAAATATTATACCCTATTTTCTTAAAATCTCCTAATTGACCTTCAAAAAAACCTCAAGTATAGTGAATTTAATAAGGAGGAAATTGAAATGGTATATCATCCGAGCAAAGGCTGTACCCGAGGATTTGATAGTCCTGACGATGCCGCTGATAGGTCTGTCATCGCGATAATTACATACCCCTTGCGAATGAAGGTGTGGAGTGATCCTGCAAGGCTTGAACAAAACATCAAAGGTATAGACAGTGGAATCAAGTTTCTCGAAACCGTCAAAAACTATGCTGACAACCCGTTGATTCAGTTCGATGAAAAAACCCGAAGGCATACTAACCTCACCTGGGAAGCTATGGTGGGATTAGAATGGCTCAGAGAAGAACAAGCATTCGAATCTGTATTCTCCGAGCACTTGCAATCTTGCCTCAAAAACCTGAAGGAGTTCAAGACAAAACTTTGGCGAGCCCATTCATCAAACCATGAGCCGGTCATAACTGACGAAGAACTTAGCAAAGTTACGTCGTTATTTGAAAAAATCAACGACAATCTCACCGAAGCATATTTGTCAAAACAACAAGGATGCTTTGGCTAACGCAAAACGACCGCTCTCACGGTCGTCTTTTTTTATGGGTCCCGGCTAGCCCGCGCGACTTCGTCCGCCAAAATCTCTACGAGATTTAGGCGGACTTCGTCGCTTGTAGCTACCGGGATGACAAAATATTATTTGATACTAAGAATACTCTTCTTATAACTATCCAAATGATCTAGAGCGATTGCTGTTCCCTTAGCAACACAGAGCAACGGTTCTTCTGCCACATAACACGGCACGCCAACGGCTTTAGAAATATACTGATCCAAGTTGCGAAGCTGGGCAGTACCACCGGTCATAATCATACCTTTATCGATAATATCACTCGCTAATTCTGGCGGTGTATCTTGCAAAACAGTTTTAACCGCGCGAACAATCTGTTTGAGTTCTTCTTGAATAGCTTCGACAACTTCGTTTGTTGAAATGGTAACTGTTTTTGGCAAACCTGTAATATTGTCGCGTCCTTTGATTTCCGCAACTTCTTCATCTGGTAAAGCTAACGCGCTACCAATTGAAATTTTTATACTTTCGGCTGTACGGTCACCAATCGCCAAACCATGTTTCTTGCGAACGTATTCAATAATCGCTTGGTCAATTTTATTGCCAGCACAACGCACAGATGTTGAATTTACAATTCCACCTAAAGAAAGTACTGCCACGTCAGTCGTACCGCCGCCCATATCTATAATTAAATTACCGCTCGCTGAAGAAATTGGGATTCCTGCTCCAATTGCTGCTGCCACAGTTTCCTTTATAACAAAAGCGGTTTTCGCACCAGCACTTTGAGCTGCGTCGATTACAGCGCGACGCTCTGTGGATGTAATTCCACCTGGAACACTAATCATAACCTCGGGGCGGAAGAAACGAACCTTACCCAAAGCTTTGTTAATAAAGTAACGAAGCATGGCTTCAGTAACGCGGTAGTCGGCAATCACACCGTCTTTCATAGGGCGATGTGCCACAATAGTTTCAGGAGTACGACCCAACATTTCCTTGGCTTCCTGCCCAACCGCTAACACACGATTGTCTTCTAATGACACCGCTACTACTGTTGGTTCGTTGATAATTATTCCTCGCTTTGGAACATGAACTAATACATTCGCTGTTCCTAAGTCGATTCCTATCTTGTTTTGAAACATAATATTAATTGGTAATAAGTAGAAAGTAATTAGTAACTAGTATCGCATAATAACATTTGAAACTTATTCTCTACTTACTACTTACTATTAACTAACTTTTAATTCTTTCAATCTTTGCGCCAATGCTCTGCAATCTTGCCTCAATGTTTTCGTATCCTCTATCAATTTGATAAATGTTATCGATTTCAGTCTGACCATCGGCAATCAATCCGGCAATAACCATCGCAATCCCCGCTCTGATATCTGGTGAAGTTAACTTCGCTCCTTGCAACTTAGTTGGTCCTGTAATCATCACGCGATGAGGATCAGCCATAAAAATATCTGCGCCCATGCTGTTGAGCAAATCTACATAGAATAGTCGGCCTTCGTAAATCGTTTCGAAAATTAACGATTGCCCCTTTGCCTGAGTCATCAACACCGCCATCGGAGCTTGTAGGTCTGTTGGAAATCCGGGATATTCGTGAGTGATTATATCTTTTGGGATTGCCTTCAATTGGCCAAGCGATGGAATCATCTTAACACTATTGAAGCCGAGTTCAAACCTGATTCCGGCCTGCCTAAGTAGTTGCCAAAACACTTCCATATGACTTGGTTCAATATTGGTTACGATTAATTCGGAGTTGGTTGCCGCGGCCAAAATTGCAAAAGTTCCTGCTTCAATTCTATCGGGCGGAGTAATATAAGTTCCGCCAGATAACTTCTCTACACCTTCGATTGTTAAATGCGGAGTGCCAAGCCCCGAAATTTTAGCACCACAACTATTTAGAAACTCTCCTAGCGCAATTACTTCCGGTTCCATAGCTGCGTTAATAATTTCACTCTTTCCGACAACACGACTAGCCAACATCATCATTGCTTCGGTTCCAGTTACACTGATACGGCCAAAAACTATTTTGGCTGGTTTCAAATTTTTTGCGGATAATTTAAAGCCTGCAGAATTTTCTTCGATGTCGATTCCAAACTCGCGGTATCCGTTTAGGAAAAAATCAATTGGTCTTTTACCAATTACGCAACCGCCAGGGTATGCAAATTCTACTTCACCGTGCTGGAGCAAAATCGGTACCGCCAATAAAATTGAGGAGCGAGTTCGTTGATGAAGCGTTGGATCTAAAATTGCTTTTTTAATCTTTGGGTCTGCGATAGTATAGTTTTTCCCGTCTCGCTCTATCTCTACACCCAAATCTTCAATGATATCAATTAAGCGCTGAATATCCTCAATTTGAGGGACATTCTGAATCACACTGCCTTCACTCAAAATTAAGCTCGCGGCAAGAGCTTTCAAAGCGGCGTTTTTGGCTCCCACAACAGCGATTTCACCACTGATTGGAGATCCACCGGTTATTATAAATTTATCGTCTTTTGAGGTCATATTGTTCTTAAAATGCCTCTCAATTGTATCTTTATTTGGGAAGACGGTAAAGACTCGACAAAACGGCTTTTCTGCTATAATATAACTACTTCGAACTAATAAATTTTTATGGATTCAATATCTCGATACCTTCTGATTGCCATTTTCTTTATCGTATTTTTAGTGATGGCACCACTAATAGTTTTATACATCACAGGTAGGAATTTACCTTTTACTGACAACTCACTACGAGGCACTGGTATTCTTGATGTGCAAAGCGTTCCTAATGGGGCAGATGTTTTTCTTAATGGTGAAAAAATTAGTAAAACTCCTAGTACTACAAGATTCGTACCTCAAGGTTGGCATAACGTAGAAGTTCGTGCGGAAGGTTTTAGACCATGGATAAAAGATTTGTTTATCGAAACAGGGCAAGTCACATATGCAGGCCGAGTTAGCGATACGGTATTACTCCTCCTAGATGCAGCACCTGAACAATTCGCTAACGGAGTAATCACAGCCATTTCACACCGTAACCAAATTATTTATGTATCAGAAGATAAAACTATTCGTGTTTACGATTTAGATAGAAAGGAAGAAGTTCTAGCTACTCAACAAAATGTTCTCATAACAGAATTTAAAGCCAGTAATCAAAATAATTTTTTCTTCGCGAAGACTGATGCCAATCAATGGACAATCTTAAATGTTGAAACTCTTAGCCTAACTAATCTCCCCGCCCCATTAGCGTCTGCTGAACAATTAGAGTTCGGTGAAAGTAACACAGTATTCGGTTTAACCAATAATCAGCTGTTTATTAGTCAGAACAGTGGTACACCAAGATTACTCCTCGAGGAAGTAAACGGTTTTACCTACCGAGACAACCTACTTTATGTGGCAAGGGGTGGTCAAAATACCGAATTAGCAACTTATTTTTTCAGAGGTCCAGAACTCCAAAAACAATTAGTCTTAGTTGGTGAAGGAGTTCCGAATACTAACAACATCAAGTTATTGTTAACAAACCAAAAGGAATTATTCTTACTTAGCAATGACTCTTTATTCAGAGTTAACCAACAATTAGAGTTGTTAAAAAATTCTGTATTGGGTGTTGAGCTGGAGTCAGCTAAACAACGTTTAACTTTCTTCACACCTACAGAAATCTTTTTTTATAACTTTAGCTCCGCACAAACAGAATTACTAAGTCGAAATACCAATCAAATTAGTGGTGCAGTTGTAGTACCAACTACTGGTTACGGTTTCATCACCGGCAACTTTGGCAGTGAAGCAATTGAAATTGATAATCGGGGTAATCAAAATCGATATCAGTTATTTAGCGGACAAACAGTAAACAAGCTAATGATATCAGTGGACGAACGCAAGCTTGTATTCCTCGCAGACGGACAACTACATTCGATAGTCATTCGCAAGTAAAAAATCCAAAACCTTCCGTGAGGAAGGTTTTTTATTTACCCAAAGCTTCGTCTATCGCTATATTCACTTGAGCATCAGCCGCTTTGTTAAATTCTCGCAGCACATGTTCAAATTTATAAGTAGTAAATTGTGATAGTAGCACCCTCACTTCCTTTGCCAGTTCCTGTAAGTGGGGTTGCTTGATTTTGTACTCACCGCTCATCTGCTTTACAATTAACTCGGAATCCATTTTGATAACCATATCTGTAGCACCGAGTTCGAGTGCTGTCGCCAAGCCGTCGATGAGAGCTGAGTATTCAGCAACATTATTAGTTGTCTCGCCCAAATAACGACCACGTTCTACCAAAACCGAACCTGACTCGTCGGTTATTACAAAACCAAGTGCAGCTGGTCCAGGATTGCCTCTGGCTCCCCCGTCGGTACTAAGAAATAGTTTTTTGGAGTTGTTGTTTTGACTCATTAGTTTCTATACTTTCGACTTTTGATTCTTGATCAACAGTCTCTACTAGTTTAATATCAATAACGCGCATTTTTAATTTCTTTGTACCGTTCCATGAATCAGATAATAGCTCACCGCATAAATCTAAATCTTGCCCAACTTCTAGTTGTCCAGCCTTATATCCCATACTGAATCCTATGCAATCAATTAACTTTTCGCCAATTGCAATTTTCAATTGTAAATGGTTTTGATCCGCGCCAACAGTGCGGTAACTAGCAAGCGTCGCGCCCTTCACAGCAAAGATTGGCTTCGGATTGCCTGCACCAAACGGTTCAAGTAATTCAATTTCAGCGTATCGATCAAATGAAAAATCACTTTCAGATAATTCAGCATCAATTTCTAGTACTGCTTCAGGTAGTTCTTCTGGCCAATGCCTCTCTGTATATTTTAACAGTTCTACATAAAATTCATCTAGTTTATCGTTTGAAAGAGTAAGTCCGGCAGCTTCCTTGTGCCCACCAAAGCGACTAAGATACGGAGCACAAGCTTTTAGAGCTGAGACGATATCAAACCCTCTACTACTACGAGCACTACCTGTGCTTTCTTTTTCACCTCTTTCGAGAACAATCACAGGTTTCTTGTAATGCTCGGCTAGTTTTCCGGCGACGATTCCCACAACACCTTTCGCCCAACTTGGATCTGATAGTACCAAAATTTTCCTACTGCGAATCGCTTCAGCTTTCTCTTTTGCTTCGGAAACTATTCGCGCGGTTATGTCTTGTCTGCGACGATTAATTTCTTCAATACGATTTGCTAAATCTATCGCTGTTGCATAATCATTTGTAGTGAGCAATTGAAGAGCTACGTT
The DNA here is from genome assembly GCA_002293685.1 of Patescibacteria group bacterium UBA926. Taxonomy (GTDB): domain Bacteria; phylum Patescibacteriota; class Doudnabacteria; order UBA920; family UBA920; genus UBA920. The sequence goes on from DBDS01000002.1 coordinate 27,411, forward strand.
TGCGTGCTCTAATCTGCCCGCGGCATTAATGCGTGGTGCAATTGCAAAACCCAAAGTCACTGAATCAGGATTTTTTTGTTTTAAATCTATTCCCGCATTTTCCATCAGCAAACGAAGTCCCATCCAGCGAGTCTTTTGTAAAACTTTCAAACCGAACTTAACGAGGATGCGGTTTTCACCTAACAACGAATGACAATCAGCGACTGTACCAATCGCAACTAAATCTAATAGCCACTTATCCCATTCAGGAATATGATCTTCGATTGAAACACCCCGCTGAGTCATCACTTTCTCGTGATTAGATAACAAAGCCTTTGCAAACTTATAAGCGACCCCAACACCGGTGATTTGTTTATCAGGATAAACTTCATTGGGATTTTTTGGATTCACTAATGCAAATGCATTAGGGATACTACCTGTGATTTCATGGTGATCAGTGATAATTAAATCTATTCCATTCGCTTTGCAATAATCTGCTTCTGCAGTTGAATTGGTTCCGCAATCCACAGTGATCACAACCTTTACACCCTGATCTTTTATTTTCTGAAATGCTTCTAAGTTCAAACCATAACCTTCAGTGAAGCGATCTGGGATGTAACTTTCGACTTCAACACCAAGGTATCTAAAAGTTTGGGTCAATACAGCGTTAGCCGTGACCGCATCAGCATCATAATCACCATAAATTAAAATCTTTTCGTTTTTTTGAATTGCTTCCCAGGTACGATCCACTGCCACTTGCATTTGGGTAAACAAAAACGGATCATACAAATTATGATAATCCGGAGTTAAAAACCAATCAACCCGGTCGGGGTCGGTTAGGTTCAAATTATAAAGCAATTGTACTTGCAAAGAAGACAATTCTGGGAACTGTTCTAATATAGACTGAGGAACCGATGGTTTGATTTGCCAGAGCTTTGCCATGAATGAAAATTAATCTCTTTCCATCATAGCACATCATCTCAAACTGCAAATTTTTAATAAATTTAGTGAAAAATTACTTAAATTTAGGCTAAACTTTCAAAAAATACTAAATATTTTATTCCAATTGATTTAGAATTTGCTCTACAAGACTCACCGAAGTCATATCTTTTGGCTTTTCTAAGCCCAAAAATTCTAAAACTGTTGGAGCAATGTCAGAAATAACACCTGCTGGGACCATACTTGATAAAGATGTGTAGTTTCTAGATTTCTGTGTAGAGAAAGCAAGGTCATTAGCAATAATAACCATAGGGACCGGACTTGTAGTGTGTTCTTTATTAATCCCGCCACTTTTCCTATCTATCATTTCTTCTACGTTACCATGATCGGCTGTGATAATTAATAAACCATCTACACTTAAAACTACCCGCATGATCTGTTCTAAAAATCTATCAAGAAAGCTGACGGCTTTAATTGCAGCATCAATATTGCCAGTATGACCAACCATGTCCGCGTTCGCAAAATTAGCAAGATAGAATGAAAAATCCTCTTTAGTAATTTTATCAATAAGCTTTGCTGTTAATTCTATCCCTGACATCTCGGGATGATCTTCGTAACTTCTATTATTTGCCGGACTCTGTACAATCTCTCGCTCTTCACCGGGTAACGCACCACTTACGCCACCATTAAAAAATGAAGTTACATGAGCGTACTTTTCTGTTTCAGCGATATGGTATTGCCTCAAACCGTTTTGCGAAATAGTTTGCGCTAAATTGTTTTTTAAATTTGTCGGAGGAAATGCGACATGTACAGGTAAGTCCTCAAAGTATTCAGTCATTGTCACAAAAAATAAATCTGATAAAGCTTCGTGAACATTGCCTGCTTTTATTAGTTGTGGCTTTGTGAAAGCTTCTGTGAGTTGCAAGGCTCGGTCGGAACGAAAATTAGTGAAGATTATACTATCCCCACTTTCAACGACACCTGTTGGTTTGATTGCCGATTCCTCATCACGATTTACAATCACAGTTGGTGGGATCATCTCATCAAATATATTTTGATTGTAGTTATTCAATATGGCATCTTCTGCCGATTCTGCCGAAGCTCCAGCGCCTTTAACCATGGCTCGATAAGTTGCTAAAGTTTGCTCCCAGTGCCCTCCGCGATCCATAGCATAAAATCTTCCAGTAATTGTAGCAATTTTACCGATACCCAAAGTGCTCATATTAGCCTGAAGCTTTCGCAAACTATCTAAAGCCACTTTTGGTCCTGTATCTCGACCATCAGTAATCATGTGAATATATACTTCTTTAAAGTTCTGTTCGGCAGCTAAACCAAGCAGCGCATAGATATGTTCACTGCTTCCATGAACACCTCCCTCGCTAAGCAAGCCGACCACATGGAGTTTAGAGTTATTTTTTTTAGCATGATCAATGGCATCTAAAAAGACCGTATTACTAAAAAATGAACGGTCAGAAATCGCCGAATTAATTCTCGGTAAGTCTTGTCCGACAATTCGACCTGCACTCATATTTAAGTGACCCACCTCTGAGTTTCCCATTTCACCCCAAGGCAATCCAACCACTGGACCAGATGCCAACAACGTTAATGAAGGATAATGAGCTATCATGTCATTAAGGGATTCCGGATTCGCCAAAGCAACCGCGTTACCATGGCTATAAGTCGCGACTCCGAAGCCGTCTAGAACTACAAGTACAATTTTTTTATAGGTTTTGGCCATCTTAAACTTTCTTAAACCTTGGCACAGTCTTACCTTCGAATTCTACTTCTGAGTTAAAATCAAGTTCTGTTCTAACCCAATACTCTGACATTGAGTTATCATACAAAGCCTTGTAAACTACGACGGGCTCTTCCGTAGATTCGTAGATTGCATTTGCGATCACTTCATAGCGACCGCCCTTATAATGTTCGTACTCACCTAACTCAATCATTACTGTTTTAACTCCTCGGCAATTTGCAATAATCGATTGTACTTGGCCATTCTTTCACCACGAGACAGACTTCCTGCTTTAATATAGTCCGCCGAAACTGCAACAGCTAAATCGGCTATAAAATCATCAGTAGTTTCTCCACTGCGATGAGAAATAATTACTTGATAACTATACTTTTTCGCTAAAGCAATTGCTTCCATGGTTTCGGTTAGGGTTCCAACTTGATTTGGTTTTATTAGAATTGTATTTGCCACACCTGCGATAATTCCTGCTTGAAGTCTGGATGAATCAGTGACGAATAAATCATCGCCAACCAACCTAACATGCGACCCTAAATGCATAGTCAGTTTTTGCCAACCAACTAAATCATCTTCTGCGCAACCATCTTCAATGATTTCTAAATGGTATCGCTTTGCCCACCTGGTGTACAAACGATACATACTAGCGGGTTTAAAATGCTTTTTATCGGCGCGCAGGGCATAGATTTCCTTGTCTATATCGTAAAATTCTGTCGCCGCTGCATCGATACCCAGTGCCACTTCCTTGCCGACTTTGATTTTGGCCGAATGCAGCGCTGAAGTAAGCAATCGTAACGCCTTTTCATTCGAATGAATTTGCGGCGCAAAACCCCCTTCATCCCCCACTCCCGTAGACATTCTTTTCTTTTTTAAAATGCGTTTCAATTCCAAAATAGCCCCGACGCCCAGCTCAAGCTTATCGGCAAATTTTCCGCGCTTGGGAATAAAAAAGAATTCCTGAATATCGGTCCCGCTGTCTGCGTGCAATCCACCATTCAATACATTTAACAATGGAGTTGGTAATCGAAAAGATTTTTTGAACCCGTAACTTTTTGCCAAGTAAACGTACAATGATTGATGGCTAAGATGCGCACCTAAACGCGCCACGGCCAGAGAAACACCTAAAATACTGTTAGCTCCCAATTTCTCTTTACGAGCAGTCCCGTCCTTCTGAATCATCTTGGCATCCACTGCTGCCTGATCGAAAACACTCATGCCCTTTAACAGCGGAGATATGATTTTTTCGACAACCCGGACCGATTTAGTCACTCCGAGTCCATTATATTTTTTACCGCCATCTCGAAGCTCATGAGCTTCATGACTCCCTGTTGATGCTCCACTAGGTACCGAGGCAACAGCAAAATGTTTACCACAATATGCAGTAACTTCTATGGTTGGATTGCCCCGGCTATCTAAGATTTGGCGGGCAGATAATTTGGTTATAACTGACATTTATTTTGAAAATTTTTGTTTCAAAGAGTTTAGGTTGCGTTTATTATACCATTTTTATTTAAAAACAAAAAGCTGGCTTAACCAGCTTTGTAAGCAGATTCAATATTATTTTAATGCCTCAATACCTGGAAGCTTTGAACCTGCTAAATACTCCAACATTGCACCGCCGCCTGTCGAAATATGATCCAGATGACCAAACTGACCGCTTTGCCTGATCGCCGCCACAGTTTCGCCACCGCCCGCCACCGTATATGCTTTTCGCTTTCCAATTCCACCAATTACTTTAGCTAAAGCCATTGTGCCAGATCGATAGGGTTTTTCCTCAAAATAACCCATAGGTCCATTCCAGCAAACTGTTCCGGCTGTTTGTAAAATTTTGGTATAAGCTAAAATAGTTTTAGGTCCGATGTCGTATACTTTATCTGTCTGAGATATTTGTGTTAAGTTCTTTGCCACAATCTTGATCCCTGTTCGTTTCTGAGGTGAGTAAACAATTACATCATCGGGAAAAACTAATTTATGTTTTAGATTTAATAATAATTGTTTTGATAACTGGGACCCGGCTTTATCAAGCTGATCACTTCCAACATTATAACCTTTAGCATGTAAAAATAAGTTTGCCAAACCGCCGCCAATCAAAATTTGATCAGCGCGCTTTCCAAGGCTCATTAACGTTTTGGCTTTATCAGAAATTTTTATTCCGCCCATCATTAACACAAATGGCTTTTTGATTCTTCCAGAAATCAATATATCTAGCGCGGCTATTTCTTTGGAAAGCAATGGACCCGCATAGCTTGGCAAATATTTTGTAATGGCTGAGTTAGAAGCCTCCGCTCTATGAGAAACACTAAACGCATCATTCACATAGACATCACCTAGCTCAGCAAGTTGGCGTGCAAACTTGTCTTGGTTTTTTTCTTCACCTTCATAAAAACGAATGTTCTCGAGCATAACAATATCGGCAGGAGTTTGATGAATCAATTGCTGACGAACAGTGGCATCGGTAAGATCCCCTGTAAACAAAATAAAATGCTTCACTGCGTACTCTGGTAACTTGGCATCAGCTTTAACAAATTTATAGTTCAGTTTTTCTGCTAGTGATTTTGCAATTGGTTCCAGGGATAGCGACTTAACCACTTTCCCTTCCGGTCTTCCTAAATGCGAAATTATCACGAGCTTATTTCCATTTTTTTGAAGTTGCGAGGTGGTAGGTAAAGCAGCTTGGATTCTGTAATCATCAAGCAGTTTTCCCGACTTATCAATAGACTCATTTAAATCTAAGCGAAGAATTATTCGCTTATTTTTGAGGCTTTTATTTGTGGATATCTGCTTTATTGACAATGTTTCTAAATTATGGTTTAATACAGAGGTCTGAAATTTAGACAAGTCGCGTACCGAAGGAGGTGTTATGGCTTTTTTTAAATGGATGGCGAATGCCCATGTCGGCGAAGATGCTCTGTTTGTAAGTCCAGGCACAACGATGATAATCATTATCGCAATGCTTGTAACTGGAGGTGCATTATGGCTAATCGGCTAGATAAGCCGCAAACAACGAGTTGGTTCGAAACTACCTCCCCCAAAACATTCCTGTTCACTCTAGTAGTGTTTGGACTGGTATTTCTGATCACAATCTTCTACAACATAGCTTAACCTCAAGCCCGACCGAACGCTCCCACGTTCGGTTTTTATTTTTTTAAAGTTTTACCAACCAACACACACTGCTCTACCAAACGATTAGAGTAACCAAATTCGTTATCATACCATGCAATAACTTTTACCATATTACCACCAACAACTTTAGTTAGAGATAAATCTACGATTGCAGATGAAGGATTCCCGACGATATCGGAAGAAACGATTTGATCTGTTGTAACCGAAATTCTGTCTTTGTACAAAGGATGATTTGCAGCATCAGTGAAAGCCTGATTAACTTCTTCAGAGGTAACATCACGCGCCAATAACATAGTAAAGTCAGATAAGCTCCCCACTGGAGTTGGAACGCGAATCGCCATTCCATCGAACAAACCTTTTAACGCAGGTATAGTTTCGGTCGCCGAAATCGCTGCGCCAGTTGTTGTCGGTACGATATTTGTAGCCGCCGCGCGGGCGCGGCGCATATCATTACTATGACCACCTGGAGGCGGGCCATCTACTAAGTTTTGCTCTGCGGTATAACTATGAATAGTTGTCATCATTGCTTTCTGAATACCAAACTTGTTATGCAAGACATGCGCAACTGGAGCGATACAGTTAGTGGTACACGAAGCATTGCTGATAATTGCTTCATCGGAATACTTGTCTTCATTCACACCAAGTACGAATGTTTTAGTCATTCCTTCATCTTTTGCAGGAGCAGAGATGATTACTCGTTTTGCACCAGCTTGTAAATGAGCTCCTGCTTTTTCACTATCGGTAAAGCGCCCAGTACTCTCAATGACGATATCTACATCCAAATCTTTCCATGGTAAAGCACTTGGATCCTTTTCAGCGAGCACAGTGAATTTTTTGCCATCTACTATGATATGCTTTTCGTCAAATGAAACTTCTTTTCCATAACGACCATAGTTTGAATCATACTTTAACAATCCAGCTAAGGCTTCTGGGCTAGTTAAATCATTAATCCCCACTACTTCTAAGTCATGGTTATCTAATGCAATTTTGAAAGCTTGGCGGCCGATGCGCCCGAAGCCATTGATGGCAATTTTAGTTTTAGACATTTGTTTTAAATTAATTTATTCAGATACCTGATTGACAGCGCCCCGCTCTGCGAGACTTTTAGTTTCGGGGATGACCCATTTTTAAGCTTCACCTACGAAATGGGTCAATTTATCGAAGGACTGGCATCGAAAGTTTCGATCTGATACCGTTCGGAGCGTAGGTTCGAGTCTGCACCGCCCCGCGAAGGCGTCGAATTAGTAAATTCAACATATTCAGCTGACTCCAAAGCCTGAGTTCGCCAATAAAGCACTGAACCAACTGCGGCAATGCCAAAAAATATATAAATTAAAAATCTTAATCTTACATTTTTATCCCTAAGCGAACCACCTTCAATTGCCATATTAATTTACTTGATTAATAGTTTTAAACGCCATGAGTTTTGCTTTCGCTGCTTCTGTAACTCCGGCTATAGCAGGAGATAAATATTTTCTCGGATCAACTTCATCGGGATGTTCGAGCAATGCTGCTCGTAAATTTTTGGTAAATCCGATACGAAGTTCGGTATCGATATTAATTATGCTGATACCTGCTTTAATAGCTTGATGAATGACATCGTCCGGTACACCACTCGCACCATGCAAAACAAGTGGCACGGGAACCAACTCAGCAATTCTTTGAATTCTATCTATATCTACTTTCGCCTCTGCTTCTCCTGTCATCTTTATAATGCCATGAATTGTACCTACAGAACAAGCTAAAGTGTCCACACCCGTTGCTTCCCAAAATGATTTTGCTTCTTCGGGTTCAGTTAGTAGGCTTTCTCTATCGGACACAGAAACCCAGTCTTCGCTGCCACGAATACGTCCGATTTCACCTTGCACCCAAGCTCCTTCTTTATGAGCAAACTGAACCAACTCTTTGGTGTTTTTGATATTCTTATCTAAATCCTCACCAGAGTGATCAATCATCACCGAAGAATAGCCAAGCTCAATTCCCTGCCGCAGTTGATCAACATCTTTACCATGATCCATGTGAAGAGCGATCGGAACTTTAGCTTTGATCGCCATAGTTGCCATAACTTCAAAGATTGTTTCAAGACCCGCATATTTAATCGCGCCTTCGCTAGTTTCTAAAATTATTGGAGTATTCAATTCTTCAGCAGCAGCAATAATCCCCCGAGTGATTTCAAGGTTCATTGTGTTAAACGCGGGATATGCAAATTTCCCGCGGACAGATTGTTCGAATAGTTCTTTAATGTGAACGAGCATATTTTATGTTTGCCTCTCTACTTTATCTGAACTTGGTTTGGAAAAAAGATAGGACATTAAACAACCAACGATATAAGATATAAACGAATTTACCGCAATTAATCCTAGATAAACAGGAACATATATTGAGTCATAATAATTTGGTAAATCTGGATCATAAAATAGCCGTGACTGTAAGTTTAAAAACAAAGAGTCCATGCTAACCAAAGAAAGTCTAAAATCTTCAGGGATAAATATGAGTTCTGGAACGATTAAAAATCTCTGAATACCACAAAGATTCAACCAGCCAGAAGAAGTACAAGAAACTAATGACCATTCAATAATAACCACAAATAGAAGATAGCTTATTGCAATCAAAACGGCTAATTTAGAAAAATATTTCATACTAATCTTTCATTTTGCCAACCGCTGCAGCAACTTTTGATTTAATTTTTTCATCTGTCATCTCGATAACCTTGAAATGCTTCTGACGTGTGAGCTTGCTCAAAATTTGCTTCTTAGTTAGCAATCCTTCTTGCGGACCAACATGCATTACCACATTTCCAGCATTAACTGGAGCCCATCGCATTGCGTCCTTATGAGTAAGCCCATTTGCTAAAGCACCAACATAAGCCGTAGTGAAACCATCGCCAGCACCTGTAGCTTCTATGCGAGGTCCTGGAAATTCTGGGATATAATAGTAGCCTTCCGGACCATAACTGTAAGCCCCCTTGCGGCCATCGGTAATTACCACTGTTTCTGGTCCCATTTTCTGAAGCTTTTTGCTGAGTACTTCAAAATCCTCAGATTTTCCAACCCAGCTTTGCGCTTCTTCCTTATTAATAGAGAGCACAGTGGTGCGTTCCAGTATCAATTTATTAAACTTTGGACCTTTACGTAGTTGAAAAGTTCCTGGATTGAAAGCCAATTTAGCCTTCGTCTTGTCTAAATATTTAGCAAGGTCTTTGTAAATTTTTTCGAAACCAACTCCCATGCTAGTTAGATAGACCCAATCGGCAGTTGCTAATTTCGGAAGAACGTACTTACGATGCTCGTGGTATACAAAAATTGTCCGTTCGCCTTCATGGCTCAAAACAGTCGAAGCATTCGTAGGATGATCTTCATCAATTACGATGTAATCTGTCGCAACTTTTTCTTTACGCATCTTGTGAGTGATTTCGCGTCCACCTGTATCATGAGCGAGTACGGTATAAAAAGCGGTTTTCAAACCCAGACGACTGGAACCAACAGCAGCATTCGCTGCATTACCAGCAACAGTGCGCGCGAATTTTTGCACAGGTAATTTATCACCCCAGCTGATTAGAGCTTTGAGCTGACCATTAATTTTCTTAATCTCAATGTCGTCGACAAACAAAAATGTGTCTATCGTGGGATCGCCGATAGCGATAATATCGTATTTAGATTTTGGCATATTTTCTCCCGTCATCCCCGGGCGAGTCGCTTGTAAAGCGGCGAGAACCGGGGATCCACTAGAAGTCTAATGGATTCCCGGTCGGCCTTCACTTCGTGAAGCCCGCCAGGAATGACATATTATTTCTTAACTTTTCTGTTAATTACTTTTTTTATTGTTTGTTTAATAGACTCAACTCCCATGCCGTATTTCTCCCATAACTCTTCTGGGGTACCACTCTCACCAAAACTATCATTCATACCAACAAATTCTTGAGGCACTGGATAATTTGTTGCCAAGCATTCAGCAACTGCGCTACCCATTCCACCATGAATTTGATGTTCTTCGAGTGTTACTACGGCTCCTGTTAATTTGGCAGCCCAGATAATTGTTTCTTCATCCAAAGGTTTAATAGTATGAAGATTAATCACAAGAACATGAATATTTTCTTTTTCAAGCTCGATAGCAGCCTTAATACCATTATACAGCAACGGACCGCAACCAATAAGCACAACGTCTTTACCTTCTTTTAAAATATTGGCTTTGCCAATTGTAAACGGACTATCGGTGGTTGTGATAAGTGGAGTTTTTTCGCGAGTGAGACGTAGATAATGAGGACCTTTCAGATGTGCGATTGCGGTGGTTGCTTTCGCGGCTTCAATTGAATCGCAAGGCTGAATTACTGTTAGATTCGGTAGGACACGTGTAATTGCAATATCTTCTAAGGCTTGGTGAGTTGCACCGTCTGGACCAACAGAAACGCCTGTATGAGCTCCTATAACCTTCACATTGGCTTCGCTATAACAAACCGAAACACGCAGTTGATCCCAATTTCGCCCAGGGCTAAAAGTAGCGTAACTTGCCGCAAAAGGAATTTTGCCGGCGAGTGCTAAGCCTGCGGCAACGCCCATCATGTTTTGCTCAGCGACACCGCATTCAATAAATCGTTCTGGATACTTTTCCGCAAAAGGAAGCACGCGTGTGCTCTCGGCTAAATCACCTGTTAAAGCAACAATGTTTTCGTCTTTTGCACCGAGCTCTAACAACGCCTCGCCGAAACCATCGCGAGTCGCTTTTGTTTCAATATCATTTGTTCCGATATCTGGATTCAATTTTTGTTTAGGGTTTAGCATTTTGTCAGTTACAATCAATGGTCGAATTATTGTGTTTGAATTTTCATCTTCTGCTGTTTGTTTGCGAGAAGTATTCCTGCTCCCAATCTTTGTTCAGGCGATTATTATTTACTTGGAACGCTTCCACAGTCCCGAAGGGACGAGGACTAGTGACAAGTGAATAATAATCGCCTGAACCTATCTATTCATGTTCGCTTTTAATTTTCCCTTGAAGCGTACGTAATTCCTGCAAAGCAATTTTCGCTTCATCTGGTTTCGGCGGTTTACCATGCCATTCGTACTTACCTTCCATAAACTCCACACCCTTTCCTGGAATCGTGTGTGCAATAATCACTGTTGGTTTTTCGTAAATTGCTTCAGCTTCGTGATAAGCATTGATGATTGCCGAAATATTATGACCATCAACTTCAAGTACATGCCAATTAAACGCTTCGTACTTCGCTCGCAAATCGTCGAGTGGCATCACGTCTTCAGTATAACCATCAATCTGAATATTATTGCGATCAATAATTGCGGTAAGATTATGTAGCTTCTCTTTTCCTGCCAACATAACTGCTTCCCATGTTTGACCTTCTTGTTGTTCACCATCGCTCATAACCAAATAGACCCGATTTTTCTGCTTGTTCATGCGAAAAGCTAAAGCTACACCCACTGCTTGAGAAGAACCCTGTGATAAAGGACCGCTGGTCGTTTCAATTCCTGGTAATGATAAATTATGAGGATGACCTTGAAGTCGCGTACCTAATTTACGCAAAGTTTTCAATTCACTGACTGGGAAGTAACCTCGCTCCGCGAGTGTTGCATAAAGCACCGGACAAATATGCCCGCAAGATAAAATTAACCAGTCACGTTCTTGCCAATCTGGTTTGTGCGGGTCGATATTCATGACATCAAAATACAACGCTGTAAAAACGTCGGCCATATCTAACGGACCAGCACTGTGACCACTCCCCGCTTCTACTAACATCTTGATAATGTTCTGACGAATCGAGTTTGCAGTAAGTTGTAATTCTGTTGATGATAGTTTACCCATTGTTTATTGCTTCCAATAATTCTTTATAATTTTCACCGATATCACCCTGAACTAATGCCGAGCCAACAACACAATCACTTGCACCGGCATCAATTAACTTTGCAATATTTTCTGCATTAACACCACCATCGACTTCAATGATAGAGCCATGAGTGTGATCACGTAATTCCATCAATCGCTCAATAGTATCAGGCAACATTTTCTGCCCTTGCTTGCCAGGAATAACAGATAACAATGTAAAGTGAGTAATATTGTCTGTATAGTAGCGTAGTACAGAAATGGCTGTTTGGGGCGAAACTGCCAAAGCTGGAATCATTTTTAGTTTTCGGATTGATTCCAAGGCGGTTTCTAAATCTGTTTCGCTTTCGAATGATTCGTAATGAAGGATAATTTTATCGAACCCCACCTTTTTATAGACCGAAAAATCTTGGGGATTTTTTACCATGAGATGAGCCTCAAACTGAAGTTTGCTTTTTGGTAATTTTATTTCTCCAACAGATACGGTTTTGGTAGCAACAAATTCCCCATCAGCGAAATCGACCTGAACAGCTTTAATACCCTTAAGTGCAGTAACTTCCTTAAGCTTGCCCTGGAATTGCTTGGCATTTGTTTCCAATAAAGCAGGAATGATCATAAAAATTTTTCTAATCTAGTTATTTTTTGCACGCGTCTCATATGCCTGGTATCAGTTGAGAATGGGGTGTCGAGCCAAGTTTTTACGATTGCTGTAGCTTGTTTCAAATTTATAAAATCACTTGGCAAGCATAATACATTTGCCATATCATCATTGCGGCTTAAAACGGCCTGCTCGGTATTCCAAACTAAAGCCGCTCTAACTCCAGAAAATTTGTTAGCTACTATACAAACACCTTGACCGCTTCGACATAATAAAATTCCCAGATTGGTTACTGGATTCTTGGAAACTTGCTTAGCAACCTTTACGGCGTAGTCCGGATAATCATCGCCGTCTTTATATTTGGTTGGACCTAGGTCCTTAAACTCAACATTCTGCTTCCGAAGAACTGTAAGCAGCTGCTGTTTAAGTTTAAATCCGCCATGGTCTGATGCAATATATATCATAATTTAATCCAAAATAGTAGTAAGTAAACAATAAGTAGCAAGGGAAGGTAATAAAAGCAGAGTTTAGAAATAATTGTTCTTTTTACTTACTACTTCTTACTCATTACTTATTAACCAATTATTTTATTGAAATCGTCTGGCAACAAACTGGCTCCGCCCACTAACAATCCACCGACGTGGTGTTGAGAAAGGAAGCTTTCGCTATTGGTACTATTCACACTTCCCCCATATAATACGCTCTTCACACCAAATTTAGTCGTTATATATAGAGCAATTTGTTCAGCATGTTCTGGAGTTGCAGGACGGCCGCTACCAATCGCCCATACTGGTTCGTACGCAACAATTACTTTCTTTGGATCGATATCTTCCAGATCGGCTGTTAACTGCGAACCCAACACATCTGTCACCTCTAGTTCGTCCTGACTCACCGCGGTACCGTAACCCACGCACAGAATAGGCGTGATTTTGAAGTGCAACAATGCCTGAAGTTTTTGGTTAATTAACTCATCTCTTTCCCCCATTGTACGTCTTTCACTATGACCAACGATACAATACTTCACGCCTAGACTAGAAAGATGGCTAGCAGAAATCTGACCGGTATACGCGCCCTTCACTTGTGGAGATACATCTTGCGCCCCAAGGTGTAGGTATTTAACTAATGGTAAAAACGCAATTGGCGGACAAAGTACAACTTCATGAGGGCTCACCTGATTAATTTTTTCGGCTAAACCTTCTGCCTCCTTCAATGTTAAAGGATTGAGTTTCCAGTTAGCGACTATAAGTTTGTTCATGATTTTTCACCTCTTAAGAATTCTGCTGTCATCTCTGGCGACATCGGATTTACTGGAATACCGGTTGCATATTCGAACCCAGCCCAAATGGTTAACCTTGGAAATACAGTAAGGTGCCAGTGGTAACTCTTCTGCTCTTGAATTAAATGTTTATCATTCGATTTCGGCATAGTATGAATGTAAAAATTTAAAGGAGGGTCGGACAATTTTAAATACAGCGAGCCTAAGACTTTTTTTAAAACGTGCGACAAGTGCAATAATTCGATGTCCGAAGTTGCTTCAAATCTGGCATGATGGCGTTTTGGAATAATCCAAGTCTCGAATGGACTGCGCGAAGCATACGCCGACATCACAATAAAGTATTCGTCTTCATACACAATTCTGTCGCGCAATTTGGTCTCCTCCTTTATAATGTCACAGTAGATGCAATGACCAGTGAGTTGATAGTGATGATAACAACCCCGCATCTCGTCGTGAATATGAGGCGGCACCATTGGCGTAGCCAGAATTTGATAATGCGGATGAATTAAAGACGCGCCAGCGTCACGACCGTGATTATGAAAAACTTGAACGTAATTAATCTTAGGATCTTTGTAAATCTCTTTGATTCTATCCTGAAACATCTTTAAACTCTGTTGAACCAACACAGCAGATTGCAGAGCAGGTGGTTCATTATGCTTTCGTGAAATAATCACCTCATGCTCACCGTATCCGGCCTGTGAGTGATAAAACTGACGATTGCGATATATGGTCGCGTTTTCAAGCGCAGAATACTTGTTCATAATAACGCGAAGTTGCCAGTTTTTATCGTTAGGGACACGGCAAACATCTTCGCAAAGATCAGGGTTCTTGTGCTCGTTCCCTGGGCAAAAAATACAAGCCGGGTCATGATCGGGCAAACCAAAACCCACGCTGTAAGTGCGGAAGTCTTCAGGGCGCTTACTACGACTTGGCGCAATCAAGACCCATTGTTTTGTTACTGGATTTTGGCGAAATTGAGACATAAAGTTAGTTTTATTGCTTGCTATTTAAATAATTTTGCAGAAAAATTTGTGCGGATAAACTGTCGATGTTTTTAGAAGAACCAGCGATTTGCTCGGCCATTGTACTGGATAATCTTTCATCTACAAGCTCTAAGGGAATTTGTAGTTTTTGTTCTAACTGTTCTGCGAATAGTCGCGCTTCGGCAGTTTTATCGGTATCTATCCCAGCCATGTTGAGCGGTAATCCGACAATTAACTTCTCTACGCTTTCTTGATTAACTATATCAGGAATTTTTTCCCAAAACTCATCTGGTGATAAAATTGCCAACTCTCTTGCTAACTGACCCATTTCATCGGAGATTGCTAATCCGATTCTTTTCGTCCCGTAATCGATTGCTAAAGTTTTCAAAGCTGTGTTTCTCCAATTGTTATGGTGACCACAATTTCGCTGCCATCACGAAAAACCTTAGCTTCGACTCTATCATTTGGTCTAAACTTTTTTAATGCACGGGCCAAAGAATTATTTTCATCCAAACGCTCGCCGTTTAATTCCAAAATTATATCGTTAGCTTGCAGTCCGGCTCGAGCAGCTGGACTATTTGGAATAACTGCAAAATCGGTCGGTCTTGTACCTGGTATTAAGAAGGCACCATAATCTTTTGATAAATTATTTACTTCAGACATAGCAGGAGTAATCATCGAATATCGAACACCCAGATACGGTCGAGCAATTTTTCCTGTTTCCTGATAAATCTCCAAAGCACTGCGCGCATCGTTGGCCGGAATAGCGAATCCAATCGATTGACCACTAACATCCACGGCTGTATTAATCCCAACCACTAAGCCAGTCATACTTAGTAGAGGTCCTCCAGAGTTTCCACGATTAATAGCCGCATCAGTTTGAATCACTCCTTCTAACTGCTCCACTACTCCACCACCCCCAGCCGAAATACTTCTACCAATTCCAGAAATAATTCCGCGAGTGACTGTGTTTTGATACTGGCCTAAAGTATTTCCGATAGCAATCACATTCTGACCTAACTTCAAACTATCTGAGTCTGCAAAGCGCAAATAAGGCGCGTTTTCAATTTCAATTTTCAATAAAGCGATGTCGTTTGCAGGATCTTTGGCAGCGACAGTCGCCTCATACGATTGACCATCATTCGTTAACACAGAATATGTCGCGGTCTCATCATCTACGACGTGACGGTTGGTCATTATCCAACCATCTTGCGTTACAAAAAATCCTGTACCGGCACCCACTTCTTGAACCCCAGCACTTCCGCCAGGTATGTTATACAACCCAAAAGGACCAAAAAATAATCCGCCACGCTGATTAACCTCACGAGAAATTACAATCGAAACCACAGCATCTCCCGCAGCTTCAACAACATCGGTAATAGCCGACTCTTCATTAATTTGAACATTCTGTTCTAAGATAGCTGTTGAATTGCCACCGCCAAACATATTTTGAAAGAATGGACGCTTAGCCAAATCTAATGAGCCGTACATTCCACCGATAATTCCAGCGACCAAAGCAAACACTACAACACCATAAGAAGTGTGATGTGGTGATGTTTCGGTTTGTGTAACTTCTGTTTCGGTGACCGATTCGTCAGGTTGAATTATTTGGTTTTCTGATTCTTTCATAAAAGAGGATATTAAGGTGTAGTGGTAAGAGGAGGGTTAGAAGTTGTTGGGGGAACGTTGGGAGATGTTGGTGTTGTGTAAGTGGTTCCGGTGATAGGAACAACTGGTTTGATTTGTGCTGTTGCTAAACAAACATTACGCTCAGCAATAATTCCAATTCCTCCTGGTCCAGAAGTTGAACCTCCTGCCAAAGGTGTAAATATAAATTTATTGACTAAGTTTTGAACTACAGAAGCTACCAATTGCCCTGCGATATTTTCAGAGTTGCTTGAGCCAAGGTTCATAGCTCCCGAAATAGCGCTTTCCTGAACACCCATGATCGAGGAAATAGTTTTATTAACCTGACTGTTTACAATATCGCGGCCGGTTTTCAAGCCTGGACTAAGAACTTCTTTTGCAGCCGCAGCATCTGCTTCGGCTTTAGTTTGAGCTGCGAGACTTTGATAATATCCCTCCCACCACACTGGATAATTTTTTTCGTCGCTGCCGAGACGAGCTAGCTTTTCCAAGAAATCCGGATCACTAGGGCTAATAATTAAATCATTCCCCACATTCTGACGCGCCTTAGCAACAAAGATTTGATTAAGCTGCCTTTTATCAGGAGCAACACAAAAATACTCTGGTATGAATTTTGTAATAATGTCTTGGTCCAAAGGATCAGAGACAAATTTCTTCATATACTCAACTGAGTAAAATCTTCCTAACTCATTCGAATAGTATAGCTGACTAGCAATAGCGAATGTTTTTTCAATATGAGAAACTAGTTTGTCTATTATTTGAATACTGAATTGCGCAAATGACCTAGCAAGGCCAGTGCGAATTCCCTCATACAAAATTTGCTGCCAATCCGTGACCACTGTAACAGCAAACTGTGCTTGAGCGGTTTTTACTAAGCCAAATTTTGGTAATTCGTAGCCATCAGGAAGCAGTCCTGCATATGTCTGGTTGAGTTTTTGCAATTCGATGTTTGTAACTCCCAAACGGTTATCAATTACAGCGTATTTATTATAAACAGTTGGCCAAGGATTAAAATCATAGTTACCAGCGTATTCTTTCGCAGTTGAGAAAACCTGACCATATTCTTGTAAAGCAATGATAGTTGCTTTATGTAACTCAACAGCGTTAGCAGGAACTTCAGTTTGCCTCAAATTTCCAACCAGAGAATTACTCAACTCCTGTGCTCTCGCTAACTCATTTGGATTAGCGTTTGCTGCAAAAAACTGTTGTTGATCAAGCCGAGCATCACGTTGAAAATTCTCAATCATTGATTTTGTCTTCGTGAAGTAATTCACCACAAAATCAGGATCAGTTCTATTACTAATATTCAATTCCGCATTAGCTAAAGTGGGAATAACAACCCGCTGCTTGGTCTGTAAGGTGTCTTCCACTTCTTGGCGAACCAAGTCTTCAGAAGCAACCTTCTGCAAGAACTGTTGACTTGCTGCATAATTTGGCTCAATCGATGCCAAGAACTGATTGTACTGTTCTAGTTCTTCTTGTGCGAGCCTAGCCTGCTCGGAATAATCGGTAGGATCTCTAAAACTCCACTGTCCAGGTTCCCAAATATTCACAGCAACAAGAGCGAGTACGGCCAAGCCAATCACAATCGCATATATTTTTTTATTTTTGTCTTCCATTTTTTTTAATTTAATTTTTACTCTACTAATTCCCCTCCAAATATTTTTAAAGCATCCGACACTACGACCGCAGTATCGGTAATTTTTTCTGAAACCGACAGATTTTTATCTATTACAGCTATAAACGCAACAGAACCACCCGCTTGTTTGCTAAGATAGTCGTTAATTAAAGTGCGCATTCGAGCGCTTTCGAGTTGCTCTTTATGAAATAAATATTTTACGGATACAGCCACGCGATTACCTTCAACTTTAGAAATCGGTGCATTTTTTAGTAAGGTGGCTAATGGACTATTAAACTTTCGGACTTCTGCAATAAGCTCTGGCCACCAACCTTTTACCTGATCTTCCGTTAAGGCAACGTTAGAATTTTCGGAAACAGCTACTTCTTCTGATTTTTGTTCAATTTCTAATTTTTCTTCGACAACTGTTACAGGTGATTCTATAACAACTTGGGCTTTGGAAACAACTGGCTTAGTGCTATCTGGTGTGGAATTAGCGTTATCAATGTTCTTAGAAGCTTGTCCGCCCGAGCCAGACATATACAAAGCTGCCTCAATACTTGCTAACAGTAGAGGTAATTCTGGACTTAAAGCTTTTTCAATTTCTTTATAAGCTCTTAGGTATAATCGGATAATATGTAGAATTTGAGGTAATGCAAAAGCTTGGCCTAACGAATCGGTCCGCGTCTGTCCAGCCAAAGTTTGTTCCAACAATTCCTGTAACACTCCCAAAGTTTTTCTGGTAAAACTAGAAGCGTCAAAATTTAGTTCTGTCTGTTTGGCAAAAAATTCTGGCAACGCTGCGGTCTGACCTTTTGATATAAATAATAACAATTCTTCGATAGTGGCTCGTGATGTAGTGCCGAGTAGTAAGTGAATGTCGGATTCGCTATGATCTTTTTCTAACACGGAGATCATAGACAGTTGTGATAAAGCATCACGCAACCCACCTTCGCTATTTTCTACAATAATTTCTAAGGCGCCCGCAGGTAATTTTAATTTTTCTTGCTTCACAATACTTTCTAGAGTTTTTAAAATCTGCGGAGCGGTAATTTTTCGGAAATCAAACCTTTGAGTTCTAGAAATTATAGTTTCCGGAACTTTATCGATATCTGTAGTAGCTAAAATGAACAATGCATGAGCTGGCGGTTCTTCCAAAGTTTTTAGTAAAGCATTGAAAGCTGCTTTCGAAAGCATGTGAACCTCGTCAATGATAAAAACTTTGGTCTTGCCTTGACTTGGCCCAAA
Source organism: Patescibacteria group bacterium UBA926 (assembly GCA_002293685.1). Lineage (GTDB taxonomy): Bacteria > Patescibacteriota > Doudnabacteria > UBA920 > UBA920 > UBA920. The sequence goes on from DBDS01000002.1 coordinate 46,398, forward strand.
ATTGATTCGTTCGATAAGTTCGCGAATGTTATCAACGCCAGTATGTGATGCGGCATCTATCTCTACTACATCAAGAAATGTTCCGCGGCCAATTGCAGTACACACATCACATGTCCCACACGGGTCACCGTCTTTGACTTTCGGGCAATTTACGGCTTTGGCCAAAATCCGAGCGAGGGTAGTTTTTCCAACTCCCCGACTTCCGGTAAATAAATAGGCATGACCAACCCGCCCGAGCTTCACAGCTTGCGACAAAGCCTTAACAATTGATTCTTGCCCCACAACTTCGCTAAATTTTTGAGGACGGTAGGTTTGATAGTAAACAGCCATATATTTGAATTATACCATATATAAAACCGCTTATAATTAAGCGGTTTTATTAAGAAAAAATCAAGTAATTTTATCGCTTGAAAACAAACATTTTGTAAGCCAAAAAATTCCAAATTAAAGATAAGCCGGTAGCAAGAATTTTAGCCACATTTTTAACGCTATCCTCGTTAATAAAGCTAGATAAGGATGGCGCGAGAGCAGAAGAAGCCAAAGCGACAATACCGCTGTTGATAAGCAAACCGATAAAGCTGACCACCATAAAACTTATAAATTGCTGAGCAACTTTACTATCATCTCCATTATTACTGGTTAACTTTAATCCAAAGGCGTACCACACTAAAATTTCTGAAACTATGAAGACTACTAAGATAAACAGATAGTAGTTCTCCATCGCACCCTGAATACTACCTACTATTACGAGTAAGAACGCAAATAATCCCAAACCGCCTACAATCATCAATCGGATGGCATTAGCCAGTGGGGAAATATTAAAGCTGTGGAATGTCCATGCGCGGTTCCAGAAATAACTTTGAATCATCGCCGCGGTAAAACCAATCATATTAAGAGCTCCCAATGTAACCCCTTCAGTAACACCAAAAGATTTAGTGATGTAGTTCAATATAATAAAATCCAGCGCGGTGTTGATTGTGCCAATGGCAGCAAAACGCAGGACTTGCAAAATGACTGGCCTAGCTTCTAATAATCGAGCTAAACGCTGGTTATATAACGATAATGTAGCCACGTTTGTTTATTTAATAATTGGATAAAAGTTTGAAAATTAAAACTCTTCGGTTTCTGGTTGCATCATTGGCTCGGCTTCCATATCCTGATCGCTGTCCATTGCACCGTTACCGATTGAACCATCGAATTCCGTGTCACCACTAGCACCGTGCTTAATTACGTTTTCGACAGCTGCCCATTGACTATCCCCTTCTTGAGGAACGACTATAGTGACTTCATCTCCCGCCGAAGCTTTAAAATAGGTTAACGATGCCAACAATACTCTGTAGGTTTTTCCATCTGCAATTACTTTGTAGTCGCCGTTTTCATCTTGCAATAAAATACCAATAATTTTCTTGCGGTCAACCGGACCAATTTGTTTATATATAAATGAACCGTCGTCGGCGATTGTTAGTTTTAACACATCACCCTCGACTAACTTTGACTTTGAAGCGTAGTTGGCAGGAACAGGATATTGTTTGTTGTCTGGACCAATCATATTTTGACCATCGAACACACCTTCGATGATTTTTCCACCATCAAGCACAGATAAACCGGTCGCTTTTTCGGCAAAATTAGTTGAACTACGTGAAGTCGAACCACCTGCCATTTCACGCAATAAGTGTTTCGCTGATTGAATATTCTTTTCGGCCGCCTCAATCATTTGCACAATTAAAGCGAAATTTGCATTTTTATCCATGAATTATTTGTTTTGTTTTTGTATATTTGAATGCCAAGTTTTTGTTTCTAAACAGACGTGAAAACTTTGTTTAATTATAACACGGTTCTCCAAAAAGGCAAGTAAATATTTTATTTATCCATAACTTGTTTTGCTGATTTGAGGGAATTCATCTCATGCTCAATAGCCTCTTCTATTTTGAAATGAATATTCGGAACTTCCGCGGTAAGCTGAGCGATCCCTTCATCCATTTTTTCAGCGTCATCAAGTGCAGTTAGCTGTTCGAATCTAGCTAATTGCTCAGCATTAAGATTACTCGTTAAAGTATCAATCATGACCTGATTGAGGTGCTCGGTGATTTGAGCTATGACTTGATACTTCTCATCTTCTCCTAAAGATTCCAAGCCAAGCTCAGTAATTAATTTGTCTATAGATTCTTTTAACATGGCTTTACTTCTTAATAAAGTTTTCTACCTTGGTCAATAACTCACGCGCTTTCTTCTTATCATCATCTGAGCCTGACATCAATGATTCGATGCTATCAATAGAAGACTCTACCACGTACTGAATAATATTTTCTGATGTTATGTTTTTAGAAATATTCGGCAGTTTGTCCTTACTCTCTAAAAAATCTTCAGCTTTCATTTTGTTTCGCTTGAAATATGATTCGATATGTTTAATCCTTGTAGTGGGAAGTTTTTTCCTAAATTGCTTTTGAATTTTTTCTAATCTCTCCTTATTTTCAACTTCATCATTATCAATTACCTCTTTTGAGGATCCATGATCTAAATTAATTCCCATTTGTTTAATCACAACATCTGCGAACCTTTCAGCAACAACTTGGTCATTAGGTTTTTTTGATTCACGAAGCACAGACATACTTGAGAACCTATTCTTTACAGCATCAGAAACCTTACTCAATCGTTCAGGGTCTGCCCTGCGAAGCCCTTCCTCCAATTGTCTATTGAGATATGCTTCATCAGGTTTAGTTAAATCTAAATCCAATTCCCCAGGTTTCGTTTGGTATTTGTCTCCTAAAACAATTTCCACATTAGACGGAAGGCCATCTGGGAATTTCCGATTGATAATATCAAGCAAAATCTCCTCAGCTGGTACGCGTTTAGATTCGGGTATCTTAGAAAAGGCGTCATTAGTCATTAAGTCTGGGTATTTAGCAAATTGTTCTTCACGATTCATTGGTCCTAGTACAGCAGTTCTTTCTTTGTGAGATTCGCGAAGTAATCCAATAATTTCAGCAGGTTTCAATGCATTATAAGAAATTCCCCCTTTAGAAAGTTTAATTAGCTGTAAAGTTACTTCATCTCTCTCAACAAAGTCAGTTTCTCCAATATTTATAGCCTTTAAGCCTTTGGTAATTCTTTGCAGTTCGTTTGGCTTAATTGAGTCAAAGGCCTTCTTCACTCGACTTAGTGCACGATATTGATCTTCTGGAGATAATTGATCAAAAACCCTCTGATCAGAAAGCTTAACTTTAAAATCGTATTTTGATTCAAACTCCAAAAACTTTTTGGCGACCTCGTTCTCGATCACTCTACCAACCAGACTTTCAATATCACTCCAGTCAACTCTTGAAAATACAGGAATCCCCACAATTACAGAATCTCTATCTGAAACCAAAGTTCTTTCCTTATCAGAAGACATATTCAAAACTATCTTGGTGTTTATATTTAGAGTCCTTAGTTTTTTTGCTGACTTAATGAACTCATCAACGATGTATTGAATCTTATCAATTTGCTTTTCTAATTTTTTATTTCCATCAATATGAACTTCCGCATTAATTCCCGCGGCGATCAGTGCTTGATTAAATTCTGCTTCAGCCTGAGATAATTTTTCTTTTTCAGGTTCGGCTTTTTCCTTTTCCTCTCCGTCTGTTTCAGTATCTTGAGATAAAGCTTTCCCCCAATCAAAATCAACAGGAGCATCTGGAGAATCAGGTCCTTTAGGCTTATCACCGGTTCGAGGGGTAGAAGCTAGAGGTGTAGTGACCGGAGGATTTTCAGGTCCTCTATTACCAGGAGTACCGCCTAGTGCAACCCCACCGATTACAGTACTATTCTCGTTGGTATTATTTTCACGACCTGGCCTGGAAGCAGCTTCTGATGCGAGTACAGCAGCAGCTACTACAGCAAGAGCTGCATAGTCATCTGCGGTAAGCTCAACATCTTCATAAGCTTTAGACTCAGTGATGGTTTCGGTTATAAACTGTTCCATCGCAACTGGATCAAAGTCCAACATTTTAGCTTTTGTTGCTTCAGAAAGAAAGTGCGCCTTGGTTTGAATTAACTCGCCAATGTTCTTTATTCCAGCTTCGGTTAACTTGGCGTTCTCGCCTATCACACCAGCTTTTTCTAAAGCCTCTTCAACATACCCACTAGAAACTGTAAATTCAGCTGAATTTACATCGATTCCCTGCCTTAGCGCCTCTTTAACTAGAGTATCTTCAGCATAAACTAATTGCTCAATGGTTACCCCGCTCGCAAAATTAGCGTTTACGCCTTTATGTTCTTCGATAAAAGTGTGAATTGCATCACGGGCACCACCGGTTAAGCCGCGATGATCCAGTTTATTAGTATATGACTCTGACAAATTTGCTCGGGTTTCAACAATTGGAGTTGATTCTTGAATAACAGCACCGCTATTCCATAACTTATCTGCACTTTCAACTAACGCCGCCCCTACTGTCGAACCAAGTGCACCATAAGCCGCGCCGCGTAAAATAGCTTTGCCAACAATTGCTTTCTTGTTCCTAAAAACATTTCCAAAATCACGCTTGTAATTAATATTGCGCTCAATTCGGTTCAATAAAACTTGAACTTCTTTACCGCGATCCGATTTAGCGTAGTTATTCTTAATGTCCTGTGATGCGCCTAATAAGTATTCAATTTTATCTTTCTCTGAATAATTCGCAAATTTTCCATCCTTTTTTGCTAACTCAGTTTGCATGTTAAGTCTTGCCGCATCTAAAGTTTGCTTAATCTGATTATATTCCTCTGGTGACGCATCGAATTTTTGGTTTTTATGAAGTTCTTCAAGCTTGGTCAGCAAAGCTGCTTTCTCAAGATAATCAGCTTGGTTAAACTTCTCCATAATTTCCTTCGACTGATACGCTTTCGACTCTCGGAACAAAGCTTTTCCACCTTCTAACAAACCACCAGCGGTGGCTCCAGCAGCGATAGCAAATGGAAGGTTCGCTCCAAAAGCTGCAACGTATCCGGCTTTGACCGCACCACGAACAGCTGCGCCTGCACCCATACCAACTAAGAATGAACTCAAACGTGGATGTTTTGCAGACCAATCACCAACTCGATCTTTAAGTCTTCCAAAGAATCCTTGTTTTGTATTTTCGTCGAAAAGAACTGACCGAATTGCTTCAGCCTGAACAACACCGATTTGGCCCGTAGCAACTGCCTTTTCTATTTCTTTAGCTTGCTCATCCCGAGTTTCTTTGACGACATCTTCTGCTGTTTGAATCACTTCAACTTTGATTGCTTCTACATCAACAGGTTTTTCCTGTTCAACTTTAACTTCGTTCTTGAGAGCTTCCGCGTTCAGTATTGCTAATTCGGCGTCGAGCTCAATCAACTCCTTTTTAGTTCTAATCTCTACTTTTCGTGTATTCACGTTCTCTTGCATCAACTCCTGCTGAGAACGAAGTTCATCGGCTTTACTGCGGTTTTTCTCTGCCCGCTGATTATTACGAACAATCTTCCAATGTGGTTGGACTTTTTCAGAATTGTTTCCACCTTTTTTGTTTTGGTTTCCAGAATTCTGCTTTTTATTTGTATTTTTTTTATCGGCGTTTTTCGCCCTTATGGGAGCGGCGATCTCATCTGGATTTTCAGAGGATCGTTCTCGATTTGCCATGTTTTTGTTTCAGTTTAAAGAAATTTTCTTAATAATATTATACCATAAATTGGTTTGTAAATAAAAAAGAGGGTCGAGATTATTAATCTCGACCCAACAAACTGCTTGAAGGTGCAGTAAACCTAGTTACGATCTCGAATTCGAGGTGTTAGCTCTATATCGATCGGAGTGACCGACACGTTGAGAGGCACATTGATCGACGGCGGCGCTGGCGGAACAACTGGCGCGGGTGCAACATGTGCCGGAGCCGGATACGCTGGTGGTGGAATAACCAAATACCCATTCGGGTAGTGTGGTGGAGCATGATGCCCAACGCCATTTCCGTTACCTACGCCGCCATTTCGAGGGAAAAAATATCCCCCGATTATTGCAGCGACCAGCAATGCTCCTGCTAAGAAGAGCAGAAACCACCCGGCTGGTGAGAGAGTCCACCAACTTTCGATAGCAGACACTCTGTTCTCCACGTGGTCAATACGGCCATTAGTATCGGCGAAAGCAGCGTTCACGTCCGCCGTATTCGCCTTGTTTGCCATCTGGCTTTTCAGGGTCGACGCGAGACCTTCGACCGAGTCCAAGCGCTTACGCGCTTCAACGTCGGTGCCGTTCATGTAGTATCTCTTCACCACAGTGGTCCGCTTAACTACCGGCTGAACTATTCGCGGCCGTTCTTGTTGGCAACCAACGTAGCAGCCGTCGGTTCCTGCAAAAGCAGTTTGCGACAGAGCGAAAAAAGAAACGACCATTACAACTATTACCGCAATATTCTTAAACATATTATCTTTCCTCCAAGAAGTTGTATTGTTTTAAATTCCGAGGTCATCACTGACCGCCATAATACCACCCATAAACACAGGGCAGCGCCACAACGGTCAGCTTGTGCATGACCTGTAGAAACCCACATTTACGGGCTTTTACAGGAAATTCACCATATTTAATTTGACCTCGTAGTATACACTATTTTTGGTATTTTGTCAAGGCCTGTCACAAATCCGGGCAAAAGAAAAAGGACCACTTTCGCAGTCCTGTTTTGTAACCCTTTGAAGCCTTTACGACTTCTCTGGGTTAATATGTAGGTTTATGACACCGCTTTCACGCTTGTCACGTGCCGACACAGACGAATATTCATCGTCATCATCTCTGATGCCCAAAGGGTCACCGAGTTTAGAAGCATCAAACTCACCTTTATGTGAATCAGGTGCTTCTTCCTTTTCCGGCTCATCCCTGATCTCCCAATAAGCCTTCCCAAGTAGATACCCGCCTGGCAAGCCAATCATTCCTAGCAGGATAATGACGGCATACCACTGCTGTGACATTAACGGCATTGGCGTATTCCACAAGCTGTAGCCGACCATAATACTCACCGAAATGAGAGCCGCCACGACCATGAGATACCATGCTACCTGAGCGAACCACAACAGGGACCGAGCCGAATGATAGATCGCAGCCAGGGAAAGCAGTAACGCAGTCCCAACTGTACTGCTCAATAGGATGAAGTCCATCCTACGCCGGGTTGGCATATCCAAAAGGTACACCATCACCAGCATAAATGCTGCCACCCCAATGAAAAACACCATCGCATTTTTTAGGTTATACATAAACATTTCCTCCAAGAAATTTGATTTAAATAGTCGAAAAACTATTTGCGTAATAATACCACAAATAGTTCTTTTTGTCAATCAGGTTTTCGCTAGACTACACCGACTTTTCAATACCACCAGGTCCTGCCGCCATCATATCGGCAATCTGACTGGCTTCTAATATTTCTGCTTCGACTTCATTTCGAGGCCTACCAAATTTCAAACGAGATAACTGCCTAATAGCTTCGGCTGTTTGTCTCTGTTCAGCAGTTGCTTTGGGAAGTGGATAAGTTGCCATGTTAAACGGCTTGCTTGCTGTACCGTTAATCATTAATTTAACAAAAGCGTTGTAACGGTCTACGTTAAGCAGATCGAACTCATTGAAAGTTGGCGCAAATTCTTTCGCCATAATTTCTGCATCTTCCACACCGATACGGAAACTGACCATACTTCCCGCATTTCCAAACACGGCGTCACGCAAATCACTACTCGCCGCACCGTGCGCACCCGCACCTTGTTGCAACTGTGCCAAAAATTGATGAGCGATAATTAAATTAAGTTTGTATTTTCGCGCCTCGCTTAATATTGAAGAAAAAGCGTCCGTAATAAAGTTTTGAAATTCATCAACATACAAATAAAAGTCGCGGCGCTCGTCTTCAGGTTGATCGGCACGGCTTAACGCTGCCATCTGAATTTTAGACACAATAATCAAACCAAGTAGCTTAGCATTCATCTCCCCTACTTTACCTTTCGCTAAGTTCACAAGCAAGATTTTCCCACTGTCCATAACTTCTCTAAAATTGAAAGAACTCTTCGATTGACCGACAATATTTCTCATCATACTGTTCTCAACGAAACGTCCAACTTTAGAAACCAAATAGCCAAGCATTTCAGATTTATGAAAATCAGAAGTCTTCGCCATTTCTTTTTCCCAGAATGCTTTAACAACAGGATCATTAAGTTTTGAAACTTTGTACTTTTGAAATTCTGTGTCGGTGAAGATGCGAGGAATTTCTACTAAAGTTCCTGGATGTTGTTCATCTGCCATTAAAGTAAGCATGGCGTTGCGCATATTATGTTCGAACATTGGCCCGAGCATAGCCGGATCTGTCACTAACTTATAAAAGATAGAGATCATTTCTTGCACAGCGAAATCTTTGTGCGAATCATGCGTAACTTCGAGCATATTCAAACCCATCGGACGTTCAGTGTCGAATGGATCGAACAAAATTACATCTTCCGCGCGGCTTTTTGGCACATGAGGAAGAACGTCTTCAATGAAGTCACCATGAGGATCGATAATACAAAGACCTTCTCCGTTCGCAATATCTTGCACGGCCATGTACTTCATCACTTCAGTTTTACCTACACCAGTGCGTCCCAAAATATACATGTGGCGTCGCCTATCTTCGCGCGCCATATGCACTTTCGTTTCGATACCCCGATAAATATTTCTACCCAAAAGCAACCCTTCGGGAGCTAGATTAATTGGCGGAGGTGCTTTTTTCGATAATAGCCATTTGATGTTCGGCGTTTCGAGCAGCGGAGTTGGCAAGTGCCATAAACTAGTTAATTCTTCGGTGTTCAAAATCATCTTGCGACCATAACGTCTGTAAATTCTGAAGATATAGTCTTTGATAATTCGCTTTTTATTGCGCTTCTTTATTCGGAAACCGTTAAAAGGCGGCATGTTATATTCCAAAAATGAAGAAGTTAAATTATGTAAATGGGCTTTCGCTGTGCCTGGTGTCTCGGAAGCTGTGATGATTCTAATATTAGTGAAGAATCCAGGACGACTAGCTTTTTCTTCAAAACGCTTCACCATTTCTTGCTGCATCGGGGTTAAATTAATCGCCGAGTAACGACCAGACAAATCATTGCGTTGCTGCATCTGTTCTTGAGAAGGCTTCATTCCTCCTACTACGCTGTCTTTTAAACCACCCCCGACTTCCTTAACAAACCGACCTGTTGCAGACTTCGCGACAATGTTTGGATTTTTTCCTTGTTGAATTTCCAACGCCATATGACGCGGCTTCATTTGCCAATGAACTCCTGCGGGGTATAAAATAACTTGAATTGCAGCGCCGTCTGTTTCGGACAATTTAGACATCGCGTTAGTAAGTGCATTCAAGGGATCGGTCTCCATATTCTTGTAAGTGCGGAATGGAAACATGTAGGGCTTGTTCAGTTGAAGCTCTACTGCTTCCATCTCGCCTTTTTTTGGAAATGGATTATAACCTTTGACTACTTCGATAAACGCGTGCGGATATTGCGCTTGTATTTGCTTCTCAATTAAATCCTGAAGATGCTTGGGGCAATTGATATAAAAAGAAATTTTCTTGTTTGTGCAGGCGATTTCAAAACTAATATAATCCTTGGGCTGCCAAAACCAATTTTCGTGACTGATTCCCGACAAAGTTGTGTATAGTTGTTCACCCACGCCAATCATCTGCTTCTTTTCCTCATCCCTCATATCCCGAGAATTATCTTCACTATTTTCTTTTGGCATTTGAATTTCCAAAATTACCCAGTTCTTAGTGCGAGGTAAAATAACCTTGCTGTAGTACCAGTGCCTGTGCGCGTAATAAGCTAGCAACGAAAAAAACACTACAAGTAGCACAATCAAAAGTAGTGTTGCGATAACTATCGTACTAATGTCTAATCCAAAAGGCATTTTTTGTTGGTTTTGTTTTTGTTAAAAAATCGAGGTCTATAGCATGCCATTTAGGCGGTCTCGCGCTTCTTGTTCGGTTGGTTTCTCTTCAATTAAATTTGCTAAGTCCATGAGCTCACTGGCATCAGCAGCTGATTCTAATTCACTGGATGAAGCATAAACTTTTTCTCGTGCTAGTTCATGATGGCGGTCATTCAAAGTATGAGGCTCAATTCCTTCAAATTCATGTGATACAGGAGGTTGTTCTGAAGACTCCACTGATATTTCATCATCAGATTCTTCTTGAGCTGCAGTTTGAGTTTCTGGTGATTGTGTTTCTATATTATCCGCACCCACGACTTCTTGTGTAGGAATAACTTCAGGAGTATCGGGAATTTGGTCTGGGGAAAATTCTATTTTTGGCTTTATTTCTTCATTCATACTGAACTAATTATACCACAAAACGCTTTATAGTGCATAAACATTCCGTTATATATTGCGGGCTCTGTCGTCCCCGTTTACCATAGGTTCAGGTTTGCACACTCGAGCTGTTGAACTACGCCCTCCTAAATTTCTACGAAATTTTGGCGGGCTGGGTTGCAAAGGCTCTCGTTTAGCAAACCTGAACCTATTAACCACCCATCATTCAGCGGGTTGTACGCTGAAACAAAAACCCGCACAAAGCGGGGTTGTAAAATAAAAGAAGTCAGATTTTTAGGCTAGTCCGCGAAGGAATCTGCGGCTACTTCGAGCCGTAGTGAAAGCTACGGTGAGAAGTAACGCAAAGATTCCGACAAAGGAATAGTCAAAAATCTGACTTCTTCACCTACTTCTGATAGTCGTGCATTGTGAGCTGTGCCTCTACTTGTTTGATACTTTCAATAACAACAGCAACAACAATCAACAATCCAGCACCACCGAAAGTCATAGCCTGAGTTCCTGTCCAAGACTGAACAATAAACGGTAATACAGCAATTAGACCTAAGAACAAAGAGCCTGGTAAAGTAATGCGGTTCAATACTTTGTATAAGTAATCGGCAGTCATTCGACCTGGACGGATACCAGGAACAAAACCACCGCTGCGTTGCATGTTTTCAGATACTTCATCAGGGTTGATAACAATATTTGTGTAGAAGAAAGTAAACATTACAACCAGTACGAAGTAAGCTACACCGTACCAAATTCCTTGGTTATTGGTAAATTCAATTGCTTTCTGAGCCCATTCAGCAACCAAAGGAGTTTTTGCATTTACAAAGAACTGCGCAATTATGGCTGGGAATAACAATAAGGAAATTGCAAAAATAATTGGAATTACACCGGCTTGGTTCAGGCGAAGTGGTAAATGTGAACTAACTCCGCCAACCTGCCTGTCCCCTTGCATACGCTTAGCATAAGTTACCGGAACATTACGCTGAGCTTCCGTCACCAGAACAACTCCGATAATTACCAATAATCCAGCAATCGCGAAACCAATCAAAGTTGGTAGCTGACTCGGATCATACAATTCAATGAATGAGCCGATTGAAGTTGGGATTTGAGCAACAATACCTGCGAAAATGACCAAGGAAATACCGTTACCAATTCCATATTCAGAAATAATTTCACCAATCCACATAACAAGCATCGTACCTGCAGTCACAGCCAATAGAGTTAAGAACCATTGGAAAGGACTAAATACACCAAGCAATTCTGCACCACCCTGGCTTTGTAATAAGCGGATAGTTCCAAAACCAGATAGAATCGCTAAAGGAATAGTTAAGAAACGAGTATATTGGTTGATCTTCTGACGACCAGCTTCTCCATTCTCTTTCTGTAATTCTTTTAGAGCAGGAATAATCATTGTTAGCAACTGCATAATGATCGACGCGGTAATATAGGGACCGACACCAAGAAGTGCAATTGAGAAGTTACTTAGACCACCACCAGAAAAGATGTTTAGTAAACTGAGGAACTGATTGCCTTCAAAGAAAGAGCGAAGCCCTTCGACACTGATTCCAGGAATTGGGATATGAGCTAAAACACGAGTCATTAACAACAAAATCAAAACCATGAAGATTTTCTTCCGAAGGTCTTTAGTTTTCCAAATTAAGCTGAGTTTATTCATATATTGATATTATACACATAAAGTCATCCTGAGCGAAGTCCACCTAAATCTCGTAGAGATTTTGAACGGACGAAGCGAAGGATCTCATTTTGAGATCCTTCATCCCGTAAGCGGGATTCAGGATGACATTGTATTCATTTATTTAACTGAACCGCCAGCCGCTTCAATAGCAGTTTTTGCGGTAGCTGAAGCTGGTACTTTCACAACAAGTTTCTTTTTGAGTCCACCCTTAAGTAGTTTTACTCTACCAACAGTGTTGGCGATAATACCATGCTTTTTAAGAGTTGAGATTGTAACTTCATCACCATCATTGAAAGCATTTAGCGCATCAAGTTTGATAGCTGTAGCATTTTCGTGAATGCTCTTGAAACCACGACTCTTTGGAACTTGGCGAACTAATGGTTGACGACCACCTTCGAAAGCCGCTGGTGATTTGGAATGACCAGTACGAGACTTTTGTCCTTTTGCTCCACGAGTAGAATAGGTTCCATGACCACTTCCAAGACCACGGCCGACAACTTTGCGTCGCTTTGTGGATTTCGGATGACGTTTTAAATCATGTAATTTAATCATATATTTTATGTTGTCATCCTGAACGCAGTGAAGGATCTTTTAGATTCTTCGCTTCGCTCAGAATGACATTCCTTTACTTGCGGCTTGCCATTATTTCTTCTTTACTGCGCATCACCTTAAATGCTTCGAACGCAGCACGAACATTGTTAGTCTTGTTGTTTGAACCAATCATTTTACTGATTACGTTCTTTACACCAGCAAGGTCTAAAACTGAACGAACCGCACCACCGGCGATTACACCAGTACCCTGACGAGCAGGCATCATCAACAATTTACTAGACTTATATTTAATCTTAACTTCATGAGGAATAGTATCTTTTACCAAAGGAACTGTAATCATGTTTTTCTTCGCAGCATTTACTGCTTTGTTTACAGCTTCTGTTACGTCCATACCTTTGCGAAGACCAATACCGATTTTACCTTTGTGATCGCCAATTACAACTAAAGCACGGAAACGCATACGCTTACCGCCACCTGTAACACGAGTTACACGTTTAATCTCAACCACTTTCTGGTCAAATTCACGAGGTTGTTGAGGGCCACGATTATTCGGTTTTTTAGATTTCTTATCCATAATTATCTATTAAATATTAAACTTTCTCGTTTGTTCAAGCACGAGGCATTTTCCGAGGAACTTTGGAACCGTAGTCTACCTACGGTGACAAAGTTCCGAGGAAAATAACAAAGTGATTGGACAAACCCGAAGGGTGAAGTTTGGTTGAAAGTCTGAATTTACTTCAAACTGAGACCAAACGAACGAGGGAGTTTCATCTTAAAATTGAAGTCCAGCTTCGCGAGCCGCTTCAGCTAATGCTTTAACACGACCATGATATCGATAACCACCGCGGTCAAACACGACAGCTTTTACTCCAGCAGCTTGTGCCTTAGTCGCGATTTCCTTACCGACACTTTGAGCTTGAGCAGTTTTATCGCCAGTAGCTTTCAAGTCTTTAGTAGAAGCTGCTACCAAAGTTTTACCGGCCACATCATCGATTAACTGAACAACCATATGAGCATTAGAACGGAACACGCTTAAACGAGGACGTTCTTGAGTGCCACTGATGACACTGCGAACACGACCCTTGCGGAGTTTATGCTTTAATTGTTTATGCTTCTGTAAATTAGTCATATATTATCACATATTAGATTATCGCAATTTTCATGGTTGAGGCGAATTCGCGAAGCCGGCGAGTACCGAGCGAGTCGTAGTAGAACTACGGTGAGCAAGGAACGGAGCCGGCGACAAAGAAGTCGCTCAAAGCCACTTTGCAAGTCCGGACTTGCTCCGGGCTAAAAAGTGGCGGCCATGGAAATTGCGGCCCTACTTTCCTACAGCTTTAACAACTTTACCAGCCTTGCGCAAAATATTTTCGTCGCTGTATCGAATACCTTTACCTTTGTAAGGCTCCGGCTTCTTCAACTCGCGAATATTTGCAGCAACTTGACCAACTAAATGTTTGTCGATGCTAGTTAAGGTAATTGTTGTTTGATACTGCTGAATAGTAACTTTAGCTGGTTGCTTTTCTGCCTTTACTTCTACGCCATCAGGGATTGGAAAATCGATTGGGTGAGAAAAACCAAGGTTCAAAACTAAATCTTTACCACGAACTTCTGCCTTAAATCCAACGCCTACTACATCTAGTTCTTTAGTGAAACCGGTGGTTAAACCATCTACCATATTCTGAATCAACGAACGGAACAAACCCCAAAGAGCCTTTTCGCGCTTATCTTCTTTTTTAGCAACGTCTACCAATACTTCATTGTCTTTGACTTCAACTTTTACTTTTGGGTGAATTTCCAAAGTCAAAGTACCCTTACTACCCTTTACGGTAAGTACGTTGTCTTTCAATTCAGCAGTGATGCCGTTAGAAAGAATTACTGGTTTTTTTCCGATTCTTGACATAGTGTCGTTATTAAAACTGAATAAATAATGTTATCAAAACTTTTCCGTTTGTCCAAGTACGGCACGGATTGGTCGGGCAAAGCCCGCCCATCGCGTTCAGGCCATTTTCCGAGGAACTCTGGAGCCGTACTTTAGTTACGGTGACAGGGTTCCGAGGAAAATAACGAAGTAATTGGACAAACCCGAAGGGTGAAGTTTGACTGAAAGTCTGAATTTACTTCAGACTGAAGTCAAACGAGCGGTAAAGTTTTACCTACCAAATCTGACAAACAACTTCTCCACCAACACGATCTTTGCGGGCTTGTTTGTCTGTTAATAATCCTTTCGAAGTTGAAACAACTGTAATACCGAAGCCACCATTAGTGCGAGGAATCTTTCCAACTGGCATGTAGATACGTTGTCCCGGAGTGCTAACACGCTTGATACCGGTAATCACAGGACTGCCTGTTTGAGCATACTTAAGATTGACTTGGAGCATTTTCACACGTCCAGGCAATTCGTTCACGCCAGATAGAAAACCTTCTTCATGAAGAACTTTTGCTAAGCTGTGCTTAAACTTTGAGTATGGCATTACCAAATCTTGCTTGCCAGCTGCAAGCGCATTACGGATTCGGGTTAACATGTCGGAAATTGGATCGGTATACATGATAGTTAGTTGGTTATTACCAAGAGGCCTTTGTTACGCCAGGGATTTCTCCACGGCTTGCTAATTCTCTAAAACAGATACGGCATAAAGAAAAATCTCTCATAAAAGCTGCTTTACGACCGCACTTCAAACAACGCCTGATTACTCGAGTTGAGAACTTCGGGTTTTTTAAACTGCGATTAGCTTTTGCGATTAAGGATTTCTTTGCCATATGGTTGCTTGCTAAAGCGGTTTCAAATTCGGGGCAAGTTCGAGGCATTTCCCGAAGGGCGCTGGAGCCGTAATAAATGTTACGGTGACAGAGCCCTGAGGGAAATAACAAAGAAATTGTCCGAATTTGGAAGCGCGATTAATCTTTAAATGGGAACTTCATTGCCTTTAATAAGGCGTATGCTGGTTCATCTTTTCCAGCTGTAGTTGCAATCGTGACTTGAAGTCCGAAAATATGTTCGATTGCATCTTGAGAGATTTCTGGGAAAACCATGTGTTCTTTTAGACCAAGGTTGTAGTTTCCACGACCGTCGAAACCTTTTCGAGATACTCCGCGGAAATCTTTCACGCGAGGGAGACCAATGCTGATCAATTTATCTAAGAATTCGTACATTCTTTGTCCACGCAAGGTAACGGTCATACCAACCACTTGCTGTTCACGAACTTTAAATCCAGCGATAGATTTACGAGCCTTAGTTTCAACTGGTGCTTGACCTGCCAACTTTGTGAAGTCCTTTTTCAAAGATTCCATGAAGCGGTTATCCTTAAGGTACTTACCCACCCCAATGTTGAGGTTGATTTGCTTCACTTTAGGAACGGCCATCACGTTAGTGTAACCGAATTGCTCTTTCAAAGCAGGTGCAATCTGTTTATTATATTGTTCTTGTAAACGATTCATAAGTGTAATTAAATACTTCTATTAAACAGCTTTACCGCTTTTCTTAGCAATGCGTTGCTTGGTTCCGTTCTCTAAAATTTCATAACCAACGCGAGTTGGTTTACCAGAACTTGGATCGATCAACATTACTTTGGATGAGGACATAGGACTTGCAAAACTCACCTTTTGAGAAACGCGCTGACGAGTACCACGTGGACGTTCATACTTAGTGTGAACATTCACATTCTCGACAACAACTTTATGGTCATCAGGAAGAACACGCAAAACTTTTCCAGTCTTACCTTTATCTTTACCTGATAATACCTTTACGGTATCGCCTTTCTTAATTTTGAGCTTTACTTGTGTCATATGTTTTCTACGTCATCCTGAGTCCCTCGACGAGCTCGGGATAAACTCCGCAACTATGTTTCGGAGCCTGTCCTGAGCCTGCGAAGGATTCGGCATGACAAATTATTTAAATAACTTCTGGTGCTAATGATGCAATTTTGCTAAATCCAGCATCGCGAATTTCACGAGGGATTGGACCAAAGATACGAGTACCTTTTGGTTCACCTTTTTCTTTATCAACTAATACACCAGCATTTTCATCGAAACGGATGTAAGAACCATCTTTACGACGAATTTCTTTTTTCGTTCGAACAATTACCGCGTAAATCTTATCACCTTTTTTTACTGAACTGTTTGGTGCAGCTTGGCGAACAGACCCAGCAACAATATCTCCAACTCGAGCATAACGGCGTTTATTTTTTCCGTTCACGCTAAACAAGTTGACGACCTTGGCGCCAGTGTTATCTGCGATTTTAATGTAGGAACGAATCTGTAACATAAATTTTGATTAGTTGTCATCCTGAACGCAGTGAAGGATCTATGGTTGAGATTCTTCGCTCCGCTCAGAATGACAGAGGTCAATTATTAATTATACCTTCTTAAGTACAACGAATCTCTTGTCTTTGCTAATCGGACGACTTGATTCGATAATAACTTTATCACCAATCTCACAAGTGTTTTCTTCGTCGTGTGCTTTGTAGCGGTAAGACTTAGTGTAGCTCTTGTGGTATTTTGGATGACGCTTAACTAAATCAACTTTAACAACAACGGTTTTATCCATTTTGTTAGAGATGACTGTTCCTGTAAGTTGTTGTTTAGTAGCTGTTGTCATATAAATGTCTTGTCGTTCTGACACGTACACCGCAGAACGAGTAGAAGAATCTCTTAACAAGGGATCCTTCGACTCGGCCTTCGGCCTCGCTCAGGACGACACTTAAGTGTCGATTAATTTGCTCTTAAGAAAGTTAGAATTCGAGCGATATCCTTACGAACAATTGAAAGTTGATTGGTGTTCTTAACCTGCCCCAGCTTTACTTTCATTCTGAGGTTCTCACGCTTCTCCTGCAAAGAAACTAGTTCTTTGTGAAGATCTTCAATAGGTTTTTTAGATAGGTCTGAATACTTCATATTAGTGTTATTAAACAAGCGAGAAAGTTTAGAGCTATTGTTTGATTAAGAATTTAGTCTTTACTGGAAGTTTGTGGGCAGCGAGTCTCATCGCTTCACGCGCTGCAGGTTCAGTAACTCCATCCATTTCGAATAGAATACGACCCTTTTTTACAACAGCTACGAAGTGAGAAACTGCACCTTTACCACTACCCATCACAGATTCATTACCATGATCAGTAATTGGCTTATCAGGGAAAATCCGAATCCAGATCTTACCACCACGCTGTACACTGCGGGTCATGGCACGACGAGCTGCTTCAATTTGGCGAGCAGTAACGAAACGGCCTTCCATCGCTTTTAGAGCGAAGTTGCCGAACGCAATGCTGTTACCAGAAGTAGCCTTACCTTTGTTATGACCGCGATGATGTTTGCGGTGTTTGACTTTCTTTGGAATTAACATATGTTTATTAGTCTGTCATCCTGAGCGCAAGCAAGAATTTTTTCTTGGCTGTGCTCAGAATGACAGCGGATTGATAGATGATTAAACTTACTTGGTCTTATTCTCGAATACGTCGCCACGATAGATCCACACTTTGATTCCGATTGTTCCGTAAGTTGTGTGAGCAGTAGAACGAGCAAAGTCGATATCAGCGCGTAAAGTATGAAGAGGAATCTTACCGGCTGACAAATGTTCGGTACGAGCAATTTCTGCTCCGTTCAGACGACCACCGATTGCAACCTTTACACCCTTCGCGCCTGCTTGCATAACTTGTTCTAACGCTTGCTTCATGAGTCTACGGAAAGCAACACGACGTTCGATTTGCTCAGCGATTCCGTTTGCAATAACTTGCGCATGTAAGTTGATATCGCGATCTTTAATCTCTTCGATATTAACCTTGAGTTCGCTCTTAATCTTTAGTTGTTGCTTCACTCGCTTCTTTAACTCTTCGATACCTGCGCCACCTTTACCGATAATTAAACCTGGTTTGGTGGTGTGAACTACGATAGTAATTGTACCGTCGTTGAGGCGTTCGATGTCGATACGAGAAAGTCCCGCTTTACGCAAGTGCTTTTCAAGGTATTCACGAATCTTGATGTCTTCGTGCAATTGAGCAACATAGTTGCCCTTTGAAAACCACTTGGACTTCCAAGTATCGGTAATCTTTAAACGAAATGAAGTTGGATTAATCTTATGTCCCATAATTTGAGAGGTGAATTCTGTCATCCTGAACGCAGTGAAGGATCTTTACTTGAGATTCTTCTCGGAGTTTATCCCCGCGCAGGCGGGGACTCAGAATGACAGTTAGTGGAGATCCCTGCTTTCGCAGGGACGGCACAAAGTGCCGATTAAATTACTTTTGTAAGTTTTCTGGAGAAGTTTTTACTTTAGAATCAGTCGCTTCGTTTTCGCGGTGAACTTCTTTCACTTTAGGTTCAGGCTTAAGTTTAGAAACAGATTCAGCTTCAGCTTTACCAAGTTGACCTTCTTGAGTCTGGATTGGTTCAGCTTTCTTCTTAGCCTTTGGAAGCTTAGCAGAACTTTTCGGTTTTGCATCGCGCTCTTCAAGCACTACGTTCACATGTGCCATTTTGCGTCGGATAACGAATGCGCTACCACGGGCTCTTGGGAACATACGCTGAAGTACAGGACCCATGTCAGTTGTAATACTCTTGATAAATAATTGCTCACCTTTTAATGAAAAATTATTCTCAGCATTTGCTACAGCCGAACGCAATAATTTGGATACCATTCCAGCAGCCTTTTTATTGGTGAACTGGAGTTGAACCAAAGCGTCTGCAACGCGCATGTTCTTCACCAAGTTTGTAACTAGGCGAATCTTGCGAGGAGAGATGCGGAGATTGCGTGCATGAGCTCTCACTTGAGGCTTGTTATTCGGTTGTGCGACTTTTTCTGCCATATGATTTCATCGTTATCCTGAGCACAGCGAAGGATCTTTCTAGAAAAGACACTTCACAGCACTCAGCATAACATTACATTATTATTTTCCTGCCTTTTGTTCCTTCGCAAGTTTACCACCGTGACCGATGAACTTACGAGTCGGAGCGAATTCGCCCAACTTATGTCCCACCATGTTTTCTGTAACGAAAACTTCGGTGTGCTGTTTGCCATTGTGTACGAGGAAAGTAAAACCAACCATTTCTGGGGCAATGGCACAAGCTCGTGACCAAGTCTTGATGCGATCGCCAGGTTTGCCGGCAAGCACTTTCTTGAGTACACGAGGATCGATGTATGGACCTTTTTTTAAACTTCTAGACATATATATAGATAAATTTTCTATCCTGTCATCCTGAACGCAGTGAAGGATCTATAATTGAGATTCTTCGCTCCGCTCAGAATGACAGAGAGAATTGTATAATTAACGCTTCTTCACGCGACGCTTAACAATAAACTTACCAGACGGTTTCTTCTTATCGCGGGTTTTCACACCGAGCGCATGCTTACCCCAAGGAGTCTTAGGATATTTCAAACCGATTGAGTTACTACCTTCACCACCACCATGAGGGTGATCTACTGGGTTCATAACTTTACCTCGAACGCTTGGTCTCCATCCCATGTGGCGCTTACGACCAGCTGTTCCGATTCGTACGTTCATCCAGTCTGAGTTAGACATCGAGCCGATTGTAGCGCAAGCAGTTTCGCGAACTTTACGGATTTCACCAGAAGGAAGTTTAAGGAATGCATAACCACCTTCTAAGTTTTGCAACAACACACTAGCACCTGCACTGCGAGCTAACTTACCACCATGACCAGGAATTAATTCCACATCATGGATGAAGCTTCCAACTGGAATGCTTGCAAGTGACATTCTGTTACCAGGATGGATTTCGGCTGTTTCACTATACACTACTTTATCGCCAACTTTTAAGCCAGCAGGTGTTAAGATGAAACGCTTAACTCCATCGTTGTAAGTAATAAGAGAAATAAATGCGGTGCGAGTTGGATCGTATTCAACTGTTTTCACTGTACCAGGAATGTTCTTTCGGTCGGCACGGTTGAAATCAACAATACGAACTTTCTTGTTAGCACCACCACCACGGTGTCGAACAGTAATCTTACCAGAGTTATTACGACCGGCGTTCTTCGCTTTGCTCATTATCAAAGACTTCGGAGTTTTCTCAGTCTTTTTTAAAACGGAATAATCGGTCACACTTTGCTTGCGACGTCCCGGTGTAGTTGGTTTGTATACTTTTACTGCCATATTGTTAGTTAGTAGTGGGTAGATTGTAGTGAGCAGGATACAGGAATGTTCTATATTCTACTTACTACAATCTACTTACTAATTTAGGTAGGTTCTACTATATTAATCTTCTTACTGTCTTTGGTTAAGGTAATCATAGCTTTCTTGAAACCGCTGCGTTGTCCAACTTTACGACCGAATGTACGGCTCTTGCCTTGGACTTGAATCATGTTAACGTTGGCAACTTTTACACCATACATTTTTTCAACCGCGCGACGAACTTCGATTTTGTTCAACTTACCATAAACAGTGAAAATGTATTGATTGAAACGATCTACGAAACCAGCTTTTTCAGAAATTCTTGGAACTATTAAACCTTTGTTACCAAGACCACTATGAGGCACGTCTAACATCGCAGGAGCTTCAGCTTCTTTTTTCGGTTCATCAGACGCAGTAGTAGTTTCTACCTTGATTTCGTCTTCTGTATTTTCTTTTTTAGAAAATAATGCCATGTGGGTTAGTTAAGGGTTGTCATTCCTGGGACCGAGTTCGAGAATCGAACGAGGTAACCGGGAATCTATTAATTAATATGTTGCTCTAGTGGATCCCCGGTTCTCATCTCGCTTCGCGAGCTGAGCCCAGGGACGACTACTTACGCAGTCAATTTCTTATCAGCAACTGCTTTCTTAGGAGTTTCTTTCTGTTCAGAGTTCCCTGATAGCCCGCGCGACTTCGTCGCTTGTGGCTTCTGGGACGACTGCTCCGCAGTCGCTTTAAGATAAGTTTTTTCGATTACTGGTAGGCTATCTTTTAGAATAAACATACTATCAGCTTTGAGAATATCGGTAACATTTAGACTTGTGGCTAGAGTTGTAGTAACAGCTTGTAAATTACGGGAAGCTCGGACTAAAGAATCATCTTTCTTTGGAAGAACAAGCATTTGCCTTTTGCCCAAAATATCCATCTTAGATTGAAACGCTTGCATGAACTTAATAAATTCTTTGGTCTTCGGTGTTTCTAAATTCACACCTTCGACAACAATCAAGCGACCATCTTTTGCTTTATCCGAAAGGGACATAAACAAAGCTTTAGTCTTAGCTTTCTTGTTAATCTTGAGCGACCAGTTGCGGTCTGAGCGAGGTCCGAAAGTGACTCCACCATGTCGCCACAATGGGCTACGAGTAGAACCAGCACGAGCTCGTCCAGTACCTTTTTGGCGCCAAGGCTTCTTACCACCACCAGATACATCGCCGCGGGTCTTAGTGTGAGCCAAACCTTTACGAGCGTTGTTTGCTTGAGCACGAACCGCTTCGGCTAGCAAGTGCAAAGATGGCTTAACAGCAAAGATTTGATCGCTAATTTCGATCTCGCCAGTGCTTTCCGCGTTCTGATTGTAAACTTGAATTTTCATCTGTAAATAAAATTATTATGTCATTCTGAGGCGACAGCCGAAGAATCTCTTTGAGAGATCCTTCGTCCCTTCGGGACTCAGGACGACACTTCGTGTCGTTTACTTTTTCTTCTTAGTTTCTACAACTTCTTGGAATAACGGTTTAGTAACTCCGGTTGTAGATATTTTTACCATTCCATTTGGGTGTCCTGGTACAGCGCCCTTAACAAGAATTAAACCTTTATCTGCGTCTACGTCTACAATCTGTAAGTTCTTAACAGTAACTTGGGAATTGCCCATGTGACCAGCCATGCGGCGGCCTTTGTTAACGTGTTGTGGATAACGAGAACCGATAGAACCAACACTGCGAGGCTTATCGTGACCATGACTTCCAGGGAATCCAGCAAAGTTATGACGCTTCATAACACCAGTGAATCCTCGGCCCTTCATAGTACCGGTTACGTTAATAATTTCTCCAACTTCGAAAGTAGAAACATCAATCTTTTGGCCAATTTGGAATTCGCTAGAATTTTCTAGGCGGAATTCTACAAATTTACCGAAAGTTCCAAGATCTTTTGAGTGACCAGTCTTCGCCTTGTTTGAATGACGACTTCCTGCCACTTGAGGACTGACACCAACCTGAACGGCATTGTAGCCATCTTTAGTTTCGCCAGTTTTGACTTGAGTTACCACAATTTCTGGAGCTTTCACAACAGTAACTGGGATTACTTCGCCGTTTTCGGCAAAGTACTGAGTCATATTTAATTTCTTACCTACAATAAATTTCATACAGTTTTGATTGGTCCATATCTTGGTCGCAAATGCGGCAAGCCGCCCTGCTCCGCGTTCGTACTGGCAAAGCCAGATACTCACTCGCTAAAGAAATAGGGACATCACTTTCATAAATAATTGTTTTGTCATCCTGAGGCCAAAGGCCGAAGGATCTCGAATGAGATTCTTCGCTTCGCTCAGAATGACATGAAAATAAAAAAATGTGGCTACTCACCACATAAAAACAAGTCATAAGGCCGGAGGCCATGCTTTGCTTATATTTGGCGAATAGTTATCTGAATCGCCAAGCTTTTTGGGCTTTTGCGGTTCAGAACCAACTCACTCTAGTATTTAACTCATTTTAATTTCTACATCAACCCCAGCTGGAAGGCTTAAGTTGGTGAGAGAATCGATGGTTTTAGGCGTAGCTTCTGTGATATCGATCATACGCTTGTGTGTGCGCATTTCGAACTGTTCACGGCTATCTTTGTGCACGAAAGTTGAACGCAATACAGTGTATTTGCGCTTCGCGGTCGGCAAAGGAACTGGTCCCGAAATGGTTGCCCCAGTGCGCTTAGCTGTTTCAACGATCTGCTTTGCGCTTTGATCAATTAACTTGTGATCGTACGCGCGGATCTTGATGCGAATTTTCGGCTTGTGTTCGCCTTTTTCCATAAAATGAATTGACAATATGCTTGTTTCTCGCTTATTTATGCGTTAAACAGCAATTAAAATTGCTTAGCTACTTAGCTAGCAAACTAAGACCAATTTTATCTGATATTTCAACTAATGTCAAATGTTTTTTAAAGAAAATCGTTGTTTTTGTATAGGTTTGACAAAAAGTGCTATAAATAGTATAATGTGTAAAGTAAATTTCAGTATCTATGGAGGATATATGTTGAAAAGTATCGTATTTGGAGGCATGAGCAGCCAAGAGTTTGTAATCGTCTACACTATTATGAATTCAAGATGTGTCTTTACACAAGCTGTGCCGCGCAACAATTGCATTACCATAAATTGGGCCGAAGAAATTATCGGAGAGATTATGGATAACGAAAAGCGTAGATATGACCGATTTTATAACTTACTGATTATCAGGAAGCATCGGCCATTCGTACCTGTTCACGAGTCAAGGCCTCATCTGGAGTTTTGCGAAGTGATTAGCAAGCTTGAAGATAAGCCCGATCATTCCACTGATTTCAAACACACCCGATTCCCCGATCAACTTCGCGAAGTTTTCAATGGGTTGATACCGAATAACGTGAAGCAGAAATCAAAGATGGTCGCTTCAGGATTCGGACAAAAGATCCATTCTTGGTAAATTTCAGGATTTCCTCAACGATAACTAATTAGAAGAGCCGCTCCCCGGCTCTTTTTTATTATCCCAACAAAAAACTCCCCAATTTCTGGGGGAGTTTTTAAGATCCTTCGGCTTCGCCTCAGGATGACATAGTTATTTGTTGATTTTAACAACAACACCTGCACCTACAGTTCGGCCACCTTCACGGATAGCGAACTTACCTTTTTCTTCCAAAGCGATCGGAGTGATCAACTTTACGTCGATGGTAACGGTGTCACCAGGCATAACCATTTCTTGGCCTTCTGGCAAGATTACTTCACCAGTCACGTCGGTTGTACGAACGTAGAACTGTGGCTTGTAACCCTTGAAGAATGGAGTGTGACGTCCACCTTCTTCTTTGGTCAAGATGTAAACTTCAGCAGAGAACTCAGTGTGAGGAGTGATAGAACCAGGCTTAGCCAAAACTTGGCCGCGCTCAACTTCTTCTTTCTTAACACCACGGAGCAATAGACCAGCGTTGTCACCAGCCATACCCTTGTCGAGCTGCTTGTTGAACATTTCAACACCAGTTACAACGGTCTTTGAAGTAGGTTTGATACCAACAATTTCAACTTCTTCGTTGATATTGATAACACCACGTTCGATACGACCTGTAACTACAGTACCGCGACCTTCAATTGTGAAGATATCTTCGATAGGCATTAAGAAAGGCTTATCGGTTTCGCGGGTTGGTTCAGGGATGAAAGTATCCAATGCTTCTACAAGCTTAAGGATAGTTTCTTCGTTTGCAGCATCTCCTTCGAGAGCTTTCAACGCAGAACCACGGATGATAGGAGTTTCAGCTCCTGGGAATTCGTACTTGCTTAGAAGATCACGAATTTCTTCTTCCACAAGATCCAAAAGTTCTGGATCGGAAACTTGGTCTACCTTGTTCATGTAAACAACGATAGAAGGTACACCTACCTGACGAGCGAGCAAGATGTGTTCGCGAGTCTGAGGCATAGGACCGTCTGCAGCTGATACTACAAGAATCGCACCATCCATTTGAGCAGCACCGGTAATCATGTTTTTGATGTAGTCGGCGTGACCTGGACAGTCAACGTGAGCGTAGTGACGCTTGTCGGATTCGTATT
The DNA here is from genome assembly GCA_002293685.1 of Patescibacteria group bacterium UBA926. GTDB lineage: Bacteria > Patescibacteriota > Doudnabacteria > UBA920 > UBA920 > UBA920. Next base: position 71,588 of record DBDS01000002.1, read on the forward strand.
CGCTGTGTGAGGTATTAATAGTAATACCACGAGCTTTTTCTTCTGGCGCGTTGTCGATTTGGTCGTAAGCCTTAGCTTTTGCCTTACCAGACTTCGCAAGCACAGTAGTGATAGCAGCGGTCAAAGTTGTCTTACCATGGTCAACGTGGCCGATGGTTCCCACATTCAAATGGGGCTTTGAGCGATCAAATTGTTCTGCCATTTGATGCCTTTCGAGCTATAAAAAGTTTTCAATTCTTGTCCCGAGATACCCTCGCTCCTTCCCCTATCGATGCGAGGAAAAAGAGAGGGTTTCTCTTTTTTTCACGTAGGAATCCAGAAACAAAAAGAGGTGAATTTATAGCGGTTAATTATTATTTACCGTTATGTGCCGAAGTCGTTTGGCCAAGTTCGATACGAGCTTACTCGGGCCAAGCCCGAGTATCGCAAGCAGGAAAAAGTTGAGCAAGTTGCGAGCCGTACTAATAGTACGGTGAGCGACTAGCGGAAACTTTTGACAAAGAAATTGGGCAAACCCGGAGGGCGAGTTTGATTGAAAGTCTGAATTTACTTCAGACTGAGATCAAACGAGCGACGAGGTACATACGATTATAAAATTGGCGGCCGCAAAGCGCGCCAATCAATAAGTATTCTAAGTCTTTTTACGTATCGCGTCAAGTTGCCAACCAGCCGGAAACGTGCCACAATGTAGGCATCATACACATAGGGGGTATTATATATGCCATACCGAACCTTGAAGGTGCATTGGATTCAATATTTAAACGAAGAGAAGGTGTCTGATCTTTATTCATACCACTCTTCGCCAGAAACTTTTGAATTCTTTCGCATGAGATTCCTGAGAGAAAATAGAACCAAACAATCACCGTACCAATATTCCATTGGTTTGACAGGTTGGGTTCTGGTCTCTGATACTAAGGGCACAGCAATAAAAAATTCCATCTTTGGAATTTGGCATGTTGATGACATGGAGGTGAAGCAGTCTGTTTAACAGACTGCTTTTTCTTTTTACATTAAACCTTAAGTCGAATTAACTTACCTTTGCGTTTGACAATGTTTTTATAATCCCATTGGACTGTCTTTGATTCTTTCAACCAAAGTCTTAAATCCTTTAATTTGATTTCATCTGCTGAAGTGTAATTTTTTTGAGCAGCTTTAAAGCTTCCTTCTTTTTCTAGACCTTTGGCTTTAAAAGATTGCCCACTCCAGAATAATAATGTTACCCCAACTTTTCTTTTGGAATATCCAGCGACTGGATTTCCTTCGATAAACCAAACTGGGCCGCCGTGCCAAAGTTTGCTTTCTGCTTTTTTGAGAGACTTATCGATTTCTTCGGCTAACTTTTTACTAATAGCTTTGTCTTCGCCTTTGAGCGCGTTGTTATATTTTTGAATGTCTTTGTGCATAGATTTAAATATCATCAAAGTTTGGTTTGATTTCTTCGTCGTCCATTGAGACGCGCGGCGCTCCCAAACGACCATAATTTGGATCCATCACTTCTTCGCGCGGATCGTAATCAATTTCTTCAATGCGAGATGCTGCGGGATGAGACACAAATAAATTCCGCGCTCTATCTTGAAGAATCTGGCCGATTGGCTCAGGCATTTTAATTGGCCCACCGATTGTCTCTAAATTACTCTCTCCCAAATCCATATTCTCACGGAGTTGAGCTTCAAGAATTTCGCGATTGATTTTTTCTCTATCAACTTCTTCGACCTGTGGTTTTTCGGAACCACTCATTTTTCGATACTCTGCCTCACCAAGAAAAACACCTTTCACTTCCCCTTCACCATTAACAATCACCACTTTCCCCTGCTGGCCTGCTAAATTGATTAAGTCTTTGAGATTCATAATCGCATCTTAGCACAAAAAAACCACCTTTTAGAAGATGGTCTTATTATTTATTACATTTTGAGCTCAAACACCCTAACGGTAAAGCTTCCATCAATCATCTCAGTTCCCACGCATCGGATGAATTTGGTCAAAGGTACTACTGCACAAGCTCGAAATTCTCCACCAAATTCGAATGACTCTCGCCATGTCGCGCCACCATTTTCAGAAACTATAATACCGCCACCCTGTTCACCAATAAATACAGCGTTACCACCAGATGCGTAAATCAAACCATTATCCACGGGCAAGACATGTCTAATTGGCCATTTGGGTTCAGCTAATCTCTGTCCCCAGGTTGCTCCACCATCTGTAGTTTTATATATCCAGCCCTGTGATTCTGGAAAGATCATTCCTCCAGCTACGAAGCCTGTATTGTTGTCCAAAAACTGAACCGATCCATCAAATATTGGGTCAATTGATTCACGACACGACCAACCAAAACCGTTATTATTGCTAGTACAAAAATTTATCCCTGCTAAATGTGCAGTTGTACCAATAAAACTGGATTGATGACCAAACCAACCATCTTGGTTAGGGTGAGGTTCAACTCGACGCAACTCGCTCGAACCACGACCATAAAATACCGAAGGGACTCCATCCACCACACTCATAGCTGGGCTGATTACATTACTACCATTCCCTACCACATCCATTAGCCAATCTTCATTAGACAATATTGACTTAGGGTTCCAGATTATACCACCATCATAAGAGCTATAAATGAATCCCTGTGAGGCATCAGAAGCATTGCTATAACCAGAAACCATTAAGTGATTTCCAGGACCGAGGTATAATCCTGAAAAGAATTCGGGTGGATTATTGGTAGCTGTCCAAGAAACAATCCATGTACGTCCTCCATCAAGAGTCCGGTAAATATTTTTCTCAGTCAATAAGTAACCTCTATTTTGATCAACGAATACTATTCTTTGCGCAAAATTATCGCTTATACTGCTAATTAATTCCCAATCATCTTCACCCTTCTCAATATCAAGAGCTGGTACTTGAACGGCTCTCAAAGCACTCAGGTCTCTAAAAGCAGAAGCCTTCTGACCACCAGCAACACTAGCTGGGAAGATGGCCGTCACCACTTCCTCATCACCACCTTTTTGCGAAGCTGAACTCAATAATCCTCGCAAAGTGCCATTCTCAGCCAAAATCATGGTTGATACTAATACCAACACTGCCACACCAGCCAGGATAAAGGGTGATTTATTTTGTCGTTTTTGTTTCATAAATATTGCTCAATTAAGATAAGTATAACATAAAACCGCCCTTTCGAGCGGTTTTTTATTTAGGTCCAAGTTTACAAGCACAGAGTTATTTAGATTTTTTCTGTATAAAAGTAATCTGTTCTGAACCGTCTTTTCTATCTAATCGATATATTTCCAATAGACCGTTTTCTCTTATTTCCACTAACTCGCCGAAATTACTTGTCAGGTTAAAAACTTGTCCGTTTTCTGGTTTTGTAATTTTGGGAGGTGGAATTATACCATCCGTATGATCTATATATTTCGCCATCATATTTGTTAAATCTGTAACATCAGGGTCCTGCTGACGCTTGATTTGGGTTTGATCACTTTGCCATGTCATATATTTCATACAGCTGTCAGTGCCATCCTTATACCTATAATCCAAACCTGAAGACCATCCCATATATTGACAAAGTAGCTTATTTCTCCAAAAGACATTACCGAAAACTGATGTTTTATCAAAGAGCGCACCATCATTAAAGATGAAAAGTGCATCAGTGATGTGCCCAGAATCAGGGATATGGCCGTAAGTCCCTAAGGCTAACACACCATAATCGGGATCATTAATTGTACAAAAATTCATGTATCCAACATATATAAAACACTCTTCAGACTCATCCCCTGGCACAATACTAAAATTTAAAGCTCCGTTACTTTCCCAATTAGCTATTGCTCTAGTAAAATGTATGTCCCAACCTCTGGAAGCGCTATCTAAAAGTGCAACCTGGCCATGAGCCCAATGCGGTGATGGTTCTTCATTGGCACTTGAGCTTAATGGTTGCGGTGCATAAGAACTGTAATAGCGAACGTAGACTAAACCTGCGGCGGCAGTTATCACGAATAGAGCAAGTAATAAATTGATTCTGTGCTTGGAATTCCATTTTTTTAGGAACTTTGACATATTTTTCATGAATTATTTTAACTCACCTTAAGTATAAGTAAATGAGACTGAACGAAGAAATGACTTATCCACAAAAAAAACCGCCCCGAAGGGCGGTTTTTATAAACAGATATTATTGCCCCTTACGAACATTCATGCCCGCGCGAGATTCAATAATATTAGCAGCAACATTTTTTGGAACTTCTTCGTAGTGATCGAATTCCATAATAGAAGATGCTTGACCTTGGGTCATAGAGCGAAGTTGTGTCGCGTAACCAAACATTTCGGCTAGCGGTACAAAGGCAGTCACAACTTTGCGACCAGTGATATCTTCCATATCTTGTACTTTCGCGCGCTTAGAGTTCAAGTCACCGATAACGTCTCCCATGTTCGCTTCTGGGGTAGTTACTACAACTTTCATCACCGGTTCAAGTAGTACAGGATCACCTTTCTTGACGGCTTCTTGTAAACACTTGGATGCAGCAATTTTGAAAGCCATTTCCGAAGAGTCAACTTCGTGATAGCTACCATCATAAACAGCAGCTCGGAAGTCTACTAATGGGTAACCAGCGATCACACCGTTAGCAGCAGATTCTTGAATACCTTTATCAATTGGCTTGATGTATTCTTTTGGAATTACACCACCCACAATCTCATCAACGAATTCATAACCCTTACCTTGTTCAAGAGGTTCAACACGCAAGTAAACGTGACCATATTGACCGCGTCCACCAGACTGACGAATATACTTTACTTCTGCTGTTGCAGTTTTCTTGAAAGATTCTTTGTAAGCAACTTCTGGCTTACCAACGTTCGCTTCAACTTTGAATTCTCGCTTCATACGATCGACAAGAATTTCCAAGTGAAGCTCGCCCATACCAGCAATAATAGTTTGCTGAGTTTCATCGTTGGAAGAAACTTTGAAAGTTGGATCTTCTTCCGCAAGCTTTTGCATCGCGATACCCATTTTTTCTTGGTCCGCTTTAGTCTTCGGTTCAATCGCCATCGAAATAACTGGATCAGCGAATTTAATCTTTTCTAATTCGATTGGAGAGTTCTCGGCACAAAGAGTGTCGGCTGTGATTGTGTCCTTTGGACCAACCAACGCACAAATGTCTCCGGCGAAAACCTCTTTTACTTCGTCACGTTGATCGGCGCGCATACGCACAATACGACCAACACGTTCACGGTTACCAGTACGACCGTTAAGTACGTAAGAACCAGCGGTCAAAGTTCCAGAGTAAACACGGAAGAAAGCAAGGCGTCCTACGAAAGGATCGGTTGCGATTTTGAAAGCAAGCGCTGTAAATGGTTCATCATCACTTGGATTGCGAAGTAGCTCTTCACCAGTTTTTGGATTGTGGCCTTTAACAGGACCCTTGTCCAAAGGAGATGGTAAGAAGTTTGTAACAGCATCGAGCAATGTGCGTACGATAATTCCGCGACCATCACCACCGAATACAGGATAGAAGTCGCCGGATCGAGTAGCTTTACGAATGGCTTGTAAAATTTCCTCTTCGGAAAGTTCTTTACCTTCTAAGTATTTCTCCATTAACTCATCGTCAAACTCTACAATTTTTTCGATTAGTTCATGGCGGTATTTCTCGGCCTTTTCTTTCATATCAGCTGGAACTTCACCGATTGTAAATTCTTTGTCTGTGAAATCCTTATAAGTGTAAGACTTCATAGTTACTAAGTCGACAACACCAACAATGTCTTTTTCGAAACCAATCGGCAGTTGAACTGGAAAAGCGTTCTTGGTTAAGCGGTTATGAATTGAATCCAAAGACTTGTAGAAGTCGCCGCCAGTTTGGTTAATCTTATTGATGAAGCACATGCGTGGTACGCCATACTTGTCGGCTTGGCGCCAGACAGTTTCGGATTGAGGTTCAACACCCATTTTACCGTCAAATACGGTAATCGCACCGTCGAGTACGCGCAAAGAGCGCTCTACTTCTACTGTGAAGTCTACGTGACCTGGAGTGTCGATAATGTTGATTTTATATTCCTTGTCACCTTCAATCTTGATGTATTGAGGTTTCCAGTAACAAGTAACAGCCGCGGAAGTGATAGTGATACCACGTTCGCGTTCTTGTTCCATCCAATCGGTAACGGTTTCACCTTCGTGAACTGCACCGATCTTGTGGATCATACCGGTGTTGTACAAAATACCTTCGGTAGTTGTAGTTTTGCCGGCGTCGATGTGAGCGATAATCCCGATATTACGGGTCGCTTCTATTGGATATTCTCTGGGCATGTTAATTTGAATAAATACTAATTTTTAAATATAATTGAATTAAGGAGGTGGAGATGGTACTGGTTAAAGGCAAAATTCGACAAATGGGCTCTGAGGAATGGGAATCATTCGAAGAAAGTGTCGAACCCAGGATTGATACCAAACCTGAGAACATGCGTAGACAAATGAAAATGCATTTTCATTTGGTAGATGGCGAGGAGATCGAAATCGAATCGATCATATCTCATGCTGTTATTGCGTTCAGTAATGAACCGCAAACAGAGATTAGCTTTTAGCTGGTCTCTTTTTTATTTTCTCTTATTTCCGAAACGGGCGAAGTGAGCAAATGCTTTGTTTGCTTCAGCCATACGGTGAGTATCATCGCGCTTCTTCACAGCAGTTCCCTGCTTGTTGAACGCATCCATGATTTCTTGCGCAAGCTTTTGCGCCATAGGAGCGCCTTTGCGTGAACGCGCTGCAGCAATCATCCATTTCATACCTAATGCTGTGCGACGTGGCTCTTGCACTTCCATAGGAACTTGGTAGTTTGAACCACCAATGCGACGACCTTTAATTTCCATAATTGGAGATACATTTTTCAATGCGATATCAAAAATCTGGCGAGGGTCGGTAATTTTTGCATCTGCAACTTCAGCAACAGAACCATCTTGTTCTTTGCTAGCTGGTGCAGAATTTTTAGACATCTTTTCTTCAACGATATCTAGCGCAGTGTAGAAAATTTTCTGTGAAGTTGTCTTCTTACCGCGTTCCATCAAATAGTTGATGAATTTTGCATACTTAACACTGCTGAACTTTGGATCTGGTTCAGGTACGTGCTTTTCAAAACTTCTTGCTCTTCGTGGCATCTTAGTTTTTCCTTTCAGAATTCCCGGAAGCGAAGCTATCCGGGATCTAGACCCCGGCTCTTCGGCCGGGTATACTTTTTTCTAAGCGGCGGCTGATGGACGCTTAGTTCCATACTTTGAACGAGAGCGTTTTCGACCGTCAACGCCTAGGGTGTCCAATTTACCACGAACAATGTGGTAGCGCACACCAGGTAAATCTTTTACACGACCACCGCGGATCATTACCACACTGTGTTCCTGTAAATTGTGACCAACACCAGGAATGTACGCGAGTACTTCCATGCCGTTAGTTAATTTAATCTTGGCTACTTTACGCAAAGCCGAGTTCGGCTTCTTTGGAGTAGTTGTATAAACTTTTAGACAAACCCCTCGCATGAACGGGCTACCTGTCTTGATGAACAATGTCTTGTTCTTGATTAAGTTCTGACGGCGTTGTAGGGCCGGAGACTTACTCTTGGTTTGGGCAAGTTTTCTTGGCTTGCGAACCAACTGGTTAATAGTAGGCACTTCTTTGACCTTTCGTGGGATGACACGTCCCTATTAATTTTTTACTAAGCTACTTATGTGATTGAGGTGAATTCGCGAAGAAATACGCGGCTATTTCGAGCCGTACTAAAGGTACGGTGAGAAATAACGTAAGTATTTCGACAAAGAATTCGCCCAAAGCTTTATGTAAGTCCAAACTTGCTTTGGACTGCATAAAGGGTTCACATAATGTAGCTAAAACAAAAACTGACCTAAGAGTCAGTCTCTTTGGCTCACGCACGCGGTACTCTGACGAAGCCTTATCAGATAACTTCCCGCTTAACGCGACAATGTGTCAGTAATTCCTTAAGTTGGGGCTTCTAATGAATTATGAGAATATTATAGAAGATTGTTCAGGTTTAGTCAACACTTATTATTCAATGGAATAATTCTAAATCAAGGAGTTTTAAATATTAAATATTCGAAAGAAGATGCCTGTAACTAAACTATAGATAGGTGTGAATAGGCCTGAAAGAACAAAGATCATAACAAGAATAAAACCAAATCGCTCTAGTTCCAAAAATTTATACATATACTTATCCGGAAGTAGAGTTGCTAAAATCTTACTTCCGTCTAACGGTGGGATAGGTAATAGATTAAATACACCAAGTACTAGATTAAGAACCACGGCAATTTTCCAAATCTCAGCCATAAATCCATCGATCAAACCAAATGTTAATGGTAAGGCGAAAATAATCGCTAAAATAAAATTGGATGCGGAACCAGAGATCGAAACAAGGACCATTCCTAGTTTACGGGGTCGTAAATTCTCAAATTGCACTGGCACAGGATTTGCATATCCAAACAGAAACGGACTGCCTAAAAAGAGCAGTAATCCTGGTAAAAGAATCGAGCCGATCGGATCAATGTGAGGAATTGGATTAAGTGTAATGCGACCTGCATCACGGGCTGTACTGTCCCCTAATTTTTCTGCAACTAATGCATGGCAAATTTCATGTACTATAACTGAGAATAATAAAATTGGGAGGAAAATTAAAATACTATATATATCCATTTCTTAATTTTAGCATAATCAAATATGCTAAGAAAGTTGATCATTTTTAAGGATTACTCATTAGTGAGTCTGGTGCCCAAACACCCTACACTTGCCAATTCTTTTATATTCCAGTATACTTAGCAAGTATCATTTTTATAACCAAATCGGCACATCGCCGAATTAACAAAGGATTACTATGCCAAGAATGTGTACCACTTGCGGCAAAACTTACTCTAAAACTATCAAGCGTTCTCACTCAATGAGAGCATCTATTGTCCGATTGAAATCCAATCTCCAATGGACACGCAATGAAGATGGAAATCGAGTGAAAGCTTGTACCAGCTGCATTAAAGCAAAAACCAAGAAAGCTACTAAAGCCAAAATCGCTGCATAAGAAATACCCCCGCTTACGCGGGGGTATTTTGTTTATGAGCGGCACAAGTGATATCTTTCGTCGAGCCGCAGGGCTACGCTTCAAGTAATTTTCTTTAGAAAATTACTTGAGCTGGGCCCAGAGCCTCTCCTTTAAGATATCACTTGTGCCGCTTAAAAATGGGGTGGAATGAGAGATACATTCCTGCTCTGATTCGCTACTTAAGAAAGGCTGGGGTGATTTGCCGTATCCACCCAATCGCTACGCTCCGCTTGCAGCGGAGCTGGGCGAATGGGTTCCACTTACAAACCACCTCAGCCTTTCTTAAAATATAGGGAAGAAGAAAAATGCATTCCATTCTTCCCATTCCATTTTCACTGGCGGGTGGTGCCGCCTGGAGGCCCTCCGACCGCCCGCACGGAGGAGGACGGTTGGAGGTAGGCGGCGACAGGACCCGCCGAGTCATACTAAAACCCCGCCATAAGGCGGGGTTTGTAATTTAGTGGTGTTCAGCTTCATCAGCTTCGGCTTTGGTTTTATGAACAGTTGCGTTCTCGTGTTCAGGTGGACTGTAAATCGTAAATAGCTTTAGAGGTGAATCCCCTGTATTAATAAAGTTATGCTTAGTGGTAGCAGGAACATTTGCTACATCCCCGGCAGCAAACTCTTCTTCGCGTCCTTCAAATACAGCTTTACCTGAACCGGCTACAAAATATAAAATTTGGTCTAAGTCATGTTCTTCTTCGCCGATCTCTTCGCCTGGGTTGATACACATCAACACAAGTTGTGAATGAGAATTAGTAATTAAGACTCGACGAAAATCGGTGTTATCAAGGGTAAGTTTGTGAAGATTTTTTGTAATCATAAAATCCTTTCAGTTAATCTCTCTGCCAATACAATACCAGACGACGGAGCACCTTAACAAGCTCTTCCCAGATTAAGATTGAAGATGCGGCCGCAAGTGTGATTAACCATTCATTAAGAGTTAAATCTACAGTTCCTAAAATTTTCTGCATCGGTCCCCAGTGTACAGCCGCCCATTGCAATAATGCAACTGCAGCAATTGCTGCCCATAGCCATTTATTTGTGAATGCCTGACTGAACGCAGAACGAGTTTCGCTTCGACAATTAAAAGCATTATACCACTGGTAAATTGCTAAAACTGTAAGAGAAATGGTTTGTGCTTTAGCAATATCGCCATCGCGATAAAAATCAAACAACCACAGAGTTCCGATTGCCATGATTAACGCTAGTGGAATCATTCTTAGCACCATGAATCTATCGATCATGTACTTGGCCGGTTTTCGGTAAGGCTCTCGGAGTAAATTTCCCTCTTTCGGTTCCGCGGCAAAAGCGATTGTTAAGAATCCATCAGTAACTAAGTTCAACCAAAGGATTTGCACGGCTGTAACTGGAAGCGGCCATGCCAACAACAATGCACCGACAATTGTAAACAATTCACCGAAACTGGTAGAGGTCAAATATAGAATAGCGCGTTTAATAGTTTTATAAATGTTTCTCCCCTCTTCAACTGCGGCAGCAATAGTAGAAAAGTTATCATCGAGTAAAATAATATCTGCGGATTCTTTGGTTACTTCTGTACCGGTTTTACCCATCGCTATTCCTAAATCAGCAGCCACTAATGAAGGAACATCATTAACTCCATCCCCGGTCATTGCAGTAACTTTTCCTAACTCTTGATACCCCTGAACGATGCGAAGCTTATTGTCTGGTGTAATGCGAGCAAATACCGAAGTTGTCGGAAGAACACCTAATAACTCATTTTTAGAAAGTTTCTCCATGTCTGCGCCCGTCAAAACTTGATCGCCTTCCTCAAAAATCCCCGCTTGCCTGGCGATTGCCTTGGCTGTTTCAGGCCAGTCTCCTGTTATCATAACAACTTTCATCCCTGCAGATTTCACATCAGCAACAGCACCAGGGACTTCTCGATGCAAAGTATCTTGCATGCCATACAAACCACCGAAGTGAAGCTTTGGAATTTTTTCAGGATCAACTGCACCCTCAACAGTAGCAAATCCAAACGCGATGATACGCAAGCCCTCACCCGCCATTTCTGTCATCGCGTGCTCAAATTCATTATGATCACGGCCGGCCAAACTAGCCACTGCTTCTGGCGCACCAATCACGGCCAGAGTATGTTTGCCATTTTCTTCAAATACAACCGCACGATATTTTGTACGATAATCAAATGGAATTTCTTGGATCAATCGGTGGTTTACCAATATGGCCTTCTTTCCAAATCCTAATTTTTCGGCTAGTACTAGCATCGCAGCTTCAGTTGGATCGCCTTGAACAATCCAAGCTTTGGTTTTAGGGTCAAAAATTAGTTCTGCAGAAGCGAACGCAGCAAATTTTGCTGCAAGTAATAATTCGGCTGTGTGATCTGGCGCCACTACTTTTCCATGATAACTCGCCTCTCCCTTTGGCTCATAACCACGACCACTAATTTCAAAAGTTTTACCCGCTACAAAAACCTTTTTCACAACTAATTGATTGCGGGTAATAGTTCCCGTTTTATCGACAGCGATTACATTCGCATGACCCAATGCTTCCACAGCTGCAAGTTTTTTCACCAAAGCTTTACGTTGACTCATTCGCCAAACACCATTCGCCAAAATTAAAGTCATGATGATTGGCAGACCTGAAGGAATCAATGATACTGCTAAAGCAACAGAAGTTTTTACCATTACCAATAACTCAAGCCCAAGCCATAAACCCAAACCAACAAATCCTACGCAGAAAATCGTTACAGCGATAACTATTATGCGAGATAGATAACGAACATTTTTCTGCAAAGGGATTTCTGTATCCAGACCCATCACCTTAACAGAGAGCTGGCCAATTTGAGTATTCACACCTGTAGCAGTCACAACAAAATTTGCATTACCAGAAACGATACTTGTTCCTTTAAAAACCATGTTCAACTGATCTGCCGGATTCAATGTAGATAAACCTTTTTGTTCAGTGATTGGATCAATCGTTTTTGCAACCGCGTTTGATTCACCAGTTAATGAAGCTTCATCTACAGTCGCACCTACTACTTCGATTAATCTACCATCAGCCGGTATCCGACCACCTTCATGTAGAACAACGATATCACCGACGACTAACTCTTTATCAGAAATCACTGTTTCTTTACCATCACGGACAACCAAAGCTTGAGTCTGAATGAAATTCTTTAAAGCTGCCAAAGTATTATTGGCGCGACCTTCTTGAACTGTTCCGATTACAGCATTAAACAAGAGTACAATTGAAATCACAATACTGTCTGCAATATCTCCCAACAGCAAGACAATTACGCTGACGATCAACAAAATGTAAACTAGAGGACTTTTAAATTGTGAAATAAAAACTTGAACAAGCGAAGGTTGCTTCGCTTCAGGTAAAGCATTAACTCCGTCCCGCTTCAAACGTAAAGAAGCCTCTTGTTCTGAGAGGCCGTTTATAGTTGTACCATGAGCTTCTAGTACTTCATCAATTGTTTTTTGATACCAGTTTTGTTTCATTTAGAGCACAATCAATACCTGTTTGCTCAATTATAACGCAATTAACAGATTTATTGAATTAAATCTTGAAAATTAAACTTAGATAAAAATATATACCAAAATAGTAACAAGCCGATTATTCCATTAATGTATGGGAACCACCAATACACGCGATGGATTACGGAAGGTTTTATTAATAATAGTAGGCTTGAAAGTGGGTAAACATATGCGAGGTAAGTTAGAATTGTGCCTGGAAAGTTCTGTGTGAATAAAATTGCAGTGATAACCCAAAGCACAGTACATAGAACTAACGACCATTTTTCCTTAAGTAGCACTGCCGTGGTTGTGAGATTTGCTTGCTTATCACTAGCAATATCAGGAACGGCGGAAAAGATATGCATCGAAGCTGTCCAGCTCCATGCTGCGATGATTGCCCAAAGCGGTGGAAATTCACCGCTAAGCAGAGCATAGGCCACAAATCCAATTACTGCATAATGAACATTTGAAATTGCGTCGATAAAGGGCTTGGCCTTAAAACGGAATGGTAATGAACTGTATGCCCATGCTAAAAATAAAAAAATTAGAAATAGAATTGTCGCTTTTATATTCGGAGTTAAAATTGCCAATACAATTCCTAGTACTAAAGAGCCATAAACTAAGCTTTGCAGCCAGGAACGTTCTGTGTTTTGCAAGCGATGTTCTTTATCGTCTTTTTTAGAATTGAACTCGTCGGTGTCGCCGTCGAACATATCATTGATTCCATAAATAAAAATATTTGCAGGAATCATGAAATAAATTAGCAACAACAAAACCAGAGGCGATGCTAATTGGCTAAGTTCGCTCGCACCAGCAATCGCTCCAACCCAAAACGTCCCACCCGCGTACAGCCAAAATCTTGGTCTGGAAATTTTAATTAGGGTTTTTAATTTGTTCATTATTTTTCCCTTGAAACAAGGTATACAGTTAAATCAATTAGTCCTTGTTTTGATAATTTTGAAAATGGGAGTTTATCAATATCTTTGATAACAATTTTTTGATGCTTAGCTATTTCTTTATTAGCCAGTTCTTCAATTTTGTATTTATGTAGAAGGTCCATAATCTTTACTTGCTGCTCGTCTGAAATAATAGCTTGTCCATTATATAACTTTTTTAATAAGGCAGTGTCAGCGGCCGAGCATTTTTTAAGCAACTCAAAGTAAAGCCAAGTTTGTTTTTTCTCGCGAATATCACCACCGACTGATTTTCCTGTTTTTGTAGAATTTCCAAACACACCCAAACAGTCATCCTTGAGTTGAAAAATTACTCCTAGACTTTTAGCTAGCTGGTAAACAAGTTTTTCTGTTTTGTTATCTAGCTTGTTCTGCAAAATCAATCCAGCCAACAGTGGTAATGCAAATGTGTAACGGCCAGTCTTTTGCTCATAAATACGCAAAATTGCTTCTTTATTGATATAGCCTTTATTAGTCGAACTGTTCACGTCGTCCATCTGCGCTAAACCAAGTACAGTCATTTCTGAACTGAATAAATTAATTAGTTTCGGAGTGACTTTTGAATTTTTCAATTCTGCAAATTGATTGATCGCTAAAAAATAAGCAACAATTGCCACACAACTAGCCATGCTTTCACCGTAATGCAAGCTTTCATTTCTATCACGTGAGTCTAGTAATTTTTGATATTGAGCATGGACTGTTGGAATACCGCGTCGCTTTTGATCGCGATCCATAATATCATCATGAACTAATATTCCTGTGTGCATGATCTCGAGCATAGCACCCATTTTCACAGCATCAGCTAACTGGTTTTTAGTTTTTGGTTCCGCTGCAAACACAACCAACAATCCGCGAATCAACTTTCCCGCCAAAGCAAACTCTTCCAAACGCTCAAGTGCATCTTTACTCCAAATATGCGATGACTTGGAAAAAGTCTTGGCTTTACTAACCATGCTTTTGATTTCTTTTTCTAAATGTATTCGATTACTATAAAAATTTTTCATAAATTAAAATATACTTTTCACTAGACTTACTACGACTTCAGGTTTTGTTGGCTTCACTTTGGAATTGAATACCAACATTGGATTATCAGAAATCTTTCGGATAGTTGTGTCGAACATCAACGCCGCCGCTTCAACAGGAATTCGCAACCGCTTTGGAATGAACTTAAATCCTTGCTCAGCTTCTTTACGCCACACCCAGTATCGTTCGATCTCACTCTGAATAAATTTCTGAAATTGTTCTGACTTTGCATTTACTTCTTCAAAAGTTAAATTTTGCAAACCAAACTGCTTATAGTGATTGGCTGGTAAATAAGTTCGGGCAAATTTTTGATCTTCGTTGATATCACGAATCATGTTCATATACTGAAAAGCTTTCCCTAAAGCTTTGGCATATGGGTATGACTCGGGCGCGAGCTTCATTATCTTCGCCATCATCAGTCCAATTACTTCAGCTGACCCGTAGATGTAATCCAAAGTTTCCGAGAGTTCATTATAATCATGTTTAGTAATATCCTGCTCCATCGACTTGAAAAACGCATCAATCCAAGGTTGTTCGAACTGGCGTTGGTTTTGTAATTCTACAAATCGCATCACAATGGAATTATCGACTACCCCACCTTTAACAGCTTTGTAGTATTCAGACTTCAAATTATAGTATTCCGCAGTCTGCTGAGGAACCGAATCAATAAAATCATCGAACACTCTCACGAAAGCGTATAAATCAAACACGTCTTCCTGAATTTTTTTCGGGAAAAATAAACTAGCGGTGAAAAAAGTCACGCTACCGTTTTTGAATATTTTGTAAGATAACTTATCCATTTTGCTCCTTCCCAATTTTCTCAGAAACAATCTGCCCTGAGATTACAACCATCGGTACACCCACGCCAGGCTGAGTATGATGACCAACATAATACAGATTACTAAGCTTTTTACTTCTCATACGTGGTCGAAAATAAGCTGTTTGCCATAACGTATGAGCCAAGCCCAAGCCTGTACCACGAAAAGCATTATAATCACCAGAAAAATCTTTAAGACTGAAAACTCTCTCCACTACAATGTTTTCCTTAAACTTCTGTCCTGTGATTTTCTCCAAACGGTCGTAGAGATTATTTTTTAATCGCTCGTGTACTTCAGGAGTATCATCCAAACCAGATGCGATTGGTGCTAAGAAAAACAAATTTTCACTTCCCTCAGGTGCTACAGAATCATCTGTTTGAGATGGTGTGCAAAGATAAAAGGAAGGTTGGTCTGGCCAAGCAGGTTTATTAAATATGGTATTGAAATGTTCAGTCCAATCTTTGTCTAAAAATAAAGTATGATGCAACAAACCAGACAATTTCTTATTTACGCCAACATACACAATGAAAGCTGACGGGGCAACAACTCGTTTATTCCACCAACGTGGAGAGTAGTCGCGATATTGTTTTTCTAATAAAGTTTGGTCTACAAAATGATAGTCAGCGTTAGCAACAACAAGATCGGCTTCGAAGTCCCCGCTAGAAGTTTTCACTTTTCGGATTTGGTTTTTTTCATATTCAAAGCCGGTTACAGTTTGTTCAAATTCAAACTTAACACCTTGCTCTTCGGCAAGTTTTTGAAACGCGCTTGCCACCGCACCAAACCCACCCTGTGGATACCAAACACCTAGATTTAAATCAGCGTGGTTAATCACCGAGTACAAAGCAGGTGTATTGTCCGGTGCGCCGCCTAAAAAGACCATACTGTACTCAAGTAATTTTCTAAGACGTTCGTTTTTAAAATATCGTTTCGTGAATGAAGATAATTTTTCGAAGACGTGAAGCTTACGGCCTTCGGTTATCATTCGCTTTGTAAAGAAATCAAAAATCGAATTGAAGTCTTTATAAATAAACTCCTTCATCGAAACTTCATACTGATATTCTGCCTGGGCTAAATATTCGCGGAGCTTTTCTCCTGCTCCAGTTTCAATTGATTCAAAGAGTTTATACGTCTCTTCAACATCCGACGGCATGTCTACTTTATCACTTTCTCCAAAGTAAGCGCGATAAGAAGGACTAAGTCTTTTCAAAGAATAATAGTCACTCGGTTTTTTGCCAAACAATGAAAAATAGCGCTCGTAGATTTCAGGCATCATGTACCAAGACGGACCCATATCAAAACTAAAGCCGCGCTCTTGCCAAACCCGAGCACGTCCACCAACCATATTATGTTTTTCCAGTACTGTAACCTGATGTCCGTCTTTCGCCAACAATGCCGCTGCTGACAGCCCTCCAAAACCTGCTCCGATTACAACGATTTTTTTCGTTGTCATTAAGTCAAATAATTTTGCACCAGATACCAAGCTAGCAGGAACAGTGCTCCCCACCAGCCAAAGAATGAAATTCCAAAACTTAGGGCTATCTTGTTTCGCATTCCAACAGAAAGAGGTTCTGAAATACGTCCTTCCCGTTCTTGCGCCAATAGTTTTGGACTAATATAAAAAGTAAGAAACAACCCATTCGCTATTAATAATAGCAATAAAATAGCTTGGTAGAAAGCCACGCCATTCAGCCAACTTTCGCGGTAAGTTATGGCAGCGCCAATCAATAATAACAATAATCCTAACCAGATCAATGGCTTTGTTACTTTATGCGCGCGGATAGTACTCTCAGTCCAATAAGATGAATGGCGTCCTAAAAAGCCATGAACATCTATTACTGTTACAGCACCAAGCCCAACCACAAAACCTGCCATGAACAAAAATAACCCAATAATGTCTAGCCAAGGAATTTTTTGGCCATCAAATATTCCTAATTTAATTTTACCCACATCACCGAGCAATCCAGTAACGCTTGTATTTGAAAAATCTTCTACTGTACCAACACCAATAACATAATCCCCTATCTGCGAGTTAGGTTCATAAACAATTATAAAGTAATTTTGTTTAGCTTCAACAGTTATTTCTTTTTTATCACCAACCCAATATCTTTCAAAACTAAATGGTTCATACCAAAATCCATTTTCGTGATTGTTGGATAACTTAATACCACCATAACCTTCAGGAATAGCTATGGGTAAAATCTCCATGTCTACTGAATTTTCATCAGAAATATTCCGAGCAATTAAATAAATATCTGGCTTAAATTGACTATTTCTCGGAGAAACAGGGACGAGAATCTCTAATGGAATAGTCGCATCCTGCTCAGGTACGAATACATAGGAATCTAATTCGCCCACGGTTGATAATTGGCCATACACTGCTTGTGAAGAAGATGTAGGGTCAGAGATCTGAGTTGATCCCAAAAATATCCCATCAGCGACAGAGCTAAAACTAGACTCTGTTTCTAAAAATGGTTGATGAGCAAAAACGATCAGAGGTGAAAACAAAAATACAACTGCCGATAATATAGTTAACTTCGATTTAATTTCCATATTTCTTTCGTTAGTTTAGTTGCGATTCCTACCCAAATTACATATGGGATTAATAATAATGCTGGTAATAAATAAATTGGCCAGATAATGATTATCGCAATCACAGTAGTAATATTTAGATAAATCATGCGCTTATACGCTTTGCTAAAATTATGTTCAACAAAAAATACTTTGTTCCAGTTTGCATTTAAATAAGCGTTTAGCAAAAGCACAACAGCTAATATATAGTGCCAAACTCCAGGAATTGTAACAATCCAAAACAACATAACTGCCACAGTCACTAAAATATACAAAAATATCCAAATTTCTTTAATTAATTTTCCACTTGGAGTCCAGCTTGGCTTGTGTAAACCACTATACCAAGTCTTTAAACCAACTTTGGTATAACCGACTCCTATGTAAGCAGTAAAAGCTACGATTAAAGGAATAATTATAGAACTAATTTTCATACGATTGATAGTTAATTTCTTCGTAAAATTTTATGTCACGATCAGTACACCACTGTTTAATCATACTATAAAATGGTCCGCCAAATTTCAAAAATCCGTCATGAACCGGAATTACTACTTTTGCACTACTGGCTGCAACAAAATCCATCGTTTCACTTATTTTAGACCAAGGCGCTACAATCGGCAAAAGTAAAATTTCGGCTGGTTTTGGTAAAACTGTGAGACTATCCCCTGGATACCACAACTTTTGATTTACTAAATAGCCCGTGTTTGAAATAGTTGGAATACTTGAATGAATCACAGCGTGATCTTTACCAAACGCTTCTACTAATAAATTATCTAATTCAAAACTTTGGCCTTGTTCGACAATCTCAATTTTAAAATTTAGATTAGAAATTTCTGCAGCAACTTCGGAATTGCATACAATCTTTACTCCAGGGCTATTATGAGCTAGTAAACTTAAATTTTCTACATTTAAATGGTCGAAGTGTTTATGTGTAATCGCAACAATGTCTACATGAGGCAGTTGTTCTGGTAACTCCGAAAACGCACCAGGATCAAACATTAAAGCCAATCCATGCTCTTCGACTAACACACAAGAATGTCCGTACTTTGTTATTTTCATTAAAAGTAATACTCATTTACTATTCTATAAACTCAATTTTATGGGATGTGAAAGTATTACCCACTTCGGTATCAAAAGCAAAGTATGCTTTAAATTTTTTGCCTTCTAACACATGTGGCAGCCAAACAGCATCATCAGACCACATCTCTGCATAAGGAATTTCATGATGGGCAAACCATTGAGGTTTCATTTCTTCCGATTCCACTGGCTCACCATCAACTTCGTTAGTAGTGAAAATGTGACACATTAAATGATTATCGTCCACGAATGTGAATTCAATCTCACCTTTATACTCTAAAGATTTTGCGACTAATCCACTTTCTTCTTGAAGCTCACGCATTGCTGCTTGCTCTAAGGTTTCACCCTCTTCAACTTTTCCACCGAAGCCATTCCATCGCCCACTTCCAAAACCACGTTTCTTGTAACCAAGTAAGACTTTCTCGTCATCATGAACAAAAACTAATGTGACTATTTTCATTTAAAACCTTTCTGCTATTTGCCCCACAACAATTCCCACCAAGATTGCTATACCTCCCATTAAAAAAGTGAATAGACCATCTCGCCAAACTTTACTGCGGAACATTTTTGCACTAACTGCGCCAAGCAAGAACAATGCAACCAACGTAAGAATTACTGAAGCAATTACCGCATTAGTGTTCGTAGAATAGAAATATGGTGACAACGGAATGAACCCAGCTGCTATATAAGACAGTAACATTATGACTCCGCCTTTGAATGGTTTTGAGTAAGAAGTATTTTCTCCTGTCTCATAAGTTTCAACTGAGCGTTCTGAAATCAAACTTCCAACAGCCATTGAAAAAGCTTCAACAAAAATTAAAACTAACCCGGTGATAATAATACTTTTTTGATCTAGGCCAGCCACAGCGATACCTGCCAATAACCCAACAGTCGAAACCAAACTATCTTCTACACCGAAAGTGAAGTTACGAATAAAAATTGTGTAATCTTTTTTTATACTCATTTTATTTTCCAGTGCTCCCAAAACCACCATCACCACGATGAGTTTCTTCTAGTTCATCTACGAATTCTGGCTCTGGAGTAATAATTGCTTCAATTATAAGTTGTGCCACCCTATCGCCTTTGTTCACAGAAAAGTCTTTGTCGGTGTGATTGGATAAAAGAATTAATATTTCCCCGCGATAATCCGCATCAATTACACCGGCTAATGTATCAATTCCAAATTTCACAGCCAGACCTGAACGTGGTGCAATTCGCCCGTAATAATTTTCTGGGATTGCTGTAGAAATTCCCGTACTCACCGAGGCAAAGCCACGGGCGGGTATAGTTTGCTCCTCTGAAGCATACAAATCCAAGCCAGCAGCCAAACCACTACCTCTTGTGGGTAATATGGCTTGTTCGTTCAATTTTTTAAAGGCTAACTTGGGAATACTCATATTGATAGTATAAATATTATAGCACTATTAAACCCGCCTTTGGGCGGGTTGTTAAATTGATTATACTACGAGATAACCGTCGTCTGTGTCCTTTTTCTCTTCGGCGATTCTATGCAAAATATCGTTAAGATCCTCGTCGCTGAAAAATTCAATGGTAATCTTTCCACCCCGGCCTTGTCTTTGAATTTTCACTTGAGTACCAAGTTTTCCGCGCAGTTCACTTTCAATTGCAATGAGCTTTGGATCCGGCATTGCTGCATCCATTTTTCGACGCTGAACTAGTTCTCGAACCTTGGCTTCAACTTGTCTTACATTTAGGCCTTGTTCCAAAACTTGTTTGTACATTAACAACTGTCTTTCAATATCCGGCAAACTTAAAATGGCACGACCATGCCCTTCACTAATTTTTCCTTCAATAATTGCTCGCTGAATTTCGGCTGGCAAGTTTAACAAGCGCAAAGTGTTTGCCACACTCGGACGAGACTTTCCAACTTTTTGCGCAACTTGTTCTTGAGTTAAATTGAATTTATCGATTAAACGTTGAAACGCCTGAGCTTCTTCAATCGCGTTTAATTCTTGGCGTTGAATATTTTCAATTAAAGCAACTTCCAGTTTAGTCTGGTCGTGCAGAGTTTGTTTAACAATCGCAGGAACTTTTAGAAGTCCCGCTAATTGTGATGCGCGAAATCTTCGCTCACCAACCACCAACTCATAACCATCCGCTACCTGAGTTACAACAATAGGTTGAATCACTCCGTGTTCTTTTATCGAACTAGCTAATTCCTGAAGTGCTTCTTGATTAAATACTTTTCTTGGTTGAAAAGGGTTTGGTACAACTTTTGAAACTTCAATTTCCTGAATACTGCTATCAGCGTAAGAAACTTTTTCTGATAAATCTACGGTTGGTACAAAAATTTCCTGAGTAGTGCTTTGTGGTTCTGAGGTTGCTTCTTGTTGTGAAATAATCTCTGCTTCCGGATATGAAATAACCCCAGCGTCGTTATCAGACTGCTCGGGAGTCGGTTCAGAAATATTCGGATTGATATTGAATTGGTTCATGATCTTGTGTTTTGTACTGCTTCGCCAAGGCTTCGCAGTACACTTCTTCGCAAATACGAAGGTGCCTGCACTTCGAAGCTTTCTTGTACTCCGAAGCTTTAAGCGAAGGAGGAAGCGAAGAAGTGGTGCCGATGGTGGGAGTTCTCTTCACCCGAGCTCACGGCGGACTATGTCCGCTTCCGCTCGCTCTCCTTCAGAGCCGGCCGCTCTGCGAACGTACCACAGGTACGTTCTCGAGTCGGCTTCAACTCCTTTACCACATCAATAGATTTGTCAGCCTTGCAAGAAGCAAGGCTATCAAATCTATGGTGCCGATGGTGGGAGTTGAACCCACACACCCGAAGGTACACGATTTTGAGTCGTGCGCGTCTGCCAGTTCCGCCACATCGGCATGCAATAACCAACTAATTCTATCAAAATCTATGGTCTAGGTAAAGAACACGTTTAAACCATAAATGGTCAGTAAATAGCCAGTTATAGAGCCTAATGTGAGTCCTGTCAGGATGTCTGAAGGCCAGTGATAACTCAAAATCACCCGTGCCACACCAGTTACCACTGTTACAATTAGTAAGGCAATTCCAACAATTGGATTGAACACTAAAATCGAGCCGGCAACAGAAGCGTAAGCAATGCTATGTCTAGATGGAAATGAATTAAAGTTCACATCTCTCATTGAGAAAAATCGAGAAGTAATCACATTAAAATTAAATTTCTGATACGGGCGTTGTTTTTTATAAACGGAATTAATTGCAACTGTAATAATCATACGCGCTACAACAAATGATGTAAGTCCCAAAATAATTATCGCCACTAGATTATCTTCAAAAAGTAAAATAAATCCAGCGATTAAATAAAACACAAAAGAGTAGTTACTCCAAAATTGCCACCAATATCGAAACAATTTATTCGTTTCTAATTTTCTTTGCCAGTTCTGATAAGTCGCTTGATTCGGATTCATTATCGCCATAAGTAAACTATTAACACCAAAGTTGCCAAACCTAATCGATACCACGCAAAGATTGCAAACGAGCGAGTTGCAACATACTTAAGCAAAAAGTGAATGGCTATAAATCCAAAAATTGCTGCGGAGAAAAATCCTATAAGAACAGAATTCAGATTCGGTTCATCGAAGATTGCAGGAAGTTCTAACAGACCTGCCCCCAAAATTATCGGAGCCGAAAGTAAAAAGCTAAACCGCGCCGCTTGTTCACGTGTTAAACCCAGCCCTAATCCAGCCATTATCGTTGCTCCACTTCGAGATACTCCAGGAATTATAGAAATCGCCTGAGCCAATCCAATCATCAAAGCATTCTTCCATGTTAATTCTGTAAGTTGTTTTAACTTACTTCCCCATCTATCGACTGCGAAAATAATTAACGCTCCCACACTCAAAGTAATTATCACAGTAACCGGGCTTCGCAAAACTGTCGCCACTTGTTCTTCAAAAAGTTTGCCAGCAATTGCCGCAGGGATTGAAGCTAGAACAATTAGCCATGCCAATCGCTGATTCAAATCACCTCGAATATTTTGCCGAGATGGAATAAGTGAAGCCAAAAACCCTTTCGCTAAGGCTAAAATTTCATGTCGGAAATAGATAACTACAGCCACCAAAGTCCCCCAATGAAGAGCCACATCAAACGCAAGACCTTGATCTTGCCACTGAAATAACCACGAAGTCACTATTAGATGCCCTGAAGACGAAATCGGCAAAAATTCGCCGAGCCCTTGTACTAATCCTAATATGATTGGTTGAATAATTCCCATTATGAAAGTTCTTTTTCAAAAATTATTTGCAAATCTTGTATTGTCTCATAAGGCAAAACTGTAAACGCTTTATTCCCCAAAACCATTGCTGAAATCCGTTTTTCTTGTGGTCTATATAAACAAATCACTTTCTTGCCTAGTTTCTCTGCAATACCGAGTTCGTATCCAACCCCCATACTAACTTGAGTTACCTCTGCGACAACCATATCTGATGATTCTAACCAACCTACATCTCTATTAAATATAGAGAACACATCGGATTCTTCCCCACCATCCCCGAGTAAACTATCGCCTATATGTTCGGTAAGAACTTCCCCATAGTGATTAAGCACTTCGATGATTTGTAAATACAAACCTTGATCAGCTCGACCACCTGTGATAGAGCCTGCGAAATAAATCTTCATCACTAGATTCCCGGTACTGGAAATTGGGTGCTAAAATCACGCACTTCCGATTTAATTTTTTCATGCAAAGTGGTGTCGTCTGGATTTTGCAAAACTTGGACCAACCAATCGGCAATTTTTGTCATGTCATCTTCTTTTGCACCGCGTGTTGTAATCGCTGGCGTTCCCAAACGAATCCCACTCGGATCCATCGGACTACGCGGATCGTTTGCAATCATGTTCATATTTAATGTAATTCCAACTGTATCTAATAACTCCTGAGCCTGCTTACCGGTAACATTCCAAGAGCTCATTACATCTACTAACATCAAGTGATTACTTGTTCCGCCAGTTATTAATTTTCCACCGCGCGCCATTAACTCTTCCGCGAGTTTAGCAGCATTACGAATAACCTGAGAAGAATATTCAATGAACTCCGGTTTTAAAGCTTCACCAAACGCTACAGCTTTCGCAGCAATGTTATTCATATGTGGACCACCTTGAAAACCAGGAAAGACCGATTTATCGATAACAGAAGTAAATTCTTCCTTACACATAATCATGCCTCCACGCGGTCCTCGTAAAGTTTTATGAGTAGTTGTTGTAACGATATCAAAACCATCATCGAACGGATTACGAAGTTGCTTCCCAGCAATTAGTCCTGCAATATGCGCGGCGTCCATCATTGTAATCGCCCCAACTTCATCCGCAATCGATTTTAATTTTGCATAATCAATTTCTCTTGGATACGCAGAGAAGCCAGCCAAAATAATTTTTGGTTTTTCATGCAAAGCAGTTTCTCGAAGTTCATCGTAGTCAATTTCACCTGTCTCAACATCCTTCATCCCATAACGCACAAAGTTGTATAACTTGGCCATGTGAGTTACCGGATGACCGTGAGTTAAATGCCCACCGTGTGAGAGATCCATGCCAAGCACAGTGTCTCCTGGAGAAAGCAAAGCAAAATAAACGGCGATGTTCGCAGGCGCGCCACTGAGTGGCTGAACATTTACATGCTCAGCGTTAAATAACTTTTTAGCGCGGGCAATCGCTAACTGTTCTATTGCATCAGTGTTTTCCTGTCCGCCATAATAACGCTTACCTACATACCCCTCAGAGTACTTATTGGTCATTACCGAACCAAGCGCCTCTAAAACTGCACCAGAAACATAGTTTTCGGAAGGAATCATTTCGATACCTTCTTTTTGCCTGACCTGTTCAGCCTCAATAATTCCAGCTACTTCTGAATCTGCTTCATTTAAATATTGATAGTTCATACCTATTCATATTAACAAAAAAGAATGGGTTTACAAACCGCTTTTAGCACGCTACGATATGTATCTATTCCACAGGAGGAAATATGGCAAGAATTGCTGTGCTAAGATTTATGTCATCAACGGTGGCATTCTTAATCCAGTTTGATAAACCATTTCCAAGTTTACACAAAAGACTCACCCGTCATCTTATAAAGCATGGAAAAACTCACAAGCTTTTACAAAATTCATCGAGCTCCGCGAAAGGCGAGTTGGTTCTACTTGGTTATGAATCAAGGTTAGACGAAAATGAAAGTAATGAAGAGTTAGTTTCAATCTTAACTGGTTTCTGCAAGCAACATCAGATAGTTTTGAAAAGCGAAATTGTTCCGTCAACAATAGATGACGACGATTAACAAAAACTTTAAAGGCTTCCTAGGAAGCCTTTTTATATTAAGAAGTAAAGTAATGTGAATATAGCCGCGAGTATAAAGAGAGCAATAAAACTTCCGGTCAGCGCAAACACTATCGCACCGATGACAGCTGCTAAAAATTTTCCCATCGACAGCGCTTGCTCGAAGCCAATCACGTAAGGCATAATCTCTGTTGTTTCAGCACGTTCGTAAGTTATTGCAGCCATCGGAATAAAAACCATTCCTTTTGCAGTACGAGAAAATCCATCTGCTAAAAATGCACCGAAAAGAGTCGCCACTGGTATACGAACTAGCCATGAAATTAAATAGTGAATATTTCCCAATCTAAGCACCCTCCTCTTACTATGTTTATCTGTGTACATTCCAACTAATAAAGCTAGACCTGTACCAATTAAAGTTGCTAGTGTTACGAAACTGCCTAAGTCTTGGTAATTCTGAACTATGAAAAAAATAAAGATTGGCCAGACCGTTAAGACGAGCAATTCTTCTCCAAAACCCAAATATCCAAAAAACCTAGCTGGGTATTTTTTATACATTTCCCAAGTTTCCCTAAATTTATACTCCTTAGGGGTAAAGACTTCCGCTGTCCAAAGTAACGGAATCGCACTGCAACCATAAATTAAAGAACCGATAATAAAGATTGAGCTTGAACCAAAGAATAATGCTAAAAATCCACCAATCATCGGACCAAGAATTTGCATCAAACTCATAATGGCATACATGAACGAAAACTCTCTTGCCATCTGCTTACCATCTGCGTACCGAGCGAGTGTTGCATGCCAAGCCGGCCAGAATAAAGTTTTTTGAATCGCAAATAAAATTGGCGCAATGTATAAGAAAATATCATTATACTGAGCACCGACAAGCGACAACCAAAACAAAATCTGAAACGGTATACTAAAGAAAATTGAATGCGCGTATCCAAATTTATTAGCAATCTTTCCGCCAAGTGGAATTAGTACAACATAAAATGCGTACACAACGGCCATAAACAACAAAACTTCAGTCACACTTAAACCAACCGCCTGATACAAGAAAATCGGTTCAAATAAAGTAATCATGGCCTGAGCCAAATTACCTATCGCTGTTGAAGCGTAAAGATGCTCGATCTCTTTGCGAACCTTAGTTGCAAAATAATGAGGTAAGTGTAAATGGGATAACATTTATTTTTATTTTTTCTTTATCATGCTGAACTCGCCTGTCCTCCATAGCTTTAGCAGCGGAGGGGTTCAGCATCTAGAGATCCCGGATCAAGTCCGGGATGACAGTTTAAACTACGATATTCACCAATCGATTTTCAACATAAATAATTCTCTTTGGAGATTGTCCAGATAATAAAGCTTGGACTTTCTCGCTGGCCAATGCTTTTGTTTCAATTTCTTCTTGAGTTGAATCGGTAGAGACAATAAGTTCATCGCGAACTTTGCCATTCACCTGTACTGCTATGGTTATTGTATCAGATACAAGCATGCTTTCATCATATTTTGGCCAAGGTTGTATGTCGATATTTTCTCCACCCAATTGTTCATATAATTCGGATGCAATATGCGGAGCTAATGGATGAAGTAATTGCAAAAAGGCTTTCGCAGAATCTTTGGTGATTGGCGAATCCTTGACCGCATTATGAAACGACATCAAATTAGATACTACCGTATTAAACCGATACGCTTCTATGTCTTCGGTGACTTTCTTAATAGTTTTATGAAGCTCACGCGACACTGTTTCTTCGTCATGCTCAGAAAATTCTGCTGTGTTTATCCAATTCCAAATTCTTTCTAAGAATCTCGCAACGCCGATAATCCCCTTCTCACTCCACAAAACACTGTCCTCGTGTGGGCCTAGGAACATCTCATACATGCGCACTGTGTCGGCCCCATGTTGTTTTACAAGGTCGTCAGGGTTAATGACATTACCCTTGCTCTTACTCATCTTAGAACCGTCTTCGGCTAAAATCATACCGTGCGGTACGCGCTTGGTATATGGCTCGCTTACGGGAACCAAACCTTGATCGTGTAAAAATATGTTCCAAAAACGTGAGTAAAGTAAATGAAGAGTGGTGTGCTCCATTCCTCCAAAATAAATATCTACAGGAAGCCATTGCTTCAACTTTTCTGATGAGGCAAATTGCTGTTCGTTATTTGGATCGGTGTAGCGTAAGAAATACCACGAACTACCTGCCCACTGTGGCATGGTGTTAGTTTCGCGTTTAGCCGGACCACCACACTCTGGGCAAGTTGTATTCACCCATTCATCTATTGCAGCTAACGGTGATTCACCTGTTCCAGTTGGTTCGTAATTTTTTACCTCAGGAAGAACGACTGGTAATTGATCATCGGGCACAGGAACAACACCGTCTTTTTCGCAGTGAATAAGCGGAATCGGCTCGCCCCAGTAACGCTGCCGACTGAACACCCAATCACGAAGTTTGTACGTTGTTTTCTGTTTGCCAAATTTTTCAGCCATTTTCGGAAGCGAGTCCATTGTAAGCTGATCGCTGAATTCACCAGAGTTAATTAACACACCTTCGCCAGTGTATGACTTGTCCCCATTTTCAACCCAATCCAAGATATAAGCCAACTCAGAAACAGGAGAAAGATTTTTCATGTCTTGCGAATCAATCCAAACTGGTTCAAACTGCTCTTGTTCTTCCGCAGACACGACCTCTTGCGCCAGATCAGTTAATTTAAGCATAACCACATTTGCATTTACTTTGCGATTGACCTCTTTATGAGCAGCATAAAACTCGGCTCGCATAATATACGGCATTAGTTTTATAACTTCCATATTTTTGTATCCAGTTTCTTCAAAGACCTCACGCTTCGCCGCTTCTAATACGTCTTCCCCATCTTCAATTCCACCGGTAATAAAGGTCTGCCATGGATGAGTCTTCCATTTTAACGAAAGAATTTTATCTTCGGTTGGATGCATAACAATTGCGTGAAGCATGTTTCGATCTGTGTTCTTTGCATCTTCTCGAGGTGGGTTAACAGGATCAACCACGCGCGGCGCAACCACCTGCCTTATTTCCAAACCAAATTTCTTCGCAAATTCATTGTCGCGTTCATCGTGTGCAGGAACTGCCATGATTGCACCAGTGCCGTATCCACCCAAAACGTAATCAGCTACCCAGACTGGAATATCTTCTTTAGTTGCAGGATTAATGGCACGGATTCCCTTCAGTTCAACACCGGTTTTTTCTTTTCCCTCGGCTATGCGTTCTAATTCTTCTTTATCTTTTGCTGTTTGAGCGTAAGCCCGAACTTCATCGATGTTTTCAATTTTGTCAGCTAAAGTTTCTATCAAAGAATGTTCTGGGGCGACTACTAAATAAGTTGCACCGAAAATAGTGTCGGGGCGGGTTGTGAAAACTTTAACAGAAATGTCATTCTGAGGCGTAGTCGAAAAATCTGGAGATCCTTCGCCCGCCTTTGGCGGACTCAGGACGACTTGAAAATCAATCTCCGCGCCTTCTTTTTTACCAATCCAGTTCGCCTGTTCGGTTCGCACGCGCTCTGGCCATTCTGGTAAATCATTTAATCCAGCGAGTAATTTTTCTGCATATTCAGTAATTTTTAAATACCACTGGCGAAGTTCTTTTTTTTCAACTTTAGTTCCACAGCGTTCGCAGTGACCACCAATTACCTCTTCATTAGCAAGTCCAGTTTTATCTTTCGGACACCAATTAATCAAACCGGTTGATTCATATGCCAGACCCGCTTTGTAAAATTGAAGAAATAGCCACTGAGTCCATTTGTAGTAATTTGGATCGGTTGTATTAATCTCTCGAGACCAATCAATAGAATAACCAAGTCGGTGCAATTGCTTTCTAATGTTTTCAATATTTTTAGCAGTAGTTTCGGCTGGTTGCTTACCATGTTTAATAGCATAGTTCTCCGCTGGCAATCCAAAAGCATCCCAACCGATTGGATACATCACATTGAAACCCTTCATTCTGTAGTAGCGCGAAACTAAATCGGCGGCAGTATAACTACGCAAGTGACCCATATGAAGTCCATCACCTGAAGGAAATGGGAACTCTACTAAGATGAATTTCTTTTCGCCAGAATCACCCGCCTCAAAAACATTATTGGTTTGCCAATAACTTTGCCATTTTTCTTCGATTTTCTTTGGGTTATATTTCTGCATATAGAATATCTTGCTTGCTATCCGTAGCCTTGGCGAAGGATGGCCACTTCTTTTCAATTTTCGTAGGGTTATACTTTTCCATATACTAAATTTTAAATAATGCTTTAGCGTTTTTCGTAGTTTGCTCTGCAACTTCTTCTATAGTAACATTTTTCCACTCAGCAATCTTTTCGGCTACTTCTGGTAAAAAACTCGGTTCGTTGCGTTTGCCTCGTTGTGACTTCGGAGTTAGATATGGTGCATCGGTTTCTAAAATGATATTTTCCAACGAAAGCGTTTCAACTACTTCCCTGCTTCGAGATGATTTATCGAAAGTCAGAATTCCATTCAAACCGATATAACCACCAAGCTCCGCAAATTTTTTAGCTAAGTGAGCGCTTCCAGTATAGCAATGAATTTCAAACCGCAACAAAGGATTTTCATTTTTCACTCGAGTAATAATTTCGAGCATTTCTTCGTAAGCATCTTCGGTGCCGTCGCTTGGCCTACAGTGAACGCACAAAGCTTTGTCTAACTCCAACGCTAACTTAATTTGCTCGGCAAACGCTTTTCTTTGTAGCTCCTTAATTTGCTCGTGATTTCCTTCTTTTGGCAATCGATAATAATCCAACCCGCATTCGCCAATTCCGATTACTCGGGAATCGCTCGCAAGCTCTTTATATAGAGAAGCGTCAAAATGCTCTTCTCGAGTTTTTGTTACTACTTCTTCCTCATCAACAAAATTGTGCGAATAAGTATGTGAAGGATGAAGGCCAACTACAGCATAAACATTCTCAGGAAATTTCTGGAGCATTTCAACAGCTTGGCGACTAGTATCAATCTGAGTTCCAAAATTAACAACCGCGACCCCAGCATCATGAGCGCGTTTAATAACCTCTTCAGCGTCCTCTTCAAACGCGCGAATATTTACATGTGTATGAGTGTCGATGAATTTCATGAATCTTTTCGATTTAAAAATGGATTTTCCATATCAAATAAAATCTCCGGAGTATGCTGATTGATAATTTCCTTAGATATACCATATTTAGTACTATATTGACCGTCTACTGAATCGAATACTGCCGTTGAATAATCAAATCCCATCTGCTCAGACACCAACTTAACCGCGTCCTCAGATACACCTTCGATTTCAACATACGGCTCCAAAAAAGGCCATTCATCTATCATAATCTCAACATCCCCCAATTTCCAGATTTCTCTCCTACTTTCTTGAAAAGCTTTCTTTTTACTACCAATAGATTCTAAAAAAATCACTGCGTTATCAAAATTGTCTATATTTAACAGAACCTCCTTTTGATCATAAATAGTGGTTCCATCTACAACCTTTAGGCTCATAGTTATCTTCCCACCTTCATCTCTCACCCTGAGCCATCCACCTGGAATCCCATGCCCCTCTGGTAAATTAAATACGACTCGTCTTTGTAAAAATTCAGGACGAATTAATTCTGCGCCAAGCACAGATAACTTTTGACGGATAATTTGCTTATCAATGTTAATGAAAGTGGCTTCGTATTCAATTTGCATAATTAATCAATCCTCGGGAATAAGGGTTCGGCTTTAGTGATTTTTTCTGCTGTTACTATATCTAATATTTTCTGTGCAGTTTCTGGGATGAATGGCAGTAAGTTCTTCGCGGTAATTTCTAAAATCAACAAAACTTCTTTACTCACGCTGGTGAACTTATCCATATCGGTCTTTGGTAACTCCCACAATTTATTTTCATCAACAATCTTATTCCCTTCAGCAACCCATTCCCAAATTTTTGCTAGCGCTTCATGGAATTTATACTCTTCAATAAGCTTATTTACATCTTGTTCATTGAGAGCAACAGCAGTTGGTTCCACGGCCGCTGGGACAACGCCGTCTAAATTCTTTTCGATAAGCGTTGTGACCCTGCTAACCAAGTTACCCAGCCCGTTAGCTAAATCGCCCTCGTAACGTGCGCGAAGTTTTTCTTCGCTTACATCGCCATGCGCATCAAAAGGTACTTCTCGAAGCAAGAAATATCTCACAGCATCTGCGCCAAATTTTGCTACCCAATCATTAGGGTCAATAATATTGCCTGTGCTCTTGGAAATTTTTTCGTGATTCAAAGTTAAGAAACCATGAATGGCAACACTCTTCGGCAAAGGTAAGTCGGCGGCAAGCAATAATGCCGGCCAAATAATACAGTGAAACTTCGCAATGTCAGGGCCGATTACATGAACATCAGCTGGCCAAAAATCTTGCCCTTCTGCTTTAGCACCGGTCACATAATTTATCAAAGCATCAACCCAAACATAAATTGTTTGTTCATTGTCCCAAGGCACAGGAATACCCCACTTCACATTCGGACGAGTTGCGGCTAAATCGGTAAAGCCATCCTCAAGCATTGCTAAGATTTCTTTTTTTGAATGTTCTGGATATATTTTAAATTCTCCGGATTCTATCTTATCTTTGATAGTTTCTGTAAAACTGGAAACTTTGAAAAACCAATTTGTTTCTTTGATAGTTTCTGGAGCTTTTTTGTGCTCAGGACATAAACCATCGACTAAATCTTTTTCGGTAATGAAAGCTTCGTGACCAACGCAATACAAACCTTCATAGTCTGCTTCATATAAAAATCCGTTGTCTTTGATTTTGGTAATAATTTCTTCGACAACTTTTATGTGGTCTTCATCGGTGGTGCGAATAAAACGATCGTAAGAAACGTTTAAATTATCCCAAGCCAATTTAAAACCTGAAGCTGCTTCAGTGGCAAACTCTTCAACAACAACCCCTTTTTCTTCGGCAAACTTTTCAATCTTCGCACCATGTTCGTCCGTGCCTGTTAAAAAGCGAGTATCCGCTCCCTGCGCACGATGAAATCGCGCTAAGACATCTGCGGCCACCTTCTCGTATGAGTGACCAATATGAGGCTTACCGTTGATATAATCGATTGCGGTCGTGATGTAATATTTTCTAGTTTCCATTGCCTAATTATATCTGCTTTCAGTCATTCTCTCAACAATGAAAAAAGGCATGAAATATCCATGCCTTTGCGAGTTACTTTCTCCCTTTCTTTGATTTAGACTTAACCTTAGCTAATTTGTCAGTGTAATCAGACCATCTCGGTAAAAAATCTTCACGAGATATGGAAAAAAATATTTCATCATGATACTCCCCTTCAAAGTAAAACATTTTTTCCCGAACCCACTCCTTCTTGTACCCATTGGCATCAAGGTAAATTTGACTCGGCTTGTTAAAACCCTTAACCGCAGAACATACCTTTCGAAGTCCCAAGATCTGGAACGCGTGATACAAGAGTAGCATCTTTGCGTCCCGTCCAAGATGTTGTCCACGAAATTTTGACTCACCGATCAATGCACCAGAGGTTGCAGTTCCATGAATCAAACTTATATTATGTAGACCCATCATTCCGATAAACTCACCTTCCAAGGTACTGATCGCGAATATCACATCAGAACTTCTTTGATGAATTTTCTCTACATACTCTTTCTCGGCGTATAAATGCACTGGCCAAGATTGGAGTGTGAATTTAGCAACTGCAGGATCATTAATCCACTTCCATAAGTATTGGATGTCGTTTTCCTGATCTACTGGACCCAATGTTGTTTTTAGTCCTGTGTAAGTAACAGGCCTAACGAATTTTTCTTTAGTCATATTATCTCCTTTAAATTTTGATCTTAGATAACAAAAAATCTCGGTTATCTAACCGAGATTGTATTTAGTCTTGTATCTATACTTACTTTGCGTGGATATAAATACCGTCTCGGTCAAACAACGAAAAAATAGCAATCATCGGATTGCCTGCACATGAATAGTTATGACTTTGAAGACGTTGAGTTTTCATGACCTTAATTTAATGTAAATTTGTGGCTATGTCAAGCCATTTACGGGGCTTTGGGTTGAGGTTTATTCTGGAAGAATTCTTGAATAATCACAGTAATTGCACCAGCTAATGGGACGGCTAAAAGAACTCCAAAAATTCCTGCTAATTTAAATCCAATCAACAAAGCAAGGAGAACAACTAAGGGCGAAGTCCCAATCGTTTTTTCCATAATTTTTGGAACTAACACGTAACCTTCAATTTTCTGAACAAGAATATACAAAATAATTACACCGATAACCAAAGGCGGGCTTTGAATAAGTGCGAAGAATATTGCCGGCACAGCGGCCAAAACAGGTCCAATGTACGGAACAATTTCAAGTAAGCCTGCAATCAATGCCAACACCAACGCGTACTCAACTCCTAAAATTGTTAAACCAATGTATGTGAGAACAAAAATGAATACACTGATGATAAACTGTCCAACAACCCACATACCCATTTTACGTTGAATTTTTGCAATCAAACGAACTGATGTTTCCTGGTATTGAGCAGGAACTAAATCACCAATAAATCTTTTCATTCCCCTGTCTGCCGCAACCAAATAAAACGATATAACCAAAACTGTTAAAAGTGCAACGATTCCATTAAACAAACCTAAAGTTCTATCGAACAGATTACCACTGAAGCCGCTATTCGATAATAACGCATCCACTATAGCTGCCAAGTTCGCACCTCCAAATAAAACAGTTAAATTTGGATACCGCGCCTGAAGCTCGACAGCTAATGCTGGTAGATTCTCTGCCAACACTTTTCCTTGCTCGATAACCAGTGGCGCCATCATAGCCACAACCAACCCAAACATTCCAATTACTAAAACATAAGTTCCGAGAACACTCACAAACCGAGGAATTTTATACTTTGTAAAATATTCAACCATCGGCTCCATCGCCGAAGCCAATACTAAAGCCAGTAACACGACGATGACGATATCTCGAATAAGCCAAAGAAAACCCACCGCCAGTAAGATGACGACGACACGCAAAATGATTTTAGTTGATTGATCGAGTTTATATTCCATGCTTGAATTATACTCAATAGGAAAAAATCCGACTAGGTCGGATTTTGATCTGTGGGTTTATTTTCCAAAGTCGCTTTTGCTTCTACCATTTGAGCATCTAACTGTTTGATGCCTTCCAAACAGTAAACGCGAATCTGCTCACGCAAAAAGTCGGTCAAACCTTCTGACTGTAAATCGCGAATTAAAATATCTTTGATTGTTCGGTCGAGAGCCGATTGCTCAATCAAATGTATGATTTTTTCTAATTTTTCTTCCATATTATTTCCTATTTGCTTTCCGGAGCTTCAAAATTGGGATCGACATTCTTTCCTAATTCCTCAAAATTATTGCGATGATAACTCATTTGAGACATTTCTTTAATGTCAATCAACTTGAGTTCTGGATAACTTTTTGCCATCTCAGCCCCGAAACCTGGAGCCATTTCACCACTTAATCCCATAGTGACCTTTCTTTTATTTCTTGGCTTTGGCACGCAAAGCCTTTAGTAATTTAATATCTGCTTCAACTTTATCATGCTCAGTTTCGAGAATCAAGGGAATTTCCATTTTTCTTCGGGCCAACTCGGCGAGGAACGCTTGAAAGCCGGTTTTTCCAATATGGCCATCCCCAATGTGCTCATGGCGATCCCTGTGAGACCCCAGTTCTACCTTAGAATCGTTTACATGACTCATGGCAAAGTACTCTAAACCAATGATTTTATCGAAATGCTTAAACATTTTTTTGACACTGGCTTCGTCTCGCAAATCGTAACCACTACCAAACGCGTGCTGAGTATCGAAACAGATACCGCCAAAGTATTTGCTATTTTTAATAGGCTTCATCAACTCTGCCAGCTCCTCAAACGTGTCACCAATTACACTCCCCGCGCCCGCCGAAATTTCAATAAGCAACTTAGTTGTACCCTTATACCCTTCCAAAACTTTTTTCAATCCAGCCTGAGCTTGCTTCATTCCATCTTTTTCACCAAGGTCCTTAAAGCTTCCTGGATGAAACATTACATACTTAGCACCAAGCTGCGACCCGCGTTCTAAATCGGTGCGAACTAAATTAATCGAACCATGGAAAGTAGATTTTTTAGCTGAGCCAAAATTTAGTATGTATGGTGCGTGAATAACAAATGTAGACATTCCCGATTCCGTCATAGCTTTGGCAAACTGCTCTTCTACTTCTTTCGTTATTGCAGGAGCAGCGCCTCCTTGCGGACTTCGACTAAATATCTGAAAAGTCTCACAACCAAATTCCGCGGCGCGAGCAGGCGCGTTAAATAAGCCGCCTGCGATTGAGACGTGACATCCGATTTTTGGTTGTGCTTGTGTTTTCGGCATAGTGTTCTACTCCTCCCCCTCGTGAGGGGGAGGTTGGGAGGGGGTTAAATTTCACAAACCTCCCTTGCCCCTCCCTCACGAGGGAGGGGAAATTATATTACCTTTTCGCCCACGCTTGGACAATTTTTATAATTTTAGCCTCCATCGGTTTTTTGTAAGGACCCACGACGGCAAAACTTAATTTATTGGCAACAAATAAATCTTTGGCCACTTTCACAACGTCTGCTTTTGTTACGCTATCAATTTCTTTGAAAACTTGTGCAGGTGTTTTCACTTCTTTCTTAAATGCAGTTTGTTCCAAAAACCAATCCAGTCTTGCTTGATTATCTTCTAAATAAATTGTGGTTTTTCCTTTAATAAACTCTTTCGCTTTAGATAATTCTTTTTCAGAAAAATCGCCCGACTTGATTTTAGATAGCTCATCTAGCGTTACAGATACAGCTTCTTCTAGTTTTGCAACTTGAACACCTGCAGAGATATCGAACACTCCTGTATCAATATAGGCACTTTGACCAGCGCGCACATAGTAAGCTAATCCACGCTTCTCGCGAATTTCAGTGAATAATCGACTACTCATTCCGCCGCCTAACAATGAACTCAACACAGCCGCAACTTTACCCCGCTTATCTTCGTAGCCAAACGACTTAAAGCCTAAATCAAAGTGAGCTTGCTGTGTGTCTTTAAACTGCACAGCGACACGCGGCGCGTTCTGACCATTCTTCGAATAATCCCAAGTATGGAATTTTTTGGAAGGAATTTTCTCCCAATATTTTTTAATTAGTTGGTTTAATTTTTTACGATCATATTTTCCAGAAATTCCTAAAATGATATTCCCAGTTTGATAATGCCTTTCCAAATAACTGCGGAACATAGCCTGTGTAAACTTAGTCACGGTTTCTGGAGCGCCAGCAATATCACGACCCAGCGCTTGCTTCGGCCACATGATTTCTTCAAGTAAATTACTCACCACGGCGCGAGGACTATCTTTGTACATATTGATCTCTTCCACGATGACTCCTTTTTCTCGTTCAAGTTCTGGCTTATCCAATAGTGGATTTTGAATCATGTCGGTGAGGATATCAAAAATCATTTCAAGACGACTGTGATGCGCCTTAATGAAGTACTGAGTATGTTCTTTTCCTGTATTAGCGTTCATCTCACCCCCGATGCCATCGACAAGTTCAGTAATCGCCATGGCGCTTGGATACTTTTTAGTTCCCTTGAACAAAAAGTGTTCTAAAAAATGAGAGATGCCATTTTCTTTTGCAGTCTCACTACGAGAACCGGTCTTCACAAAAAAATCTACCACCACGCTTTCCGCGTCGGTGGAAGGTACTTCAATAATTGTTAGTTTATTTTTTAAAACTCGTTTGTAGTATTTCATTTAATCTTCTAATTTACTTTTAATTCGAGCGACAAGATCGCTTGCATTCATTCGCTCTTGTTCCATTGTATTGCGATGGCGGATAGTTACAGTGTTATCCTCTAAAGTGTCGAAGTCGACAGTGATACCATAGGGTGTTCCGATTTCATCTTGGCTGTAGTAACGCTTTCCTACATTTCCTCTATCATCCCAAGCAACATTGAAATGCTTACGAAGTTCGTCGTAAATCTCTCTCGCTTTTGCAACCAATTCTGGCTTATTCTTAAGCAAAGGAAACACCGCTGCCTTATACGGCGCAAGCTTCGCTGGCAACGACAACCATATTCGAGTCGCCGCTTGCCCTGTTGAATCTTTAGATTCGACAGGGTCTTCGTGATAATGAGACAACAACACAGCCAAAACGCTACGGTCCACACCCAAACTTGGTTCAATAACATGCGGTAAATATTTTTCGTTAGTATGAGGATCGGTGTATTCCAAACTCTCACCACTCGCATCTTGATGGCTCTTTAAATCATAATCTCCACGGTAAGCTAATCCATAAAGTTCTTTACGACCGAAAGGATAATCAAATTCGAAATCTATTGTGCGCTTAGAATAATGTGCGCGATCTGCTTCTGGAATTTCTGCTTCATGGACGCTATCCATATTTAACTTTAAATCATCGCTAAGCCACTTGTTCATTTCCACGCGCCACATTTCAAAATATTTATTCCAATCTTCATCGCTTTTTGGCTGAGGAATAAAATACTCAACTTCCATTTGTTCAAACTCGCGAGTCCGAAACACAAAATTTCCTGGGGTGATTTCGTTGCGGAAAGATTTTCCAACCTGTGCGATTCCAAATGGCAACTGCTTTCTTGTTGTAGTTAAAACATTCTTAAACTGAACAAACATCGCTTGCGCAGTTTCTGGACGGAAGTAAGCAACGTTCGCATCATCTTCTGCAGGACCAAGAAAAGTCTTCAACATCAAATTAAATTGCTTCGCCTCTGTGAACTCATGTTGTCCACCTTTAGTACATTTTAAATCTTCGGGCAAATTATCCGCGCGCATGCGTTCGTTACATTTCTTACACTCAACCAACGGATCAGTGAAAGTTGCTAAGTGACCTGAAGCAGCCCACACTTTTGGGTTCATAACTAAGGCCGCATCAACACCAACCATGTCATCGCGCTGTTGGACAAATCGCTTCCACCACAAGTTCTTGATGTTATTTTTTAACTCCACTCCCAAAGGTCCGTAATCCCAAGAGTTGGCAAGACCACCATAGATTTCAGAGCCAGGAAACACAAAACCCCGACGCTTTGCCAGGGAGACAATTTTTTCCATCAAGTCAGCCGAAGCGTTAGCGGAGGTTGATAAATTAGGCATATTCATAACAAAATTATATCAAACTTAATTTTTATGAGCAAAAAATAAAGTCCCGAAGGACTTTATTAAAATCGAACTATTCGACGAAGCTCAATACATGAGCTTCGACTGAATTTTTACTTGGCTTGCTGTGATTAAACCTTTGGCCAGAGTTCTGGTATGACAACCAAACCAGAATTGCGATCAAAAGGATCAAGAAGTACCTTCTCGGGGATTCAGGGTGTTCGTCTTTCATGGGCACCTCCTATGGTAATAGGGTGAACTGAGGGATGGAGAGTAGTTGGTTAATTAAATTATAACACTACTTCTGTGTGAGATCCCGAAAAGTTTTCAACATGTCCTCGAAATAATCGTTGTCGATTGCGATGCGAATTTTTTCCATGAGATTCAAATAGAAACGCAAGTTGTGCATGGTCGCTAAACGTGTGCCAAGCATCTCGTTGCTCGCAAGTAGATGACGAACGTATGCACGCGTGTGGTTTAAACACGCATAACAGTTACAGGTGTTGTCGATTGGAGTGAAATCTTCTTTGTATTTTTCGAGACGCACATCAATGGTTTCGTAACACTCCCCTCCGTCTTCATCGCGCGCGTTAATATAGAGACGTCCATGACGCGCTTCCCGAGTCGGAATAACACAATCAAACGTATCGCAACCTAAACTCACTGCCTGAACGATATCGTATGGAGTGCCAACGCCAAGCAAATGCTTCGGCGCAGTTTCTGGAAGATGAGGTACAGCGTAACTCACCGCTTTCATCATTTCTTCGTGAGGTTCACCTACCGCTACCCCACCAATTGCATATCCTTCGAAACCGAGATTGACCATGCTTTCGGCCGAAAGTTTTCGTAAATCCTCAAAGCTTGCTCCTTGAACAATCCCCCACAGTTTCTGACCAGGATTTACTGGATCGCCGTCTTCTACAATGCGCTTGTGTTCTTTCACGGCGCGTTCTGCCCAGCGAGTAGTAAGTTCGATTGATTCTTTACTACGCTCGTACTCAAATGGAAAGCCTGGAAAATCATCCAAGATTAAACAGATATCACTGCCTAGGTTGGCTTGGATTTGAATAGACTTTTCTGGTGAAAGAATTTCCTGCTTGCCGTCCATGTCAAAAGAAAACAACACACCCGCTTCCATCACTTTGCGCATCTTCGCCAGTGAGTAAACTTGAAAACCACCAGAGTCAGTAAAAATCGGGCCTTTCCAATTCATAAACTTATGAAGACCGCCGGCTTTGTAAACTAATGCATCACCAGGTCGTTGCCAAAGATGATAAGTGTTTGCAAGCACCATAGTTGCTCCCCAAAACTTAATCTCTTCACTGGTCACAGTTTTGATTGTTCCTTTTGTGCCAATAGGAAGAAACTGCGGCGTTAACACATCACCGTGCGCAGTATGAATAACCCCCGTACGTGCACGCGAGTTTTCAACTTTTTTTGTTATTTCGAAATAGGGTGTGAGCATAGATACGTATTATAACTTTAATGTAGACAAAAGAAAATCCCGCAAACTAAAAGCTTGCGGGAGAGAAAAACCCAAGCGACAAAAGCCGGAGTAAAAAAATGGGGCAGAGATCTAACGGGATAATGGTTTGGGTTCAGATCCCAAGGGATCTGAACCATCACCGTGTTCCCAAGTGTGAGCAAGACCTTGGTGAGCAAGACCTTGGTGACCAATTTGATGATAGATATACTTTCGTGTGGGGTATTCAGGGGTATTTACCCCATCACCCAGGATAACTGAGTCCAAGAGAACTGGGTCAATCTGACCGCATTTCCCACTTTCACTTCTTTGCTCTTCAAGAAGTGAAAACGGGCTTGAAAGTTGGACACTGGTCCAACCAAGCACCACTGCAAGAAAGAATACAAAGATTCTGACTTTCATATCTAACCTCCTTAATTTTGTATCTGATTATGAAAATTATAACATTTTAATCTAGTATTGTCAATACAAACGTAAAGTCTCAATAGCTT
>DBDS01000008.1:0-9420 GCA_002293685.1 Patescibacteria group bacterium UBA926
AAGCTATTGAGACTTTACGTTATTGTTGACTATTTACTATTTTTCTGCTATAATTAGAT
Organism: Patescibacteria group bacterium UBA926; assembly: GCA_002293685.1. Taxonomy (GTDB): domain Bacteria; phylum Patescibacteriota; class Doudnabacteria; order UBA920; family UBA920; genus UBA920. The sequence continues at coordinate 60 of DBDS01000008.1, forward strand.
TAAAGTGTAAGTTAATTTATAGATAAATTTGCCAAAATCGCAGATTTTTCTTGAAACAAAAATAAAAATAAAATTTCATATATGAATACTGAATCAGGGCATAAGCTTGAGCCTAATCAAGCTACCCAGGTTAAAGATGGGTCTAGTGTTAATAGCAGTTCTGGATCCTCGACTTATAAGCATAGGTTATTAATAATAATCATGCTTTTTATTGTTCCTGCCACTATTGCTGGAGTATTTTGGGCAAGAGAAAATAGTCAGTTCTTGGCAGATTTAAACCCACTTTCTAGTCAAGCTGCAAATACAATTATTGTTAATGCGGGGGGTGATTTACAAGCGGCGATTAATCAGGCTCAACTTGGAGATGAGATTGTGGTTCAAGCTGGCGCCACTTTCACTGGCAACTTCTTGTTGCCATATAAAAATACCGGCACTGGATATGTGACTATTCGAAGCTCGAACTTGGCTCAGCTACCACCAGAAGGGCAGAGAGTTAGTCCTGCTGATGCTGTAAATATGCCAAAGATTCAAACTCCAAATAATGCTCCTGTGTTTTATACTGAGTCTGGAGCCACCCCTTCTCACCACTACAAATTAATCGGCTTAGAGATTACTCGTCCGGCAAACAGTAGCCAGGTGACTGCACTAGTAGAGTTAGGTTCAAACTATGAGGATCAAGATACTTTAGCCAAAGTACCTCATAATTTTATTTTTGATCGAAATTATGTCCACGGCCATACTAATTCCCCAACCCGACGCGGATTCAAAATTGAAAGTAGGGACACTGAAATCAGAAATAGCTATATTTCAGCTTTTCATGAATCTGGATATGATTCCCAAGCAATCTTAAGTGTTAATGGTCCTGGAAATCATATTATCTTTAACAACTATCTTGAAGCGGCCAGCGAGAATATTATGTATGGAGGTGATGACCCAATTATTCCAGGATTGGTTCCCACTAACATCTTAATTGAGCATAACCACTTCTTTAAACCACTCTCTTGGCGTGGCCGTAACTTGGCAGTAAAGAATTTATTTGAGTTAAAAAACTCAAAAGATGTGATTGTACAATATAACATTTTTGAAAATAATTGGTATGATGCCCAGGCTGGTTATGGTATTGTGATCACCCCAAGAAGTGCTGGTAATGCACCATGGTCAACAGTAGACAACACAATTATTCGTTACAACATTATTAAGAACACAGGTAACGGTATATCTTTATTTGGCTCTGATTACGCTTCAAATATTCAAGCCATGGATAGGTTTACCTTAGAACACAATTTGTTTTTAGTGGCTGGCCCAACTATGGATGGAAATGGAATCGGCATGTGCATCTCCGGCAGACAGAATTTCCCAGGCCAAGACGTCAATATTACTCATAACACCTTTATTGCCAACGGTCGAACTTTTGAATGTGCCGAAGGCAGAGTGTTTACCAATTTTAACTTTAACGATAACATTATAGCTTCGGCTGGGTCTGATCAAGGTTTAATAGGACAACTAACTAACGGAGGAGCTTACGGTAATGCCTTTATGAACCTTGCCTTTGGTAATACTTGGCAGTATCGTAATAACGTTTCTCAGCTGGATGCTTACTGGCGAGCTAATCACCCAAATACTTCAACTTACGTTGACAACAACTCGGCTTTTGGCTTCCAAAATGTATCGGGCGGGATTTATAAGCTCGCCTCAAACTCACCGTTTAAAAATACTGCTACAGACGGCACTGATCCTGGTGTAAACTGGGACGAGCTGATGGCTCGTACCGCCAATGTGGTTTCTGGTGCTTCCACTGGAGGTGGTACTACTCCTCCTCCTTCCGACACCACCCCTCCTTCTATGAGCGCAGGCAGTCCAAGTGGAGCACAGGCTGCTGGTACTACCCAGGTAAACCTAACCCTTTCCACCAACGAAGCTGCGACTTGTAAGTACGGTACAGCAACAGGTCAAACTTATGCTAACAAGCCGAATACTTTTTCTACTACCGGTTCAACCAGCCATTCTACACAAGTAACTGGTTTAACCAATGGACAGTCGTACAACTATTATGTTCGTTGTCAGGACTCTGCTGGCAATGCCAATACCAGCGACTTAACTATTTCGTTTAGCGTTTCAAATCCTCCAGCCGACACAACTCCTCCGGTCATGGGAAATGGCACACCTTCTGGTGCATTAGCCGCTGGTACCACATCTACTAACATAACTTTAACAACCAACGAAGCTGCAACCTGTAAATATGGCACTGCTACTGGTCAAACTTATGCTAACAAGCCGAATACTTTCTCTACTACCGGTTCAACAAGCCATTCTACTCAAATTACAGGCTTAACTAATGGTTCAAGCTATACCTATAGAGTAAGATGTCAGGATACGGCAGGTAATGCTAATACTAGTGATTTGTTAATTAGTTTTAGCGTCTCTACACCAGCCGACACTACTCCTCCAACAATGAGCAACGGTACACCAACAGGAACTTTGACTGCAGGCACAGCTTCAACTAATTTAACTCTTTCCACCAACGAAGCTGCGACTTGTAAGTACGGTACAGCTACTAACCAAAGTTACGCTGCTAAACCAAATACCTTTACTACTACCGGAGGTACTAATCACAATACACCAATCTCTGGCTTAACCAATGGACAGTCGTACAACTATTATGTTCGTTGTCAGGACTCTGCTGGTAATCCGGCTACTACCGATTTAACCATTTCGTTCAGTGTAGCTCAGCCAGCAGGCGACACTACAGCCCCAACAGTCAGCCTTACTGCTCCAGCTGCTAGTGCCACTGTATCAGGTACTACCGTAGTAGTTAGTGCCACAGCATCAGATAACGTTGGCGTAGTAGGAGTACAATTCAAGCTTAATGGTACTAATCTTGGAGCTGAAGATACTTCTTCTCCATACAGTATTAACTGGAACAGTACTACCGCATCTAATGGACAACACTCTCTAACAGCTGTTGCGCGGGATGCAGCGGGAAACATTACCACAAGTGCTGCTCGTACAGTAACAGTGAACAACGTAGTTGCTCCAAGTACAGTAGCAACACCAACCATTAGTCCAAACGGCGGTTCTTTCAGTAGTGCTCAGACTGTAACTCTTGCATCAACAACTCCAGATGCTTTAATTTACTACACAACTAATGGTAGTGATCCAACCACAGCTTCAACTTTGTATTCAACACCTTTCCAAGTGACTATTTCAAGTACAGTTAAAGCGATCGCAATAAAATCTGGTATGACAAATAGTTCTGTCTCTTCAGCTACTTTCACTATTACTATCCCAACACCTCCGACAAGTGGTGGTGGTGGCGGTGGTGGCGGTGGTGGAGGTTCTAGTAATCCTAGACCGCCAAGCACCCCTACAACCCCATCAACCCCATCAACTCCGAGTTCTGTGATACTACCTCCTAACGCAATAGCTGGACAAACTATTAAGTTCCCAAACAACCCAACTGTTTATCTTGTTATGTCTACAGGACTTCATCCTTTCGATACTTTCTCATCACTCCAAGCTTATCAAGCACAAAGTGGCGCAGTGATTATTACTCGCATTGGAACCGCATCAACTTATACAGTAAGCTCAACTATGGCTAAAGATATTTTAGCTCAGCAAACTGGTGGTAATAATGAACCTACTCCAGCACAGCCTTCAGCTAATACTCCGACCAACAACACTGATTTTACTTGTGAAGGCAATCCTACTATTTATTACTACTCAGCTGGTCAAAAACGAGCTTATACTGAGTTAGCTGTTTTCCAAGCTTGGAATGGTAATGACTTTAGTAAAGTTACCAAGCATAGTGCTTCAGTTTGTACCTCGATTACAAACGGACCAATCGTGCGTTTACCAGACGGAACCATTATTAGAGTGCCGGGTGGTCCAGAAATCTATATGATTGCTGGTAACACCGCTCGACCATTCTCTTCCTTCTCTGCTTATCAAAGAGACAGTGCTGGTAAAACTACATACACTGTATCCATCCCTTATCTGCATACATACAGCAGAGGGGCTGATATAAACTAAAATTTAAAACTCCATCCTAAATCAATATCAGGATGGGGTTTTTGTTTAGTTCTTGACACGGTCTAACTTGTTTAGTAATCTGTAACGTCGCTCCATTAAGTGCGTCTAGACTATTAACATTAATTAAGGAAAGGCCATGAGCAACCAAAATAAGTACAATCGTAGTATTTCTGGAGGTTTTGCAAGTTTTGCAAATGGCTTTTGCCAGTGTTAATTTCGTCTGAAACAAAAACAACGAACCACTCGGCAAAAAGCCGAGTTAATTATTTGAGGAAACATTATGAACAAGACAACTAAAAATACGTTGGCGATATTTTTTCGTCATGCTTGGAGGTATAAATGGAGATTTAGCATAATTCTCCTTGGAATTTTCACCTGGGTCGCAATCGATGTTTATCGCCCGTTTGTTTTTAAACAAATGTTCGATGGGCTTGCAGAAGGACCTGCCGCCGCTTCAGTAGTATTTGAGGCTTTGATTGCAATCGCTATTCTTGGATCTGCAAACTTTGTTGTATGGCGAATAATTAGTTTTGCCAACAACCATTTCCAGACACGGGTCATGTCGGACTTGATGAACACTTGTTATCGATATGTGCAAAAGCATTCAGTCCATTTCTTTGACAACAGTTTCGTGGGAAGCATAGTTACGAAGGTGCGTCGCTTTGCTTCGTCATTCGAAACTCTAGCGGACAATCTCACGTTCAGCATCAGCGGGACAGTGTTAAAAATCATATCGATACTTGCGATATTAACTTTCACTCATCCGGTAATTGCTCTGTATCTATTTATCTGGATAGTGATTTACTTGGCGTTTGCTTACTTCTTCGCAATTCACAAGTATCCGTACGATGAAAAGAAAGTTGAACAAGATACGGCAACCACTGCTCACTTAGCCGATACAATTGCCAATCATCAAAACATCAAACTTTTTGCTAGTTACGAGAAAGAGGTTGAAAGGTTTGAGGAAAACACAGAGAGGCTATTTAAACTGAGAAAGAAAAGTTGGAACATCGGACAGATACAAGAATCTTTTCAAGTAGCCGCGATGTTGATTCTGGAACTGCTCGTTTTGTTTACAGCTTATCAGTACTGGCAAGCGGATAATCTATCTATCGGTGACTTTGCTTTTCTACAAGCTTATCTAATGTCTTTGTTTGACCAGCTCTGGAACATCGGTCGTTACATTCGAACTTCTTATGAGAGCATAGCTGATGCAAATGAAATGACTGAAATGCTTCAAACGCCACATGATATCGTGGATGTGCCAAATGCAAAGGCTTTGAAGGTTAAGAATGGCGAAATTGAATTCAAGAAAGTTGGCTTTGCTTATCATTCTGGAAACTTGGTTTTAGATAATTTTAATCTAACTATCAAGCCTGGTGAGAGAGTTGCTCTCGTGGGTGAATCTGGTGGTGGTAAATCTACCATCGTGAAAGCATTACTGCGCGTGATTGATTTAACATCTGGACAAATTCTGATCGACGGACAAGATATTTCAAAAGTTACTCAAGATAGTTTGCGTGAGCAGATATCTTTGGTTCCGCAGGATCCAATTCTGTTTCATAGATCATTATTGGAAAACATCCGGTATGGAAAACCAGAAGCTACCGAGGAAGAAGTAGTTGCTGCGGCTAAAGCTGCTCACTGTCATGAATTTATAACCAGCTTGGAAAAAGGTTATGAAACATTGGTTGGTGAGCGAGGCGTAAAATTGTCTGGTGGTGAGCGTCAGAGAGTCGCAATCGCGCGAGCAATTTTGCGCAATAGCCCTATTCTGATTCTCGACGAAGCGACTTCAAGTTTAGACTCCGAATCCGAAAGTTATATCCAAGAAGCTTTGCAAACCTTGATGAAAGATAAGACAACCATTGTTGTTGCTCATAGACTTTCAACAATCAAGGCAATGGATAGGATTGTGGTAATAAGCAGCGGTAAAATCATCGAGGAAGGTAAACACGAAGAGTTGTTAAAGGCACAGCAAGGACAGTACCAAAAACTTTGGGACATCCAAGTTGGTGGCTTTAATGCCAAAGCTAAGTCATAATTAAAAGCCTGTCTAGCGCAGGCTTTTTCTTTTGTCCTCATTTTAGCTATACTTTAACTCCATGTTAAACGAACGAAATTTTACAATCGTAGATATCGAAACGACTGGCGGCAGCCCGTTTTTTAGTCGCATTATAGAAGTAGGTTTGCTTCGAATTGAGCATGGTGAAGTGGTAGAAGAATTTCAGACTTTAGTAAATCCTGGCCAAGAGATTCCTGAGTTCATTACAAAAATGACAGGCATTCAGGATAAAGATGTAGCGATAGCGCCAACTTTTGCAGAAATAGCAGACGATTTAATATCAAAATTTGAAGATGCAGTCTTTGTGGCCCATAACGCCAACTTCGATTACGGATTTATCAAAGAAGAATTTAGACGTTTGAACTACGGTTTCGTCACAGATAGGCTTTGTACAGTCAGACTTTCCCGGGCTCTATATAAAGAGCACAAAAGGCATAATCTTTCTGAACTAATCGAGCGGTTTCAATTTAAAATTGCGAATCGTCATCGCGCGTTTGATGATGCCAAGGTACTATGGGATTTTTTACAACTAATCCATAAGCAATTCGAGCCAGCAGTCGTTGAAAAAGCTATGAAGCAAGTACTAACGAAGCATCGAAATCCATCCAAAATTAAAGTTCTTCCAAGTTCGGAATTAATTTACGAAGACGATGGTACACTTAACTCATAAAGAATTTGCTCAGGCCAAAAAGCATTTGCAGTCGGTTGATTCAAAGCTTGCAACCATAATCGACAGGTATGAACTGAAGCCTCAGCGTCGGTTGCCGCGTACTCACTTTGAAGCCCTTGTTGAAGCAATTGTTTCCCAGCAACTTTCAGTGAAAGCCGCTGACACAATCTTCGCTCGGTTCGTTTCGTTATTTCCCAACCAGAAATTCCCCACTCCAGAAACAGTTTTTAAACTACCTTTACCTAAGTTTCGCAAAGTGGGAATCTCAGGACAGAAAGCAAATTACATCAAAGATTTATCTGGCAAAATAGTTAGCGGCGAGTTGAAACTTAACTCCCTTCATCGCCTAGAAAACGAGGAAGTTATTTCCGAATTAGTGAAAGTTAAAGGCATCGGCCGCTGGACAGCGGAAATGTTTCTGATGTTTACTCTTCGTCGACCAGATGTATTTAGTAATGGCGATTTAGGGCTTAGGAACGCCATTCAAAAGCTCTATAAAATGAAAACTTCCCCGACAGAAAAACAGCTCGACCGCATATCTAAGCGGTGGTCGCCACACCGAACCACGGCCTCCAGATATCTCTGGAAAAGTTTGGAAAATTCCCCGAAAAACTCTTGACAAGGTCCAAGAAAACACTTAATATAGTAGAGGATTTATTAGTAATCCTATAAGGAGTTTTAAAAGCAAACAGACCTCAATTCCACTTAGATGTAACTGCGGTGATTATCTAGGGCCCGAACTATCGGGGAATCGAGCACTTCAAAGGCAACTTTGAGTGTTTTTTATACTCCCAATGAGCTCGCAAGAGTAAATTGAAATCACACTACTATCAGCTTCGTAAGAAGCATAGCGACGACGAGTCTATCTTCAATCAGATTTCGAGCGCTAGTATAGAAAGAGACCCAGTCCTTTGACAACTGCATAGTGATTGAAATGTTGTACAAAATGACAAATGCGTAAGCATTTGTCATCCCGGAAGCTACAAGTTCGAGCGCAAGCGAGAACACGGGCTATCCGGGACCTACAAGAAATTGTAGATTGTCGCCCATCAAACAAGAGAAATTTATTTCATTCAGTTTGTATGGGAATTGATTACGTCAAGTTTTTTGAGTTTACCCTAGTTAAATGCCGCTTCGCGGCACTTGCCTTTGGCAAGATTTAACAGGGTGAAATAATACTTCAACCCGCACTAAATCTTTTCAAGATTTAATCGGGTAAAACGTTTGATAGAACGTTTAAAAACAAATCTATCGCCAGTTCTCCTGAACCCGCACAAAATCTCCTTGGAGATTTAGGCGGGGAAGCACTATACACTTCGGTGTGTAATAGTGTGAGAACGAACTCTCGTGAAGTCCGCAAGGATGGAACGGTTTTAAATTAAGAGTTTGATCCTGGCTCAGGATGAACGCTGGCGGCGTGCCTAAGACATGCAAGTCGAGCGGGTTTAGACCCGCGGCAAACGGGTGAGTAATACCTAGGAACATGCCCTTAGTTGAGCATAACCTGCCGAAAGGCAGAGCAATTCTCAATGTGACCCGCCTAAATTTTTCTGTATAAACATAAATGAAAGTAATAATTCTGTTACATCAGTTTTATTAGTCTAATTTTTGAAATTTTGTATAGAAAAATTTGGGTGGGTTAAAGTCGCAAGACGCTAAGGAAGTGGCCTGGGCACCATCAGCTAGTTGGTAAGGTAAAAGCTTACCAAGGCTATGACGGTTAGGGGCCCCGAGAGGGGAAACCTCCACACTGGAACTGAGACACGGTCCAGACTCCTACGGGAGGCAGCAGTTTGGAATTTTGGACAATGGGCGAAAGCCTGATCCAGCGACGCCGCGTGGACGATGAAGGTCTTCGGATTGTAAAGTCCTTTTATTAGGGAAGAATATTTTGACGGTACCTAATGAATAAGAGGTTGCTAACTCTGTGCCAGCAGCAGCGGTAATACAGAGACCTCAAGCGTTATCCGGAATTATTGGGCGTAAAGCGTGCCGACAGGTGGTTTTGTTAGCCAGTGGTGAAATCTCCGAGCTCAACTCGGAATCTGTCCATTGGAACTGCAAAACTAGAGGGGCAAAGAGGAAGTTAGAACGAACGGTGTAGTAGTGAAATGCGTTGATATCGTTCGGAATACCAATAGCGAAGGCAGACTTCTGGGTGCCACCTGACACTGCTAGGACGAAAGCGTGGGGAGCGAATGGGATTAGATACCCCAGTAGTCCACGCTGTAAACGATGTACATTCGCTGCTAGGGAGTATCGACCCTTCTTAGTAGCTAAGCTAACGCGTTAAATGTACCGCCTGGGGAGTACGGTCGCAAGACTAAAACTCAAAGGAATTGACGGGGACCCGCACAAGCGGTGGAGCATGTGGTTTAATTCGACGATAAGCGAGGAACCTTACCAAGGCTTGACATGTAGCTGCATCTCTCAGAAATGAGAGCGCCTTCGAGGGTGCTACACAGGTGCTGCACGGTTGTCGTCAGCTCGTGCCGTGAGGTGTTCACTTAAGTGTGATAACGAGCGCAACCCCTATTACCAGTTACAAGTGTCTGGTGAAACTGCCGGCGTTTAAGCCGGAGGAAGGTGGGGATGAC
>DBDS01000008.1:9691-60338 GCA_002293685.1 Patescibacteria group bacterium UBA926
TTGTACACACCGCCCGTCAAGCCATGGAAGTGGGTAGCGGATGAAGCGTCCATTTAGTTGGGCTCCAATCCGAGACTCGTAACTGGGGCTAAGTCGTAACAAGGCATCGGTAGCGGAAGCTGTCGATGGATCACCTCCTTTCTAAGGAATAAATTACGTGCTTTATCGTTTTTCGAAACATGAAGTTCGTCATTCTGTGGTCGTCTCTTGTCATTCTGAGCGCAAGCGAAGAATCTCAAGAGCACTCAAAAGACTTCGTAGTCGGTTGCATTTCAGTCACTATATAGTTGTTAAACTGACAACACTAGCATTGTTGCCATCCCGGACTTGCTGTGTCCACCATAGCTTTAGCGAAGGTGGAATCCGGTATCTATTAACACCCACAAGGGTGTTTTTTGTTTGTGGGAAAAACTTGGCTTAGTCGTGCTATAATAAGATTAATTAAACTATTTTACTATGGACCCAAATCAATCAGGAAACCACCCAAATAATACGGCTTCGGCTCCTGAAAACTCTGGAGTTAATTCTCCTGAACAACAACCTAGTAGTTCTAATCAAAACCAAAGCAGTCCTGCAGCTGTTGGAGCTACTGCTCCAGGAGCAACCCCTGCTTCTACGGTAATGATGCCAAGCTTTAAAACATTGTTTAACACAGCTTGGGAAAATTACAAACTAAAGTTTAAGAATTTGATGATTCTTCAATTACTAATTCTTCTACCTATATTAACTGTGGGTGCTATTATTTTTGGATTAGTAGTTTCAGGAATTTTTGAAAATAACCAAGTAGTAATGATTGTTGCTATAGCATTAGGTGCTTGTGTAGTTATTGGTTTAATCTATCTCGCTATTTGGCTTCAGGCGGCAATGATTCACTTGCTTGTTTCTAATACTCCACTGACTTGGAGAGAATCCCTAACTCAAGTTAAGCCAAGGTTATTGAGTTTCTTTGGAGCATCTCTACTGAGCGGTTTAATTATTATGCTTGGTTTTATAGCATTGGTAATTCCTGGATTGATCTTGATGGTGCTCTTTGCTTTCTCTTCTTACATCGCCGTTGCAGAAGGCACAGGTGCTGTTGAATCAATTAAGAAGAGCCGTGAATACGCGCGCAATTATTTCTGGCCACTCGCCGGAAGATTTATATTGTTTGGACTGGTTTACTTTGCATTCTTTACCGTAATCGGAATAATCGATGGAATGTTTGATAGTACAATCCTCGGCAACATTGCTAGTTTCTTTATCGCCCCATTTGTATCGGCATATCTCATTGCTGTGTATCTGGCCATAAAGGAAATCAAAGGCACGGTTACTGTTTCATAAAAGCTATTTCAAAACACCTCTTCGGAGGTGTTTTTTGCTTTTGTTTTTTGGAGGCGATTGGATTACGCCAGAAAAAATATTTTTGGTTTTATTTAGTAGCTCTTGATTCAACTTTGATAAAAACTTAATCAGGACTTGGGATTAGTTGTTTATGATGAACTTAGCTAAAAGCTATAAAACAATTAGGAGGTTTAAAATGAAAAAAGTGGTTGCGTCGGGACTGATGATATTATTAGTCGTGGTTCTTGGATATGGTCAGAACTATATCAAGCCGGTTGCGGCGATGCCAGATTACAATGGCACGTACGAGGGCCGTCCGAATACGGGGAGCGCTAGGTTTACAACTTTGTATCGTGACAACCAAGACAACGGTCGAACAAGTAGTTGTCGCGGAGAAGGTTGTGGTAGACATCCTGGAGTAGATATTGCTGTGAGTTCGGGAACGAGTGTGCGAACCCCTTTGTCAGGACAAGTTACAGCTTCGAGATGTGATTCTGGGTGGGGTGGTTTGGTTGTCATTCGTAGTCAGCATCCTGAGCGACCATGGGAAACAGTGCGGCAAGTGTTCGCTCACTTACGTTCACGAAGTTATGCTAATGGTGTTGCTGTGCGAGTTGGTGATTATGTTTCAGCTGGAACAACTATCGGGCAAAGCGGGGGACATCCCAAGTTAGATAGTTGCGCTGGAAATTCCACGGGTTCTCATTTGCATTATCAAATCGATAAAGATGATGCGAATCAAGGTCCATATTTCCCCTCCAGTGGTCAGTTGCATCACCGCGATGACAACTTTTTGGTGACAGCGCGAACATATAACCCAATCGTGCTTCTTCAAGGTGGCTACACGTGGGCATTCTCACAGAATAATAATAGAGAGCTGTGGGATTTGTTTAACTGGCAATCGTGGGGAGTTTCGGGTGATGCTTTGTGGATGGACGGCGGTCATGATCCACATATTCGCAGAGGTGGGCTAACTCACTGTGCGGTGAGGTGGATGTGTAGTAGTTCTTTTGCTGTCGAAGCGGATACTTACAAATCGGTTTACCTGGATTTGTATAATGGGTGTTCGGCTTACAATGCCAAACTCTACTTCACCACTAGTGCAGAACCATACTGGAGTGAGTCAAAAACTATCCCATATTTCCCACCAGCGATTGGACAGTTCCGCGGGACGATATATGCAGGATGGCATCCGAAATGGACTGGAATCATTACGGGTTTAAGAGTTGACCCGTCTGAGTCGTGTAGTCCATGGAACTTTGATCCAACTTACTTTGGTGAAATCGCAATTCGGCGATAGTGTGTTTGGGGTGCCTTGCTTTGTGAGACACCCTTGACAATTACGATAAAATCACGTAGTATTTACAGGTTGTCTGAGCTCTATTAGGACAACCCGAGCAATCGGAAAAAATTCAAAGGATGGATAAATTAGAAAAGATGAAAAAGTTTTTTGTTAGTTTTGCTTTAGCAGTACTTGTTGCCGCGACTTTCGTTTTCTCTGCCTCGGCGCAGACTCAAATTATCACCGATGATGACATTGCCAGAGCAACTTCAGGATCGCCCGTAACCGATAACTGGATGCTATTCACTCGGGATACAGGGGATGGACAGTTTATTCTCGGCCCGGCTACTCCGCCGTCTGGTACAGGAAGTTTACAGCTCTCGACTACAACATCGAACGACAAGGTTTGGCTCTTTAACTACGATCACATCAGCACTTCACTTTCTTCGATCGATGCGCTGGGTTACTCAACCTATCGGACTTTCGGTAACGGGTACCAAGTGGCTTCCATTAACATCGAGGTTGACGTTAACGGTCCAGATGCCGGCGGTTACGCAGTCTTGGTTTTTGAGCCGGTTTATAATACATCCCAGGGGACAGTGCAAGACGGCGTTTGGCAGACTTGGGATGCTTTCAACTCCGGCCAAGCAATATGGTGGTCATCGCGTGCCATACCAGGGGTCTGTGCCTTTGACTGCTTTGTCACATGGAACTCGATTATAGCTGCTAACCCCGGAGCAATCATAATCGGCGGCTTCGGTGTTAATCAGGGCGGCGGTAACCCAGCATTGCTCTCCGCGGTCGATAACCTTGTTATCGGCAAGAGTGGTTCTACCTCAACCTATAATTTTGAGCGGGATACTCCGCCGGTTTATACAATGCCTACCAACAAAGAGGAGTGTAAGAATGGGGGGTGGCGCAATTTTAATCCCCCGACCGGTCCATTTCCGAATCAAGGCCTTTGCGTCGCTTCGACTGTTAGGGCAAACTAACATCAACCACTTTCGTTTCTTGCGCCTGCAATTATGTAGGCGCTTTTTCTATGCTATAATTAATTCAACTAAAGCACTCTTATGTTAATGAAGCCTGTGGTACAACCAGAGCATCGTTGGTTTATATGGACAATTGTTTTTCTGATAGTCTCAGGAGTTTCTCTGGTAAGCTACATTATGATTACAGAAATTGATTATGATACCCAAATGCTTCAGTCGACTTCCGTAGTCTATCCTACAAAGTAAAAAAACAATCCAAACGTGGGTCAACCCGCTTAAAACTTTTCGAGTTTAAGCGGGTTGATTTTTTTTACAAATTATGATATACTGTATTTAGATAAGTACAGAAGTTCAACCAAAATTAGTTGAACAACTGAAACAAAAACCAAAATACAAATGAATAATTTTTCGAACCTTTTGCCAACTTCTGGAATTATTATTCCGTTGGAGTTTCCTACTTTTAAAAAGTGGCTTACTCAGGCACATGACCATATCATTCCGCATGAGCGGAACAATTATCACCCGCATGTATTAAGCCATCGGGTTTTGGCTTTGTTATCCATTCTTGCTGTGACTATCAAGATAGCGGGCGTATCTATGGTGGCGTTTAGTCCTGCGACAACAGCAGTGGCGGCACCTATTACTTCTGAAACTGTAGTGAGTTTGGCAAACCAAGCGCGCGTTCAAAATGGGATTGCTGAATTGAAGACAAGTGGTCTTTTAGCTAAGGCTGCTCAGAACAAAGCAAATGATATGTTGGCTCGACAGTATTTTGCGCATAATACTCCTGATGGTGAAACTCCATGGAGCTTCATCAAAGCAGTCGGGTATAGTTATACTACTGCAGGAGAAAATTTGGCCATTGATTTCACCCAAGCTGAAAACATGCAGGCAGCATGGATGAACAGCCCAGGTCACCGGGCAAATATTTTAAATAGTAACTTTACGGAAATAGGAATTGGAATCGCAAAAGGAACTTACGATAACCATCAAACAACCATTGTTGTTCAAATGTTCGGCAACCCATTGAATGCTCCAGTAACATTACAAGAACAACCAACACAAGTTGCACCTGCTCCCGCTCCAAGTCCGGCACCAACATCTGCGCAACCTGCAGTACCAGCAACACTTCCAGTACCATCAGAACAACCTGCGCAAGAATCAGTCACTGTAACTGATTCAGGTTTAGAAGCTCAGCCAGCAATACAATTACAAAATCCACGAGGCGGACCGGTTCAAATCATCGATACTAAAACTACTTTACAAGGCAACGATCTGTATTTAGAAGTTTATGCAACAGATAATACTGTTAAGTTGACGGCATTTTACGGATCTCGTTCTGTGATTCTTGACCCGATTGGTGAAGGGTTATGGAAAGGAACTATCCCACTGTCACTATTAGGAGAAAATGACAATTTAAATGTGTTAGCTCAAGACATTAATGGTCAACTACACCAGCAACCTGTTGTTCAGTTTAGTGATAACTTATCTAGCCAAATGCAAGGTGAAGTAGAAAGTGCTCAAGTTACAATTTTTGGAGCGAGCTTCAATCCAAAAATTTGGGAAGAGAAAATTTTCTTAATCATTCTAGCTAGCTTGCTCGCTGTACTAATTGTTGCAATCGCAGTTAAGCGCCACATTCAGCATATTAGTTTGGTGGCCAATACTTCTTTCGTAGCGATGTTAGTAGCAATGATGTTAGTACTCTAAACATAGATTCATACTTTAATCCCTTCGGGTATAAGGAGGTGATCTACATCTTATAAAACCTTCCGCAAGAGCGGAAGGTTTTAAATTAGTGAGTGGCGGGTCCTGTCGCCGCCTACCTCCAACCGTCCTCCTCCGTGCGGGCGGTTGGAGGGCCTCCAGGCGGCACCACCCGCCAGATAATCATATAAAATTCAATCTAAGTGCTTAACAAGTTATTAGTATTATTAGGGAGAAGTTAGGAATTTAATTATTCTAATTCCACTTTTTAAGAAAGGCGGAGGTTGTTTGTAAGTGGAACCCATTCGCCCAGCTCCGACGTAAGGAGGAGCGTAGCGATTGGGTGGATACGGCAAATTACCTCCGCCTTTCAATTTAACTAAAACCCCGCCGTAAGACGGGGTTAATATTTCTAGTGGTGGGCGTGCCTGGAGTCGAACCGGGGACCTCGTCATTACCCGCCTCGACTCGCAGTCCCTTGTCGACGCGAGGTGGGTCAGCTTGCCCTGTCACTTCCTGTATGAGTTCTAATTTAAGTGTTAACTAATTCAGCTTTCTGGGCGTAACTGGTGGGCGTGCCTGGAATCGAACCGGGGACCTCGTCATTATCAGCTTGCCCTGTCACTTCCTGTATGAGTTCTAATTTAAGTGTTAACTAATTCAGCTTTCTGGGCGTAACTGGTGGGCGTGCCTGGAATCGAACCGGGGACCTCGTCATTATCAGTGACGCGCTCTAACCATCTGAGCTACACGCCCAGAAAGCAAATTTAGCTAACTCTATTATTAATATTACATTAGAAGTGACAGGGTGAACGCTCTAACCATCTGAGCTACACGCCCATACTACGCTTTGACTAAGTCAAAGCTTCGGAGGGTGAAACTGCTTGTTTAACTTATACCTTGCCCTTCATAGCTCGATAATAATCGAGCGGAGAAGGGAGCTACACGCCCGCGTTTGTTTGCGGGAAGATTTAGAAAATACTTGAATAGTTTAGCAGGAAATCCTGAAGGAATCAATACTAGTTATTCGGGAATTTGCATCCCAGAATTACCGAAATCAAGGAAGCCAAACATCCAGAGGAAGGCTAGCACTATTAATAGCAATCCAATTAAGCGCCACCAAGAATAGGTTCCAGCAAAAGGGTATGGTAGCCAATTGTCAGCGAAATCTACTTTGCCGACTTGGTTGGTAATCCAAACGGTGTACTTCATCATCAGTACCCCGACGACAATCATGATTGGTCCTATAAGAAATCTCATGGAGATATTATAGCAAAAAAACAATCTGATGCCTTAATTCTAAATAAAATGATTATTCGCAAATGACTTGTCAAATCCATGTTTTAAGTACTTTTCAAAAAGAATGGCTTTCAATTTGCTTCTGAAAGGTCGATATCAAATGAGCTAGTAAGGATTTTATATATGCCTGCACTACGTAACTTTAGCGAAGCAGTGATGAATCTCCGCTTCGCTAACCGCGAAGTAGACTCGGTCACCTCCCGCTACTCTCCTCCCCTTCGACAAGCTCAGGGTCGTCGAGTAACGCTGCGGCGACCCCCGCCGCTAAGCAAAGGTCTCCCAGACCTTTGCTTTCCTGCCTAAGCAGGAACGCTCTTTTTCGAGTCCTTTATAAGTTAATCAATATAAAATCCCGAACAAGTCGGGATTTTATATTGGTGGACCTCAGCGGACTCGAACCGCTCACCTCCTCGGTGCAAACGAGGCGCTCTACCAGATGAGCTAGAGGCCCGCGTCGTAGTTTTTTTGCGGGCTCAGATATCTAACCTACGCATTGTAGCAAAACTAATTAATTTTGACAATAACCTCTTATTTATAGTATTCTTAAGGCAATAAAAGAGCGAATTTGAAACAAATAAATTCAATTAAAAAACAATTAAATCCTCCTCATGTGGTTTGGTAAAGAGAAATCAATATTAGGTATAGATATCGGTACTCAGGCCATCAAAATGGTGCAGCTTCGTTCCGAAGATTATCTGTTAGAGACTTATGGCATAGTTGATTTGATTGAACCTATCACAAATCAAACCAAACCAGAGGTTATTTCTCAAACTATTGATTTGTTGCGCACTCTCACCGAAAAGGCACACGCTACTACAAAGAGATGTGCACTTAGTCTTCCTAATTCGGCAGTTTTTACATCAGTTATAGATATGCCTAAAATGACAGACGCCGAACTTGAGCAGTCAATGAAGTTTGAAGCAAAGAAATATGTTCCTCTGCCATTTGAAGAAGTGTCTTTATCATGGAGTTTAATATCAGAAGATCCTAACACAAATACTATGAAAGTATTGTTGATAGCTGTACCTAAACAAATTCGGGATACCTATATACATATTTTTGAAAAGGCCGGATTAGAATTAGAAGTTATCGAAATAGAAGCTTTAGCCTTAATCCGAACATTAGTACAAGACAAATCCAAGAATGATGTTATAATAGATATAGGAGCAAAAGTCACTGGGATTAACTTTGTCAAACAGGGACTATTGCAGTTAACACGCAACCTAAATTTGGGTGGCGATACAATCACAGAAAAAATCGCTCAAACTTTAAACCTTGCACCAGCAAGAGCTGAGCAGTTCAAAAGAGATTTTGGTTTGAACTCCACCGAGTTCTTACCCGAAGCTGTGAAGCCAGTGTTAACAACCATCCGTTCTGAAATCAAACAAGTATTAGATATATATAAAAGTCACCAAGTTCAAATTGACCGCATCGTATTAGTAGGTGGAGGAGCGCAAATGCCTGGTTTGCAAGAATACTTTGCAGAGCTTGCTCCAGAAGTGATTTACGGCAATAGTATTTCTAAATTAAGCTATCCAAAAGAAGTTGAGCCGGTCCTTAAGCGATTTTCGATGCAATTACCAGTAGCAGTAGGACTTGCTTTAAGACAAACAGAATAAAAACAAAATGGCAGACATTAATTTATTAGAACAACGAACAGCATTTGGTCAGGTAAAAGAACGTGGCAAGCGATGGTTACTTCGCCTTGTTACTTTGGTTTTTGTGTTGACTTTAGCTTTATACGGTTACTTGTTCTATTCAGAATGGAACTCAGAAAAGCAAATTGCTGAAAATCAATCTGTAATCGCAAAAGCTCAATCTGAATTAGAAAATAATCAACAGCGCGGTGAGTTAATTACCAGACAAGCTCAAGTTAAAAACGCAAATCAGTTGTTGAACGATCATTTGTTTTGGTCGGGTTTATTACCTGAATTAGCAAGAGTGACTTTAACTCAGGCCCAATACTCAAGCGTTGAAACAAGTACAACAGGCGATGTATTTTTGACAGTCACTGTGCCGACTTACGCAGAAGCAGAAAAGTTTTTACAAGTATTTGATTTACCTGAATATAATCAGCAGTTTTCTAATGTAAGGATATTGGCTTTAGGACAGGTTGAAAAAGATAATGTATTGCAAACTACCATGCGTTTACAATTAACTTTGAACCAAGATTTATTAAAGAGACAAATACAGTAGTATGAATTTTTCTAATTTTTCATCAGCTTCAGGTAAAGAACAAATCCGCAATCCAATGTTGCAGGCAGTTTTAATGATAGTGATTGTTGTTTTGTTTGGATGGTTTGTTCTTTCTCCTAAGTATGCTTCAAATTCTGAAACCCGTGATCAGTTAAGTCAGGTTAAATCACAAAGAGCTAATCTGGAAGCAGACCAACAAGAATTAAATCGTTTGATTGCACAGCTTGAATCTTCGGATGAGGAAATAAAAATTTTAGACGAAGCTCTTCCGTTGAGTGGTAGACCAACCCGGATTGCAATTTTAATTGAAACTTTCGCCCGAAATTCAGCATTATTAGTAGAGCAGCTAAATATTACTGGATTGGAAGAGGCAATCGCTAGTGGTGATAAGGCCATGTTGGCAGATCCGTATAAACCAGGTCGTGAATTACGTACTATTGATGTTACGGTTGGAGTTACTGGAAACACAGAGCAGTTTAGAAACTTTTTACAATTGTTAGAGCAATCAGGTCGAATTATAGATGTAGAGTCCTTGTCAGTAACTAGTGAAGAAAATGCCACTAACTTTACTGTTAGATTAAAGACATATGCTTTCGAGGCATTATCCGAATAATATGAAAAAAATTATTTACATCATCATTTTAGTTATCGGTCTGGGTGGGGCAATTGTGCTTGGATATGTTGCTTTTTTTGGTGGTCAATCAGCTACTATCGATACTTCAACTGGTGGTGCCCAAACTTACAATATACTACCAGAAGGCAAGACTTTAGATTTTTCAACTGTTAAGAATTTTAACAAAGATGGCAGGATATTTAATTTTCCCCAAGTAAATTCTGCCGAAATCGGACAATCGTTAACAAATCTTATTGAATAACTCCCATGGCTACCCCAACTCCGGCTAAGCCTCAAGCGGTGACTGGGACTTTTGAAGAGTTCTTAGTCAATCACGGTTTTTTAAATAAGAATCAACTTGAGAAGTTAGCTTCAGCGAAGAATGCAAAGTTTGGCTCAGCAGATACTGAACTGGATGCGGCTCAATTGGAGCAATTGCTAATCGCTCAAAAAATTATCGAAGATGTAGATGTCGCTAAGGCTCGAGCGGCTTTTTTAAACTTACCTTTTGTTGATTTGGAAAATGTAAAAATTCCAGATAACGTAATTGATTTGGTACCAATGGAATCCCGTCAGTTTTATAAAATGATTCCATATGAGCTAAAAAATAATGAGCTAAAAATCGCTTTAGTTGACCCAAGTAATATTCAGGCTCTCGAGGCGCTAGAATTTTTAGGACAAAAAAACAATTATGTTGTTCGTATTTATGTTGCTGCCCCTAGCGTGATAAATGATTATTTGACTGGCAAAAAACGAAGTATCGGGAGTGTTGTTAAAGAAGCTTTGGAAGACTTGGCCACAACAGAAGCCGCAGACGTGGCTAATAAAGAGAAAAAACTTCCTCAGAAAGAAGCTCAGTTGCCTGTTGAAGATGCGCCGGTTATTAAAATCGTAGATGTGATGTTGGCGAATGCAATCGAAGGGAAAGCATCAGATATTCACATTGAGCCATCAGAAAATGATGTTCGCGTTCGGTACCGTATTGATGGAATTTTGCATACTAGTTTACGCTTACCAAGGAATGTTTTGGAAGCTGTGGTTTCTCGAATCAAAATTTTATCGAACTTAAAAATTGACGAACACCGACTGCCTCAAGATGGTCGCTTTCATGTAGATTTAGGAAAGCGTTCAGTTGATTTGCGTGTTTCAATATTACCTTTGATGCATGGCGAGAAGATTGTTATGCGTATTTTGGATAAAACTTCAAAAGTACCAACTTTGGAAGAATTAGGTATTCGTGGAATAGGTCTGAAATGGGTTATGGAAAATATTCAAAAAACTCACGGCGTATTTTTAATTACAGGTCCGACAGGAAGTGGTAAGTCTACGACTTTGTATTCAATTTTAACGATCCGAAACACTCCTGAAGTAAATATTGTCACTTTGGAAGATCCTGTTGAATATTTTATTGAAGGGATTAATCAAAGTCAGATTAAACCAGAAATTGGATTAACCTTTGCTTCTGGTTTAAGAAGTATTCTTCGTCAAGACCCTAACATTGTCATGGTTGGTGAGATTCGTGACGAAGAAACTGCAGAACTAGCTGTACATGCTGCTCTGACTGGTCACTTAGTATTTTCGACTCTTCACACTAATAACTCTGTTGGTTCAATTCCACGATTGATGAATATGGGAATTGAACAATTTTTGCTTTCAGCATCAGTGAATTTGATTATGGCGCAAAGATTAATCCGAAAGCTTTGTAATGATTGTAAAAAAGAAGTGAAGCCGAGCTCTATTGTAGCTAAAGAGTTAGATGAAGCATTAAGTACGGCACCAAAAGAATATTTAGATGGCATCGATGTTAAAAATTATAAAACATACGAAGCTGTGGGCTGTGAAAAATGTGGCAATGTTGGATACAAGGGTCGAATGGGAATATACGAGGTATTACCGATGCTTGATGAACTCCAAGAATTATTATTTAATAAACAGCCAGCTTATAAAATTTATGAAGCTGCCGCAAAGTTTGGCATGATTACTATGAAGCAAGATGGTTTAATTAAAGTAGTCCGTGGTGAAACCACAATCGAAGAAATTGCACGTGTGACAACAGAATAGGAGTTCACTAATTATGAATCAAACGAATGTAATAATAATCACACTAGTCTAGTTTTGCAAAAACTAGCAAATTAGTAAGATTCGTAATTGGTAAGATAATATGGATCATATTTCAAAAAAACAATATTCACTCAGACAGCATCCTCACTATAAATTATTAGGTTTGTCCGTTGCGATTGTAGATGCCGATACTCAAAATCGAAGCTTCTATCAGCAGAAGTTAGAACAGGCTAGTTTGTTAGTTCGTTCATATGCTGATTTTTCAGAAATGACAGCAAGTACGGACAAGGAGATTCACGCTGTAATATTTAGTCCAAAAATTGATAGGCTAAATAATGATATTGTGATTTTAGGTAGATTTATTGCCGAAAACCCACATTTACCAGTGATTACAATCTCTCAGACCATGCAAGAATTGCAATTAGATGCTATTATGAAGCTAGGAACGCGGTTGCATATCAATCGTGATTTATCTCATCCAAGGGATTTATTAATAGCCTTGGAACAAGTAATCTAATCATTACTAATTACGAATCTAACGAATGTACGAATTATGCTAACCCGTACAGCGAGTTATCGATAATCGTAAATTTAATTAGTAGTTAGTACCAGAAATAAAAATTAAAATTTTAGACAAATGTACAAAGCAAGTGAATTAGAGCTTAACAAGTTATTAGCAGTAACTCTTGAGCGGAATGCATCTGACCTTCATTTACAGGTAGGTGAACCACCTATTTTGCGTATCGATAGCTCTTTATTTAGACTTGAGGATTATCAAATATTTAGCGCAGATGCAATTATGGATCTTGCGAAGGTTATGTTGACCGAAAACCAGTTTGCATTATTAGATAAACAAATGCACGTGGATTTTTCTTATGCGTATAAAGATAATGCTCGTTTTCGTGTAAATATTTATAAGGCCCAGGGTGTCCTTAATGCAGCCTTTCGATTGATACCTACTCACATTAAGACTTTGCAAGAGTTAAATTTACCCCCGATTCTAAAACAGTTCACTGAAAATAAACAGGGGTTGGTTTTGGTTGTAGGACCTACAGGCCATGGTAAGTCTACTGCGCTTGCTGCAATGATTGATGAGATAAATAATACCCGCGCTGAACACATTCTAACGATTGAAGATCCTGTTGAATTTTTGTTTACTCACAAGCAGTCGTTTATTTCACAGCGTGAAGTCGGACAAGATACTCCAACTTTCGCCGACGCTTTAAAAGCTGCCCTTCGTGAAGATATTAACGTTGTATTGGTGGGTGAGATGCGCGATTTGGAATCTATTTCGGCAACACTGACATTAGCAGAAACAGGTCACTTGATTTTTGCAACTATGCACACAAATGATGCGGCGCAGAGCGTAGATCGTATTGTAGACGTATTTCCAGGAGATCAACAAGGCCAAATCCGAGCACAGCTCGCTAACACTCTACTTGGCGTAGCGAGTTTGCGTTTAATGCCTAAGGTTGGTGGCGGTCGAATTCCGGCTTCAGAAATCATGGTAGTTAATCATGCGATTCGAAATATGATTCGTGATAACAAGATTTATGAAATCAATAATGTCATTCATACCAGTATGGAAGAGGGTATGATTCCTTTGGATAAAGTACTTGCTCAGTTGGTTCAACAAGGGTTGGTAGAACGCGCCGTCGCAGAGAATTACGTGTTGGATAAAGATTACTTTATGTCGCTGTTGGGCTAATTGCTTATCAGTCTAGAATTTCTATTTAATTGGACTTATGAAATTTAATTATCAAGCGAGAGATCAAAAAGGTGAACTGAAAAAGGGATTTGTAGTTGCTGATACTAGCGCCAAGGCTGAACAACTGTTGACTAACAACGGCTTGATTATTATTAGCATGGCCGTAGAGAAAGAAAATATCCTTTCGAAGTTTGATACTCTTTTTCATAGGGTTAGCTATAAAGATTTAGTAATCTTTTCTCGACAACTAGCAACCTTGGTTGCCGCAAGGGTTCCAATTATTCAAGGCCTTCGTATTTTGCAGGCCCAAGTTTCTAGTAAGGGTCTTGTATCTGTTATTCAGAATTTGATTGCTGGGGTTGAGGGTGGACAGAGCCTGTCTTTAGCGATGTCTCGCCATCCAGAAGTTTTTGGAAATGTTTATATTAGTTTGGTGAAGAGCGGTGAAGCAGCTGGAACAGTATCCGACAGTTTAAACTATTTGGCTGACCAATTAGAAAAGGATTACGACCTTCGTTCTAAAGTTAAAGCAGCTGTTACATATCCAGGTTTCGTAATGTCGGCGTTGTTAGTTGTAGGGGTGTTAATGTTTAAATTTGTTTTACCAAGTTTGGTAGAGGTATTGAAGGAGCAGGAAGCAGAACTTCCAATTATTTCTAAATGGTTAATCGCGTTCACAGATTTCTTTGATGTTTATTGGTGGGTGGTATTACTGATTATGTTTGGGACTGCTTTGTTAGTGAGATGGTATGTAGTTTCTCCAGCTGGGCGATTGATGTGGGACGGGTTAAAAGTTAAATTGCCTGTACTTGGTCCAGTTTTGAAGAAAATTTATATGGCGCGTTTTGCTCGCAATCTTTCAACACTGGTAGCAGGTGGAATTCCGATTATCCAGGCAATCAGAATTGTGGCAGATGTAGTTAATAACGCGGTTTATCGTGAAATTTTGTTAATTACTGCCGAACAAGTTACTAATGGAAAATCGATCAGTGATTCATTGTCTAAGTTCGAAGAATTTCCACCTATGGTGACACAGATGGTAAGGGTTGGAGAACAAACTGCTGAGCTTGATACCATTCTTACAAAGCTTGCTGGTTTCTATGAGCGTGAAGTTGATGCACAAATCAGTACGTTGTCTAGTTTGCTTGAGCCAATCATCATGGTCATCTTGGGTTGTGCAGTAGGTTTGTTGGTAGCTGGTGTATTGTTACCAATTTACAATCTTGCCAGCTCGGTTGGCTAGAAAAAGTGTAATTTTTTATTGAAAATTATCCCCGGCAGACCGAGCCGAGAGACGGAGTCTAAATCACAGATCCCGGATCACCTGTGGCGTCCGGGAATACTTTGATAGCCTTTCAGGCTACCGGGGATGCTGAAACAACGACTGTTGATAAATAAACTTGACTTGTATATAAGTGTGGTATAATTAACTTAAGTAAATATTATAATAGATGATCGGCAGGAGGGGCTGTGACTTCTCATTTTAAGGAGAACGGGGGTGAATAATCAAGTGAAACAAAAAACTCAAAAAGGGTTTACGTTAATTGAACTTTTGGTGGTAATCGCCATCATTGGTTTGCTAGCTTCAGTAGTATTGGTAGCGTTAGGTAATGCACGATCTAAGAGTCGTGATGCTAAGCGTGTTGCAGATGTTAGACAAATTCAGGGTGCATTAGAGTTGTTCTTTAATGACTGTAATGGTTACCCTATGGCAACTACTACTGCTGCCGGTGGTACAGCTAGCGCAACTCCAGTTTACATTGGTGCAACTAACCAAAAGTTGTATACAAACACTCCTACTTGTGGTAACAATGCTGGTGGAGGTTCTGCAGGTGGAATAGCGGTTCAAGCAGGAGCTATGCCTGGTACTTTGATTGCCCAGTTACCTACAGCTCCAACTCCTGCTGATGGTACTTGTACAAATACAACTGACGCTCCTGGTTTAACTGTTAATACTAATAACCAGTATCGTTATGTTGCTACAGATGCTGCTGGCACTGCAACAGCAACCTCTCCTGCAGCAGGTTTCCGTATTGATTTCTGTATCGGTGGTGCAACAGGTGGTTTATCAGCTGGTGGCCAAAGAGCTACTCAAAATGGTATCCAACCAAACCCATAATTCTCACAGAATCTAAAAACTCCCTCCCGCGAGGGAGTTTTTTTATTACCTATGTCATTCCGGCATTGAGTCGGAATCCAATGAATGGCATCCTAAGCACAACAAGGTATCTCCGCTGTAGCAAACTGTCCCCGGCGAAGTCCGGGGTCCAAATCACAGACCCTGGATTGCCTATTGCGTCTGGGAATACTTAAGATGCTATTCCTAGTCCAATCAAAAATCCATATTTTCCGTTTTGAATGGTATAATTAGTTTATGAATATTTGGAAAATACTAAAGATTATTGGAATTAGCATCGCTGTAATTATCACTGTGGGGTTGTTATGGATGGCTGTAGTTAACGGACAGCGTAGTGCACAAGGTAGGCAAGTTGTAAAAGATGTAGAAACTGTAATTCAGGCTTTAGAATATTTTTATCAAGATCAAAACCGCTACCCTTCGTTAAATGAATTTGAAGATCAGAATGTAATGCGTCAATATCTTAGCAATTTTCCACCACAAGAATTTACTTCTGGGGTGTGTGACCAGAGCATCGATTACGTAAATACTTTTCGCTCTGATTATGAATTGCGATTTTGTTTACCTAAAGGTGTGAAAGGCTATCGCACTGGTTGGAATATGATCAAATCCCCTGTAAAATAATGGATCTATATTTTTTACTCACAGCCATTTTAGTATTTGTATTTGGTACTGCCATTGGCAGTTTTTTGAATGTTGCTGTGTGGAGATTACCACGAAAAGAGCAAATCACTCATGGTCGTTCTCATTGCCCAAATTGTGGCCATGAATTGCGCTCCAAAGATTTAATTCCTCTGGTAAGTTATGTTTTAGCCAAAGGTAAATGCACGTATTGCCAGAAACCAATTTCGCCACAATATTTCATTGTTGAATTTATAACAGGAACTTTGTTTTTTACTAGTTACTTACTGTATCTCCCACAAGATTTTTTACATTGGATTTTGTTACTTCAAGGTTGGTTTGTTCTTTCAGTTCTAGTAGTTGTATTTGTCATCGATTTAAAACATTATCTTATATTGGATAAAGTCATTTTCCCGATGACGATTTTACTTCTAATTTTTCAAGCCACGATAGGTTGGTATATATATAATGCAGTTTTGTCTGACTTAGTAATTTCAAGCTTCATTGGTGCAATTGCCGGTTTTGTACCTTTCTACCTACTTTGGAAATTATCGGGTGGTAAATGGATGGGGTTAGGCGATGCCAAGTTTGGTTTATTCATTGGAGCGGCTCTCGGGTGGCCAGCTATCTATTTAGCTTATATGCTTTCTTTCTTTGTTGGCACAGCAGTAGCTTTACCTTTATTACTTACTGGAAAAAAAGAGCTATCAGGCAAATTACCATTTGGAACTTTCTTGGCTATTGCCACAATCATTGTCTTGTGGGCAGGAGATTGGTTTATGCGCCTGTATTGGGAATGGCTCGGATTTGGTGTCTACTCGTGATATAATGAGTAAAAGGCCGAAAATGTATCGAAACCAAAATCAAAAAAATCTTGTAGAATCGAAACAGTCTGGATTTACGATTGTTGAGTTATTAGTTGTTTTTGTAATCTTAGTTTTGCTCATGAGTGCAGGATTGGTTAGTTGGAACCAGCAAAAACCTCGCCGATCGTTAAATATTGCTCAAAATGAATTAGTGACCAATATTCGTAAAGTGCAAAGCTATGCAATTTCCTCTCGGAATATTGGAGAGAATAATCCTGCTTCATACTATTCTTTATCACTATCCACCTCTAATGAAAGACAGTTTGGTTACTTAGTGAATGGTGTTGGTAGGGCAAATACATATGATTATTTTGTTGGTATAGAAAATATTTCCCTTCCAAATACAATAGAAATTACCAATATCAATTTGCATAATCCTGGAGATATTGTTCCCACAACTCTAGAATGCGTGCAGATTTTAGTTAGTGCTGTGTATGGCAAAATGTATTTCCATGTTCCTAATAATTGCGATAACAAAGATTGGGAAGAAGAAGCACAAGTTATTCTAATTAACCCTATTGCTCTTGCAAATTTGTCTACCGGTGATTTGGAGATCACTTTAGGTAACCAGGATGCAGGCCTATCAAAAATTATTCGTGTGAATGGATTAGGAGCTCGAGTTGATGCACTATAATTACAAGCAAAAGAGATCTCATGTCGAAATGAGGTCCTGCAAGAATTACCAATCAGGCCAAACTTTAATCGAAACCATGGTCGCTGCTTTGGTTCTGGTTATGGGAATTGCAGCTGCTGTGAGTTTGGGAATTTTTGGATTGAGTGTAACTTCCAATATTACTAAGCAGATAGTTGCCGTTGGTTTAGCTCGAGAGGGGATTGAAGCAGTTAAAAATATGCGTGATACTAATTGGCTTCGCACCCCAATTAGTAATACTTGTTATGACTTTTATTCTACAAGTAATGTCGCTAATTGTTATCCTGAATGGCTCACAGGAGGTGTCGGTGCAGGCTATGAGGAGGAAGGATATGATATAAGCCCTGATTCCGGACTTCAGCACTTTGAGTTGAGATATAACTTGAATTCTAATCAACCATGGGTCTTGCGTAATTCTCCACTGACAGGTAATCCTCGGTTTGGTTTAGATTACTCACCAAATAACCTACAATTTGGATTATATGCAGATAATATGGCACCTGTTTCTGTGAGTAATACAAACTCTAAAATTGGAAGAGCAATAACACTCAGTACGGTTGATGGTACTTTTGTTCCTTTTAACGATGCAGACATTGGTCCTAGGCTTAAAGTTACTGTAAATGTTTGGTGGTCAGATCGAAGATGTCCTGTTTCAGATACGATTCCATCAAGTGATCGCTGTAAAGTGACTTTAGAAACATACTTAACTAACTGGAAGAATTACTAATGAGGCAATTTCTGATTAGACAATTTAATAGACAACATGGTCGTTCCCAAGACGGTTTTACTCTAATGGAAATAATCGTAGCTACTGCCATTTTTGTAACGGTTGTGAGTAGTATTTTGGCTTTATTTAATTATGTATTAAAAATTAACCGCCAAGTTCAAGCCGTTCGTCAAGTGGCTCAGGGTACAAGAAATTTTACAGAGGTTTTGTCCAGAGAAATCCGTAATGGTCGAATTGATTATTCTCAACCTAATGGTACTCCATGTGCAGCGAGTAATTATGAAGTAGAAAAGAGTCAAAGTTTATCAATCGAAACATACACAGGAGAGGTTACTTGTTTATATTTAGATGAAGCTGGGATTATGTACTTAACTCGTAGTACTCCAGATGGAGCTTCTATTCCTCAAACCGTAAACCCTCCGAATTTCACAATCAATCCTGAGACTTTCCGATTTGTTGTTAGGCCTGATCAATCCCCGCTTGTAAATAATCAAGGCGTCCAGCCATTTGTTACTATTTTAGCTGAGTTTGAGGTTTTCAAAGGAATGCCAGATGAACAGATTATTCCTTATCAAACAACCATTTCATCAGATGTATATGATATTCCAAGTTTATAAAACCCAATCACAATCGAGTCACAGACAAGAAGGTGTTGCTTTGATGCTGTCGGTTTTATTATTAGCAGCAATTACTGCGATTGTATTTAGTTTTACTACAATCGTTTTCATCGAACTTCGTGCCACAGGCGATGTTATGAGAAGTGAACCTGCTTTTTATGCCACGCTTGGTGTTACAGAAGAGGCTTTGTTCCAATATAAACGGTATGTAAGCAGTGGTCAGCTTGATGTTCCAACCTGTTTTCCATCAAATCAAGCAATTTGTGAATTGGCAGGCGTAACTATCCAACTTCCTGGTACACAGCCAATTCAGGAAGATGATGTACCTCGATTACAAACAGTCCGTGCAGGTGAAGTTATTGAAATTCCTCTCTATCAGTTAGGCGATTGGACATTACAATATGGGCAGTTAGAGTTAGAGGCAATTCCAATTGGAAATTCTGGTTCACTCAATGCTGATTTGATAAAAATCAACCGTGATGGTACTGAACAAACTGTGATTTCAGATGTACTCAGAGAAGGTGATGGTGCTCTTACCCTGAATATCATTGATGGGGATGCTCAACATGAACTGCATTTAACCAACTCTACTAATGGAAACTTTTATACAAGTATAATTAGTTACGATACAGATAATTCAACAGAAAAAGGTTTGCCGTTTATTGCTCAGAGAGTTTTAAAAATCGTTGCTGATTATGCGGGCATCACAAGGACTTATAAAGTATTCATTCCTGTTCCATAAATAATAAATAACCGCCCTTGGACAAACTCGGGGCGGTTTTTTTAATCGACAATCTGTTCGTATTTTATCGCTGTCATCCCCGCGAAAGCGGGATCTATTATTGTTTTGGGATTTTGATAGCTTGACCAACTCGCAAACTAAATGGTGCTTCCAATTTGTTGATAGTCGCAAGCATCGTCCATTCAACGTTGTAATCGCGTGCTATGGTGAACAATGTATCACCACTCTTTACTTTGTATTCAGTGAATATTTCATTTGATTCTTTAGTATCCACTTCTCCTAAAACTTGGGGTTCTGAATTAGGTATAGAGTCTTGAGGATCAGTAAACTGCCAAACTGCGTTGACTAATAATCCGAAGGCTAAGAATGAAAATAAAATGCTACCGAATTTATAGAAGTTAAATTTATTTGTGTCTCTGCCGACACCCCATCTCAACCTCGGTGCTAATTTGATTTTGTATTTCTGTGAGTTCATATGTGATAGATATATTTTATCATATCTTTATTCATTCTTGATTAGGGGTTATCCACCGCTCCGCTGAAGCTTCGCAGTGCAGGCACTAATCTATCAATAGAATCTTTACTTTGTGCATGGGCAGGATTAGTCTAAGAATCTGTTTAGCCGCCCTTTTTTGGGATGCAATATACAGCTATAATATAAGAACTATGAATAAGTCTGAAGCCAAAAAGCGAATACTGCAGCTTCGAGAACAGATAGATGAATTACGTCATCAATATCATGTACTTGATGAACCGTCGGTAAGCGATGATGTTTTTGATTCGCTTACTAGGGAACTGAGGTCCTTAGAAGCCAATTATCCAGAGTTCTATGATCCAAATTCACCCACCTTACGGGTTGGTGGTAAACCTTTGGAAAAATTTGTGAAAGTTCCTCATCAAGTTCCGATGCTGTCTTTGAACGATGTGTTCAGCTTGGAGGAATTAGAGTCTTGGGAGACTAGAGTTAAAAAATTGTTACCTACTGGCACAGTCTTGTCATATTTTGCCGAGCTTAAACTCGATGGTTTATCGATTTCACTTATCTATGAGGATGGTGAACTGGTCAGAGCGGCAACTCGTGGTGATGGAAAAGTTGGGGAAGACGTTACTCAGAACGCTAAAACTATTGAAATGATTCCACTCAAACTTCGTGGAAAATTAATACCAAAATTTCTTGAGGTTCGTGGTGAAGCGGTTATGAGCAAAGCCGTTTTGGAATCTTTAAACAAAGAATTAGAAAAAAATAATAAACCTTTGTTGGCCAACACTCGAAATGCGGCTGCTGGTTCAATGCGACAGTTAGATCCGGCTTTGGCTGCTCAGCGTCAGTTGGACTTCTTTGCTTTCGACATTGCTCAAATAGATTTGGACTGGTCGGAAAAATTAAAATTTCACCACCAAGAACATCAGATGCTCCGTCAGTTTGGATTTAAAGTAGATACACATGAAGCGGTTTCAAAAAACCTTTCGGAGGTTGAAAAATTTATCAAAGATATTGAAACTAAGCGTTCCAAATTTGCATATGGCACTGATGGTGTAGTGGTTTCTGTTGATGATCTTTCACTTCATGAGCAACTCGGTGTAGTTGGGAAAGCTCCCAGGTACATGGCTGCGTATAAATACCCAGCAGAGAAAGCGACTACTAAGTTATTAGATATTAGAGTGAATGTGGGACGGACTGGTGTGCTCACTCCTTTTGCTGTTTTCGAGCCAACTTTAGTTGCTGGTTCAACTATATCTAAAGCAACACTACATAATATCGATCAGATTAAGCGTTTGGATATTAAGATTGGCGACACTATTGTGATTCAAAAGGCTGGAGATGTTATCCCAGAAGTCGTGGAAGTTTTGCCTAAATTACGCACAGGGAAAGAAAAATCGTTTGTGATGCCGAAGCGCTGCCCTGTTTGTGATGGTGTGGTTGAGCGGCGCGATGTTGGAGGAAAAGCATCCGCTGCTTATTACTGTACCAACGGTGCTTGTCCTGCAAAAAATCAACGAGCAATGGAACACTTTGTTAATGCCTTCGAAATTTATACCGTGGGTCCAAAAGTCATTATGCGATTTAAAGATGAAGGTTTGATTTCCGATCCGGCAGATCTATTTAGTTTAGAAGTCGGCGACATTAATACCCTGGAGCGATTCGGAGATAAGAGCGCTGAGAATATTATTGCTTCAATTCAGTCTCATAAAAAGGTTTCTTTAGCACGGTTTATTTATGCTTTGGGAATTAGTAATGTTGGCGAACAAACCAGCGAAGATTTAGCAGAGCATTTTCGAAGTTTAGATAAATTAAAGAATGCTTCCGTCGAAGAAATTAATAATATAGAGAACATCGGTCCGATAGTTTCGCAGAGCGTGTTTGATTGGTTTCGTCATTCCGAAAATATTAAGTTCGTTGAGAAGTTATTAGATAATGGTGTTCAGATTGTTAATCCTGCAAAAAAAGTAGCAGGTAAATTAACTGGTAAGACTTTTGTAGTAACAGGAACTTTGGAAACCATGTCTCGTGATGAGGCTAAGTCAAAAATAAAAGCCGCTGGCGGCAAAGTCACCGAAAGCGTTTCAGCAAAAACCGACTACGTTGTAGTCGGCGAAAACCCGGGCTCCAAGTTTGAGAAAGCAACGAGATTAGGTGTGAGGGTTTTGAACGAAACTGAGTTTTTAAATATAGTTAGTTAGCCTATGTCAAAATTAATAATTGTTTGTGGTTTACCAGCTTCAGGTAAAACCACTTTTGCAACAGAACTGTCAAGGCAGATTAATATCGTATGTCTTCATAAAGATTCTATAAAAGAGTCACTCTATATAAATACAGGAAGTACTACTTTGGATGATAGTCGCAGAGTTGGTTTGTTGTCTGTCAGGCTTCTTTTAGAACTCGCTGAAGGTATAATCGCTAATGACATTGATGTGATATTAGAAGCGCCCTTTAGTTACGCTGAGGATTATCATATATTTGATAAATGGATTAGTAAGTATGATGTGGTTGTTTATAATATAATTTGCTCGACTCCTACGAAGGAACTTAAGGATAGATTTAACTCAAGGCCAAGACACCATGCTCATCATGACCCAGAAAGAGTGTATTCCCCACAAGATGAATCTGTCTACGAAAAGTTGCCAGGAAAGAGTATAAAAATCACTACAAATCGGCCCGTAAAAACCCTAGTTAGAGAGGTTATAAAAGATTTATTAAATACCAAATAAATATGCTTTAAAAAAGGTAGTTTTTTCCCAAAAAAACCCTTGACAAGCGTCCATCTATATATTAGTATTGCTATAAGATTTCGTAAGAAAAAGAAACCTTTACCAATATGTTAAATCTGTTATCAACTCTTAACTTAAAGCGGTTTATGTAACTGGCACTTTTTTGCGCCGTTGCAGACCGCATTTGCGGTTTTTTTGTTGCTTTCTGACGACTCCAGATTTAACCAATTTCTTTGTCGCCGACTCCGTTGCTCGTTACGCCGTACGTTTCAGTACGGCTCACTCGCTACTCACCGGCTCCGCGAACTTGGCATAAATCTGAAGCCGTTCAATATCTTGTGTGCGAATTCGACTCAAATCTGAAAGCGCTCAACATCTCAATTGTTCTTTCCATAAAAATTTCTCGTCAGTTATTTACTGCTCTCAGGTATGCTGCCATTCCATCTATTCTTAGGGAACCAGGCCTGTCGTTACCGGTTTCAGAGCAGTAGCTATCTGGCTGGAAAAGTTTCCGCCAACTTTGTAAATCTTCAATGTGAAAATTGTTACAGAGTTTGCAAGCTCGATTCATCGAGTGAAACCCTGCCAAGTACTTTGAAAACTAAATAGTGGTATTTTGTTCTGAACTCAACCATCAGAACAATTATTGTAAGAAAAATTTAGTCAGATATTTTATCTGATTAAGTATCATCATTTTGTAAGTTTTGTAAGACTTACAAGAGTGTTAATGGTACAACGAATTGATGTTGTACCCGTTCTATTATATTAGAACAAACCAAAGAACAAACATTGACGTTTCAATTTTATCGAAACACTATCCAATAAATTTAAGCAGTTGTAATTATTTCGCTTGCAAGCGAACTATGGTAATTGCAAATTGCTTGTCAAATACTTTGTATAATCTTTTAGATTAAAACAGAGAAGGGTATACGGTGGATGCCTTGGTACTATGAGCCGATGAAGGACGCGGTAGCCGGCGATACGCTTCGGGGAGGTGGCAACAACCTTTGATCCGGAGATGTCCGAATGGGGAAACCCACATGTGTAAAGCACATGTGCCTTTATATCGTGGGATATATTGTGCGGGAACCATGCGAAGTGAAACATCTCAGTAGCATGAGGAAAATAAAGAAAGGTCTGCGTCAAGCAGACTGTCGATTCCGTTAGTAGTGGCGAGCGAACGCGGAGAAATATAGAAATTTATTCATTGCACACATATGCTTGTGAGCGGTGAATAAATTATCTATTAGCCCAAACCTATAGTGTGTTATTTTTCAAACCAGTTTACTGGAGAGATTAATTTAAAGCTTACTGGCGTTGCATTATAGGCGTTATAAGAATTGACGTTGCGGTACAGTAATACCGCAGAGGAATTTAAGTGTGCTATGTAGCAGAACATACCTGGAAAGGTAGACCAAAGAGGGTGATAGTCCCGTATAGTGAAACATCATACAGTTCCTGATCTTTTTCTTGAGTAAGTCCAGACACGAGAAATCTGGACTGAATTCGCGTAGACTAATACGTAAGGCTAAATACTCATAGTGACCGATAGTGAACCAGTACCGTGAGGGAAAGGTGAAAAGCACCCCGGAAGGGGAATGAAATAGTCCCTGAAACCGTATACTTACAAGGAGTCGAAGACCTAGTCGAATTTATTCGACAGGTTAACGGCGTGCCTATTGAAGAATGATCCAACGAGTTAGTTGTATGTGGCTTAACTAAGTGTTAACAAACACGAAGTTGTAGTGAAAGCGAGGATTAATAGTCCGCATAAAGTTATATTCAGTTTTCAGATTCGTCTGAACGCTGAATATATACTTTAAGGTCGCATGCGCTAGACCCGAAACCCGAGTGAGCTACCCATGGCCAGGATGAACGTTGTGTAAAAGCAACGGGAGGTCCGAACCCACTGATGTTGCAAAATCAGGGGATGAGCTGTGGGTCGAAGAGAAATTCTAATCGAACCGGGTGATAGCTGGTTCTCCTCGAAATAACTTTAGGGTTAGCGTCACGTGTTCCTTACAGAGGTAGAGCACTGAATCGGACTCCGGTGGGAAACCGTCGGATTCGAACCAAACTCCGAATTCTGATAAGTAAATAGCGTGGCAGTTAGACCATGGGCTCTAAGGTCCATTGGTCGAATGGAGAAGAATCCACACCGCCGTCTAAGGCCCCCAAATCCTAGCTATAGTGCAAAGGATGTGGGATTGCTCATACAACCAGGAGGTTGGCTTAGAAGCAGCCATCCTTTAAAGAAAGCGTAACAGCTCACTGGTCAAGCGATCCTGCGCCGACAATATATAGGGGCTAAGCTAGGTGCCGAAGACGCGGGTCCTTTGCCAAGATTTTGTGTGGTAAGTTTGCCCTCCTTCGCATAAAGCTATGGAGGGCGCCCTTCGCTATTAATATTTATAGCGATTGGCGTCCGAAAGTTTTATGTATATGGAGGCGGCTTGCCGCCCGAAGTCTTGGCGAAGGGCGGTAGAGGAGTGTTGTGTACAGGCTGAAGCGGGATCCGTAAGGACCCGTGGACAGTGCACAAGTAAGAATGTTGGAATAAGTAATATATATAGGGGTGAGAATCCCCTTCGCCGAAAATCCAAGGTTTCCTGGGCAACGATTGTCGTCCCAGGGTTAGTCGGGCCTAAGAGCCGGCCTCAAGAGGTCGGCCCGATGGAAAACAGGGTTGATATTCCCTGACCAATTATGCGTTATCCAAGACGGGACGCATCATGATAATCCAAGCGTGCTGTGAGTATGTACGTCGCTGTACCATTAGGGAGAAATTCTAGGCAAATCCGGAATTTCTAGATGGGTTTATAACCTCCGGGTTATAGACTTGTTGTAATCTCGAAGGTATGGAGAAAGTTCGCAAGAACAATTTGGGTGAATCAAGGTGCCAAGAAAAGCGTCGTGGTCACGCGTGTAATTGTCCGTACCGCAAACCGACACAGGTGGATGAGGAGAGAATCCTAAGGCGCCCGGATCAATGTTCGTTAAGGAACTCGGCAATACAGCAGGTGTACCTTCGGTATATACCTTGCCTGTTTGCATGCTGGGTCAATGGAAAGAAGTTTTTCTCATTAGTTTGCACGCTCAAGCGTATGGCTACGTCAGCATCAAATCGCTCCGCGATTTGGCAGTCTGTGCCATAAGGCTTTCGCTTAGCAAACTAATGAGAAAGAGAAAGTTTGGGAATACATAACCAATTGATTTTGGTGGAGGTATCGCCCAACGTATCAGAGTGTTCGCAAGTATCATGAAATACTGAAAAAGCTAATTCTGGTCGTGGCACCAACAGTTTTTATAAGCTGTTCTCCGGTTGTATTCCCAATCACATCGAACACACATCAGCTAAATAGCAGGCCTTAAAAGCCATCAAGAATGTCACAATTCTTGAATGTAGCGTGGATGGTGTTCCTTGTACCCGAGGTTAAAGAATCGTTATCAAAAATTCATCAAAGTCGTCAGGATGAGGCGACATTCATTTAAAAGATGAAACAATACTTTAACCAAGGGTTCAGATTGGCAGAATTGCTTTCGTAATTCTGCCATAGATGAGCACGAGACTTCATCTTTTATCTCTGTGCTCTCCGGAATGTGGGTAGTCATATCCTTCATGTAAACGAGTCAGCGCCAGCGTCTCTTTTTACTTATATGACTACTCACTTCTGTTCAATTTCCATTTTGTTAGAAGAAGCGTAGCTCTTGCCGAGCAACGTATCCTCCTCTAACAGTCAGAGACTGTGACCAACAATGAAAGCCTTCGGGCCGAAAGTTGTGTTCCAGTCTCTGACACCCTCTTCTATTATTTTAAGAATGCGGCTAGCCGCATCTGCGACAATAATAATAGTGTCCGTAGGACACATTATTCTTTAGCAAGCGAGCATCTGGCTTTGCCAGTGCGAGCGTGGAGCTGGACGCGAAGCGTATCAGCGACCAAATAATAGGAGCCATTGACCCAGCATGTCAAACAGGCCGCAGCGAAAGACTTCTCCCGACTGTTTATCAAAAACTTAGGTCCGTGCTAAAGCGCAAGCTGATGTATACGGGCTGATGCCTGGCCAGTGTCAGAAGGTCAAAGCTCTTGGGGCAACCTCGGAGCCCAAGCCCTGATGAACGCCGGCGGTAACTATAACCGTTGACTTTGCTACCGATTTGTGATTACATCACAAATTTTAAAAGTTTGGGCGGTTATAAAATTCGACTATATGCTGGAACAGCCATGTATCTATTACTACCCAATAGGTAATAATGTAATAGTGTGGCCAATCAGCAGGGAAGACTTGCGACTCTCTTTAACAGGAGTCTAAATGAATAAATTGTTGCAAGAATTTGTGCAGTTAAAGCATAAATATTTGCATTACTATATGCTTGGTTTTGTAGATGGTGAAGGAAGTTTTAGTGTCACTATCACTCGCCATAAGAGTGCAAAGTGGGGCTGGATTATTCATCCCACCTTCTTAGCATACCAGCATCCAAATCATAGAGAGGTACTGGAATTATTTCAGTATGTCTTTAAGACCGGAACAATTCGGCAAAAATCACCTACTAATATTGGATTGGTCTATAGAATAGATTCAATCCCTACCCTAAAGCAAAGAATCTTGCCATTCTTCAAAAAGTATAAACCACTTGTGAAGAGCAATGATTTTAAAAAATTCTGCCAGGTTGTTGATGCCTTAACAGCTAAACAACACAGAAATTTTTTAGGTTTTAAATCCATCATTGATACTGCCTTTTCAATGAATGATCAGGGTAAACAAAGGCAAAACACTAAGCTCATTATTTATCGAGAAATACTCGAAAAGCTTAATCAAAATAATATTAGAGGTTTGCAAGAACCCTCAGAGACTTTACGTCGAACTTTAGAACATTTAATTTCTAAAGAAGATAAAGTCCATACTTCTAAGCGATTAGAAGATTAATAGCCTATGGTAGCGAAATTCCTTGTCGTGTAAGTTACGACCCGCACGAATGGCATAACGAGTAGAAGACTGTCTTAACGAACACTCCGATGAACTTACAATGGCGGTAAAGATGCCGTCTACCCGCAGCAAGACGGAAAGACCCTATGAAGCTTTACTATAGCGTGCTATTGGGACAGTGTTTATATTGTTTAGTATAGGTGGGAGCCTTTGAAGCTCGATCGCTAGATCGAGTGGAGGCATCAGTGAAATACCACCCTGTGTGAATGTTGTTTCTAACCAAAGTTTAACCTGCTTTGGGACAGTGGCTCGTGGGTAGTTTAACTGGGGCGGTTGCCTCCTAAATGGTAACGGAGGCGTTTATTAAGGTAGGCTAGGCGCGGATGGAAATCGCGCTGGTAGTGCAAACGCATAAGCCTGCTTGACTGCAAGAGTGGCGACTCGCGCAGGTACGAAAGTAGAAGTTAGTGATCCGATGCGTTCGAGTGGAAGACGCAAAGCCCAACGGATAAAAGTTACTCTAGGGATAACAGGCTGATCTTCTCCAAGAGTCCACATCGACGAGAAGGTTTGGCACCTTAACAAATCGGGGTGCTATGAGAGTGATCTCATACCAATGGTCTTTCTTCCGTCTTATGGTAACGCAAGTTACCGTAGATAAATTAATGAAAGAATAATAAATTCGGCTTATAACGGTGAACCCTGACTTAGTACAGTTGGAAATTTTCGAAGTACTAAAAGGCAATACCGTGGGAAGTCCTCTTTGTTGAAATTCTAGTGCTGTACTCATTTGAGTGCTTGCTACTAGCGAAGCTTCAGCGAAGCAGTGACCCCGTAACGACTGATTCGAAAGATGAGACTTTGTTTGTTTCGAGCTGAAACAACAAGGTAATACGCCGACTCTTATCACAAAAAAGGTAGATCATGGCTTACTAGCCTAAAATCACCGATAAGAAGAAGATATAGTCTGCCCCAATAGAAATATTGGAATTATGTACGATGTCGGCTCATCACGTCCTGGGGGTGAAGAAGCTCCCAAGGGTTTGGCTGTTCGCCAATTAAAGTGGTACGCGAGCTGGGTTCAAAACGTCGTGAGACAGTTTGGTCCTTATCTGCTGTGGGTGTACGAAAATTGCGTGGGCGCGCCTCTAGTACGAGAGGACCGAGGTGCATGGACCTCTGGTGTACCCGTTGTTCCTTCAGGAGCATGGCGGGGTAGCTAGGTCCAGTTTAGATAAGCGCTGAAAGCATATAAGCGCGAAGCTGTCCGCAAGACTAGTTTTCGTTGATCCTTCGGGATCGAAAGGTTCGCAGGAGACTACTGCGTATTATAATCAATATTTTTTGAGAGGTGCTTGCACCAATCAAAGAATGGCGATTCTATAGGTTGCAGGTGTAAGTGCAGTAATGCATTGAGCCGAGCAATACTAATCAACCGAAAGTTCTAATCTATATTATTTTGTCATCCTGAGCGTAAGTGAAGGATCTCAAAATAGAGATTATACATCTTTGACAAGCAATTTGTGATTGTCATCAATAATGTTCATTGTTCACCCAGTTAAATGCCGCTTCGCGGCTCTTGCCTTCGGCAAGATTTAACGGGGTAAATTACAATAAGAGAGAATCTCAATACCACTATTCACCCTGTTAAACAGTCGCCTTGCGGCTCTTGCGTAGCAAGGTTTAACAGGGTAAAGTTTTCAAGGTCCCCTCCATAGCTTTTTTATCCTCCATAGCTTTAGCGTCGGAGGAAGCGACGGAGGGATCATGTCCTCGTGAAAGCGGGGATCTGTAAAAGCCTTCGGGCCGGTAGTTTCTTCTAGCGCAAGCTTTAAGGAATTGCCGGTCGGGTGGCCTTTACGACGCGGTCCTACCTGATCCCATCCCGAACTCAGAAGTAAAACGCGTTCGTGCCAATGATAGTCCAGCGCATGCTGGTGCAAAAGTAGGTAGCTGCCCTTTAATAAAAGAACTCGCTTAAAGCGAGTTCTTTTATTTAAATAAAGTACCCACTCTAATCTGGACCACGAAACTACAATTCATAACATCTTTTTTTATTGCATGCAAATTGGTATAATATCTGTAGCTTAAGATTCACTTAAGCATTTTTTATAACTATATGACACAGCAAATTGTGGTTCTAGCTGCCGGTAAAGGTACTCGCATGGGCGCCGATGTTCCTAAAGTCTTACTCCCGTTGCATGAGGAGCCGGTAATTGCTCACCTCCTAAATGAAATTAAAACGATTCCTCAAGACACAGCACCAATTATTGTGGTTGGCTTTCAGGAACAACTAGTGAAAGACACTTTAGGCTCAGAATATATTTATGTAACCCAATTTGATCAAAAGGGAACAGCTCATGCTGTGTTGTCATGTAAAGGTACTGTTACCGCAAATAACTTCATCGTGCTTTATGGCGACATGCCATTTACTAGCAAGGAATCAGTTGAAGAGTTGATTGGATTACATACAAAGAACAGTGCAAAAATTTCCATGTTCACAAGCACTTTACCAAATTTTGAAAATGAGTATGAACACTTTATTGGTTTCGGAAGAATTATTCGCGATGAAGAAAATAATATTGTGAAAATTCAGGAGCATAAAGATTGCGATGAAGATCAAAAGAAAATCACCGAAGTGAATCCAGGAATATATATGTTTAACACCGAGTGGTTGTGGAAGCAACTCGAAAAAATTGGCGACCATAATGCTCAGCACGAATTTTATTTAACAGACATCGTAGAGATGGCTATCAGAGATAATCAGACAGTATTTTCATTACCCATACCCGCCGAAGAAATTTATGGAATTAATACTCCTGAGCACTTAGTGCTTGCTCGGAAGCTAGTTAATTAATCATAAAATCAATTTCTGATATAATTTAAAGGTAAATTAAGTCATCCTGAGCATTAGCGAAGGATCTTTAACCATAGAGATTCTTCGCCTTCGGCTCAGAATGACAAGGAAAATATGAAACGAACAAAAATAATCGCAACAATCGGTCCAGCATCCGAGCATCCTAAAGTGCTTACTGAGTTATTTAAGAACGGTATGAACGTGGCCCGTCTAAATTTTTCACATGGCAGTTATGAAAATCATGCTCAATTGATTTCCAATATTAGGGCTGTGTCAAAAAAAGTAGATAAGCCAATTGCTATCTTGCAAGATTTACAAGGCCCAAAAATTCGAGTTGGTAATTTGTCCAAACAAGTACTAGTCACAAAAGGAAAGCAAGTTGTGATCGGTAAAGATTTTGTGATGGACATTGACTTAAGCAAGAGTGTGAAAAAGGGCGAACGGATTTTAATAGAAGATGGACTGATTGAGCTAAAAGTACTTTCAGTTCGTTCTGGTCAGATTGTTTGTAAGGTTATCAATGGTGGGGTTATCAAATCACACAAAGGCGTTAACTTGCCAGACACAACTATAACTTTTCCAATCATCACACGAAAAGATTTAGCAGACCTAAAATTTGGATTAAAAAATGATGTTGACTATGTTGCTTTGTCGTTTGTGCGAAACGCAAAAGATATTGTTAACTTAAAAAAGTTAATCGATAAGAACACCCCGCGTGGCATGAGTCGCGCCAAAATAATCGCTAAAATAGAACGGAAAGAAGCGGTTGAGAATTTCGACGAAATTTTGAAAGTTGCGGATGGAATCATGATTGCTCGTGGTGATTTAGGCGTTGAGATTGCAGATTCTCAAGTTCCATTGATTCAAAAAGCACTAATCGCCAAATGTAATAGTTTTGCTAAACCAGTAATCGTAGCAACGCAAATGCTTGATTCAATGATTCGCAATCCTCGTCCAACCCGCGCCGAAGTCTCCGATGTTGCCAACAGCGTAATTGATCACGCTGATGCAGTGATGCTTTCAGGTGAAACCGCAACAGGTTTGTACCCAGTCGAAGCAGTTACAGAAATGCGAAGAATTATTGAAGCTACTGAAGCTTCACCTTATGATGAAATGCCAGCTGAAGCATTTAGCACCAATGCACTCGTAGACGATTACAAGGCGTCATTGATTGCTGGGGCGGTGCTTAGATTAGCAATTGGAGTAAACGCCGGTGCAATAATTGGCACAACCGAAAGCGGTTATACTGCCCGATTTGTCTCAAGAGAACGTCCTTCAGCGCCAATTTTAATTCTTACAGATAATGAAAAAGTTTATAGACAAATGGCTTTGCTGTGGGGAGTGAGGCCTCTATACGTAAAGAGCTTAAAAGATTTAAAAAATGTTGAAGGATTGCTAAAACATTTTGTATCACAAGCCAAGCGCATGAAGCTCATTAAGAGTGGTCAGAAAGTGGTATTAGTAGCAGGTAATCCGTTGGGAGAAAGAATGAACTTGGTTCAAGCTGTCAATGTAAAATAGTGATTAATTGTGACGTGCGCTGACAAATAATATACAAAAAACCGCCCATCGGCTTAAGCTCAGGACGGTTTTTTTGTTATGATTTCCGTAGAAGAATTATTCCGGCAATTGCACCGCCGAGTAATCCGAATGCTAAGTCCTTCATTGTGTCGTGAACACTCGGTTGCATGGTGGTGTTAAAGATTCGATCCATACCAAATTCGAATATTTCCCAAGCCACTGCTGCAAGAGCGGTGAGTGCAAGAATTAGAAATAGCGTTAAGAGTTTAATGCCAAATTGTTTCGAAGAAATTTCTGCGTGCTTTAGAAAATAGAATGAGGAAATAGCGATTGCGATACCACCTATGAAATGCATCGGAACATCAAACCAAAAATATTTATAATACAAACCAAATATATCAGCAACTACATGAATTACTAAGACTAAAATTGGCCAGAGTATTATTTTAACTAGCGTCATCAGTATTTGCTTCTTCGGTTGTTGGTTGATCCGGTTCGACAGGGGCTGCGGCGTGATTGCCAGCGTGCTTCGCTTTCACTCCAGCGTTGAACTTAGCAACATATTCTTGATTTGCTTTATCGTCAATGAAGTTTTCTGCGAGTTTGTCAGGATCGATTCCTGCAGTTCGAGCAACCGCAGTGATTAGTCGAGAGAGAGTAGCATTGCTTTGATTTTGTTCGTACATCAAGCTTTCCAAAATTTGGCGCTTGCTTAAATTGTTGAGCTGAGATTTAGACATGTTTATTCAATTAATAACCTGAATATTATAGCTTAATCTGAAGCATTTGAAAAGAGGTGTATATGGTATAATTAAACTAGAATTTTATTTTCAGAAACAAACTTACTTAGACAAATTGACTCAAATGAGTCCTAATTCATTCGATGGAATTCAGTTTAGAAAATCTTCAGCCAGACCGAAAAGTTTTGGGGTTTTTGCTGCCCCCGAGCAAATTATTGAAACTAGTATCACCAAAAGTGTAACTACTAAGACAGTCATTCATCACAAGCCTATCATAAGTCCTGAGTCAGCAGAATCTATTAAAACTGCACGAGTCAGACCTTTGAAAATTAATAAAACAAACCCGACTAAATCTATCGAGCAAGTTAATGATCCTAAGCGCCGCGCTTTTCTAAAATTAGCCGCTGTGGCAGGACTCGGTGTTGTAGTAGCAGCTTTTATTCCTCAGAAAGCAGAAGCGTTAATTTTAGGAAGCTCACCTACCACTGGAGTTGTTGGTGTGAAGGATGAAAATGATGTCCGTATTACCCCAGCTACGGAAGATACACTCCAGAATTTGCTAACTGGGCAATCAGTAGATAAAATAACTACATCACTGTCTGCTTCTGGAAATGTGTTAGTTCCAAGTGCTGGAATGAGAATTAGAGTTTATAGTACAAGATTTTCATTAACAGCAGATTTAAACTCAGTTTCGTTTCGATTTGGAATAGCGGGCTCAGATTACGAAAGATACATTTCGCCAAAAACTGGCGGTTTGTATGGGGCGAATAACCATCCAAACTTTGTTCAGGGCGGAATTGATGAACCAATGTATTGCGTTATAGATGGTACAGCGACTGTACAAATAAACGTTGATTACTTAGAAGTATAAAATTATGTCTTTACGAATATCACAACATAAATTTTCTGGTGAAACTGTGGCTTACGAGGATTACGATTCGACCAAGACGATGCTTGGTCAGCTTATTCAGCAACGCACAGGCGTGCTTCCAGAAGATAACTTTGCAGGCCCAATGCCAATCGGATTGGGCAGGCCAATGGAAGCCAGTACAGCCATTGCTTCTGCGTATCCCCACGTAATCACATGGGATGATACTTATGACTATGTTTTTTTGGCGGAAAATAGTACGGCTGCAGCTACAAGAAGAATTGTGATGTACACATTTAATAAACTTAGCAGTGAATTTTCTTGGAACGGGTTTATTACTTTAACTTTTCCTACAGCGACCAGCCATACTATTCGTGGTTTTAGAGTGGTTAGAGAGTTGTACACTGCGGGTACAGCTTCGGTAAGTGGCACTGCCGTTACAGGTAGTGGCACAGCTTGGCAGGCCAGCAGCTTGGCTGTTGGGTCTCGCATTGGCTTTGGTTCGGCTGATCCAACAGAAATAACTACATGGTATGAGATTGCAAGCATTGGTTCAGACACTGGAATAACTTTAACAACAAATGCAGGCACAATAGGTAGTGGTCCGTATGTAATAGAAGACTTGGAAGTTATTGTTTCTACTACAAATGCGACAGTTGCTAATGGCGGACTATTTTTAGCTAAAGGTTTGAGATATGAAACTTTTGCAATTGCCGGAACAGTGATTCCTGCTGCTACTACCGTAGACAATATCAGGGCTGTTTATTGGTTGGCTGATGCCGGCGTAGTCACTAATACAATTGCTTGTGGAGTGGCTTTAGGTTCTAGAGACTCATGGACTCAGCAGTATGTCTATGTGATAGATGGAACGACTACAACTAACAGAGTGTATAAATACAATATCCGTGCAGCTTTAAGTTTAGCTTCTGGGAAAAGTACATCGGCTTTTGATTTAGTAACTGGTGCTCAAACACCAACTGGAACTTGTTCGCAAGCTAATAATGGTCGTGTTGGTACTCTAAACCATGGCCCAGGAAATGGAATTGAGAGCTTATACTTTGTAACAACCACTCGTGTATATAGAGCTGCTCTGACCAATATTACTTCAGGAAATACAACTTGGCATTCGGATGCGATGGCCGAAATGCCTCCTGGT
Organism: Patescibacteria group bacterium UBA926; assembly: GCA_002293685.1. Lineage (GTDB taxonomy): Bacteria > Patescibacteriota > Doudnabacteria > UBA920 > UBA920 > UBA920. The sequence goes on from DBDS01000008.1 coordinate 44,512, forward strand.
GGGACAACGACCTATGCTCTAACCTCGGCTTTAAACTCAGTAGAAATTGCCGGTACTATTGATAGATTGATTGTGATGTCTTCTGGAACAGCGGGTGCTCGAAGTTATGTCACGGAGTATAATACAATTGGTGATCCTTTTAATCACATCTTTTTAGCAGATGACAAGCAGCAGGATCAAAGTTCGACTGATGCAGGAGCGGTTTCTCATCCTGCAATATTGGCTTCGATCATGTCAGTGTGGTCTGAAAATGGCATAGCATACATATGTAGAAATGGTACTACAGCTGCACTTAACCAACTATATGCTCTTCCCTTGTCAGCTCATTGGACATATGCATCTGGAACGCCAAACCAGCGTTTAATCACACCTTCGATTCCAACTCCTAACGCTGTTATTTTCGATCGAGTTTATGTGAACTCGATACGGTATATTGGCAGTGGTACTTTTGGTATGCAACCAGAACCTTTTCGATTATTCTACAGACAAAATGGAATTGATGATAATACTGGAACTTGGACGGAATTAGACGATACCGGTGATTTAACAGGAATATCACCAGCCTCCGAGATTCAGTTTATGTTTGAGTTTAAAATTTTAGGAACCAACTGCATTCCCAATCAAATCTTTAGTGTAGCTGTTGCTTATGAAGACGATAGCACCGATTCACATTACCAGCCATCTGTTGGAAAGTCTAATTTAGCGACATCTACTTTTGCTTGGAGATTTTCTACTGCATTTGGCGGTACTGTACCGGCGCTTCGTGTGCGATTGTTTGATGCAGTATCAGGAGGTTTACTAGTTGATGATGATACTGTTACTCCATCTGGCACTTTCGAAAAATCTACCGACGATGGTGATACTTGGGGGGCGTATAACACGACTGATAAGACCAACGATATTACTTATATTCGCTATACTCCAGCAAGCTTAGGTAGCGATATCAAAGTTCGGGCATTATTAACTCAGAATGTATAGATATGATTACTATCAATAAAGATGAGCCAGTTTTAAACCATACTAACTTATTTGTTTTTTCACCTTCAGGTGATTATGAAGAGACAGATTTGATTGAATGTTATTCATCTGACAATCCATCCATAGCAATTTGTGCTTTTTCTGCTCAATATGTTAAATTTGGAGGTGCGGTATATCAGCAGGAACAGCCTCTTACTCCGGATCAGATATCCGCTTTGGAGGTTAATGCTCCTATGGAAGTTGTGATTAATAATCAAGATTTAATAGATGGGAAAATTGACCCGCTATCACTTGCGCAAAATACCCCGGTTATAGATAGTGTGAATCAAGTAGAAGAAAAACCAGTTAAAAAACCAAAGGTAATTCAGGATTTAGAAGGGGTTGCAACTGAGACTGCTGCCGAACCAGTTGTTGGTGATGTAGTTGGGGAGGATAGAGATTAATGGCACTTTCAGATATTAATTTTCAAGAGGGAGATAAGCAAGAGTTTTTATTGGAAATTGAAGCCGGCCCGTTATTGGCAGCCGAGGATTTTCTGACAAGAGATTTTAACGGAGCAATGATTGGTGAAATTGCTGGTCAAGGCGGTGGCGGTAACAATATATTTATAATGTCAGAATAAATGGAAGAGATTACAACACAAGATGAACAGAATTCAATAGACGAGTATTTACACTACTTAGAAGAAATACGCCGGCGGCTTTATCTGCTGGCGTTGGTGTTAGTTGGGGTGTTTGCGCTTGGTTTCTTCTTTGCTGGAAAAATTATAGCTTTTGCAATTCAGACTTTTCAATTGAAGAATGTTGTCATTGCAACGACTTCGCCGTTTCAATATGTTGAACTAGCTACCAGTGTAGGAATATTTTGCGCGCTGATTATCGTCACTCCGCTTGCTGTATTCCACCTTTACAAGTTTTTAAAGCCTGCTCTAACAAAGAATGAGCGACGATTATTCTTCCAGTTACTTCCTTTATCTTTCTTCTTATTTACAATTGGATTTGCATATGGTGTGGTAACTATTTTCGTTGCGTTTAGTATGTTAGCATCTTTAAATACCTCGTTAGGTCTTACCAATATTTGGGATATCAACAAATTCTTTTCGCAAATTATCACAACATCAGCGCTACTTGGCTTGCTGTTCCAATTCCCTCTATTGCTTACTTACTTAATCAGAATTAACCTCTTAAACGTCGATGTTTTGAGAGAAAAGCGTCGTTGGGCGATACTGGGGATATTTGTGTTTGTTGCTTTACTTCCACCTACAGATGGTATATCATTAATTATGACAGCACTGCCATTATTGGCAATTTACGAATTAACCATTATTATAAACCGGAAGAAAATTCGACCGGTTGGTTGAGACAAAAACTATGTTTGGATTAGGTACAAGAGAGTTAATTATTCTTGCTGTGATTGTTGTAATTTTGTTTGGAGCAAGAAAGATTCCAGAAATCTCCAAAAGCATCGTAGAAGCGATTCGCCACCTTCGAGGAGCTTTCAAAGATGAAGACAACAACACTCCACCGACTAGCAAGAAGAGCTAATTAAATCTTCAGAGACAGGCGAACAAAAGTTCGTCTTTCTTTTTTAGGATGAAACAAAAACTTTTTAAATTAGGCACTGCAGTTTTGGTAACTACCATGATGTTGGTTGTTCCTATTTTTGCATTTGCGAGTTATACAAAATTTTCTCCAGGTGCCACAGTAACAATTGGAGAATTTTTATTTGAAGATGATTTTACTCCAAGCACGGAGGATTGTACTTTAACTGTGAGAGATCCTAACGGGGATGTGGCAGTGAATGAAGTTACGATGAGTGAGCGCCCTGATGGTTGGCACTACCATACCTTTGTCCCGGCATCGATTACTGGAATTTGGCCATCGATTATGAGTTGTGGAAGCGGTCCTAGTTTGGTGAGAGCTGATAAAACATTTGAAGTAGGTTTGTCGGAAGTAGACTCTGATGGGATTGCGGATGCTGTATGGAATGCTACTACTAGGTCACTAACAACTTTTGGTAGTTTGGTTTCTGATATTTGGAACGCAGGAACCAGAACCTTAACAGGTATCGGTTCTTTGGCCGCTGATTTTTGGAATGACGGCTTTGCACCGACCCGCCGTCTAACAGATTCGACATTAACTGGCGGGGGGACACTTGCAACTCAGGCAACCGTTCAGTCTATTGCCGATGCTGCAGAATCGAGTATTATAGATGAGGTTTTAGAGAATCGAACTTTAATCAATGCACTTAACGATATCAGCGCAGCAGATGTTTGGGCACACGGTACACGCTCAATTAATAGTGGTACTGTCGATTTGAGTTCTGCTAGTCAGCAGGAAATCTGGGACATCGCAGTTGCTGATTTATCTACCAACGGTTCAGTTGGAAAGCTTTTAGCAGATAATTTAGACGCGCAAGTATCATCTCGCGGAATTAGCAACCTAACAGCCGCAGATGTTTGGAGCGCGGCAACCCGCACCCTCACCGATTACTCAGCCACCACTGTAGCTACTGCTGTCTGGGCGGATGCCTCTCGAACACTTACTAATTATGGCAATGATATCACTGCCCAACAAGTTTGGGATGTATTAACTACATCTTTAACTACGGTTGGTTCAATCGGAGAACAAGTAGCCACAAACTTAGATACAACGATTTCAAGTAGAGCATCTTTGGTTTCTCAGCAAGCTGGTTGGACAGTGTGGATGTCCGACGTAGACAGGCAAATGGCAACTAAAGTTTATCGAACTAAAGTTGTAGTTCTCAATTCAGAGTCAGAGCCAACAGCTTCATTCACAGTTCCAACCATCAGTTTATATGATGCGGAACGGAATTTGGTTGTCACTGACGCAAACATGACTTCAATTGCGACAGGGGTGTATGAGTATACTTACACTGTTCCCGGCGTAGCGGCTCAGGGTCTTTGGGAGTCTATTGTAGAAACAGAGGTTGAAGCGGGTAAGGTGATAACTACCAATGATTACTGGGAAGTGACAAGTTCACCAGCTCAGGTCTTAATTAATGAAGTCTCTCCATTAACAGTTCCAAATATTTCTGCTAATGTAACCATTACCAATGAAGGTTTAACCGGTTATGAATACCAGTATGAATGGTGTGTCGTTGCTGATTCAGGAAATCCTTGTGGTGGCGGTGATGATATTTATCATGCAACCGCAGCTAAGTTTATTAACCCTGGAGAAGATTTCAATACCAATCTCTCTGCGACAGTTCCAACAGCTGGAAACTACATCTTTAAATTAGTTGTGTATTTCGGTCTAGAAAATTCTAAAGCATCCCGAACCTTTACCGCTGTTGGTGGGTCAACTCCTCCAGGTGGAGGCGGTGGAGGTGGGGGTGGAGGCCCCGCGCCAACTGCTTGTAATGGTGCCGATTTCAATGGTGATAATTTCGTGAACTCAGTAGACTTCTCTATTTTACTAGCTTTTTGGAGAACAACCCCACCATTCCGAAACAATTGTGTTGATATTAACAAAGACAATCAGGTTGATTCTATAGACTTTTCGATTCTATTATTCCAATGGGGGAGAAGGTAATGTATGAATATTATCACTAAGACAATTTTCGCGGGATTCATAATTTTGATAACTACTGCAACAGTGAATATTGCTAGCGCGGCAACTATTTACCCAGCAACAAGTTCTCCTACCGTATCAACTGGCGGGGTTTTCATAGTTGACGTATTGCTTAACACTGAAGGTAAAACTATCAATACAGTTGAAGGCGAATTGGAGTTGGTTTCAGACTCACAGTCCTATGAAGTCGTTGAATTTTTACTTGGCGGCTCCGATTTCACCCTTTGGACAGAACGGCCTCAGATTGTTAAATCTGGTTCCACAACATACATAAAATTTACTGGCGGAACTCCTTCAGGTTTAAACAAAGCCAATGCTTTGGTTATGAAAATTGCTATGAGAGCAAATGATGCCAATACTGTTGAAATCAAGCCGCTAAATGCCAAAGTTTTTTTGCATGACGGCGCTGGTACAAGCAAGACAGCTTCAGTCAGGCCTTTATCACTGCGCATTGTTGAAGCTAGTCCAGATGAGGTAGTACAAGACGCACTGCGAGATATTATCGCTCTTGATAATAACCCTCCAGAGCCTTTCGTTATAGAGCTAGGCCGTGATGCTGCGCTGTTCGATGGTAAATGGTTTGTTTCATTCTTTGCGGTAGATAATGAATCGGGTATAGCCTATTACGAAGTGAAGGAGGGAGATAGAACAGCCGTTCGAAGTGGTACTACTTATGTACTTCAAGATCAAACTCTGAAATCAAAAATTACTGTAACTGCATACGACAAAGCAGGAAACTCTCGCGTGCAAGAATGGACTCCTCAAGGTGGTTTCTGGTCTAAGTTACTTGGCAAAGCAATTGTGATTTTAGGAGTTATTCTCATCCTTTTAGGAATTTGGTTCGTTGTTTCAAAAATAAAAACTTTATGGCGCAAGCGCAAACAAAATCAAAACTCATCACAGGCTTAGTAGTCTCACTACTTATATTTCTAATAATACCTTTAGCGGCTAATGCTGCTACTTTAAATATTGGCGCAAGTAAAGTGAATGTTACCCCAAACGAAACTTTTAGTGCTGCGATAGTTGTAAATACCCAAGGTAAAACAATTAATAATGTTGAAGCGACAATTACTTTTCCAGCAAGCTTGGTGGAAGTTACCGGGGTTAACGCTGGATCAGTATTGTCCATGTGGGTGGAGTCACCAACATTTTCAAATGGAAACGGCACTATCTCTTTTAACGGAGGCTCACCTAACCCAGGATTTAGCGGAAGCGGGACAGTTGTAAGTGTGCAATTTAGAGCGAAGCAGGCCGGCACAGCAACTTTGGCCTTTTCCTCAGCTTTTGTAAGAGAAAATGATGGTTTCGGCACTAATATTTTATCTGGTCGTTCTGGTGCTTCGATTGCGATTGCAACCACCACTCCAGCTCCAACTGAACCAGGTCAGTCTACTCAACCAGCAGAACCACCTGCTCCAGGGAGAGTGAATATTAGCTCAACAACTCATCCATCTTCCGACAGGTGGTACAACACTAATTCCGCAAGTTTTAGATGGGCGATTCCCTCAGGCGCGACAGCGAGCAGAACTAGTATCGATACCTCACCTGGCGGAATTCCAACAGTTCAGAGAACGCCGGCGATTAACTCAATTTCAATTCCGAATTTAAGTGACGGAATAAGTTACTTCCACGTTAGGTTTTTAATCAACGGAACTTGGTCACCAGTTTCAACTTTTAGAATTCAAGTTGATACAGTTGCACCGACTAACTTACAAATAGCAGGAAGCTTAGATGAAAGCGGCCGTTCCGTGTTAAGTCTTTCTGCCGATGATGTAAGCTCAGGAGTGGAATATTTCATAGTGAAAAAGCTAGATGGAACCGAAGAACGAATTGATGCAACCGACAACAAAGCTTTTATGATAATCCTTGCTGCAAGCGGAGAAACAGAAAATTACGAAATCACTGCATTTGATAGAGCAGGCAATCAAACAACAGCAACTTTATCGACAACAGTACCGAAAGCAGAAAATATTGAAATTACCAATTTCACCGGGCAGATAAAAGTAAGCGAGGAAGTTTCAATTTCTGGTTTCACGCCTGATGCGAATACCGAGTATAGTGTATATTTCCAATCTAGTTCAGGTTCAATTTGGTCTTACAAACAGTTAAGTTCTGCCGACCGAAGTTTTAATTTCACTAGTGAGCCAATCGCTAAGGCTGGAGAGTATTTGGTTTGGATTGAAATTGTTGAGCCAGATGGTAAAGTAATCAAAAGCGATATTAAAAGAGTTAATGTGAATGAAGGTTGGTTTGGGAGTTTGAGTGCTAAAGTTAACCAAGCTTTGGGTTATGTAACTTGGCAGAGATTGAGCTTCTTTGTGCTGGCCATTATTGCTGTACTTGGTTGGTATAAGTATTTTGTACTTATTCGGATGGTTTCGATTCCAAAACAGCCAGAAAGTTTAGCTAACTTCAAACCAAGAAAAACTAGGTCTAAGAAATCAGAGTAATATAAAAACCGCCTTAAGGCGGTTTTTATCTGGCGGAAGCGGAGGGATTCGAACCCTCGAAGGCTTTCACCTTACCCGCTTTCCAAGCGAGCGCACTCGACCACTATGCGACGCTTCCGCAATCCCACTTCCTATTGAAAGTGTGAATAAAATAATCTTTATGGGTGGTGGGGCCGGAGGTCCTCCAGCTTGTGAGCAAGCTGGATGTGGCCCACAGCAGGACCCATAAAGATTATAAATCCCATTTATTTTAACACTTTCATCCCTTTCTGTCGAGTTGCGTATTAGCTCCAAAAGCTATAATCTAAAGAGAGAAATCCTTTATTTTATGGCAGATAATACCATTGAAGATATCAAAGATAAGCTCGACGTAGCCGATGTAATTGGCCGGTACGTTCAGCTCAAAAAAAGCGGCAGCAACCTGAAAGGCTTGTGCCCTTTTCATAGTGAGAAAACAGGGAGCTTTATGGTATCACCTCAGAAACAGATATGGCATTGCTTCGGCTGTGGTTTAGGTGGGGACGTGATTGGTTTTTTGAAGCAATATGAGAACGTGGAATTCCGAGAAGCTTTGGAAATGGCAGCCGAGTTAGCAGGAGTACAATTACCAACTTATAAACGCACTGGTCCTGATAAAAATGAACTCGACGAACTTATAAAGATCAATGAGTTTGCCGCAAGCTTTTTTCAAAAAGCTTTAACAACATCACCAGCCGCGCAAAAATATTTAACAGAGCGTGGTTTAAGTTCACAAACAATTGAGCGCTGGCGAATTGGTTTTGCCCCCGACAGTTTTGATTCTTTAGTTCACGCTCTTCAAACCAAAAACGTATCCCTTGAACAAGCCGTGAAGGCGGGTGTGTTGGCTAAAAGTGATAATGGAAAAATCTTCGATAGATTTCGAGGACGAATTACATTTCCGATTTTTGATATTAAAGGTCAAGTAGTGGCGTTTACTGCTAGAACATTACCTGGTGCGCCAGAAGACCAAGCTAAATATATTAACAGTCCAGAAACTTCTTTATATAACAAGAGTAAATTAGTTTTTGGTTTGAACTATGCTAAAGATGCTTTCCGTGAAATGGGTCAAGTAGTTGTCGTGGAAGGCCAGATGGATGTTATTTCCGCACATCAATCAGGTTTTAAAAATACAGTCGCAACAAGTGGGACTGCGTTAACTGAAGATCAGTTAAGAACGTTGAAACGTTTTGTCGGAACTATCGTTTTTGCTTTTGACAACGATGATGCCGGAGGGAAAGCGTTGTGGCGTGGTTCGCAAATGGCGCTTGGTTTAGATTTCGAAGTGAAGGTGGTTGATTTACAAACTGCAAAAGATCCTGATGAACTGATTCGTAAAAGTCCGAGGACTTGGGAAAAATTAATTTCTACAAGTTATCGAGTCGTGGAATATTATTTAGAGCTAGCCCGTTCTAAGTTTCAAGAAGGTTCACTTGAGCAGAAGCAATTCATCACCGAACAGATTCTTCCTTTGGTTCATAAGTTTTCTGATCCGGTTAAGGTAGATCATTATTTCCAAAAGATCTCCTCTGATTTTGGAATTAGCGAACAAGCTTTAAAACAGGTGCCGATGCAAAAGCCTGGTGTTGAGCCGGTCGCTACCAATTTTAATATAGTTGCTCCACCCGAGCAGGAATCAGTTTGGGAAAAGGAGATATTAGGCGGTTTAATCTTGTTTCCGCAATTTTTGGAGTTCGTTCGAGTTGAAGGATTGCCCGATGCTCTGATTTCGAAGGAATTACAGGAGTTTTTCCAAAAGGCGATTTTGGGTGAAAACCTCAAAGACCGAAAAGATTCACTTGTCACAGAGAGTATATTTATGGTAGAATCTAACCTAGAAAATCTAGACAACAACGAACTGGCGCTTATGCGCGAGTTGACTAAAAGCTTCTTTCAATTCAAATTGGCAAAATTAAGGCATTATTTGCAAAAGTTGACCATTGATATTAAGAAAGCTGAACAAGATCAAAACACCGAATTGGCCAAGCAGTTAGGCGGGAGATTTGCTCAATTAAGTAGCACCCGCTTTGAAATCGAAACTAAACTGCGCGAAGCCTAGGAAACAAAAATACAACTGAGTCTTTACCGCTTGACGACCTTAGTCCGAAACAAGTTCGGACTTGCAGTCGTCTGCGCCCCTTCGGGGTTTGACCAACTTCTTTGTCAGAATGCTTACGTTGGTGCTCTCCGTACTTTTAGTACGCTTCGCACCATCCGCGCATTCTTCCTCGAATTTGGTCAAACGGAAAAGTCTCCTCTCTAGTTATTATTTAAGAAAGTGATTTAAATGGCCACCAAGAAGAAGGATTTAAAAAAGAAAGTAGCTAAGCCTGCGAAAAAGGTTGTTAAACCTGTTTCCAAAAAGGCGGTAACTAAAAAAGCTGCTGCAAAAGCAAAGCCAAAAGCAAAGCCGAAAGCTGTTGCGACTAAAAAGGCTGAAGTTAAATCTGTACCAAAGAAAATCAAGAGTCGCATGATGGTAAAGGAAGGTGCAAAGCCTGATCAAGCTCCGAAAAAGAAAAAAGGCAAACGCATTGGTCGTAAGTTAGCAAAACTGGTTTTATCTGAAGAAGAAACCCAGAAGTTTCAAGAAGGTTTAGATAGTTTAATGGTTAAGGGTCAGAGTCGTGGTTTCGTCACTGAAGCAGAAATCATGCACGTCTTTCCATTGTTAGAAGATGATATCGATTTGCTCGAAAGAGTGATGGACACTTTGGAAGATAACGGTGTTGAGATTGTTGATCAAGAAGTGGCGAGCGTTTGGGAGCAAGGGGCAAAGGTTAACGAATCGGAAGAAGTTGGCGCTAAGAAAAAAGATGAGTTGCTCGAAGGTTTCGACCTTGGCGATATTTATGACGACTCAATTCAGATGTATTTGCGTGAAATTGGTAAAGTTCCGTTGCTTAAAGCTGATGAGGAAATTGACCTTGCCAAGCGTATTGAAAAGGGCGATGAAGGTGCTCGTAAGCGTCTCACAGAAGCGAATTTGCGTTTGGTGGTATCTATTGCCAAAAAGTACATGGGACGCAACCTGGGTCTTCTGGACCTCATTCAGGAAGGTAATTTAGGCCTATTCCGTGCTGTAGAAAAGTTTGACTGGACTAAAGGTTTTAAGTTCTCGACTTATGCAACTTGGTGGATTCGCCAAGCCATAACTCGCGCTTTGGCCGATCAGTCTCGTACGATCCGTATCCCTGTTCACATGGTAGAAACATTGAACAAATACGCTCAAGCCGAGCGTCAGTTGGTTCAAGATTTAGGACGTGAACCTTTACCAGAAGAAATCGCTGCCGAAATGGGAATAGAAGTTGAAAAAGTTTATCATTTGAAAAAGATTTCTCAGGAGACAGTTTCAATTGATGCTCCTGTCGGCGAAGACTCAAGCGATGAAGAAAGTTCTTATCTACAAGATTTCATCGAAGATGAAGACAAGCCCAAGCCAACCGAAATGGCAGGTAGACAGTTGCTTCGTGAGTATGTGGATTCAATCTTAAAAGATTTAGATCCACGTGAACAAAAGATTTTGAAGATGCGCTTTGGTTTAGAAGATGGTGTCACTCATACTTTAGAAGAAGTGGGTGAAGAATTCGGAGTAACCCGTGAACGTATTCGTCAGATTGAAGCGAAAGCTCTGGAGAGAATTAAGGATCATCCAGACATTCATAAACTTCGCGACTACTAAAAATTTAACCCCGACCAAAGTTCTGGTCGGGGTTTTGTTAAGCTTGAAATTTCGGGTCAAGCCAATAAAGGAAACTCATTGCGGTAACGCTATAGACTGGAGGTATCGCAAGGTAGAAGATTGCGTACCAATGTTTACCGTACGCTCCCAATTGCAGGAGGGACCACAGAGAAACAATCAGTAGCCCACCAAAGAGCATTAAGCCTAAGGCAAATTTTGCTAAGTCTTTGCCTAACGATGTCGGTGCTTCCATTTTTTCAGTTACCGCTTCCATTGATTCTAAAATCATACTTACCTCCGTTTTGCAGTATTCTTGTCCGTATTATGAACAAACCTTTTAGTTCTGTCAAAAAAAATATTTTCAATTTTGTTTGAGGCAAAATCTGGCAATCTAAATTTGATTCTCTTGACCTTCGGATTTTCTGGGTATACGATGAAATCAGAAAGGAAAGTAATTGATGCAAAGCACGTTAGTCAATGCAAGTGCTTAAGCAATCAATAAACGACGAGCTCACGAGTGCGAACACTCGATTCGTCAACAAGACAAATAAAATAATCGTTTATGCAAAAGCACTTGCAATAAAACTCCGCGAATGGCCTAGCCTACGACGGAGTTTTTGTTATTTTATAAGTATTTTCGCGGGTCCTGTCTCGCTGCACCTCCAGCTTGCTCGCAAGCTGCGCGAGCTGGAGGGCCTCCGCAGCGTGCCACCCGCTCTCGTTTATCAAATTTCAAAGCTCCTCATGGCGACGCCATTCGCTCGTAGGGGTGGAGACTAGGTAAACCACTCTGCCTGAAAAGTTTCGTAATTTTCTAAATCTTCGGTTGACTTGTAATCAACTTTTTCTACCTTTGCGCCTTCAGGTCCAACGTGACACCATTTTAGAAACTTTTGTAAATCATCGAGTTCGCCTTCAACTTCAATTTGGACTTTATCGTTCTCGTAATTACGGACCATTCCGGTCAAATTCCATTCCAAAGCTCGGTCGATGGCGCTAAACCGAAAGCCGACTTTTTGAACATTTCCATAAACTGTAATTGATACGTGTTTCTTCATAGATTATTTACTCAATAGTTTGATATCTGCTAAAACCTCTTCCGCATGCACTGCTGGCTTAACTTTTTCGTAGATCTTCGCAATCTTTCCATCAGGATAAATGAGGAATGAAACTCTGGCTATACCGAAGTATTTGCGACCGTACATATTTTTCACTCTCCAAACATCATATTTTTCGACAACTTTCTTATCTTCGTCGGCAAGAAGTGTAAATGGAAGCTCATATTTATTGGCAAACTTTTGATGACTCGCCACAGAATCGGTGCTAATTCCAAAGACTTTTGCTTTGAGTTTCTTGAAAGCGGGGAAGTTGTCGCGGAGAGCGCAAGCTTCGGTTGTACATCCTGGAGTGTCATCTTTTGGGTAAAAATAGAGCAAAACCCACTGACCTTTGTAGTCAGAGAGTTTATGCATTTCGCCGTTTTGGTCCGGTAAAGTAAAATCTGGCGCTTTTTGCGATTCCTTCAACATAATGTATATTCTAGCTTAAAAAGACGTTAGTTCCAAATGATCTGGCTTTGTTTGTCGCGCGGGAAAACACCTACCCATGTTGGTCCAGATTGAAGTTTGAGAGGATTGCCTTCAAGGTCGCGATAAACATGTCGACCATTTTCATAGCTCCAGCGACACTCTTGGAATTTTCCAGAAGCAAATAAGTAGCATGGGCCGTTACCTGTCATTCGAATTGAGACAGTTAGTAACTCATCGCCGTTTGGAGTGATGTCTGTTAATTGAATCAGAACATTCTTGGCTGAAAGTTGTTGACCACTATTTCTATCTAGGTGAGGCTGTCCAGAGAGAAACCGTTTGTATGAATTTGTGGAGCCATCATATTCGTATCTAGCTTGAAAAGCTCCTAATGAAAACGGAATGGTAATGTTTGTTACTTCTGCAACTAGTTGATCTGTTGGAGTATTCTGAAATTCACCTAAAGTTCTTGAATCCCAATCCATTTGGTTTTTGTCTGCCAACACATCTCTCAAGTTTTGCGGGGTAGTATAGAGGTTGTGGGGAGCTGTGCGTGTGTTGTCTCTGGTAAAATACTTTCCGAAGAAGAATTCGTTGATATCATAAAGATTTCGATGAACTCCAGATGAAAGTTCGGACAAAGCTTGAGTGCTTCCACCTGAGTGAACCATCGCTGCACCCCAGATGTTAGCTAGGAAATTATAGTACGGTCGTGCAGAACGAACAGGGCCGATGGATTTTGGTTCGCGAGTTTGAAAAATTGCCAGGTAACGAGTGATGCCACCTTCGGCAACCATTTCATAAACGATTTCTGCATCTTCAAGTCCTGACTGTGGCCGGGCGTCGGGAGAGTTTTCTATAACCACAGCAAGCGGTCTTTGCTTTGCCAGCTTTTCCTCAACCATGTTGCCATTAATAGACGAAGCGAGGACAACTATTTCTTCCTCAGTCTGTTCCGTAGAACTTTCTGTTTGTGTTAACCACCAAATTCCTCCACCAATAACCCCTAAAATCGCTATAATTAAGAGGAGTTTCGGCCAACGACGATGAGCTGGGATAGTGATTTTATTTGGAGATTTTGGTTGGTATGTTTTCATTTTGAATTGATATGCTTAGTAAATATTTTATAGAATCTTGGCATCATCAGAATGCTTGCGCCGAGATGACCACCTTTGGCTACAGAAACAAGTTTACTTTTTGTTGCCGTAGCAAACTTTTTCGTGTCTGTGAATGGAACTGCGGGATCATCCTTAGCTTGAATAATTTGAATCTTTGATCCATCTATATGATCCAGCTCTACAATTGGATTATAAAATTTTTGAGTTTTTAATTTACTCCATAACTTCGGTGTGGTTCGGATAGCTTTCCCGAAAGCTTCTTGGATAAATTCTAGTCTGTCGCCTGGGTTGGAGATTCTTAGCACTCCTTGCCAGTTTGTTACAGGAGAGAAAGCAACAACTTTACTTATTCTTTCATCATTTGAATTAAGAATAACTGCCGGTCCACCAAAACTACTCCCAACTAATATAATTTGTGTTGGATTAAGTTTATAATGATGTCGCTCTCCGCTAACCTTTCTATAAATACTTTCAAATGGTTTATGAATTCCATCAATCACATCAAGAATGTCTATATGTGGTGATTTTGCTAAGAACTTTCCATCGCTTTCCCAAGTACCGCGATAGCGAGGGTGAAAAACCCAAAAACCCTTCTTGCTAAAAAATTCAAGCAAAGATTTTTTTGAGGGAACACTTGGCATACCGTCGGCAAAAATTATCACACGTTGTTTTTTCAAAACGCGTGATGGAGGTAAAAATTCACAAACAATATCTTTGGAAAAACGAGTTCGAAGTGTGTACATAACTATATTTTAGCACAAAGCAAATAACAGTTTTATAAAAATAATTTTTTTATTTTACAATCTTGACAGTAACTTATGGATGTTCTACAATTAGCTTTTGCTATTTACATTTTGGAGGAGGAGAATTTATTTTATGAGTTCAGACGTAGGATTTGCTGTTGGTAAAAACGCCCATCCTAATGAATTTGTTATGACCTTAGAGCTGTTGGAGCTTTTTGTCGCAAACAACAAAATTCCGGTAACGGAATTTAGTCTTCGTGATCGCTGCGTAGATGGTCGTTATGAAGGTGATGACTTGTCGCACTTTCCAGCTGTTTCTAAGCCAGGAGCTACTGCTGGAGATGTTCTAATAGCCTTTGGGGCTTTAAACATTTTAGGCAAACAGCTCTTAAACAAGCAGGTTTTGGAAGCAGTTATTGACTCTGAAGGCGGAGTGAATAAGTTTTGCTTTCACACCGACGATCACGCTGAGCAAGCACAATCTGGTTGCGGAATGGGATGCGGTCATATCAAATTGGCTAAGCAAGAGCCAATGGAGTATGGTGTCACTCAGGACCAAATTGATTTTTTGTTCGCCGAGCTTCCCAGTTTAAGGGATAGCTCTGCAACACAAGAAATTTTACACGGTGACCATCAAGAATCTGCTGTGGTTGTCGTTCAATCTACGGAGTTTGGTCTAAGACCTCTTTGGAAGCAAGGAGATTCTCTGCAAGAAGTGTTTGTGTATCAAAAAACTTTACACGAACAACAGCTCGATCAACTAGCTAGGAAACTTCAAGAGTCATTGGCGGCTTCAGGTGAAGTTGTCGAAGAGCAAGAAATTCGATTAGCATTGGACGAAGCATTTGCTGTACAACTACGCGAGACATTATCGCGTTTGGCCAAAGGCCTGCCTGTTTACTCCGTGAAGATGGCCGGAGATGAAATCATAATTCAGTAATAAAAAATTAGCCCTCGTAGAAGCGAGGGCATTTTTTATATACTGAATTGTTTTAAGATTTCGGACTGTCCTGTGAGGTAGTAAGTAGAATTGTTTGATTTGAATGCGTAACCGTCAAGATTATTGATAGAGTATTTCAGTGCCGGTTGATTTGCTAGTTTAGCGTTCTGCAAATTTTTTACATCTGGACTATAGCTTAGTTGAGTTCGGATGTCATTTAGAGTTTCAGGACCGCTAACAATTGTTACACTAGCTAGTAATGCGCCGTTGTTTCCGAAGAAGTTAACAGTATTATTTTTCTCTTGTACAGTTGATCTTGCAGGTAGTATTACCGCGAACCCTAATTCATCATTTGAGTATTTGATTGGCTTGTTTGGATCGAGTCCTGTCGGAGGAGAGATGAAGGTTGTTGTTGCTCCGTTCACTGAGCCGGGTTCACGCTCATTAGTTCCCTCAGATTCCGTCGCATCTTCATTAACATCGGGAGGTAGGGGCGTGCCGATAGAAGGTTCGAATACTTGAGCAATTTCTGGTCGCCCAGATGTATCTTCTTTATCTTCATCTTCTCTTTGTGACAGAACTACACCCGTAATGATAAGAGCTAATAGCAGTATTCCACCTATAACGAATTTAGCTGCACCAGCTATTTTCTCGCCTAACCAAGCGAAAAAGCCTTTAATATTGGTTGCCATAACTTATAAATTAATAATCAAAGTAGTTTATAAGTATAGAAAAACCTAGGGTATTAGTCAATATTGGCGTAAAGTCTCAATAGCTTG
>DBDS01000004.1 GCA_002293685.1 Patescibacteria group bacterium UBA926
GCTATTGTTAAGAATACGTATTGGTTATTTTTGCGTAGCGATTTTATATCCGCGCCCAGAGATAGTGTGAATGAGCTTTGGTCGATTCGGTGCTTCAATTTTCTTTCGCAGATTTAAGATATGGGTTTCAAGTGAGTTAGAAAATAAATCAGCGTTGATGTCCCAAACATGCTCGATGAGCGCTGTTCGCGACATCACTTGGTTAGGATGACGAAGGAGATATTCAAGTAAACCAAATTCCTTTTTGGTAAGATGTACAGTTTGTTGTCCACGTGAAACTGAGTAACTTCGACAATCTAAAATTAAATCATCTATTGTGAATTTGTCTTCTGCCTGATTTGGGCCACGGCGTAGCATTGCTCTCACTCGTGCCGCAATTTCGGAGCAGTGATTAAACTTACTGGTGTAATCGTCAATTCCGCAATTAAACATCGCAATTGCTTCCTCACTGGTAAGTGATTCAATCACTACAAGCAGTGGCATCTGTTTACCACTCTGCCGGATTTTAATACAAGTTTCAATTATTTCCTGTGGAGTGCTGTGTTCTAGAATAATTAAATCGTAGTCTGTGGTACGTGACCAAAACTGGTCGTTGTTTTCAAACTCGATTAGATCAACCGCGTAGCTAAGTTGATTGAGTGCGTTGTTCAATTTTTCTGCAAACTGAACATCATCGAAGATAATTAGTAGCCGCATATATTTTTTGTAGTCGCTCCTAAACCCCGCGACTTAATTAGTTTTTGATTTTGGTTTAAGAAGAAATTTTAAATTATTTTAGTTGCCTTAGTCAAGAGCCATGTGTGGACAAGGTTGGGACAAGTAAAACTGAAGAAAAAATAAAGAACCGCACTTGCGGCTCTTTGGATAAATCTATTAGAGAGCGAAACGTTCCCAGTGGAATTGTTTCTTCGGAAGTCCTAGATTGGTGAGAGCTTTTTTGAGAGCGTCCATCATTGGTGGAGGGCCGCACAAGAAGACATCTCTTTCTACTAAATCGGGAACTAGTCGTTTTAACATAGCTTGGTCGAGGTAGCCTTGCTCAGCGCCATCAACTTTTTCGTCACTGTAAATATTTTTAATCTTGAAACCAAATTCTTTAGAAAGCGCTTCTAATTCTTCAGCAAAAATGTGTTCAGCGCGGCTTTTGTTCGAATAAAGTAATATTAAATCTTTACCTTTTGGCCCAAGTGATTCAAGTAGGGCTCGGATTGGAGTGATTCCAACACCGCCGGCAATAAACAATATTTTATCTTGGGTTATTTTTTCTTCAGTGAATACTCCGTGCGGACCGTCAATTAAAACCTCTATTCCTGGAGTGATATGCTCTAATTGGTTTGTGTAGTCACCAAGTTTTTTGGCAGTGATTCTGAACTCACCACTTTCTGGTAGCATCGAAACGGAAAACGGGTGAGCTTGTGTCCAGAAACCTTTTTGGAAAAATCTAAAAATCATAAACTGACCAGCTTTGATTTTATAGTCTCGTAATTTATCGCCAGTGATATATATGGAGGTGGCGATTCCATTTGGACCTTCTGGTTCAACTCTTGTAACATGAAAATCATGTTTAGAAAATTTGATTAGAGGTTTAAGGAATCGATACCAAATTAAATTTCCAAAAGCAAAAGCATATGCTGTGTACCAGTACATCATAAACACTTGATCTTCTGCAGCAGGTCCAAATCGTAATTGATGACCAAAAACTAATGCTATAGCCAAGTAGTTAAAAATATGTACATAGTACCATGTTTCGTACTTAAGTCTTTTCCGTACTATCGTAATCGAAAGAACGATGGTAGCTAATAAAATTAAGTAACCAACAAAAGCCCTAAGTAACGTGTCCCAGTTTTTTAAGAAGTCTATGTACTGACCTTGGTACGTAGTATCATTGATGATAGCGTATCCTTGAGTAAGTAAAATTGGGTGAGCCACTATCAATCCTAAAATTACGTAACCATTTAGTCGATGAAGTCTAGAAAGTTTATCTAACCCAAAAGTTGATTCCACCCATTTCACTCTTCCAATCAAAATCAATTGAATTAAAATCAAAGTTGCAGCTAATAGACCAGCTAATCGCCCTATGGCAAGTAAAGGTCCGCTCAAACTTTCTGATGCAAATAAATCGGCGTTGCCTGACCACCAGAAATATATAAGGACTATAAAATTTGTGACTAATAGGATATAAATTAGCGTTCTTTGTAACCTGTGATTCATGTATTTATTTTATCAAACAAATTCTATAAATATGCTATAATTTTTTCATGTTTAACTTTATCAAGAAAAACGCTTTAAATTTGGCGTTTGCTGGTAGCTTAATAGCTATGCTCGGCAGTCTGTATTTTAGTGAAATCGCAGGATTCCCGCCTTGTGTGTTATGTTGGTATCAAAGAATATCAATGTATCCTTTAGCTGTAATCATAGGGGCGGCGATTTATACCAAAGATAGAAAGATGTTGATTCCTGCATTTATTTTAGCTATCCCAGGATGGCTAATTGCTGTATATCATAATTTGCTCTATTATAATATTTTACCTGAAGCAGCAGCACCTTGTGTGGCTGGAATTTCATGCACAACTAAATATATAGAGTGGTTTGGTTTTATTACTATCCCATTGTTAGCACTACTAGGATTTACAAGTATAATTGGTTTATTAATTATTCACTGGAAAACAACTTCCAACGATCAAGGAGTAATCAATGAGTAAAGAAGCAAAAATTTTAATCGCGATTGCCGGAGCTGTTATTATTGGGGGAGTGTTGTTGGCAATTTTCGCTAATCCACAACCAAAAGATCCTGGAGCACCTGTTGATACAGATTCAATTGTTCGAGATCATAACTACATGACTGGTTCTTTGGATGCCAAAGTACAAATGGTTGAGTTTGCAGATTTTCAATGTCCTGCTTGTGCTGCAGCGAATCCGATTTTAAAGCAGCTTATTGCTGAGTACGGAGATAATCCAGAGTTTAATTTTGTGTTTAAGCACTTTCCTTTAGATAGTATTCATCCTTTAGCGAGAATTTCGGCTGAAGCAGCTGAAGCAGCGGGTGAGCAAGGAAAGTTTTGGGAGATGACTGATTTATTATTCACAAACCAAGCATCTTGGATTATTGGAAACAATCAACTAGACATTTTTGTTAGTTATGCTCAGCAAATCGGTGTAGAAAATATTGAACAGTTCCGTCAGTCAGTACAGACCCGTCAATATAACGAAATCATTTCTGCAGATGTAAAAGACGGACAGTCTCTTGGAGTCAATTCAACACCAACCATTTTCATTAATGGAGAGAAAATGGAAAATTATCAATATGAGTTATTGAAGAATAAAATTGACGAGTTGTTAAACGCTGAGCCAGCAACAGAAACTACTGAACCACAAACACCTACAGATTCAATTACCGTAGAAGCCGAGCCCTCAACTGAACCAGAGACACAACCAGAAGCTAATTAATATTTAAAATCAGCAGCGGTCCTCTGTGGCCGCTGTTTTGTTCTGATATGAAACCAGAAAAAAAGTACCTTACTGATATATTAAAAGTGAAGCGAAGTAGTGCTGGTTTGGGTTTATTCACCATCGCGCCAATCAAAAAAGGACAAACCATTATTGAATACTTCGGACCGTTACTTAATGATGAGCAGGTTCAGAAAAAAGGCGGAAAGTATTTGTTTGCTCTGGGAAAAACCTGGACAATTGACGGAACAAGCAGAAAGAACATTGCGCGCTATATTAATCATTCCTGTGTGCGCACTAATTGCGAGCCTATTCAGTATGCGAAAAGGATTAAAATCCGTGCTACCCGCAACATTAAATCAGGTGAAGAATTACTTTATGATTACGGGAAAGAGTATTTTGATGAATTTATTGGCAAGAATTGTCGTTGCCCTAAACATCAAAAACAAAGCGGTAAATCAAAAACCAGCCGGTGAGCTGGTTTTAATTTAGTGCGTGATTTTAAAATTAGATTCAGTGATTACTTCGGTAATTACACCTCCCCTGTAAATTGGAGAGGCGAGTGTGACTTCGACATTGATATCAACTGTATCACCGCCGACAGATCGAATTTCGTCATCATGGATAATCCAAGAAATTCTTGAAGTTCCGTTTGGTTGTATGGTAATACGATCGTTGATAAGCTCTGGGTTAGCGGGGTTAGTAGGGAGGACTAGTTCTTGTTCAGTCCCTTCATTGATTAACGTGATGCTGGGACCTCGTTGTTGTAAAAATTTAATTGGGACTTCAATTGGTTCAGAGTGAATATTTGTAATCACAACATTAACTGCCAACTCTTCACCCACATAAACACATTCTTTTTTTCCATTGCATAGAGCATTAATTGAGATTAACTGGTTATTCATCGTTTCATTTCCTGAATTAATGTAGCGGTATAGCCAGATCGATCCAAGCGCCACAGAAATTATTAAAATAATAATAATTATAAACTTCATTTTTTTGTTGGTTTACGGGTTTTATATGCTTTACGTAAAGCTTTGCTATGGGCCTTCATTCTCTTTTTCGTCTGTTCTTTTTTAAACAAACTTGTTCTTTCTACGCTTCGCTCCCAATCTCTCCTTAACTTTAAGAAGTTGTGGTATTGATCTTTACTAATCTGATTATTTTCAACTGCTTCAATAATAGCACAGCCCTCCGATTTAATATGATCACAGTCTCGGAAGCGACAATTTAGAGAAAGTTCTGATAGTTCATCGTCGAGCTGAAGGCTGTGCTCGGATGTATCAACCTCTAGAGTTCTGATTCCTGGACTATCAATCACAATAGTACCATTAGGTAATAGAAACATTTCTCGCCTTGTAGTAGTGTGACGACCCTTACCATCTTCGCGAACAGATTTAGTGTTTTGTTTTTCTGAAGAAAGCAAAGCGTTAATTAGACTTGATTTCCCAGCACCGCTACTACCAAGAAAAATTACTGTATCTTGAGGTTTCAATAGTCTATAGAGTTCATCAATGCCAGTTTTTATCTTAGCGCTGGTATGTAAGATTTTTAATTTAGGAAATTGTTTTAAGATCAATCTTTCTCTAGTGTCTGCACCAGATCCTATATCAGTTTTATTAATCACCAATACAGATTTGATTTTATCTGATTGTGCCATCGTTAGGTATCTCCGTAATTGACTGATATTGAAATCTTGATCTAGACCGGAGATTACAAACATAGTATCAATATTTGTGGCAAGTATTTGCACTTGATCGTTTTGTCCCGGCAATCTCCTGCTAAGTGACGAGAAGCGGGGAAGGACTCGAATTATTTTTGCCTTTTTTTCGTTATCAATTTTTTCGTATAAAACAAAATCTCCGACCTTTGGAAGATTTTCTATGGAATTGTTTTTGCGATAGGTATTCATCACGATTCCACGCAACTGTTCGTTTGTAGTTACCATGGTCCAATCAGTTTTATTCTCGGAAGTAATGCGTGCAATTAACTCTGGTGTATCGAGTCTAACTTTGGATAGATATTTTTGAAAACCCAACTCAAATAATTTCATATCTATATTGTCGCAAACATTTCGATTACTGACCAGCAGCACTTGCAAAAAATCTAAATTCGTGGTATTATATATATAAGAAGTACAGCAAACAACTTGTTTGCAAAGAAACAAAAATAAAAAAACAATTAAATAAAAGGAAATGAATCAACCAAATGGTGGCATGCATGTGCCTGAGTCTGGTCCAAATCAACCAGATTCAAACCACAGAGTTAAGTTATTAATAATTCTGTTAGGACTTTTAGCGGGAACTTTAGTGTTCTTGGCGACCCCTTATGCTGAACGAACTCTAGGGGTAAAATTAACCAGCTTGTTTTCAGGAGCAAATTTGTTTAAAGAACAGGTTGATGAAGGGGGTAAGGATAGTGGTCCAGTCTTTGACTGTATCACTGAACCTTGTATAGATCCAAATCAACCAGTCACAACAAAATCTGGGGGTGGGGCTTTTGATTGTCTCACTGCACCTTGTTTGCATCCAGAGCTTTCTATATTAAATCCATCACCAAATGCGAAGTGGACTGTAGGTCAAACCTATTCCATTTCTTGGGACGGTGCGAGTGGTAGTCGAGCAACTGTAGAGATTGAACCATATAGTTGTTCAGAAGAAGAAGGTTGTGATGATGCAATCACAATCGCAAATAACGTTAGCAATAGCGGTACTGTAAAGTGGACCGTTCCTACTGATATCGCTAGTTCTTACATTGGCGGCTTAAGTCGCTTGCGAGTAACTCTTGACGGTAACTACTACACAGTTACTTCGGTGGAAATTATTCGATCAGGAACTGGTACTCCAACTCCAAGTGGAAGCTACATTTATTTCCCACGTAATCCATTGGCGGTTTTCCGAGTTGAAGGAAACGTCAAACGACCATTGCCTTTCCCAGCGCATGAAGTGATTGCTTGTTTGGGAGACAACCCAACTTTGATTAGTGTGGGAACTCAAATCCAATCAGCAATGCCAACCGGAGAAACCTTATTCTGTAACCCACCCTCTGGACAGATTCGACCAGGTAGCTTAAGAAGTGGTTTCCCTGACAGTGATATTTCTAGTGTCTATTTCATCGAAGGTGAAACTCGTCGCCCTTTCCCTACGTCAGAAATTTTTCATTGTTTAGGATATGACTTTAACGATGTTCATATTGCTAATCAGAGAGAGGTCACATATCGCATTGGTGCGCCAATGACATGTGATGATATTAACAATCCGCTTAGACTGCTTGGTGAAAGTTTGCCGAATGGAATTGTCAAGGTTCCGTACAGTGCAAAATTTTCAGCAACTGGTGGTGTTCAGCCTTATGAATTTAGTTTGGTGAGTATTCAACCAAATGCGAACGGTACAATCGATACTGCTGGTCAATTCAATGCAACTTTCACTCAAGCTGGAACTTACGCTATCACTGTGAAAGTCACCGACAACTCTAGTGATTTCGCTCCAAATTCAGATCAAAAAACATTTCCTTTGTTAGTTACTTCAACTGGTACAGGTGGAGGCGGTGGTACTGGAGGTGGCGGCAGTGGTCAAAATTGTGTTGACAATGCACCTCAACAATTAACCGCGTTATATCGTTTCTATAGTAGTCGTGATACTAATCACTATTACTCAACTTCACCAACAGTTCCAAGTGGATTTGTTGCCGAAGGAATCACAGCATACATTTATAGGACTCAAGTTCCTGGAACAGTCCCAATGTATCAATCGTATAATCCTGAACTAAAGGATCATTACTACACAACTGACATGGCCGGTGCTCAGACATTTGGTTATCGATTAGATGGTGTAGTGGGTTATATTTATCCAAACCAAGTGTCTGGATCAAATGCAATGTACCGTATGTACAATCATTCTGCGCGTCATTACCTAATGACCACTTCAACTGTTGAACGTGATGCCATTGTTTCACTTGGATTTGTGCAGCAAGGTACGGTAGGTTATTTCTGTGGAGTACCTCGCCCGGGTAGTGAAATTATTCCTATTTATCGTCTCTGGAGTAATGCAATTACAGACCACTTCTACACAACCGATATTTTTGAAAGAGATATTGCTTTGCAACGTGGATATGTTTCTGAGGGAATTGCTGGGCACGTATACAGTGTCCCTGGTCCAAACCGTACTGCGGTGTACCGTGCATGGAGTTCAAGATTTACCAACCACTTCTATAGTACAAGTGAAGCCGAAATAAACAACTCAGGTTATGCTCGTGAAGGCATATTGGGTTACATCTCTACCACACCAAGCAGTCAAATGACTCAGTTGTATCGATTGTATAACAGTCGGATCGGAGATCATTTCTATACCACATCAACAGCCGAACGAGATGGCGCTGTAACAGGTGGATATAGATTTGAAGGCACAATGGGTTACTTGCCATAATAAGCTATTTAAAAACACCGACACTTGTCGGTGTTTTTTATTTTCGCTATTATGAATCTAATTAAACTTAAAAATATGTTTCAAGGATTTAGAGAATTTGTTATGCGCGGTAATGCCATTGACTTAGCAGTTGGTGTTGTTATTGGCGCCGCTTTTGGATCTGTGGTAAATTCATTGGTTACGGATTTGATTACACCTTTGATCTCGGCGATAATTAGACAGCCCGATTTTTCTACTCTATCAATTACGTTAAACGGCAGTGTCATAACATACGGAAATTTGTTGAATGCCATATTGGCTTTCGTATTGATGGCAATAGCAATTTACTTCTTTATTGTCGTACCGATGAACAAACTATCTAGCAGGTTTAAAAAACCCGAAAGTCCAACTCATATTGATTGCTCCGAATGTTTAAGCAAAGTTCCTATTGGCGCTAAGCGTTGCGCAAGTTGTGCTCAGCCAATTGCTTCGTAAATAAAGAACTGTCCTAAGCTAGTCGAAGGACAGTTTTTAATTTGAACGAGATAGGTTAAAACAAAAAACCCCGATTTGTGCGGCCGCACAAATCGGGGTAAGAAGATTTTACAAGGTTGGATCATTTGTTAACATTTGAGCCCGCAATGTTTTCATACTGAAGTAGAGAGCAAACAAAAATATGGCAGCTAATATGACATTGGTCAGTAGAAATTTATCTGTGCTTTCCATACTTTGGTATGAGGCGACGGAGCTGTAAGCGAATGTCACAAAACCAATTACGGAAAATGAGAAGTTTACTGCAGCGCTAATAAATTGTTGTGGGTTTGTGAGGCCTGCTGCAATTCCCAATCCCGCAATAGCTAAAATTGAAAATATTACGGGTAAACCGATGAAGCCTTGAAACATGGGTAAAGTCAATAACATTAAAATTCCCGCTGCTAAGAATAGGTAGCGAACAATATCACCGTAGTAATGTTTAAAAGCATATTTCATAATCCAATTATATATTAATTCATTAATAGAGTCACGTATTTATCGAATACCCCTAGTCCAATGGTATTGTATGGTCCAAGTAAATTTTTATTGTGGCCAGGGTTTGCTTTCCAGCTATCAAGTAATTTTTGTGCGGTTAAAATATTGTGGGCTAAATTTTCAGCTAGACAACGAATACCAGCCGCGGCACATCTTTCTGTAAGTCTGGAGCCATTGATTCCAGTATGAGAAAAAATTCCTGATTCATACATCCATTCAGAATGAGTTTTGGCTACTTGGGCTAGGCCGGTATCAAAACTGACTGATGCTAAGCCCTTTGATTCTCTGTATTCGTTGAGTAAACATTGAAATTCTTGTGAAAGTGTCCCTCGGCAACCAATAGATTCTACAAGATTTTGAGCGGGTGTTTGGTTAGTGATTTGAGGTTTTGTTGTAACAGGGCTTGTCTTGGGCTCAAGTTTAGGTGCAGGATTTGGTTCTTGATTTATTCCAGAAATTTCCATAACTGTTACAGTACTATGATCTCTGAACAAATTTTCATTTTGCGAATATAATACTTTGTTTTGATCACTGACAGGGAGCGTTTCAACAGGAGTATTGACGACTTTACCTCCGATAATTGGTAAAATTACCAGTATAATTAATAAACTTCCAACTTTTATTAATTTTCCTAATTTCATAACATTAGTATAGCAAAATCCGAAGATTCATATCTGAATATGATAAAATTAAGGTAAAGTAATTAATATTTAATTATGAAGAAACAAGCTCAGAGACAGGTTTGCGCGGTACTTCCTTCCCAAATACACGAAGACGATTTAGCTTGGTCAAATGGCCAATTGGAGACAATCTTTAATATTCGAAAGGGTGGTTTTTCTAGTCAGCGACTCATTAAGATTATGAATGAGTTCATTAATGGGTACAGATTTATCCGTCATTATAAAAAAGCGGTCAGTGTATTTGGTTCAGCTCGGACTGGTTTTCGCGATAAAGTTTATCAAGATGCAACGCGGTTAGGTTTCGAGTTGGCAACAGCTGGTTATGCAGTTATCACCGGCGGTGGCCCAGGTGTAATGGAAGCTGCAAATGCTGGCGCTCTAAAAGCTGGTGGCGAGTCGGTTGGTTTGAACATTCAATTACCAGAAGAACAACGCATTAACAAATACGTAAACGAATCCACCTCGTTTCATTATTTCTTCACTCGAAAAGTCATGCTTGCTTCTGCATCTCAGGTATACGTATTTTTCCCTGGTGGTTATGGCACAATGGATGAACTATTCGAAATGTTGACATTAGTACAGACTAAAAAAGTTACTCCAATTTTGATTGTTCTAATTAACAAAGATTTCTGGGGACCGTTGATTAAATGGATTGAAGGAACAATGTATAAAAAAGGAAAGGCCATTAGCAAATCTGACCTGAATTTGCTAAAGCTTGTTGATGGGGCTGATGAAGCATTGGCCTTAATTCGCAAAATGGAAAAACAAAACAAGATCGGTAAGCATCCTCGTGAATTAGCGGATATGCAGAAGCCAAAGCGTTCTGCAATTAAGATGCCAAAGAAACGAAAGACCAATCCTGTAATCGCACCTGTGAAAATTATTTCTGGTCGTGTCAAAAGGAGATAAATGGATTTTGAGAACACCAAAAAAAATTCGGAATTCGTATGGGCTTCAACTTTTGTAAATTTCATAAATAAAACACACGGCACGAATTATGAAATTACGCCTGAGCTCGGTGAGAATTCTCCGATTGATATGCATCTCGAATGTGCTCAATGCGTAGAACAGCACTTAGATTTGCAACTGACTCATGCCGTGGAAGTCCCGTTTGTCGCTTTACATGAACACAGCGCCATTGATTACAGTAAGCAACCAACTATTGATGCGATCGAGAGAAAGAAGGAAAAATTGGAAGCGCAGGGCGCCGATTTGGCTAATATAATTTTAATTATCCAGGGTTATATGAGCGCCTCTCAGGCCAAAGAAGTATTTAAGGATAAAACCTTCGACAAGTACAAAAAGTACCCTTTTGCGGGCATTTACTACGTCTCACCGCCCATGATAAACGGAGAAACAGACGAGTTCATGCAAGATGGTAACGTGGTCGCAATCAAAGAGTTTTTTAAATAAAAAAACCGCCCATCGGCTAATCGAGGGCAGTTTTTTTTATTCTAGAGTTTGATGCGGATGATTCTATCGTCTTCGGCATTGGGTCGGCCGCGGCCGTCGCGATTGGAAGTGGAGAAGTACAAGTAGCCGTCGTGAACAGTGACGGCGCGGAGTCTTCCATATTGGCTGAAGAACTGAGAGGTTACAGGACCTACTGCACCACCAGAAATTGTTGTTTGATAAATTGCTTGGCCGCGTAATCCTGCGAAGTAAACTGTGTTGTTGTAAATGGCCATTCCGGAAGGTGCCCATGTTGTGTTTGGTCCTGAATGCACGACTGGTCTTTTCATCCCGTCTCTGGTTTCGTCGCCTGCGATTGTAGGCCAACCATAATTTGCACCTCGTTCTATTAAGTTTAATTCATCTAATCCTGTTGAAACACCGCTGCGTCCGTGTTCTGTGCTCCAAAGTTTGCCTTGTGAATCCCAAGCGATTCCCTGTGGGTTGCGATGTCCATAGGAATACACTGGATTGTTAAAAGGATTATCCGAAGGCACTGCACCTTCATCTGTGATTCTTAAAATTTTACCGGCTAGAGAATTAGTATCTTGTGCAAGTGAAGTTTGCTGAGCGTCGCCAGTAGTTATATAGAGCAATCTATCTGGACCGAATGCGATGCGCCCACCATCATGATTGTTTGCGCCTGGAATATTTTCGATAATCGTTCTGTCTTCAGTAAGTTGATTGTTTGCTAAACGATAGCGCACCACCTTGTTCGTAGTATTTGTGGTCGTGAAATATAAATAAATAAAATTATTTTGTGAGAAGTTGGGGTGAATTGCTAACCCTAGCAAACCACCTTCACCACCTTGTCTTACTCCACTAATAGGGAATTCTGCTTCACTGCTTCCAAATAGTTTTAAAGTTCCATCACGTTCGGTAACTAACATGTCACCGTTTGGGAGAAACGCAATTTCCCATGGCACTGTTAGGCGGGTAGCGACAACTTCTGGCTCTGAAGATACTTCCTCGACCCTTTGCTCAGTGGTTGTATCGTTTGGCTTAAACACTTCCTGAGTAACCTCAGTCTTAATTTGATCGCCGAAGAACAGCCATGCTCCGATTGCGACTGCCCCAATTCCTAATAAAATGAGTTGAAATTTATTCATATGTTTATTGTAGCAAAGTTAAGGAATAAAAAAGCGGACTTAGTCCGCTGTGTGTATGATTTCTGCTAGTTTCGTGGTTTTGTGAAGATCCAAGTTTTCTGTCCCCGGTTTATTGATACTGGTTGCGACCAGAAAACTATCTACCCACGGCAGATAATCGTTGATGTTACTTAGTTCGACACCGCTCGCAATTGCCAATGGCTTTTCGTGAAGCGCCTCTTTCATGGCTTTGATTTTATCAACCGGCGCCGACATGCCTGTCCCAGGACCGCTCGTTGTAATAACATCCATAAATGGTTCTGCAAGTTTGGCAAGGTCTGCGCTCACTTTCGAATCTGCAGAATATCCGGAAGTGTATTTGAAGGAAACTCCGCCAAAATACATAGTTTTCCACTCTGCGATGATTCTCCAAAAAACTTCAGCTTGAAGAGTGTTAGAGTAAAGATTGATTCCACAATCATCTACCCATATGCCATCTACTCCTTGGATATCGAAATCTGGAATTTTTCTCAACCCAATACCCAGCATATTAACCCCAACCCAGAAGTTAGGGAAACGATGTTTGATTTCTTTAGCAATCCTTAATAGGTTCTCTGGCTGGTCAGGCGTATTGTGGTCGATTAAGAATGTGCCGTCTGTCCCAGCTACTAAACAAACCTCAATATTTCGCAGTGCATGATCGAGATTTTGCACGTGAATAACTGGCAAAAGAGTTTTTTGCCGAAATATTTGATAGTATTTACTCATAGACCCTCCTTTAGGCTACCGCAACGATAACACCAGTTCTTTAGCTAGTCAATCGTAAAAATATATGAAAGAGTTTTTTGGATTCAACCAGGCCGAGTTAAAAGTTTTGGGAAAACTAAATACTCCTCACAAGATTCAGGATTATTTGGACAAATTACCGATTAATTTTGAATTAGATGGAGATACTTGTTATTCGCCTCGTGAAGTATTGCGCAGGCAAACAGCTCACTGTATGGAAGGTGCGCTTCTAGCGGCAGCTGCCTTGTGGTATCACGGCCGACGACCAATGCTGCTAGATTTAGTGACCACCAGTAAGGACGATGATCATGTTGTGGCTCTTTTTGAGCAAGATGGCTTTTGGGGAGCTATCAGTAAAACCAACCATAATGTACTACGTTGGCGTGATCCGGTTTACACTTCAGTTCATGAGTTGGCGATGTCATATTTTCACGAGTATTTTTTGGATGATGGAAAAAAGACCTTACGGACTTATAGTGCTCCGTTTGATTTAAGAAAAATTAAAGACACTTCATGGTTGGTAAGTCACAAGCCTTTGTGGCACATTAATAATGCTTTAGCCGACAGCTTGCATTATGAAATATTGAAACCCAGTCAAGCAAAAACTTTGCGAACTGCAAGTCAAATCGAAATTACAGCGGGTAAATTGACGGAATGGAACAGACCAAAAATTTAAAACGCCTTGAGAGGCGTTTTAATTTAAACCTAATTTTTATCAGGTAAGTTATCTAGATTAAACCTTCGAACAAAGCACGGTAAGAGTAAACCAAGATAGCACCAAGAATTATTAAAATGATTGCCTCTGTTTTCACATGACTTCCTTTAGCCCAGAATGACTTCACCATTTTAATGTAAGATTCTTGGTTGAGCAAAATCCATAATCCACGAATCAATGCTGCCCAACCCAGAATGGTAATGACAACTTGCGGAGACATTTCCCAAATGTTGTGGTTTAGAATGATAAATGCACCAATTATCAAGGCGATAGCGCCATGAAAATAGACCAAAGCAGATGAGGCAGTGTAGTCACCGATGATTTTTTTGAACATCGCTGGGTGTAAATACATGCCAACCCCGCCGACTAGCAAAAGTAAACCAATTACGAGTAAAACTTGCTCTACCATTTTTGTTTCCTTTGTGGGATTTTTACTTGCAGATTGGCCAGAGCGAATCAAACAAGGACTCCCTTTAATTTATTTTTTCAAACTAACCACTTTTTTAATTGTGGGTAATTTTTCCAAAAAGAAAGATTAGACCACTGTATACCGAGTCCGTAATGGTCACCAGCTTTAAGAGCTGCGAGAAGAAGAAAACCAAGCGCGAAAATTATATGTTGATCGATGATATAAGAGTTTGGGCCAGCCATTGGGAAAACTAATACAGGGAAATAGTAAAGCATCATCATCAACGCTGCTAATAAAGAGCTAATTGTCATAGCGATTCCGAGAATAATCGCAACTCCTAGAATTATTTGCCCCCACTCATTCAAGAAATTAGTGAATGGTAGAACCGCAGGGGATGCGAACCATTCATATAAACCGGGGAAAGTTTTTGCGTTATTTAAAAATGCTTCTGCACTCCAGTCTGGTTTCATGACCTTGCTGATACCTGCATAAAGTAAAATCCAGCCAAGTGATATTCTAAATAGAAATATCAATTGAGATTTATATTTTTCCATATTTACATTATACCATTATTGTGCGGATTTTTTGGCGCATTTAGTACAGAGCCCGAAAAACTCCAATGAGTGTTGATTAATGGTACTAAATCCGCTAATTGATTTAACATTCTTTTCAAGCTGTGAGAGGTCGCATTTTGAAATATCTACAACCTTACCACAGGATTCGCAAATAGCATGATGGTGGTGATTATTAGCAACTTCGTAATGATTGTGATCATGTTGGAAATTAACAAGCCTGATGATTTTAGCGTCGGTTAAGCTCTGTAGGTTTCGATAAACAGTGGCTTGGTCAATTTTT
Organism: Patescibacteria group bacterium UBA926; assembly: GCA_002293685.1. GTDB lineage: Bacteria > Patescibacteriota > Doudnabacteria > UBA920 > UBA920 > UBA920. Next base: position 14,865 of record DBDS01000004.1, read on the forward strand.
GATTTTGAAAGTTGAGAGTGAATTTCTTGGGCAGTGAGGGGGATCTTAGATTTTGTTAAGGTATCTAAAACTAACAACCTGGGCTTGGTTGTTTTGAGAGCTGCTTTTTCGAGCAAGGGACGGTAAGTTTTGGATAAAGCTTGGGTGTTCATAATATTAAGCTTATATTAACAAGCTTTGAACGGTAATGCAAACCACTTGCATTTCTAATAAGATGATGTTATTATATAAATGCGAATAATTCGCAAATCTGATAGCAATAACGGAGGTTCAATGAACAATTCAAAGCCCATCATACGCAATCCCAACTGCCCTTGCAGTTGCTTCGACTGCGCCTGGGACAAAGAAGGTGTGGAAGTTGATAAGACGGCGAATGCTGTTCCGGTCACGGATTACGAAAGTGTCTGTGGCTCAAAACAGGTCGTCAAAATCGACGGCAACTTCCACTTGGAACGAAACGGCAGGTATTTACCAATCCTGTCAAACACTCCGGATGGCATACGTGTTGCTGCCATCTTGGACTAAACATTAACTCTCGGTACTGCTGTTGCAGTACCGAGACCTTATAATTTATGACTATTACTTTCGCTATTATCCTAATTTTTGCAATTTCTGGAATCAGTGTTTTATGGAGAAAACTTTTAATTGATTTTCCTCGACTCGATTATTTTCTTGAACATAAGCTTAGTTTACTAGGACATGCTTTGCGTTGCGGTTTTTGCTATACATACTGGCTTAGCTTGTTTGCAGTGTTATATTTCCAACCCCTCGAATTTGTAACCAAATTTTTGGGCGAAATGACAAACTTGGATTACATTTTGTCTTATGTTTTGAGTTGGATGGCAATCGCTTTTCTTACCCAAAGCTTAAGATTCGTGTTTATAATTCTTCAGCAACTATTGGTTTATTTTTTACATGTTTTAAACGTTAATCTTGAACATAAACACTAACAGCCCTTAGTGGCTGTTTTTTGTTATAATAAGCAGGTGAAAAACTATTTCTCTATAACAAACATTTTAATTGGTTTCCTTGTGTTGTCATTTTTGGCAGGTATTTGGGTTTGGATGAAATCTCCTGCTTCAGAGATAGCTTCCGATAAAGGTCAGTTTGATACGCAGAGTTTTTCTTCGTTTGAACAAGGAGAGATAATCTCTATTGAAGAAGAGCGTATGGACGAAGCGCTTCAAGCAAGTACTCTTTATCAACGTCTTCAAGTTAGAGTTACTTCTGGGAATAGTTCTGGTCAGATTTTTGAAACAGATTTTTCTAGAATCCTAGATTCCAAAAATGCTAATCAGTTTCGCGTTGGTGATAAAGTGGTTTTAGGTTATCTTCCGCCGTCCGAAAGCGATCAATTATTATTTGGTGATGTTGCTGAAGGTGAGTACGTGGTCTTAGATAGATTACGAACTTCGGGGTTGATAATTGTGGCCGGAATTTTTGTTCTTCTAGCCGTGTTAATTGGTCGCCGTCAGGGAGCACTCTCTTTAGTTGGATTACTTGTGGCTGGTGGAATATTAATTTTCTTCACTGCTCCTCAGTTGTTGGCAGGAAAAAATGCGTTAGCTGTATCGTTGGTATCCGCAGGGTTGATTGCAATCCTAACCATGTTCATCTCTCACGGGTTCAACAAAAGAACCAAGCTCGCAGTGATGAGCACATTGCTCGCGTTGGCTTCTGCGATTGGACTTTCATATTTATTTATTTTACTTGCTCAGTTATTTGGACTTGGGCAGAGTGATGCCTTTGTTTTGCAGGCTGGTTTTCTTGGAAACATAGACTTGCGCGGACTATTGTTAGGCGGTTTGATTATTTCATTGCTGGGAATTCTTGATGATGTGACTACAACTCAGACAGCAGCAATTGAAGAACTGTCGAAAGCAAATCCAAACTTAACTAAGACAGAGTTGTTTTGGGCAGGGATGTCGGTAGGTAAGGAACATATCGCATCGTTAATCAACACGCTGATTTTGGTTTACGTTGGAGCGAGCTTACCATTATTTTTATTAATCGTGTCGGCCACAGATCAACCGCTTTGGGTTCTACTAAATAGCGAATATATGGCCGAAGAAATCGTTCGGGCATTGTCCGGAAGCACTGCGTTAATTCTGGCAGTACCAATCGCTACGGCCTTGGCAGCGAGTGTTTATCAAAAGCAAAACAGCACCTCAGAGTAAGGCACTGTTTTTTATAGCGAATGTTTAGAAAGCTACAGGGATTTCAACTGAATCATCATGTTCTGGTAATCCCGAAGCGTTGGCTTTGCGAAGGATTAACTTTCCTGTATTGGTTTGAGGGGTAGAGAAACTTATCATGGCTGAAAATGGAACGAAGTCCTCAGTCATCCAATCACCTTCAGCCATCACTGGGAGTTCTGTGAGAAGATTGCCGTTTGCATCAACTAGCTCAGCTGAGAAAGTTGCTTCGAAGTACCAGGTGCCGCGGGCAAGCCCGCGGAGTTCAAAAGGGGAGGTAACGGTTTCTCCAGAAGTTGGATACTGGACTTGAATTTTATCATTTGAAATTACTTCTTGTTTGATCTCTTCCACGAAAGTTTGACCGTCGCTTGAGCATTGTCGTGGATAGCTTTCCATAACTGGATTACCAGCTTCAACACATTCCTCAAAATTAGAAACTTTGCCGTCTTCACGAGTTAAAAAATAAAACCCCGCAGCGATTAAAGCGACAACAATAATCGTTGTGATTAAATTTTTTTGATTCATAGATTGTAAATTTATTTAACGAACAAACACGCCAAGATAGTATGGCCAGAGTATGATGGCCAAAATTCCTTTCCCGAAGCTTAAACCAAGGAAGCCGATGGTGAATAACCAACCAGCTAACCATAAAGCCCCAAGGCCACTATGTTGTTCGATCTTTATTTTATTCATGATTTAATTATAGCTTAAATCAGTATATTCTCAACGCTCATGGGTTTTAAATCGGCAATTTCATTGGAACATCAATGGCGATGAATTCTGCGCCTTCTGATGTTTTAATCAATATGTCTGTCTCGTCGATTATTCTTGCTTGGTCTTCTTTTTCAAATTCAGTTCCGTTGATTACTAAATTTCCCTCCTTAATGTAAATGAATAATCCACGATCATGTTTTAGGGTGTGACGAATCGTATTTCCTTGTTCCAATTTAGATAAGTATATAGTAGAGTCGGTGCGGATAGGGATTGCTCCATCCATATTTTGACCTGATGCAACCGGAACTAAAATATTTTTAGGGGCTTCACTGAAATCCTTTTGCGAATATTGAGGTGGCTGATTTTGTTTATCTGGCATTATCCAAATTTGGTATAGATGAACTTTTTCTTTCCCTTGGTTAACTTCCGCGTGAGTTACTCCAGTGCCGGCTGACATATATTGAACTTCGCCTTTACTAATTGTGCCAGTGTTGCCCATGCTATCTTGGTGAGTTAAAGTCCCTTCGTGAACAATTGTGATTATTTCCATATTGTCGTGGCTATGAGCACCAAAACCGTTTTCGCCATCTATGTAATCATCGTTGAAAACGCGGAGTGCACCGAAGTTCATATTGCCGCGGTCGAAGTACATCGCGAAAGAAAATAGGTGGTATGTTGTAAGCCAATCGTGCTCGGCCTTATACCTTTTATTAGCAGGAATTTTTCTAATCATGATCGAGAAGATGGGGTTTACTTTGCCTTTTTGGATTTTTTAGCAAGAATACCCTTGATTGAAGGACTGATCTCTTTGTCTTTTCTGTGAATACATCCAATCCAGCAGCATGGCCTGCGCATACCTTCTTTAAGCTCGGATATGGTTCTTTTCACATGTTCTTTTCTGGTTTCCATCTTTTTAGGAAAAGTAACCCAGCAAATCCACTCGTTACGGGCGAGAGGAGTAAGACTTTCCCATGTTGCTAAAACACTTTTATTTACAGAAAGCGCTTTTTGTAAATCGGCGGGCAATTTATGAGCTGTCCCTCCAGGAATGATTTTGTTCATAATTGTATTTTACATCAATTCATTATTAGTGTGAACTTGGTACATATGTGTTCATGCGTTACAATAAAGTAATGCAGAAAGTTGAATCAAAAAGACGTACCATCAGATTGTTTATCACAGGATTAACGATGGGAGTAGCAGATTTAGTACCAGGTGTTTCCGGAGGTACTATCGCATTCCTTTTCGGAATTTATGATGAGCTGCTTTACACTATTAAATTAATAACAGGGCAGGTACCCAAACTTATTTTAGAAAGAAAGTTTGTCGAGGCCTTTAAATTAATTCCTTTTGCGTTTATTGTTCCGATAAGTTCAGGAATTTTAATTTCAATTTTTGGATTGGTAAAAATAGTTTCGTATTTGTTAGAAACTCAGCCCGTTTTAGTTTGGGCCTTATTCTTTGGCCTTGTCATTGGCTCGGTTTATGCTGTTTCGAAACGAATTACAAAATGGACACTGCGACACATCTCGCTTTTGGTTTTGGGGTTTGCCTTAACATACATTATTGTTGGATTACCAGTCATTGGGGGAAGTTCATCACCTTTGGCAGTTTTTGCAACGGGTGTAATTGCGATCACCGCGATGATTCTTCCCGGGATTTCTGGCTCGCTTATTATGGTGTTACTTGGTCAATACGAAATAGTTATCAACGCAGTGGCTAGTAGAGATTTTGTTACTCTTGTATTCTTTGCATCTGGTGCTATTGTGGGCTTGGCGTTGTTTGTGCGTTTGCTAACTTGGTTGTTAAAGCATTATCATTTCGCTGTAATTGCATTTTTAATTGGCGTGATGGCTGGTTCCTTGCGCCGAATTTGGCCGTGGCAAGATATAGATACGGTAGGTAATTCAGTCAATATTTTACCAACGATGGAACTGTCTTTGCTCGGCCCAGTTGTCCTTGCTATCTTAGGGTTCGTGATTGTTTATTTGTTAGAAAGAATGGGTATTGCCAGAGAACATGACGATATTGAAACTAAAGAGTTCAAGAAAGAAATGCAGGAGATTGAAGGGTAGTAGTCGTCACGAATATTTAACTACACAAAAAACCAGAACAGAAGTTCTGGTTTTTTCTTTGGCTCGGGAAACATAATGGCACTAGAATCCCTGTTTTCCCGCTTATTTGTACATTTTTTGAGAGCATTTTAAACTAGTGTAGGATTTGACAAATTAGCACTCTATAGTGTAGAGTGATAATAGAAATAATTAATTAAAGAAAGGAGACTTTATGTCATTAGATTTAATCCCTCGCTCGTTTATAGATTTGTCATCTCGTCTTCCTTCAATTTTTGATGATGAAGACTGGCGCTCATTCATGCCTTCTACGGGGCTGACAGTCTCGGAAGATGATAAGCAAGTTTATGTAGAAGCAGCTGTTCCGGGAATTAATCCTGATAAAATAGAGGTTACATACGATAAAGGTATTTTATGGATTCGCGGTAATCAAGAACAGAAAGAAGAAAACAAAGACCGCAAGTTCTACCGCCAAGCTTCAAGCGCGTTTTCCTACCGCGTTGCCGTACCAGGTAATGTAGACGAGAATGCAGAGCCAGAAGCATCTTGCAAGAACGGGATGATGACAATTAAGTTCAACAAAGTTCCTGAAACACAACCGAAAAGAATCAGCGTTAAAACTGAATAGTAAACTTTAAATAATAAGTTCTATTTGTGTAAATAATAAAACCGTCATATTCAAGGCGGTTTTATATTGGCTTGAGAGCTGACCAAAGCTAAAGCATCGGCATTTCCGCTTATATTTCCACCTACGGTGGGAATAGTGGTTGGTCAGGATTTCCGCCTCGGCTGCCTGCTGACGACCTCGTTGCCCGGGGTTGCGAGAAACTGCTCCCAGCAGTTTCTCGATCGCTCGGTTTCAGTTTTCTCTGCAGAGAAAACTTCACCTCACTTCAACCCGTTCGAATCCCATCTCTAGAAATGAAAAACGCACCACCTAAAGGTGTTGCATTTTTCATGGCTCCCCTTGGCCTCTGCTCTTCGAACCTATTTTGTGGAGAATAGGATTGAAGTTCCTCTAACTTAGAGTCGATTATTTATCGTGTAATCAGATTTGAATGCTTCTTTATACGCGCTATTGTAAAGGTTATAATTATTCATCAAAGTTTGGTAATTAGCCAGGTCGTAAGCATATTGTTTGGCGAATCCACCAGCGATATTTTTCAAATCCCCACCTATTTTAGTAGCAGAAGGTATGCTTTGGATAGCCGATCCAACCACTGTTCCGCTGATATCAGCTAGCGTATCATTTTTTATTTGAGCCAACATTGATCTCAGCATCGGATTGCCTTTTGTAATAGAGTTAAGTGTGCTCATTTCTTCTACTGCCTTCATATGCGCTCCCTCAACCCCATAGTTGTTTAGATAAGCAAACCATACGTATCTTAATTTGGCGGTTAAGTAATACCTAGAATAAGACCAAATAAAGATAATCAATACGGCAACAATCCCTAGTTGATAAAGAACCGTAGAGATTTCATATTGTTCTCCGAATACAAATTGGTGAATAGCATAGTACCCGAAGGCAAAAGCTAGCAATGCAGCAACTATGACTATTAAATAATACTTAATAACTAGGCGTAGACGAAACTTAAATGCGTCTTTAAATATAACGTTTGAAATTGATTCAACTCTTGCAGGCTGGAAAGACCCTTTAGTGTAAAGTATTAATATGCGTTGTAAAAATTGTTTGTGAGTTATATACAAAGAGTATATTGCAGCAACGATACCGTATATGCCTGCAAATAAAATCATTTTGATTTGGTTTTCAAAACTGTCCAGATTGATTACCCCCGGGAAATACTTAACAAGTATAAATACTATGAAAAGCGGAGCAAATATAATCAAACCCAAGTATAGACCGAGAAAAGTTTGTTTAAACACTAAGCCGCTAGAATTAGTTAAGTCCTGTGGATTTGATTGCGGGGTTTCCATAGTCATATTGTATCATAAAAAAGTTCGAAGGTACTCTTTGGGTATACTAAAAACACTCTTGATCAAGAGTGTTTTTAGTTGACTCGGGAGCAGGCCGAAGCTAAAGCTTCGGCATTTCCCTAATATTTCCACCTGTGGTGGAAATGGAGGTTGGTCAGGATTTCCGCCTCGGCTTTCTGCTGAAAGCCTCGTTGCCCGGGGTTGTGAAAGAGTGATCCCAGCACTCTTTCAATCGTTCGCTGCCGTCGGTTCTGCTGAACCGACGTAGCTCACTCCAACCCGTTCGAATCCCATCCTAACAATAATAAAAGTTCCATCAGCAGATGAAACTTTTATTATGGCTCGGGAGCTGGGATTTTCGCGTCGGCTTACTTCTGCAAGCCTCCTTGTCCGGGGTTGCTGCAAACAGCTCCCAGCTGTTTGCAGATCGTTCGGCTGCGCATTTTGCCGCAGCAAAATACTTGCCTTACTTCAACCCGTTCGAATCCCAGCACAACCAACAATAATAAAAATCCCATCTGACGATGAGATTTTTATTATGGCTCGGGAGCTGGGATTCGAACCCAGGACCGATCGGTTACACATTATCCTAATCTTTCGAATAGGGGTGGACTATATCATCATCCCAATGGGATGCGAGGCGCTTCGGCAATTAAGCCTACTCCTTGCGGATAGTCTCTGAACCTTCAATGACTCGCCTAAAGGCGAATCAAAGCTTGGCTGCTGATTACCATATAGTTTCCTATGAAGGCTCCCAGTACCCCATTTATTAATGTATGGGGCATCTTCGCTATAAATAGCTCTGACAATTCACCTCGTTTTCATAACGGATTACTCCGGTATGCTGCGTAGACCAGCATGTACTTCTTTATGACAGTTTGAGCAAACTAGTATACATTTCTCAAGTTCATCTAGTACCTTTGACCAAGATCTCGAATGGCCTTTTTGGCCGATTCCAAATTCTTTGGTTGTTGCTACTTTATGATGAAACTCTAGTGCTCCTTGGTATTTACTGTAACCACAGTAGATACATTGACCACCAAGTTGTTGCAAAGCCCTCTCTTTGATAGTTTTGCGTTTCTTAGTGACTGCCTTTTTGAGGTATTCTGCACGGTCGGAATATTTTCTTGTTTCAGGCATAAAAGATTAATAAATTAATGTTTTTCACCTTTATCAAGAATGTGTTCACAGCCGATAGCTCTACCACTGAGCTACTCCCGAATATTTAGTTTTCGATACTCAGCTATTTTAACAGAATCTGCCGAATATTTCAATCCCCAGGTTCTTATATTTTCGGCGTATTTCGTGGTATTATATAGACAGAATAAAAGCTTTGGGGGGCAAATCCATCTAAGAAATAAAATCGTGTTCTCAAAACAAACCAACATTCTCATTGCACCTCAGTTTGCTCATAGAAAGCAAGGCGGCTTTACCATTATTGAAGTATTAGTTACGCTATTAATTATCGGCGTTACCTTACTATTGTACACGGTGATTTCAAATTCGATCACACTGAATAAATATAATCGTTATAAAGAAGTCGCGCTTCGTTCTGCTGAAACCCGTCTTCAAGATTTACGAACAGTAAGCTACGATAGCTTACCAACTTCAGGTACGTTTACTAATGCTCAAATTCAAACTTTACCAGAGGGGACAGCTAATTTGGAAATCACAGAAATCTCAACAGGGCTTTCAGAGGCGACCGTTACGGTGAGTTGGCGTAGTCCATCAAGTAATACAATGCAAGAAATTTCATTATCGACTTTCTTGTCTGAGCATGGAATAGGGAAATGACAAACCATAAATCAATAAAACAGAACGGCTTCACGATAATAGAAATTGTAATCGTTGTTTTTCTGTTTGCTATTTTATTAATGGGATTACTTTCTATTTTTGAGTGGCAACAAAAAGTTTATTCTGTTGAAATGGCTGAGATCGCGGTAACAAATTCGGCTCGTTCCACTTTAGGAGCAATGAATTCTATGTTGGCACAAGGCGTAGCAATCATCCCTAGTCGTACTATAGGCGGACAACTTTATACCACCGGCGGCAGTACGATAGTTGCTAGCTTGCCTGTAATTACTTCTTCTGATGAAGTTTTGCCAGATCAATATGATTATGTCGTTTTTCATCGTGATGGACAGAACCTTTTTCAAATTATAGAAACACATGCTTCTAGTGTTCGACCTGCAGGTTCAAAGTTATTGAGTGATAATGTTCATAGTTTTTCTCTGAGCTATAATAGCGGTGACATTGCTTCGTCGAATCGAATTACCGCGACTATTACAAATCGTGCACTTTATCACGGTGATAAATTTGCAGAATTTTCTTTATCACAAACAATTTTATTAAGAAATTATTGATATGAATAAATCTAAACAATCCGGTCATATTCTAATTATTGCAATTGTTTTTATGGCAATTTTATTGACTATGTCCGGTTCACTATGGGGTTATACTCATCTTCAAGTGAAGTCGAGCCATCAATCTGTTGCTAGAAGTCAAGCGCTTTCTTTAGCAGAAGCTGGAATTGATCATGCACTAGCTCAGCTTAACTCTAATCCTAGTTATGCTGGCGAAACAAATACTGATTTAGATTCAGGAGAATTTACAACCACCATCACAACAATTGATTCGCAAACCAAAACAATTACATCGGTAGGAACAGCTGTTCATAGAAATATTGAATCTACCCGAACCATAAAAGTAAACGTAGGTATTGATAGTGAGCAGATTTCGTTTCGATATGGAGTTCAAGCAGGAACCGGTGGTTTTGTAATGTCCGGTGGCTCTCAACTTAATGGAAATGTATATTCTAACGGTAACATAAATGCAACCACAGGTGTTGTAATCACTGGTAGCGCAATTGCAGCCAACCCACCCGCATTAGCGGCCGATCAGGTGAATGATTCACCAACACCAATATCAACCTGTACAGCTTCAACTTGTATTACTTACGGAAATGCGACTGCGACACAAGACTTTGCACAGAGTTTTAGCCCAGGTATTTCTGCCCCAATGAATAATATTGAGTTTTATTTAAGAAAGCAGGGTAATCCTGGGAACGCTACTGTTAGAATTGTTACTGACAACGCAGGAACTCCTTCAACTACGCAGTTGATGAGTGGAACACTTACAGCATCTTCTGTAACTTCAAGTTTTGGTTGGGTGACAGTAACCATGCCCACCACTCCTATTTTGGATCCATCGCAAACATATTGGATTGTACTCGATGGAAACTCTAACGCATCGAATTATTATGTTATAGGTGCTAATAATAATGGCTATGCCAATGGGACAGCTCGGATTGGCCGCTACACGTCTACTTGGTCCAACACTACACCTTCAGGTCTCGACGGTTACTTTAGAATCTTTATGGGTGGTGGAACTTCCATGATTGGTGGGAATACTTATGTGACTGGTGTATATGTTGGAACTGGTGTTGCTGATGAAGCTTGGGCGAATCGTGTGCAGGGGGCAACAGTTAGCGGTCCATTGTATTGTCAGACCGGTAGTCATACAAATAAACCTTGTAATACAAGTCGATCCGATCCTCCGGCTCAGCCGATGCCACTATCCGATAACAATATTCAAGCATGGAAAGATGAAGCTGAGGCAGGCGGTGTTACCAGTGGTAATGTAAGTGTGGGGTGGGCTGGTGCAACAATTGGTCCACGCAGAATTACTGGTGACTTAACAGTTGGCGGTGGCGGAACATTAGTAGTATCAGGGACTTTGTGGGTTGAAGGAAATATAACAATTTCTGGCGGTGGCGAGGTGCATTTATCGCCTAGTTATGGGCCAAATAGTGGCGCTATTGTGACGGACGGGAGAGTAACTTTGTCTGGTGGTTCAGATTTTGCAGGTTCAGGTACACCAGGAAGTTACCCATTCTTGATTACAACCAGTGCATGCCCAGTTGCTCCCAACTGTGGTGGAAATAACGCCATATCACTAAGTGGAGGCGCTGGTACAGTGGCATTAGTTGCGCAGAACGGTAATGTTCAGATTAATGGAGGTAGTTCTTTAAAAGCCGTCACTGCAAAACAGATTACTATGACTGGAGGCGCAACTTTGGAATACGACGCTGGATTAATTAGTGACGTATTTTCAAGTGGTCCAGGAGGTTCTTGGACCGTGATCAAGGGAACATACATTATTATCGATTAGTATTTTGAAACTCGCACAACAAAATCGCGTACAACCAAATCAATTACCCGAACCTTCTCAGGGACAACGGGTAATTTTATCTGAAGAGCAGGCTACGGCAATGGAGCCAGTGCAGAACAATGGGATTGATACAGGTTCAATCTTTCTTGTTTTAGCGGCGCTTGTCTTTTTGGGTGCTGCTGTTTATGCAGGTATGAAATTATTGGCAAAACCGAATCCTTCAGAACGTATAAAATGATAATTAAGAATTTTCTTCAACTGGCTACTACATCGACTCGTAAGCAAGTCTTGCGGATTTTAGAAGCAGGACTTGAAGCAATAAATACAGAACAGTTGATGCATGAGCAGTTTGCTTATGATGCAAAGACTGATACTTTATTTGTTAATCATAAAGCATACTCTTTAAAAAGTTATGATAAGGTGGTTGTTGTTGGTGCAGGGAAGATGGTGGCAAAAGTTTCCGAAGGGATCGAAGCAAAAATGATTGAGCGGATTTCTGGTGGATTAATTATTGATATTGTTCCAGCTAAAACCCAAAAAATTGTTAGTCGCGTCGGGACGCATCCGCTCCCTTCGAGTGCAAATGTTTCCGCGACGGATGAAATCATTGGAATGCTTGAACAGGTTACTGAGCGTGATTTGGTTATTGCGATCATCGGTGGTGGTGGAAGTAGTTTACTCACTAGCCCACAAATAGTTTCATTAGAAGAAGAGCGAAAAATTACACAAGCTTTAATGGACGCAGGTGCTTCGATTAGTGAGATGAACACAGTCCGAAAGCATTTGAGTTCGGTTAAGGGGGGTGGCTTAGCCAAGTATGCATACCCAGCTACAATCATTAGCCTTATCTTTAGTGATATACCAGGTGATGATATTTCTATGGTGGCTAGTGGGCCAACAGTTCAAGATTTTACCACAACACAAGATGCTATGGAGATTATGGATAGGTATCAGGTTTTAGATCGTTGTAATATGGAAAATTGTGGGTTGAAAGAAACTCCGAAAGAAGCTAAGTATTTTGAAAAGGTTCATAATATTTTGTTTTGTAGCGGACAGACAGCTCTTTTGGGCATGGAACGTGCTGCTCACGATTTAGGATTGAAGGTAAGGATTTGGAATAAGGCGTTCTCTGGCGAAGCGAGAGAAGTTGCTGTTCAGATTTTAAAAGATATTAGACCCGGCGAGTGTTTAGTTGCCGTTGGTGAGAGTGTGGTGACTATAAATAGCCCAGAATCAGAAAAAGGAAGTGGTGGTCGGAATCAGGAAATGACTTTAGCGGCATTATTGTCACTACCTTCGAATACAACTTTTGCCGCCCTAAATTCTGATGGGCGAGATAATAGTGATGTAGCAGGAGGAATTGTCGATAATGGAAATCTTAAAATAGCACAGAGTAAAGGTATTGACTTAAAGTCGTTCCTAGATAGACATGATGAGTATAGTATCTTGTCAGATTTAAATGCATCTATAATGACAGGAAACACAGGGAGTAATGTTTCCGATTTTATCGTAGTAATTAGGGAATAATATGCAAACAACATTTTTTGGACTTTCAAAGGCGCAAAAAATTTGGCTCAAGGCTAACTTTGCTGGTTTAAAAGTTAGATTTCAAACAGGTAGTTTATCTATTGATAATTTACCACCCCAGGGTACGGAGATTATTTCGATTCATTCGGACAGTCCGGTTACTCAGGAAATCCTTAAGAGACTTCCGAAATTAAAATTGATTGTAACACGAACTGCGGGAGTTGATCATATAGATTTAGCGGCGTGTCATCGCTTAAATGTTGCTGTGGCAAATAATGCTGGTTTAAACAGTATCGCTGTAGCTGAATTTACATTTGGAATGCTTCTTACTTATCAGAGACACATTAATAAAGGTTTAACCGTCGGTAGGCAGTTGAAATTTAACGATGAGAGTTTAATTGGAACAGAATTATTTGGTAAGACAATAGGAATTGTTGGTACTGGTGCAATTGGTAGTCACGTAGCGCGAATTGCCAAAGGTTTTGGAATGGAAATTTTGGGTTACGATACAAAAAAGAATTTATCAAATGCTCAACGATTAGGCATGAAGTACTTGGGGCTTAAGCAGCTTGTACAGAAAGCAGATATCATTACATTACATATCCCAGCCACACCACTAACTGAACAGCTTTTTAATCGAACTTTATTATCTCATGTAAAACCCGGAGCTGTGTTGGTGAATATGGCTAGGGGATCCGTGGTCGAACCTAAGGCGGTCCTTCATGTTTTAGATAAGGGTCTGCTTTCCGCCTATTTGGCAGATGTCGTTCAAAATGAGTACCAATTTCGTTCAGGGGCTATCCACCTTTCTACTAAGGATAGGTTGATATTGAAGTTCCAACGTCAGTTGGCCAAACACCCCAATACTTTTTTAACGCCTCATATTGCTCATGCCACAGAGGAGTCGAGTGAGAGAATCCTAAGAAATACAGCCAAAATGATTCAGCAGTTTGAACGTGGGAAAAAGATTACTGTAATCTTATAATCGAGGATTGTTAAGTTAAGTTAAGTTGTGTGAGTAAGTATAAATTCCCTGAGAGGGGAATTTTTGATTTTGTGGGGATAACTCTGGGTTGGACGAACGTTCAAAAATAAAAAGTACCTAGAGTTTGAGTGATAATCGGCAATTCACCTCTTTTTTGTTTAACACAAGATATAGGGGTATAATTTCATTAGACACCACTACATAGTGTGTAAACGAAACAAACAAAAAATATACAATTTGTTCGATAAAATATGAAATGTCCTAAATGTTTAAATATTGATACTAAGGTTGTGGATTCCCGGCCTGTTGAAGAAGCAGGAGCAATCCGACGCCGGCGCGAGTGCGAAAAATGCAACTTCCGATTCTCGACGTATGAGCAAATCGAAATTCTCGGTCTGGCGGTCGTAAAGCGAGATGGAACCAAGCAACCTTACGTGCGTGATAAGCTGGAGCGAGGTCTCAGGCGAGCGTTTGAAAAACGCGATATGACCGATTATAAATTTCGAAAAGTCGTCTCTGAAATCGAGCAAGAGATTCAAAAGAAAGCTGGCGGCGGAGAGATCGCTAGCGTACACATCGGTGAAATCATCATGAAGGTAATACGCAAAGTAGATAAAGTTGCTTACATCCGTTTCGCGAGCGTCTACAGACAGTTCGAAGACATTCGCGAGTTCAAAGAAGAAATTTTGAAGTTATGAGTTCCCAATTTTGGACAATTTCTTTGTCAGTAGCCTGCGTTCGACTTCGCCGTAGATATCACTACGGCTCAGTCGAGCCTCGGCTGCTTCCTCGAACTTGCCTCAAAATTGAAAACTCTGATACGAAATAAAATAATTAATTAACTCATAGAAATAAAATGATAAAGCCAGACAACTTAGTCCAGATTAAAAAAAGAAGCGGTGAAGTGGTAGACTTCGATAGTACCAAAATCGAAATCGCGATTAGCAAAGCTTATGTTGATGTAAATTTTAAAACCAACCAAACACTAACTCGCGAGATCGCCAAAGCCGTCATTATGGATCTTGATACAACTTTCGCTGGTCGCGTGCCAAGTGTGGAAGATGTTCAAAACACTGTTGAACGTAAATTGATGGAAAAAGGCTTGTTTGAAGTTGCGAAGTCCTACATTATTTACCGTTACGAACATACTAAGGAACGTCAGGCTAAAAAGGAAGAGATTCTGCAGAAAGCAGATGCAAACCAGTTAATGATTACCAAGCGCAGTGGTCAGAAGGAGCCGTTCTCTTTGGAAAAATTGCAAAAGAGCTTAGAGGTTATCGTTGGAGAATACGCTGCTGATGTTGATGTGGCAACTGTCGTTAATCAAGTTCGCTTAGAGCTATACGAAGATATCACTACTGCCGAGATCGAACGCGCTCTTATCATGGTACTTCGTGCGTATACCGAAAAAGATCCAGCTTACTCTTTTGTTGCCGCTCGTGCTTTAGCTAATAAAATTTACAAAGAAGTAATTGGCGCCGATAAAATCGATTTTTCTCCTGCTGTTTTAGAGTCTCAAATGCGCCAAACTTTTATCGAAAAGATACGTGAATCGGTTTCTATGGGGCGTCTCGATCCGCGGATGCTCACATTTAACTTAGAGTACGTGGCATCTGAGTTAGTTTTAGAACGTGACAATTTGCTAAATTATTTGGCCGTTCAGACTTTGTACGACAGGTACCTCACTAAGAACCCTCACACCAAGCAAGTCTTGGAAACACCTCAGATGTTCTGGATGCGGGTTGCTATGGGCGTAGCTCTGAACGAGAACGATAAAGAAGCGCGCGCGGTTGAGTTTTACCGCATCACATCTACTTTGCATTTTGTGCCTTCTTCGCCAACATTATTCCACTCGGGCACAATTCATTCCCAACTTTCTTCTTGTTATCTCACAACCATTGAAGACGATCTTCATCATATCTTTAAGAGTATTGGCGACAATGCACAAATGTCTAAATGGGCTGGCGGTGTTGCAAATGATTGGTCCAAGCTTCGTGGTACCGGTGCGTTAATTAAAAACACCGGTGTAGAAAGCCAAGGAGTTATTCCTTTCTTAAAGATTGCAAACGATACTACTGTTGCGATTAACCGAAGCGGTCGTCGTCGTGGCGCGACTTGCGCTTATCTCGAGACTTGGCACTGGGACATTGAAGATTTCTTGGAACTTCGTAAGAACACTGGTGACGATCGCCGTCGCACCCATGATATGAACACCGCTAACTGGGTTCCAGATTTGTTCATGCAAAGAGTTAAAGAAGGTGGTATGTGGTCATTGTTCTCTCCAGATGAAACACCGGACCTTCACGAAATTTACGGAGAAGAGTTTAAGAAGCGCTACGAACAATACGAACAGCGTGGCTTAGCTGGTGGACTTAAGTTATTCCGCCAACTTCCAGCTAAAGATTTATGGAAGAAGATGTTAACAATGTTGTTCGAAACCGGTCATCCATGGGTCACGTTCAAAGACCCTAGCAATATTCGCAGTCCTCAAGATCACACTGGTGTTGTTCATAGCTCAAACCTTTGTACCGAAATTACCTTGAATACTTCTGCAGAAGAAACTGCTGTTTGTAACTTAGGTTCGGTTAATTTAGCGCGACACATACGCAAGGGCGAACTGGACATCGAAAAGATTCAGTACACAGTTAGTATCGCGATGCGTATGCTCGATAACGTGATTGATCTAAATTTCTATCCAACTATCGAAGGTAAGAATTCAAACATGAAGCATCGTCCGGTTGGACTTGGAGTGATGGGTTTCCAAGATGCGTTGTATCAAATGAACATCAAGTTCGACAGCGAAGAGATGGTGCAGCTAGCAGACTACAGTCAAGAAGCTATCTCTTATTATGCGATTCTTGCTTCTACTCAGTTGGCAAAAGAACGCGGGGCTTACGCAAGCTTCCGAGGTAGTAAGTGGGATCGAGGCATTTTGCCAGTAGACACAATTGCTCTCTTAGAACGCGCGCGTGGTACCGAAATTCCTGTTTCCCGCGAAGCGAAAATGGACTGGTCTGTGGTACGAGCGGCTATCAAAGAACACGGCATGCGCAACTCGAATACTATGGCCATTGCGCCGACTGCAACCATCTCGAATATTTCCGGAGCCATTCCTTCGATCGAACCGATTTATAAAAATATTTACGTGAAATCAAATATCTCTGGTGACTTCGTAGTTGTTAATCACTACTTAGTGAAGGATCTGAAAGAACGCGGTTTGTGGAATGATGACATGCTCACTAAACTAAAATTCTATGATGGTCGTGTTACCGAGATTCCAGAAGTTCCTCAAGATATTAAAGAGAAGTATAAAGAAGTATTCGAAGTCGATGCGCGCTGGTTAATTAAAGCGGCGGCTTACCGAGGTAAATGGATAGACCAATCTCAATCACTTAACATTTTCTACGCGGGCACATCTGGTAAAGACATTAACGATATCTATTTGTACGCTTGGGATATGGGTGTGAAGACAACTTATTACTTACGTTCGTTAGCAGCTTCTCAGGTTGAAAAATCCACAGTGAGCACTTCCGAAATGGGTAGTACTCACACTCGTGGTGGTAAAAAAACTGAAGATGCAGTTGCTAAAGAACCATTGAGTCAGCCTTCCAATGAATCAATCCCAGAAGCAGCGCCAGTGGTTGCTGCAGCTGCAGCGATTCCAGAAGTTGTTGTGAGTCAGCCAGTAGTCGAGCCAGTAGCGCAAGTAGTTGTCGAGGCACCAGCAATCCTTCCAGAAGAAGTTAAAGAGGCTGTTACTATTAAAGTCGAACCGGAAGCGCCTCAGAATTTTGCTGCATCACTTGGCTTATCCCAGCCTGCTGCCGCAATGGCCGGTGGAAGTGTTCTTCAACAGACCGACTTTAAGATGTGTAGGTTGGATGAGCCGGATTGCGAAGCTTGTCAGTAAGACGCACTTTAATATTTGAACTTCAGAAATAACTAAGGAAATAATACCCATGCCAATTCAAAAAACAGATCAACGAATCAACATCAACGACCGCCGGATTATCAACGGAAAAGATGCCGACGTAATACAGCTCTACCCGATGAAGCATACTTTTGCTTGGGATGCATACAACGCAGGCAATGCTAATCACTGGTTACCAACCGAAATTGGAATGCAGCTCGATATCGAACAATGGAAGAATCCCAATGTTATCACCGAAGAAGAGCGCCGAGCTTTTGAAACTGTATTAGGATTTTTTACAACAGCAGATTCTATCGCAGCGAATAATATTGTTATCGCAATGTATAAGCACATTACTTCACCAGAATGTCGCATGTATCTCTTGCGCCAAGCATACGAAGAAGCGATTCATACTCATGCGTATCAGTATATTGTAGAGAGCTTAGGTTTAGACGAAGGCAAAATCTTCAATATGTATCGCGAGGTTGGAGCGATTTACGATAAGGCTTCTTTTATACTTACTTTCAACGAAGGAATCTTTAACCCAGATTTTTCGACTGGAACTTTTGAAAACGATCAAAAGTTCTTAGAAAACATCGTTGTATTTTCTCTGATCATGGAAGGTATCTTCTTCTATAGTGCTTTCGCAGTGATGTTTGGTTTCCAACGCCAAAAGAAAATGGTGGGTAGTGCCGAGCAGATTCAATACATCATGCGCGACGAATCACAGCATCTAAACTTCGGTATTAATTTAATTAATACAATCAAAGTTGAACAACCAGAACTTTGGACACCAGAATTTCAACAGCGTGTCGTCGATTTGGTAAAGGAAGCTACTGTATTGGAATATACTTTTGCACAAACTGTATTTCCAAAAGGAATCTTCGGAATGAACGCGGATGGCTTCAAACAATACATTGAACACATTGCAGATCGTCGTTTAAATAGTATTGGGCTAGCAAGTCAGTACAATGTTCAAAATCCTTTCCCATGGATGAGTGAAGCAGTCGACTTAAGTAAAGAGAAGAATTTTTTCGAGACCCGTGTTACCGAGTACCAAACTGGTGGGACCCTTGACTGGTAATCAGTTTTCTAATATAGTAAGAACCTCTCTTAGTGAGAGGTTTTTAATTTGAATCTGTAGGAGGATTGTTTTAATGAGAAGGATTAAGTGGGCTTTTGTCTTACTTGCTTTGGTTGTCGTGTTCGTTTTCATCTATCCGGAAAAAGTTTCCGTGGTCAATGTTCTTGGTTTTTCGATCTTTGTACTAGTTGCACTTGTTGTAACTTTGGTGCTTAACCCTGTTACTGAGTACATTCCCGTCGAACGTTGGAAAGAGGTTGCGATATCGAACAGCTTCCGGAACGGAATCAACCTTTTCCGGGACAAAGAGGCGCGGTATTTCTTATCTGACGGCAGTTCGTTTGAGGGTAAGTTGGTGGGGCGCAGCGATGCGGCCGGAACCTTCACTGTTGAAGTGGGTCATGAGTTGTACAATGTATTTCCTCAAGCCATGCTTCGAACAGTACAGACTACTTCAGAGAATACTCCAAGTAGAATGCTTGATTGGGAGGAAGACACTCCCTTGATCGAACCCAGAAGTTGTTAATTCAACTTCAAACCAGTCAAACTTCGGTGCGACTGGTTTTTTTATTCAGTAATCTTTATCTAATCTTGAACCACCATCTGATATAATTTTTCCTTACCCCGATTTGTGCGGCCGCACAAATCGGTGCGGGAGAAATATGATGAATAGAAAAAATAAAAAGTTAGCTATAAAAACTGTGGAAGGAATTTTGGAATTTTTGTATGACACTGCCCGGTTATTACCTTTACCACTAGAGACACCACATATGTGGGCGCGACGACTAAGGAAGTATGAATCAGGGAGAGTGACCTATGCATTAAATCGACTCAGAGATCAAGGTAAGGTAAGGATTACAAGGGTTGGCAATCAGAAATTTATTCGTCTTACTGAATTGGGTCAACTTCAAGTCCTCTTACTTAAATCCGTTCAAAACTTACCTAAAGTATGGGATAAGAAATGGAGAGTAATCATTTTTGATATACCTGAACAAGCCCGTTCTCAGCGGAATCAATTCAGAATCCTGTTAAAACGAATTGGTTTTGTAAAGTTGCAAGCAAGCGTGTTTATTTCCCCGTTTCCAATTTCCAAAGAGGTAGTAGAGTATTTACAGATAGGTGGTTTGATTAATCATATAAGGATTTTAAGAGTAGATCAGTTGGATAATGAAACAGAATTGCTAAAAAAGTATTGTTTAAAAAAGTAGTACTACCCCGATTTGTGCGGCCGCACAAATCGGGGTAGGGGCGTGTGAGAAATTTTGAAAAATTAAAGCGATGAGGTTTAGCCCATCGCTATTTTTATTCTTTAAACATTTTTTCTAAATCTTCTGTAACATTGATATCTGTAGTTTTGATTAGTCTTATAAAATAATGTTTAGCTAGTTCATTTAATTCTTCTTCGATTTCTGGTGCCATTGTGTATGGAGATATCCAAATACTATTTTGCCATTTCATGAATCCTAAAGAAACTAATTTAGCACGAATTACATTTCTAACTTGACGTTGCTTCTCGGGGATATCGAAGATCACTAATTTCCAAATTCCATCCCGTTCTTTTGCTAAAGTGTGCATTAAGATATTGGCATCAGAACTGATTTCATAGCGGTCGTTTTTTAATTTGACTACACCTTGGGTGGTGAGTCGAAACATCGTATCGTAAATTTTCTTCTTATTAGCGCGGTCTTCAAACGCTTCGTAAAGTTGATGGAGCATCTGAGGCCCTTTATTATTTAAAAGAAGAAGAATGTCTTGTGAAAATTTTGCTAATGGTCGAGGCATAAGTACAAATTTAAGAACGTAAATTCATCATACATTTTAACTCTCTGTCTCGTCAAGTATAAAAAGTTTATATGGTTCCGAAACAGTCTTGTTAAGTTATGTAAAAAAATGTTGTATTTTGTCGTAGGCCTTGACAGTAAAATGTGTTATAATAATTTCAATGAACTTTTGCAAAAACCGCAGAATTCGCTGGTAGAAATAAAGATAAACGATTGAATACACAAACTTTAGACAATCAATTCCCACATCGAATTTCGCTGTCTCAAGCGGCGGAATTAAGTGGTTATCATCAAGATTATCTTGGTCAGCTTTGCCGTCTTGGTAAGATTAAAGCTGCGAAAATTGGAAGGAATTGGTATACCACACAAAGTGAGTTACAAAACCTTTTAAATTTCACCGATGCTATTGAAGAAGAGCGTGGTCAAACTTCTGATTTTATGGATAGCGAAGAAGACAAAGGTCTGTTCGATTTTTCTGAACCACAAGTTTCAGATGAAAGCATTGCTATGCCTTCAATGGACGCTGTTCGTCCAGCAACCCATGCTGAATTAGCTGAGGTGTTAATCAAACAAGCTGACGCTAGGCAAGTTGAGCCAACTACAAACTCAGTTTCCATGAACGCTATCTCGCCAACACCAGTTATTGCTGATAATTATGTAATCAGTGAAGTCTCCGGAATTCCAATCAAACTCAGGGCAGATGTTGCATCAAGACAGCATCATACCATTCAGACCTTAATTACAAAAATGAAACTTGATGCATTGCGGGGCGAAGTCCTTCAGTTATCAGATTTTATGCAAGGCGTCTCTAACGAACTTTCTGAGGTAAAGCAAATTGTTGCTCGTCACGAAGAAATTCTAAAGCATAAAAAAGATTTGGCAACAGCTTATGCAGCAAGCATTGATGTCGCTCCAAAGCTCGAGCAAGAAAAAATGATTCTCACTTTATCAGATGACAGAGAAGAGCCAGTTCAATCTGTAATTACTGTATGGTATGCACCTGCAGTAGCATTGGCCATCGTGGTTATTGCAACCGGTTGGTTGTTATTGAGTAATCTACCAGGTACCGGTCCTCAAACCAATACTTTGGTTTATCCGGTTAATAATAGTGTAGGTCAAGTAGCGGGTGAGCAAGACTCAAACTTACCAGTTGAACAGCAGATTATTTTAAATTCAGAAATCCAGCCATAATGAACAAGTTATTAAAAATTATTTTTGTCTTCGCGATTGTTTTTGGAACAATAGGAGTTCAAAATGGAACAGTCGAAGATGTTTTCGTAGATACAACTAAACATACACCAACTACTAATCGAACAGAATTGGCTGTTGCAACAGTAGAATCAACATCTGATATTGTAGTATCAAGCTCTCCTAATAGTTGTATTTTTTCCGATTCATTTTCTCACAGACTAGATTTGTTACTCTGGAAGCCGTGTAATTTTGATTTACAAATCGTTCAACTTGAAACACCGGAACTTATAGTAATCGATGATCCAAATCCAGATGTAACGGTTAGTGTAGCTAATCCTGCGGCAGTAAAGTTTGCTAAGCACTCAGAAATTAGCCCAAGCTATTCTATCAAGCATTTGGCTTACCAGAGCGGTCTAGTAAATGAATTAATTCAATACCAATTTAGCCACTCAAGGCAAGAAAACCATTCAGCACTCAGCCCAGATATAATTAAGCAAAGCATGGACAATAGTCAGGCCTCTATAGTACTATTGTGCTAGACTGAAAATCAGTCACTCAATGTTTAATTAATTAATAAAAATAATCTTATGTCAGAAGAAATTCGAGTTGGCCGTCCTCCAGAACGCGTCGAAGGTATGGGTATGAACATGTCATCACGAGCTCCACAAGGTGGACGCAACAACATGCCATGGATCATCCTAGCAGTTGTAGTTCTATTATTAGTTGTTGGTGCAGTATTGTTCCGAGACAAATTATTTACTGGTCAGAGTGGTGACACAGCACAGCAAGTAGAAGAAAAGTTATCAGGATATCAAGCAGTTTTCCTTTCAAATGGTCAGGTATATTTTGGTAAACTTTCGGATGTGACCGCAAGCTATTCTACTTTAGTAGATATTTATTATCTTCAGGTAACACAACCTCCTTTGCAAGGATCACAGCAAGAAGACCAGGTTTCACAACAACAGCAACCACAACTTTCTTTGGTTAAATTAGGGCAAGAATTGCACGGTCCAGTTGATGAAATGAAAATTAATCGTGAACACATTTTGTTTTACGAAGATCTTAAAGAAGATGGTCGTGTAGTACAAGCTATTCGTGACTATCAAGCTAATCCAAATGCTGGAACTCAACAGCAACAAGCACCAGCTGGACAACAGCAGGCACCAGCGGGTCAGCAACAAGCACCAGCGGGTCAGCAACAAGCACCAGCTGGACAACAGCTACAACAGAATCAATAATCCTAAGTTAAATCAAAACTCCCTCACTTCGAGGGAGTTTTTTTGATAAATTTTAAACCCGCATGATGCGGGTTTAAATTATTTGGAAAGATCTTTTACCATTTTATCGAAACCGGTTGGGGCTTTGATAGCCATCTCGGACAACATTTTTCGATTAACAGTAATGCCCTCAGTTTTTAGGACAGCTGCGAATTTGCTCCAAGTGGTGCCGTTTTCGCGAAGAGCTGCTCCCAAGCGCACTAGCCAAAGTGCTCGTTGATCACGCTTTTTGTTGCGTCGATCGCGGTAAGCGTAAGTTTCAGCTTTGAGTAAAGCTTCTTTAGCTTGGCGAAGGTTGGTAGAACGGCGGTTATCAAAACCTTTCGTTCGCTTTAATACATTTTTACGGCGCTTATTTCCGGAAACGCCTCGTTTGATTCTTGTCATATATAGATAGTTAGATTAGTTGTCATCCTGAGTCCGCCAAAGGCGGACGAAGGATCTAGGTTAAAGTCATGGGTTTAGAGATCCCTCGATAAGCTCTGGATAAAATTTGCTTTGCAAATTTTACTTGTGAACAATAAGAGCTTTGATACGGTTGTTAGCAGGGCTAAGTTTAGAATCACGGCGCTTATTTTTAACGACTTTACCGGTTTCTCTTGTGTTGAAATGATCTTGTCCGCTTGTGCGATGCATGATCTTACCAGTTTTGGTCTTGCGGAAGCGCTTGGCGGTTCCTTGATGAGTTTTTAATTTGGGCATAGTATTGTTGTCATCCCAATAGAATTAGGATTTGGTTTAATGAAAGATGGATCCCGGGTCGAGCCCGGGATGACAATTTGCTGCGCAAATTATCACTTAGTAGGGGCGATGGTCATGCCGATTGTGTTTCCAGCTTTCTTCGGCGGTACTTCAATCCGATAGGGGGCGGTTAAAGCTGCTTTGAAAGATTCCAGTTGCTGATGAGCAACATCGAGGAACGCTTGTTCGCGACCACGCATTCTTAGTTCCAGTTTAACCCAATCGCCGTCCAATAGGAATTCGTCGGCGCGCTTTGCTTTTGTAGCAATATCGTGGGCAGCAATTTTAGCACTTAAGCGAATCGTTTTGACTTCAACTTTCTTTACGCGCTTCTTTTGTTGCTGTTCCATTTTCTTTTGCTGATACCTGAACTTGTCGAAACTAATGATTTTGACAACAGGAGGCTTAGCCTGCGGAGATACTTCTACGAGGTCTAGTCCATGCTCTTCAGCTAAAGCAATAGCTTCTTTGATTGGCAAAATGCCCAATTGTTCACCTACATCATTGAGTAGTCGAACTTCTGGTGCAGTTATTTGCCGATTGATTCGGGTTTTTTGCAAAGTCTTTTCTAATAAATTTACCTGTAACTGAGCTAAATTATAGCTTTTCTTTAAGATTTTGTCAAAGAAGGTCAAAATGTGAGATAATATAGTAAAGAAATTCTAAAGAAACAAAATGAAACCAAAAGACATAGTGACTCAAGTTGCAGAAGCCCCTGCGAAAGCTTTGGAGACAGCTGTTTTGGAAAGTCAGCACGCACTTCGGAGTATTAATAAACCTTGGCGTGAAGCAGAGGATTATTGGTATGCTCTGGGCCCAGGATTAACCACTGGAGCATCGGATGACGATCCTTCTGGTATTGCCACTTATTCTCAGGCCGGAGCTTTGTACGGTTTTACTTTGCTTTGGATGGCGCCCTTAACTTTTCCGTTGATGTCGGTTGTTCAAGAGATGTGCGCTCGCATTGGCTTGGCAACCGGCCGTGGTTTGGCGAGTAATATTCGTGAACGATACTCAGTAAAAGTTTTGTATGCGCTTACTGCAATATTATTTTTCACAAATGTGATTAATATCGGAGCTGATTTAGGTGCGATGGCCGCGGCTGGCCAAATGCTGTTTCCAGCTTTTAATTTTTATACTTTCTTAGGAATATTCACCGTGGTCAGTTTGGGTCTGCAAATTTTTATTACGTATTCTCAGTACGCTCGGTTTTTAAAGTATCTTACTTTAGTTTTGTTTTTGTATATCATCACCGCGCTGACTTTAGATAATTTACCGTGGCGAGAGATTTGGCAGAATACGATTTGGCCAAATATTACTTGGTCTAAGGGAACGATTATTATGATTTGTGCGATTCTTGGTACAACGATTTCACCGTATCTGTTTTTTTGGCAGACTGCCCAAGAAGTTGAGTCCAGAAGAGAAGAAGGCCGAATTAATCCAAAACTCAGACATCAACTTGTAACCAAACGAGAAGTTAGGCGAATGCGTTTTGATGTAATCGCAGGAATGTTCATTTCAAATTTAGTGATGTTTTTTATCATCGTGACATGTGGAGCGGTTTTATTCCCAGCTGGAATTGAAATTGAAACTGCCGAGCAGGCTGCGTTAGCATTGCAACCATTAGCGGGTGATCAAGCATATATTTTATTCGCCCTGGGAATTATTGGAACTGGTTTACTGGCGATTCCGGTTTTGGCAGGTAGTGCAGCGTATGCGTTAGCCGAAACTTTCAAATGGTCTTCTGGTTTAAATAAAGGACTTAGTCACGCGCGTGCTTTCTACGGCGTGATAATTATCGGAATGTTCCTCGGTCTGGGTATCAACTTCCTCGGAATAAATCCCATTAAGGCATTAATTTATTCAGCTGTTTTAAATGGAATTACAGCACCAATTATTTTGTACTTCATTGTTAAGCTTAGTAGCGATAAAGATTTGATGGGCAAATGGGTTAGTGGCAAGTTTGCGAAATCGGTTGGTTATTCGGTGATTGTGTTAATGACTGTGGCCGCAATTGGCGCTATCATCGCTTTCTTTTAGTTTTGACTTTTTTTTAGCTCAGCGGTAATATTTTCTTATCACACAGGAGGTAAATATGACTATTGCTCAAGAGTTTGAAGCTATGGGGAATGCTGCTTCAGTATTTCGAGACATTACAGCACATCTAGAAAGATTTTTTCTTAGGGCTGGGAATAACCAATCGTTTTGGAACTACCCCATCGAAATTGTTTTTGATGACCCGCTTCAACTGAAGTTAAACCTACTCACTTCAGATGAACAAGACTATCTTGATAACATTTTAGAAGCAGTGGGTGAAAAGAGGGGAAAGAGTTTGGTGTTACATTTTCGGGGCAACTCCGACTGGTATTTAGAAATAACACCAATCTTTCCAGATAATAATCTCGATGATGGTGATGACGACACTTCCCCTAAACCATCTTTTGAAAAACCGGCACTTGTAATGGCGGCCGGCGCAAGATAGAAATAACCCAACGCTTCCACGTTGGGTATCTTTTTTGATGTTTCTCTTGGCGAGTAGGCGATCTTGAATGTATTAATTTAAATTTGCATTAAAAAAATCAATTGTTCTTTGCATTACTGTGCCCCAATCAGGTCCGAACTCGTGACCTTCACCGGGGTATTGATGAAATACAACTTCTTTATTTGCGGCGAGGAGTGCGTTGTAGGTATCTTGGCTCCACTCAATCGGCACATCGGCGTCATTTGTTCCATGATTAATCATAATTGGAGCTGTAACTTTATCCAAAAAATTTATTGGTGACATATTATCCCAAAATTCGGGATTCGATTCTGGACTGCCGTGAGTAGCGGCGATTTGGGCAACTGCCTCGGGTCGGCTCTTTGTCCATCTATAATAACTCTCGCGAACATCCGTGGAGACCGCGGCATAGAGCATGTACGCTTGTACTAAATCAGGCTGCGTGACCATAATTGTTTGCGCTATTCCACCACCCATTGAGTGACCAATCATCGCAATCCGATTGGTGTCAGCGTAGGGGAGGTTGGCGGCTTTTAGTGCATAAATAGAATTGATAACATCTTCAGCGTAACCTAGGCGAATGTTCTGCTCAACGTTGGGATCATTGTCTGATTGCGCGTGATTGCGGTAATCAGGGTGAATCACAATGTAACCGCGATTGGCAAAGTAATCTTGTTCGCGGCGAAGCCCGCGACCGTTTGTGTAAATCGCAGGATCAATGTAGCCGTGGTTCATTATTACAACAGGGAATGGACCGTCGCCCCTAGGCACATTCATGATTCCAGAAATTGTGAGTTCACCACTTTTGTATGTGATGAAATAGCGAGTGTAGTTAGCTGACTGGGACTGAACATCTCCAAGAACTAAATCTCGGCCGTCAAATTGTTTTTGCGAGAACGCTTGCAGTGAAACTGGGTAGACTTCTTCAGTGGAAGTTTCCTGCTCTTTGGTGGTTGAAGATGTGCTCGGAGCAGAATCCGTATTTGGATTACAACCAATCATTAGCAGAGTAGTGGTAAAAACTAAGATAAATATATTTTTCATACTATAAATATAACATGGAATTGCGCTTATCTGTTTCAACGAAAAAATCCCAATATGTCATCCCCGCCGCTAGATATTTCCTATGTCATCCCCGCGAAGGCGGGGATCCATTAGGGCACTTATAGATTCCGGATTTCCCGCGTTCACCTTCGGTGAACTTGTAGAATCCGGAATGACGTAGCCAACAAAAAAACAGCCCGGTTGAGCTGTTTAATTTTGACTAAACGCGTTGGACGTTAGTCGCGTTCTTTCCTTTAGGGGAATCCTCTTCTTCGAAAGTAACGTTGTCACCTTCTTGAATTTCGTCAAAGGTAACTCCAACGAGAGAATTGCTATGGAAGAACAGGTCTTTGTCAGAACCTTCAGGGGAGATGAATCCAAATCCCTTGTCGGTCTTTTTCTTTACTACACCGTTCATGATTGCAAACTTATTGATAAAGCAAATTTATAGATTTTAGAACTTGCTTTACGCAACTGTTCTAGATGGAGCTCGACGATTTTTCCTAAAGATAAACTTGATAACCTAAGTATGGCATGTCTGATGGATTTTGTCCAGTGTGTTAATGGGAAATAGGGTTAGGAGGGAGAGGAAATAAATAGATTCTATTAGTTTGATTTAGCCGCATTTTCTCCCGCGAGATAGCCGGTAGTCCAGCAGATTTGCAAACTATACCCGCCGGAGGGTCTATCGAAGTTTAAGATATCGCCGGCGAGGTAAAGATTGCTGTAGAGTTTGGATTGCATAGTTTTGAAATCAATTTCATTTAAAACAACACCGCCAGAAGTTACCACCGCTTTTTCTTCTCCTAAGAATCCGCTCACAGACATGGGTAGTACTTTTATTAACCTAACTATTTTCATGCGGTCAGTTTTGGTTAAATTGTTAGTAGTGATTTCAGGGTTGATTCTTGTGAACTGCAAAATGGTTGAAATCATTTTAGGAGGCACGATTGAACCTAAGTTGTTTTTCACTTGTTTGTTTAAAGCTTTACCGAGGAGCTCTAGAAAATGTTTATCCAAAGTTCCCAAATCCATATCGGGGTAAAGGTCGAGTTCTAGATTTACAGGCGCGTATTTAAATAGCTCAGAGATTCCTTTGCTCATGTTCAAAACTAACGGGCCACTGATTCCAAAATGGGTAAGCAAAATTTTACCAGTGCGTGATTCTTGTTTTTCTTTGCCTTGAAAAACTGTCAGTTTGGCATTTTTAAAACTCACTCCAGAAAGTTTCTTTACCCAATCATCATGTAGCCTGATAGGAACTAAAGCCGGATCAGATTCTTCAACTGTATGACCAAGCTCTTTCATCCATTCCATGCCTTCACCTGTGGAGCCGGTTTCTGGGCGAGACTTTCCGCCTGTTGCGATTACGTAATGCTTTGCGGTGTAAGTTTGTTTTGAGGTTTTGATTCCAGTGATTAAATTTGTCTCCTTGTTGAACAAGACTTTCTTAACAGGGGAGTCGGAGATAATTGTAACGCCTGAATCTTTTAAGTATTTAACTAATACCTTCCAAACGTCTTCGGCTTTATTACTGACAGGGAAAGCTCGCTTTTCGGCTTCAACTTTTGTTGGCAGATTCTTAACGTGAAAGAAGTCGAGTGTATCTTCCACACCGAAACGCGCAAAAGCGCTATACAAGGATTTGCCTTTGACGCCGTACTTTGCGATTAATTTTTTCACATCAAATTCCGCGTTGGTGATGTTACATCGACCACCGCCAGTGATAAGTAATTTTTTGCCAAGCTTATTGTTCTTTTCGATTATGGCAACTTTTGCGCCAAGCTCAGCCGCGCGACCAGCCGCCATCATTCCTGCCGGACCGCCACCTACGACAATTACATCAAAATCGGATTTTGAAACTTTCTGATTCATGCCTATATTATAGCCCGCCTAAGCGGTTAGTGCTAAGTGCTGAAATATCTATGCAAATTAAAAAACACCATAGAGGTGTTTTTCTGGTGGAGATGGCGGGAGTTAAACCCGCGTCCAAAACTAAGCAATCGAATCATTGGTCACAAGATTAGTCCGTTAAAATACCGACAGCCTCACAACGGACAACTAAGCAGTCGGGCGATATACTTAATTTCGGTTGAATGATGTATATCAGACCATTCAACTATAGCTCCAAATAAACCAGCTGATCTACGGTCAGAGCGGACAGTAGGGCTGGGCGTTGCCTAAAGGTTAGGCGAACGCAGGTGCAAGTTGCTTGCTATTGAAAGCAGCAACGACCTTGTTCCATGCGTTTTCACGTATGATTGCTTGTAAGATTTACGAGCTTGCAAGCTGGCTCGTCTTGTATATAAAACGATTTTAAAGTCCTGTCAAAATCCGGCATCCCCGACTAAATATTCCTATGATATTCACAAACCAATTGGTTCATAAATATAACCTTTTGGCTAAGAAAATTTGGACGAACATCCCAGGTTACCCAGAAAAGGGTAGCATAATTGTACTGTATATATTGACTTTTGTCAAGATATCGGCTAAGATTAGTATCCAAAAGGAGGAAATTATGCCCAGATTGAATATGCAAGACCAGATTTCGGCAATGCTTTTCGTAGCCGGATTTTTTATTCCTTATGATGCTTCTCAGCATCAATTGATGGTAGGAGATTTAGTTGTGGTAGATTCTCCTGAGTATGGAATCTCCTACCAGTTATTTAAGGGATTTACTCAAGATGATTTGCTGGAGATTGGAAGCATTCAAGTCCATCCAACTCATTCGAATATACTGAAGGTGCTTGAGCCACAACTTGCACCAATCGTGACAAAGATTTTGGATGACCCATCAGTGCTGAAAACTTTGAAAGTTTAACATGGTAAAAATCCCTCGAATTAATTTTCTAGGGATTTTTTTAAATCTTTTGCACTACCTTAGCGGCGCTTGACTGTTTTTTTAACAACTTTCTTAGCTGCTTTCTTTGCAGCCTTCTTTGCCTTTGAGCCATTCACTTTAACTTTCTTAGCAACTGATTTAACAGTTTTTGGAACAACCTTGCGGACACTGCTACTTGCAGCAGAAATTTCTTTGTTGATTACATCCCAATGTTGTTTCAGTTCACCAGCTAGGGAAGTTAAATCTTTACTACTTACATCTTTGATGCCTTTGTAGTTCTTTGCTACTTGGTCAACAACTTTGTTGTAATGAGCTTTGGTTAACTTACTTGCTTTACCAACTTCTTTAGCAACGTCTGATTGCATATCCCTAGCCCACTTAGCAATTTTGGTACGATTCTTTGCATTCTTTCCAGTTAGGAAATATGCTGCGGTTGCAGCGGCTGCGATGGCGGCAACGCCCGCGCCAACTGCTACAGCTTTTTTTGATGATTTTTTCATATTATTTTTTCTTTCTTGTTTGCTTCGGTTTCATCCCTAGCACAAACTTAATGAACGAACCGATTTTGAAACCCTCTGACTTTATATTTTTACTAAACTCACTAAGGTCTTCGGTAACTAATTTTACCCCACGTGTAGCTTGATCGGCAACCATCTTTAATGCTCGCAGGAACATTATAAAATAGATGAGTGCGATAACTAAAAACGCAGTGACAAAAATAATTGCGATGCCTGTGATAATAAAAAATAAATCGACTAATGATATCATTTCCATGTGTTAATTATATCACATTTAACTCTCTGGATTATAACGAGTATTTATAAAGGAGTGTTTCAATCACGTTTTGGTGTTTTAATCGGAGTTCCTCGTCGCGACCAATCTCGATGATTTCATCGTTGCGGTCTGTACCGCTTGCTGTCCAGTTGAAAGAACCAGTGAAATAAGATTTTTCGGTGACCAAAGTTTTCAAATGCATAATCGAACTATGATCGTTGAAGGCGATTGGGATTCCTGCTTGTTGTAAATCTTTTACAATTGATTCTTGGATATCTAAGGTGGTTGATTGTTTCTTATCCATGACCCTGCGCACTTCAACACCTCTATATTTAGCACCAATGAGAGCGTCTTTGATGTCTTGTCTGGTGAAAGTATAAATCGCGAAATACACAAACCGTTCGGCTTCGTTTATTTCGTTGATTAATAACTCGTTGCTAGCCACTTCTTTGTTGTAATACACTTCCACTTGGCGTGCTGCACGTTCTTGCCACGCCGGTTCAACATGAAAAGAATAATAGAACTGCGCGCTCACGGCGATAAGCCCTGCTATTATAGTGACGTAGATTAAGTCTCTGTTGATTTTCACCCTGTTAAATTATTAATATTGATTTAGATGCTCAGATTTATGAACAACTATTCAACCTGTTGAATCTGAAAGTTAAAATGTATTTAACAGGGTGAATATTTATATTATAAAACAGGACGTTCAAACCCTGTTTAAGAAAAACTCAATTTTGATGTAATTATTTGTCTGTGTGTTTTGTAGTTTCGCGTTTGTCGTCTCTGGTTTTGATGTATTCGCGCTTGTCTTGTTTCTTGCGACCACGGCCAACACCGATTTTTAGTTTCACTAAATTTTTTGGACCAATGAAAATTTCCATTGGCA
Source organism: Patescibacteria group bacterium UBA926 (assembly GCA_002293685.1). GTDB lineage: Bacteria > Patescibacteriota > Doudnabacteria > UBA920 > UBA920 > UBA920. The sequence goes on from DBDS01000004.1 coordinate 46,499, forward strand.
CAATGATAGTTCCTTTTTCTTTGCCGAGCAGTTGGTTCAACTCTTTTTTGTTTAACAAGACTTGTCGGTCTTTGGTTGGGTTGTAGTCTTCAGTTGGCGCATACTTGTAAGGTCCGATGTGCGCGTTTACAAGGGTTGCTCCTCGGGCGGAGATTTTGACGTAGCTACCCGCTAGCGAGACGTTGCCAGTTTTGGCTGATTTAACTTCGCGACCTTCCAATACCAAACCAGCATCAAAGGTGTCTGTGATGTCGTAATCAAATTTCGCTCGTTTGTTGAAAGCTAAAGATTTCATATTGTTGTCCCTTATATTTTACCTGTAATAGACTAATAAAAAAAGCCGGAGTGGGGAGTACTCAGGCTAAGTTATTCTTTCCATTCTTCGAGCCAGGATTTGTCGAATAAATCATCTCCGTCGAGAATGAACAGTGGTTTATCAGTTTGACGATTGCCAAGCATGACCTTAGGGTTTTCATAAAGACCCATTTCAGCATGGACAACCTCAAATGGTCCAGGTCCGAACTTTTTTTCCATGAGGTCTATCCAACTGCTCCGATTTTTGGAGCGCCAAGTTACTTTTGTTCCAATTTGGAAGTTCTCTGGCGTATTCTTCATAATTAAATGCCTCCGTTTTGTTGACTTACTATAAAGTAAAACAGTGGAATTGTCAAGATTACTGCTTTCGATTTTGTGTTATAATTAAACCCATGAACCCTGTTAAATATGCTAATTTCTTGAACAACAGGGAACAATTAGATTGGCTTACCAGTCTATTTTTACTCATTAAATATTTAACAGGGTGAAAGCTTATATTTCCGGCTTAATTAGCGATGCTGTAAGGCAAATTTCTCCTTCCGAAGCGGAGGAGGTTTTAGGTTCGGGCAATTTCGATATCAGCTATCCAAAGAGCGGCTTTGGTGACTACGCAACCAATGTCGCGATGATGCTGTTTAAGAAGTTCAATGTTGTTCCGGCAGAAAACCCAGTTGATTTTGCAAAACAATTAGCAGAAAAATTAGTCGAACTTGATGGTGGTTATACTTTTTCGAATATCGAAGCTCAGAACGGATTTATTAATTTCACAATTTCACCAAGAGTTTTGTTAAATACTTTGTCGGAGATAATTGAAGCCAAAGAAAATTACGGCAAAGTGGATTTAGGACAAGGTCAAAAAGTTTTGGTTGAATATTTTCAGCCGAACATCGCTAAGCCTCTTCATCTTGGTCATTTGCGCACTGCTATTATTGGTGATAGCTTATTCAAAATTTTGGGCTTTTCAAATTATCAAACCGAGAGCGATACTCACTTAGGTGACTGGGGAACTCAATTTGGTTTGCTCATGCTTGCTTACAAAAAATGGGGCGATGCAGAAACAGTGAAGCAAGATCCAATTACAGAATTGAATAAACTTTATGTTCGTATCAATACAGAAATGGAAGCCGACCCAGAATTACGCGAACAAGGTAAGGCAGAGTTTGTGAAACTAGAACAGGGTGATTCCGAAAACGAAGAACTTTGGAAACAGTTTAAAGAATGGAGCTGGCAAGAATTTGGGATCATCTATGATGATTTAGGTGTGCGCAAAGCCGATAATGATTGGCCGGAAAGTTTTTACATGGATAAAATGCCAGCTGTTATTGAACAACTAAAGGCTAAGAATTTATTAGTTGAATCTCAGGGCGCGCAGATTGTGAATTTAGAAGATTACGGTTTAGGTGTTGCTGTGGTTGTAAAAAGCGATGGTGGAACAACATATTTGCTTCGTGATTTAGCAACTTATATTTTCCGAAAACAACAAGGCTTTGAAAAACAAATTTATGTTGTCGATAATCGCCAGTCTCACGCATTAGCGCAAACTTTTAAAATCTTAGAATTACTAGGAGTGATTACTTCGCCAACCGAAGCTGTTCACATTGCTTACGGTGTGTTGAGTTTGCCGGAAGGTCAGATGAGTACCCGAAAAGGCACAATGGTTGGAGCGAAAGAGTTGATTCAAAAAGCGCAAGAGAAAGCTTTAGAGATTATCAATGAAAAGAATCCTGGATTACAGAATAAAGAAGCTGTTTCCAAACAAGTAATGCAAGCGGCCTTAAAGTATTTCGATCTTTCCCATAATTACAAAAGCGATATCGTGTTCACTTGGGACAAAGCGCTTTCGTTTGAGGGGAACACCGGTCCTTACTTGCAATACACCCATGCTCGAATCAATGGAATTTTACGAAAAACCCAAGGTATCGCAGTCGAACAAATTGATCAGAACATTGCACTCGAAGACATAGAGCAACTACTACTTCGTAAGTTGCAAAAGTTCCCGGAAATAATTACTCAAACAGCAGAAAACTTTTCACCGAATATTATTAGCAACTATCTTTTCGAACTTTCTCAGATATTCAATTCGTTCTATGAAGCCGTGCCGATTCTAAAAGAAACAGATAGCGCGAAACAAAATATTCGAATTAAAATTATTATCGGAACCGCACAAGTATTAAAAAATGGTCTTAATCTTTTAGGCATCCCAGCACCAGAGGAAATGTGACATCATAAACCAGAATTTGTTTATGATGTCATCCCGGCAGCTACAAGTGGTCCCCGCTTTCGCGGGGATAAACTCCGCGAGGACGAGGGCTAGCCGGGATCCATACCCTTTAAACTAATGGATTCCCACCTTCGAGCTCGCGATGCTCGGGCTCTGCCCGAGCAAGCTCGTGTGGGAATGACAACGGAAAATTATGACAGAACAAACTAACAAACCACAATCAAATACTCCAAATTTTAACGAACAAGAACTAGAAGTTTTAAAGTTTTGGGCCGAGCAAAATATTTTTGAGAAGAGCTTAGAGCAAACTAAAGATGCTAAACCTTTTGTTTTTTATGATGGACCACCGTTTGCAACAGGAGTTCCTCACTACGGACACATTTTAATTTCGGCCGTTAAGGATGCATTCGGTCGTTATCAAACCATGAAGGGCAATTCTGTGCGTCGTGTTTGGGGATGGGATTGTCATGGGTTGCCTATTGAAAATATTGTTGAAGCCAAGCTTGGTATTTCTGGAAAGAAGCAAATTGAAGAAGTCGGTGTCGAAAAGTTCAACGCAGCTTGTCGTGAAAACGTCCTTACCTATGTAGACGAATGGGGTCGTACCATTGAGCGATTAGCACGCTGGGTTAACTTCAAGGACTCCTATAAAACTATGGACACCACCTACATGGAAAGTGTCTGGTGGGGTGTAAAGCAAGTGTGGGATAAAGATTTAATTTACCCTGACCATAAAGTTTTGCTTTACTGCAGTCGCTGTGAAACGCCATTGTCGAATTTTGAAGTGGCGATGGACAACAGTTATAAAGATGTCACAGAAGCTTCTGTTTTCGTCAAGTTCAAGTTAAATAGTGGTCAGCGAATTTTGGATTTCATGACCGACGATAAAACTTATGCTTTGGCGTGGACCACAACACCGTGGACATTACCTGGTAATACTGCGCTAAACATTGGCCCAGAAATCACTTACGTTATTGTTGAGCAAAACGGCGATAACTATATTTTAGCTAAGGACAGATTGGAAATTTTAGAAGGGCAATACGAAGTTAAGACAGAAATCAGTGCACGTTCTTTGGAGGGCTTAGCTTACGAACCATTGTATCCTGGCGTAATTTCCGATGAATCTGGTACTGCTCACAAGATATATATAGAGGATTATGTCACAACTACTGATGGAACAGGGATAGTTCATAATGCTGCGATGTATGGGGAAGAAGATTTCGCGGCTGCCAAGGCACGCAATTTACCTCGTCAACATATGTTGGATGCGAAGGGTGAGTATCTACCATCTGCGCCTGAGAGCTTGCGCGGCGTGTTCTTTAAAGATGCTGATAAAATTGTTCTCGATGAATTGACTAGCAAAAATTTGGTTTATAAAACTCTTAACTACACTCACAGTTATCCTCACTGTTGGCGTTGTGGTACAGCGTTGTACTACTCAGCGTTACCAGCTTGGTTTATCAATATTCAAAAAGTGAAAGCGCGAATGCTCGAACTTAACGAAGGAATCAATTGGTATCCTGAACATCTTAAACACGGTCGCTTCGCGCAAGGAATTGAAAATGCGCCTGATTGGAACATTTCACGTAACCGTTATTGGGCAACGCCTTTGCCATTTTGGTTGTGTGAGAGCGAAGATTGCGATAACAAAGTTTGTATAGGCTCAATTGATGAACTAAAAACCAGAGCTTCAAATTTCGATGAAGTTTATCCAAACTACGATCCGAACCCCTCCCTACCCTCCCCTCAGGAGGGGAGGGATAGGGAGGGGTCAATTGATTTGCATAAACCATTCATTGATAGAATCAAACTGCCTTGTGAAAAATGTAGCGGTGTAATGGCTCGCGTTCCTGAAGTAATTGATTGCTGGGTTGAATCTGCGAGCATGCCGTTTGCAGAACTCCATGCCCCGTTTGAAAACCAAGATTTGTTAGAACAGCGCTTACCAGCAGATTTTGTATCTGAATATATTCCGCAGACCCGGGCTTGGTTCTACGTGTCGCATGTAATGAGCACGATCATTTTCGACAAAGCTCCGTTTAAAAATGTGATTACAACCGGAACAGTTTTAGCAGAAGACGGTACAAAGATGTCGAAATCAAAAAATAATTTCCCTGACCCAAATCTTGTTATTGATCAATACGGCGCAGATCCACTTCGTTTTTATCTTTTGACGAGTTCGATTGTAACCGGTGAAGACTTGAATTTCTCTGAAGCTGGCGTTTCTGAAGTAAACCGAAAGTTAAGTTTAATTCTTTGGAACACATTCCAGTTTTATAGAATGTATAGCCACGACACAATTGGCACCGAAGCGCCTCACGTAACTCACAGCCTAGATGTTTGGATGCTGTCTAGATTGTTTGCAACACATGCTGAAGTTACAAAACAATTAGATGGTTTTAACACAGTGAAGGCAGGACGTGCTATTTCTGAATTAGTTACCGAACTTTCAACTTGGTTTGTTCGTCGCAGCCGCGATAGAATTAAATCCGGTGGGGAAGACGCTCGCACCGCGCTTCAAGTATTAGGTTTCAGTCTTGTTGAAATCAGCAAGATGCTTGCGCCATTTATGCCGTATCTCAGTGAAAAGATTTACAAAGAACTTACCGGTGAAGAATCAGTGCACTTAGCTTCTTGGAGTGAAGTTCGTGAGTATCGTCAAAGTAGTTTGGATGAAATGTCGGCTTTACGTTCAATAGTTGAAATCGGTCTAAGTCTTCGTAAAGAACACAACTTAAAAGTTCGCCAACCACTCGCAGAATTACAGTACCAAATTGCTAACGAAGAATTGAATCTAGACGAATCACTCGAGCAAATCATTGCCGAAGAAATGAATGTGAAGAAAGTGACAAACACCGAAGTAATCTCTCGCACCAACTGGGTCTCGAAAGCGGATAATGGTTTTATAGTTGCACTAAATACAGAGTTATCACAAGAATTAAAAGATGAAGGTTTGGCTCGTGATATCGAACGCGCCGTTCAAGATTTGCGAAAGAAGAGTGGTCTAAAAGTCGGACAAATTGTTGATTTGTATTTCACAACTAAGGACGACAACCTTGCCGAGATTCTTACATCATTAGTTGATCGAAAAAAGACTTTTATCAATCAAATTAAAACTAGCTTAGAGATTGAAGCTGATTACGAGACCCAGGCAACGATTAATGGCTCTGTGGTTTGGCTCGGCTTAGTTTTGGTGTAATCGTGGTATAATAATTCTATGGATGCAATCTCAGGATTAAAATACGCTTTAGTACTTGTTCTAATCGTTAGTGCTGCCTTGCTTGGCTGGACTACTTATTTAGAACGCAAAACTAATAGTCAAATTGAAGCATTTTCATCAGCCATTAGCCAAGCTCAAAATGAAGCTCAAGCCAGACAGGTAATTCAAAACTTCCTTATTGATACCGAAAAGTTTAATCCGGCTTTATCAGCTTCAGCCGATAGCCAGCCCTGTAGTTGGCTCTGTGAGTAAATCTTAAACCTCCGTCTACATAATAGTATGACGGAGGTTTTTTCATATTAATCACAGCTTGTTTGATATAATTAACCCTGTTAAATAATTTCAAATTTAAACATGCACTATGTTTATGTACTGTGTTCAGAGAAGGATAAAAAATGGTATACTGGTTATACTAGAAATTTGAAATTAAGATTTGAGCAACATAGGTTAGGTAAAGTAGTTTCTACTAAGCATCGCAGGCCTTTGAAGCTAATTTATTATGAAGCCTGTTTGAACCAACAAGATGCAACTCACCGAGAAAAGTATTTAAAAACTTTTCATAGTAAAGTATTTATCAAACGTAGGCTCAAATCTTATTTAACAGGGTAAACATGCTAGCTAGAGATTTAATGACAAAAAAGGTAATCACTGTTACTCCCGAAACACTCGTAAGTGAGGTAGCGGATCTTCTTCATAAGTATCATTTCACTGGCGTCCCTGTTGTAAATGATGAAGGTCGTGTTTTGGGTACTATTTCGGAACGAGATTTCATTACCGCCGATTCAAACTTGTATTTACCTACATATATTCATATGCTTTCGAATCTAGATTATGTGAGAGGTTCGAACAAGCAACTTCCTCATGTGGTTGAGCAAGTGGTGAATGCAAAAGCAAAAGATATTATGAACCAAACCATTCCTTTTGCCCGACCTGATACTTCGATTGAAGAAATTGCCCGCATGTTCGCAGAGCAACGCGTGAACCCAGTGCCTGTCACCGACAGCACAAATAAATTACTAGGCGTAATTGCTCGTAGTGATTTAATTAAATTCTTTTCTCCTGGAATGGTTCGCTCTTCATATATTCCCCAGCAGGAAACTGTGCCTCGTGCACGGATGATTGATTCTCAAGTTGCATACACACAATCCCATTTCTCTTCGACTTTTGCTTATGTTGCAAAAGCTAGGGCAAATATTTGGATAACCACAGCTGTTGTATTATTTTTGGTAGGTTTTATCGGGGGAATAATTTATGTTGCTGACCCGAATGTGTTTCGTGGTAAAATGAGCCCACAGTATTTACCAACTCAGGAAGAATAATCAATGTCTCGAGAATATAAATTAACAGGTTTCGTAATCAAGTCACAAGACTTAGGTGAGGCAGATTTGCTCCTCACTTTTTTTTCATTGTCGGAAGGAAAAATTCGCGCAGTTGTGAAATCGGCAAAAAAACTCACAAGTAGATTAGCAGGGAGAATTCAACCTGCTGCAGAAATCGAAATTAATTTGGCAGGAAATAATAGTTTACCAAAGTTGATTGGCGCGCAGGTTATGAATGCTTATTCTTCAGTTTTGGATTTTGAGGATAGCATGGCCACGCTTGTTGCCATGCAGGAATTTGTCAATCGATCACTTCCTGATGGACAGCCAAACGAACAATTATTTGAGATCTATAGATCTTCACTCATAGAACTGGCAAAACATTCCGAATTATCCGGGTTGATACTGGCAAGATTTTTTGCTCAAGGTTTGTCTGCACTGGGATTCGCGCCAATGGAACTAGATAAAAATTCAGAACTTGAATCCGAAATCTATTTTAGTAAACAGGAAGGAAGATTTTCCAAAAATTCAATTAGTACTGATGATGTAAAAATATCTCCGGAGCTCCATAAATTATACATTCATCTACTATCTGGCGATTCTTTTAATGAAGCAATTGAACTAGGCTTGCAAAAACAAATTCTTTTCTTTTTGAATAATTTTATTAGCTACCAACTAGAAAGACCACTCCATGGTGCACAATACTTTTTTAGCCAAAAGCCGTGATATAATTAAGTTATTATGGAAGATTTTAAACCTCAAGAAGTTAAAGGTCCGGATAAAAATGGACCATTAGAACCGCAAAGCATTCCTCCCGAAAACGTTTTAGTACCAGAACAACCTCCAGAATCAGGCGGAATTATGAACTTTTTATCAAACAATAAATGGTATGTAATTGCCATTGTTGCAGGATTGTTCATTATCGGCGCTTTGGCGGCGTTTGCATTCTGGCCACGATCCGAGCCGAGAACTCAAGAGGCGAAAGTACAACTTAGTATTGAAGCTCCTCAAACCACTCAAGCAGGAGGGGAGGTGATTTACAGAATTCAAGTTTTGAATGAAGACTCAGCTTCACTCACTGGAATGAATTTGGAATTGGTATATGATGACGGAATGTCTTATGTTTCTAGCTCTCCTAAGGCAGAAAATATTTCTGGAACAAGTTTTAGCGTTCCAGATTTAGCTCCAGGTCAAAATGCAATACTTTTAGTAAAAACACTTGCTCAAGGAAATGTCAATGATAATAAGCGATTAGTTGCTAGACTTCGATATAAATTCGACAATTTTAGTTCTACGTTTACTGCTGAAACTAATCACACGACTAGGTTGATTGCCGCAAATGTTATTTTAGATATTAGTGGTAAGCAGCAAGTTAATAGTGGTGAATCATTGACTTATAACATTTCTTATAGAAACACCTCAACACGCCCTATTGATAATGGACGTATTCAGGTCAAATATCCAGAAGGATTTGAGTTTTCTAACAGCAGCCCAGCTACTTCATTAGCGAATAATATTTGGAATCTAAGTAGTTTAACTCCAAATCAATCGGGGCAGATTAGTTTCCAAGGAACTATGGGCTCAGCGAGGGTGGGGCAAAGTCAAAGTTTTATAGTTGAATTTTTGGTACCAGACGACTCAGGAAATTACTTCACCCAATCCAGTGTAACTTATGATATTGAAATTGCAACTCAGCCGCTGTCCGTGGATGCTAGGGTGACTTCTGGTGGAGTTGCAGGGGGAATCGTTCGACCAGGAAGTCAAGTTGCTATTGAGATCCGATATCAAAACAACACTCAAGTGGTGAATACTGGTTTACAACTTTTGGCGGAAATTGATTCTAGTAGTATTGTGAATGGTTCTATTCAGACCGAAGCAGGTTTTGTTCAAGATCAAGTTGTAAATTGGAATGCTTCGTCGCGGCCTACACTCGAGCAATTGAACGTAGGGCAGTCAGGCACAGTCACTGTTCGATTCACAATCGCTAATCCTGCAACTACATCTGAAAACAAAGATTTAACAGTTGTGATTAGGCCGCGAATAAAATCCAATCAAAACGCACAATTTTTGAGCGGTGGTGAAGTGGTTCTAAAAATCGCTAGCCCTTCCGAATTAACTGGTGGAGTTACTCATGCCGGTGGTTCGCTACCTCCAAAAGTTGGTACTCAGAGTAGTTTCAGAGTACGATTAGCCCTGAAGAACAGCTCTAATGATTATCGAGAAGGTGTTCTCATCGGCTATGTTCCTGTGGGGGTCAATCTAGATACTAACAGTATTACTCAGTTAGAACGTAGTTCGGTACAGTTTGATGTATCTACTGGAAAGTTAACTTGGAGTGTTGGTCAACTGGTGGCACACGCGGGAAGATTAAGGCCAGAGCGGGTGCTGGAGTTCACAGTAAGCACTACACCAGGAGCTTCTCAGGTCGGACAAGCTATTAGTTTGTTCCGCGATATAGATTTCACAGCAACAGATAGCTTTACTTCAGAAAGCATTCAATTAGATACCTCCGACCTTTCATCTGCTAACCTTCCTGAAGGCAGTAATCAAGGAAGAGTAACGCCATAAATTTTAGTTACTCAAGCTAGTTTAAAAGTAGTAAATAAATAATTTGAGATGGTTGCCCAAGTTTATCTAGGAAAACCATCTTTTTATTTTTGCATTTAACAACTCTACCCCGATTTGTGCGGCCGCACAAATCGGGGTAGAGTAAGTGACAATACAAAAACCACCAGTTTTACACTGGTGGCTAGTTTACTTATGGGTGAATGATTGCTAATACTTTAGGATCACTCATATCTAGAGTTCGAACTGTACGGACTCCTAGTCCAGCATAATTGTGTTCGCTGAAAGTGACTTTGGTACCTTCAACTTTTTCAATGTAACCAACGTGTCCATAGCGACTGTTTTCACTAGTTTGGATAATTGATCCAACTTTTGGTGTTTTGTTAACTGTCGCTCCTGCGCTCCTTGCGTTTTTAGCCCACATATTTGCGTTACCTCGCCAGTAGACTTTTACCTTACTCGCAACGTAGGCTGTACAATGCCCACGAGCAAACTTGTTACTACCAACGAATGCAGCTCTTGGTACAGATGGAGTGATTGCAGCAACTCTAGTTGAATTAGTCGGTGCTGGTTTAGGTGGTTCAGGAAGCTGACCACCTGGAACGATTAGGTAGCTACCTTTTTCCAGCACTGCATCAGGACCATCTAGTCCGTTGTATGCAATCATTTTTTCTAGACTTGCCTGGTACTTACCAGCAACGTCATCAAGGGAAAGATCTGGGTTGCTAACATGGATTACAATACCATCTACTGGTGGAATAATTAGATCCCAACCTGCTAGTAGAGCATTGTTTGGTAAACTATTTGTTTCGCGAATCGTTTTTGTTGAAACACCAAATTTTTCGGAAACAGTGTAAACTGTATCAAATGGCTGGGTCTTATAGATAGTAACTTGTCGCTCTACTAAACTTTTAACACTGTCCGGATTAGATTTGGTGATACCTGTATCATCAATTTGAATTTCTTCAGAATTAGGCAGATCTGTCTGGTCCCCAAGAACGCGAGGAGTCAATTGATCGAAGCTATTGGCATTAGCTTGAGAGAAAATACTATTATTAGCCACTTTAGTGCTAATGGTATTTTGTCGATCAGCTAACTGTGGGTTTAGATTGCTGTGATTGCGAAGTAATTGACTAGCTAAGCTACCGTCTTTGTGCTTGTAATCTGCTGATAAGGGATTAAAGATTATTACATTAATCGCTGCCGCTGTAATTACCACAATTCCCACTAAAATTTCACTTGAGAAATTAACACTATATTGCCAACCATTCAGTTTCTGGTTTAGTTGAACTGAAGGGTGGTGGTCAGTGTAGTGCTTGGATAGGTGAGGGTATTGAGCCTTTAAGCTGTGAAGTAATTTTTTAAAGAAGTATTGGCTAATGAACCAATATCTTTTTAGTTTTTTAAGTAAATATTGCGTTAAATGCGAAGCGGGTATATGAGTGCCTTTGGCAGAATGCCAACACCAAATTTCCGATCAGCCCCAGTTCAGACGTTTGTATTCCAAACTTCCCTCCAGAAGCCACCAAAAACTTGGGTTAATTGTTTTTAAATAGTGTAATTTATTGGGATTTTTCTCCAAAATCGACTGATTGGAGTGATTACTTAGCAAGTTTAACAAGGGTCTGAACTGAATACAAGTCAGGTTGGGGATTAGTGATAAATTGACCACAATTTAAGCCATTTTTTTTCCACAACCCGCATAAATAAAAGGAAAATCACGACTAAATCACAATATTTTTAGGGCCTCTATTTTTGGGTTGTATTCAACACAAATCAGATTGGAAATTATAATAATGCTATAATTTCTGTAGATATGGAACTTAATCATCTCAATCAAGCACAACGTACAGCCGTGACCGCTCCGCTCGGTCCGGTTTTGGTTTTGGCCGGTGCAGGAAGCGGGAAGACTCGCGTTTTAACTTACCGAATCGCTCATATTATAGAGCAGGGGCTTTACCGCCCTGATCAAATATTGGCAGTGACTTTTACAAATAAAGCGGCTAAGGAAATGCAAAGTCGTATTGCGAAATTACTTGCCGAAGGTGGCAACCAGAAGTTGGTGAGTCAGCCAGTTCTTGGAACTTTCCATTCCATTGGTGTTCGAATTCTCAGAAAATATATTTCTAAGCTCGGTTATAACCCAAGTTTCTCGATTGCCGACAGCGACGATCAGTTAAAAATTATTAAGGATATTTTAAAAGATTTAGCTGTGCCGAAGCAGTTCGGAGCACCGTTATTTAGAGCTTACATCTCTTCGGCGAAGAACTTGTTGCAAACCCCTGCCCAAATGGACTTAGGTTTGGATGGTCATATCCGTGATTTAGCGGCTCAGGTCTACGGGCGTTATCAAGACTTTCTATTTAAGCAGAACAATGTTGATTTTGATGATTTGTTAATGCTACCAATCATTTTGTTTCAGAATTTCCCTGAAGTACTAAGATCTTTCCAAGAGCGATGGCAGTATATATTAGTAGACGAGTATCAGGACACCAACCAAGCTCAGTATATGTTCCTTCATTTATTGGCAAAATCAGGAAATATTTTTGTGGTTGGTGACGACGCTCAAAGTATTTATGGTTTTCGTGGTAGTAATATTGCTAATATCTTAAATTTTGAAAAGGACTTTCCAAACGCCCAAGTGATTAAACTTGAACAAAATTATCGTTCTACTAAGAATATTTTAGCGGCTGCACAAAAAGTTATTGAGTTGAATAGTGAGCAAAAACCAAAAACGTTATGGACCGATAATGATGATGGCGATAAGGTTATGATTAAAGAGGTTTATGATGGTCACACTGAAGCTGTGTTTGTCGCCAAAAAGATTGTTAGTCTTTCCTCAGGGGTAGAAGACGAATGGGAATATGAACTAGATGATGATGAACAACCTCAAACCTTCTCTATATTAGATACTTTTTTAGCACAGCAAAAGCGACGAGGCGGTTCTGGTAAATCATGGTCTGGAGCAATTGGCATTCCGCAGCTGCCAAAAAACCATGGACCATTAAATGAGTTTGCTGTTTTGTATCGCACTCATGCGCAGAGTCGTCAGATTGAAGAAGTTTTCATAACAGCAGGAATCCCATATCACATTGTTGGCGGTGTGAAGTTCTATGAACGAAAAGAAATCAAAGATGTTTTAGCATATCTTAGATTGTTGATTAATCCGCTCGATATCTTAGCTTTAGATAGAGTTATTAATTTGCCACCACGAGGAATTGGTGAAAAATCATTCGAGCAAATCCGAAAGTATGTACTTGCTTTGCCAAAAGGTTTGTCGGTTGAGGAAGTCGCTACAAAATTAGGACAATTAGCATTACCCCCAAAGCAGCGAGCTGGTTTAAATCAGTTCTGGGGAATTTTGAAAAAAGCTGCTTTGGTTCCGGAAGAAGTGACTCTTTCGGAATTACTTAAAGTTGTTGTCAAGCTTTCGGGAATCGATGATTTGTTAAATGATGGTACTGACATAGGTGAAGTTCGTCGCGAAAACGTTCGTGAATTGTTTAACGTGACTGCAAAATTTGATAACACGGCTTGGCATGAAGGCCTTCAGTTGTTTTTAGAGGAAGTCGCCTTAATCACTGATTTAGACAACTTAACTGATGAACGCAACTCTGTAACATTGATGACACTTCATGCTGCAAAAGGTTTGGAGTTCGATACTGTGTTTTTTGTAGGCTTAGAAGAAGGGATTTTGCCTCATACTAATAGTTTGTTTGATCCAAAAGAATTGGCAGAAGAGGTTAGATTGGCCTACGTTGGCTTGACTCGTGCCCGTAAGAGATTATTTTTATTATATGCGCAAGGCCGTCAGATGTACGGCAGTTTTCAGAATAATGCTCCTTCACGTATTTTACACGCGCTACCTAAAGAAGTTATTAATGCAGCAGCGGGTACTAAGCTCGCAGCTCAGGATGGCGATTATTCCTACGAACCATTTGAGTAAGGAATAAACAGTAATCAGTAAGAAGTAAATAGTAGTAAGTAAGAAGGGTAAATACATTTTACTTATTACTCTTTACTTTCTACTTAATAATAAAATGACAATAGATACTCTTAAAAGTTTATTAAAACACTATGGTCTAAATCCTAACAAGACATACGGTCAGCATTTTTTAATGGACGAAACAATTCTTGAAGACATGGCTGATGTTGCTGATGTTAAAGCGGGGGATATGGTTGTAGAAATCGGACCAGGGATTGGTAACTTGACTGAAATTTTGTTAAAGCGAGAAGCAACTGTTTTATCAATTGAAAAAGATGAACAGTTTATAAGAGTTCTTCGCACGCTTTCAAAGCAATACAAAAATTTTGAGTATGAGTTAATTGATGCATTGAAATTTAATTTCTCCTCTTTCCTGTCATCCCCGGGCGAGCGTAGTGAGAACCGGGGATCCACTAGTGGGTCCCGGCTAGCCCGCGCGACTTCGTCCGCCAAAATCTCTACGAGATTTAGGCGGACTTCGTCGCTTGTAGCTGCCGGGAAGACACCACAGTATAAAGTTGTCGCCAACATTCCTTACTACATCACTGGGAAAATTGTTCAATTGTTTTTGAAGCAGGAGCATAAACCAAAAAGCATGACATTGCTTATGCAGAAAGAAGTTGCTAACAATATTGTTGCGAAAGTTGGACAACTAAACTTGTTAGCAATTTCTGTACAACTATATGGCGACGCAAAATTAGTTACAAAAGTTCCTGCTTTTAAATTTCATCCGGCTCCAAAAGTTGAGAGCGCAGTTATTCATATCGAATTATTTTCCAAACCAAAATATAAATTGAAAGACGAGCAAAAGTTTTTTCGAGTGTTGCGCGCTTGCTTTGCAGGGAAGCGAAAGCAAATCCATAACACACTGACAAATAATTTAGGACTAGAAAAAACTGTTGCATTGCAAAGTTTGGAAAATATAAATGTTGACCCAACGGCAAGACCACAGCAACTAACAATCGAACAATGGATTAAGTTAGTAGACTCAATTGAATTGCCAAATTAAAATTTATTCCTGTTGTCATCCTGAGCGTAGCGAATGATCTAGTTCCGAGATTCTTCGGCTTTGCCTCAGAATGACATTTGGCACTCCGCATTTGAGTTAAAAATGATCCCGGGTCTCAGCCCGGGATTTCTTTATGTTTTGTTTTAGAACTGAATCGTGTCACCAACTTTAATTTGATTTCTTTGCGACCAACCAGCAATAACTTCTAGAACGTGAGTGATATCACCTGGCGGAGGATAAGATGGAAGGCTCTCGTTAGAAGTCGGTGCTGGAACATTCGGTGTAATCCCAATTATTTTATTGTCAGCGATCCAAATTATGTCGATATTGAATTTCATATCCTTCATCCAAAAACTTGGTTGTCTGATAGTTGTGTTTGTAAAATCAAAAAGCATTCCTTGTTGTTCTGTTAATGGATCTCGTCCAGATAATCCCTGGGCACGAGTTTCATCAGTCGCTACAACTTCAACTAATAAAC
This sequence comes from Patescibacteria group bacterium UBA926, assembly GCA_002293685.1. Classification (GTDB taxonomy): domain Bacteria; phylum Patescibacteriota; class Doudnabacteria; order UBA920; family UBA920; genus UBA920. The sequence continues at coordinate 61,611 of DBDS01000004.1, forward strand.
TTGCGTCGCCAACAGTAATCGGAATATCGTATGCAGTTGAAATTGTGGATTCACTTTGAACATTTGGACGCTGTGGTTCTGCGAAAGTTGGCTCATTACAACCTGCAAATAGGAACAGGGGAGAGAGTAATAAAATATAAATCTGAATCCGTTTCATAGCTATTGCCAAAATGGTTAATTTCTGATATAATAATAACAAAGTTACTGAATTTCCGAAACAAAAATCAAAATAAAACTTAATATGTCTAATCAATTTGTACAAAAAATCGCTTCGGTGGTTTTAATTCTTGGGATATTTGTGAGCCTTTTTATGGCAGCGCAAACCGCGCGTGCACAAACCCAATCGCTGCCAATCACTCAACCATTTGGTGGAGCAATTTTATTTTCTGTTCCTCCATCACCTACTTGTGGAACAGCGCATACAATTATCTTTGATTTTAGATCAATGTCAGTTAGAGCAGTGGCACCTGTACCTTCTAGTAGAATTTATGAAAATCGGAATTTAACCACTCCTGGGACTTTTGTTTTGGGAAATTATACGAACACCCCGATACCTTGCTTGCTTCCATATCCAATTTTTCCAATTTCTCAAGTAGGTACATCATAAAATGAAATTCGTTAAAACAAAAATACAACAGTACGGATTTACTGTTAACCACATCGCGTTATTGGCTGTGGCTGTTTTGATTTTTGGAGCATTAGTCATTCCAAAGACAGGGCTTTCAATCACATCTGTATTCGGGAATGATGAACAACAACCGATGCTTACTTACGATCAGATTCGTGGCGAGGTCTATGCTCAGATGGGCGTTGGTTCAGAAGATGCTTATATCCAAGAACTAGAAAACCAATTTGCATTATTAGATCGTGGTAGTACTGATGGTGCGGTGCTTGGAGAGATTATTGGTGTTGGTGAATTACCTGATCCCAACTCGTTGCATTTACCTGAGGTTGATGCCAAGTATCCAGCTCGTGTAATCAACGACAACTCTCCAACTTCCATCAGTGATTACCAAGATGCTGTAGCAGCTATCGAAACTCGAAATGGAGGAGCTCGTTTGTTCGCACAACTTAGCACAGCAGATACAAACTTGCTAAATCAAAGCGTAGCTGGATTCAGCACAATCCTAAGTGAGATTTCACAATTGAACGTCCCAAGTAGCCAGCTTGAGATGCACAAGGTTCACTTATCTTATTATTACTCAATCATGAAGATGGCAGAAATTTACGCAGGTAGTGGAGATGAATCACAGCTACAGTTTTTCCTAACTGTGATGATGAGCACTGGTAATAAGTTAAATTCATTTTAAAGTATGAAATCTTTTTTTCTAAAAATTTCATCAGGAATTACTTTAACGGCGTTAATCGCTGCTTCTTTAATTTCTCCACAAACAGCTATTGCACAATTCTCTGGCACGGGACCAACCGTTCCTGTGAATGATTCACAGGTACTTGATTCTCTGGGATACAACACTTCTTTATCGATCACAGGGGTGGTTTCGGAAGTGCAAACTGCGATCGCAGAAATCGCATCCTTGTGTAATGACATACTAGATACAGTTGAAGACACAGAAAATATTGCAAATTCCGTGAGTCGTTTTGAACAAGTGCTCAATGTAGCTATGAGCGTTATCGGCGGTAGTCCGGTAGAAGCAACAAAAGCATCTGTTCAGGCAGAACTCACACAAAGAAAGATCGATTGTGGTTATGCCTACCTCGAGGCATTAAATGAAATTGAACCAACCAGTTTAAATGATGCCAACCAATTGCAAAAAGCTGTGACTGAGGTTGCTACAGAATTAAATGCTCTTGAAACAAATTTAAAAAATCTGCAAGCACAGGCTAATGCAGGATGGAAAGATGTTGCAAAAGCGGTGATGGTAAGAACTTTACTTACAGTAAATAAGAACATCACCACAAAATTAGCCAATGAGTTAATCAATCGATATAAAATTGATGATTACTTGGCTTATGGCGATGCCGTGGCAACGCAAATTTATGCGATGAAGTATATCGATCAGAATTATCAGGGTGATGCTCGTACGCAAATGATGATGCGCTCGTTAATTCAAAGCCCAAAAGCTCCAGAAAAAGCTCGGATAGCAGCGAACTTTGCAAATCAGCAAGCTAGAGAGTATATCGCTAATAGTTGTGGTAGTGCTGGGTCTTTAGATTCATCAAACAGAACTTCGCTAAATTGTTTAGCTGCTTATGGCGATGTTCAAGCTAGTCCAATGTTCAAGTATATGAACGCTTTGGACACAGCTAGTCAGATTAAGCTGCAAGCAGATAAAACAGCTCAAGCTGAGATAGCACAAAGCGCTGGTTATGCTCCGCCTCGTGACTGTAGTGGTTCTTTGTCTCAGCAACAACAATTAGATTCGAGAATTCAAGCTGTATCGGCAGAGCGCGATGCTGCCGAAGCAGTACTAGTGAGATTACAACAAGCCTTGAAGCAAGGTCAGACAACTCAAGCTGAAGTCGATAAAGCAGAAGCAGCTTTCTTTGCGGCAGACACAAAGTTAGTAGAATTACCGCAAGAGGTAAACTCCCCGGTAATTGATATTTGTAAAGCTATTGATTCACCGGCGTCATATTTGGGAAATCAGGTGAATGAATGGGTAAGTAATTTAACCAAACAATCTACAGACTTAAAGCAGGACAACTTACCTTTCTACGCGAACTTTATCAGTGACATAGCAAGTAACTTCTTAACAAATTTATTGACTGGTGGTAAAAGTACTTCCCAAGTGTTTAAAGAAGCAGGGCTTCAAGCGATGGGTGCGGGGGTTGTCAGCTTGGGAAGTTTAACAAATAATAATAGCTCAGGCGGTGGACCTCTTACTTCACAAAGTTTAAGTGAGGGCGATGTTCAAATTTATGCTCGTAGTGCAAACAGCACAGAGCGCATTAACGTGTTAATGAGCGGACAGTCTTATGTGTTAGTGATAGACTTCGCTGGGTTGATAGCACGACCTGGTACAAATGAAGATCCTGTGTTCAATCCAGTGCGAGCAGTGGTTTCGGGTGGTAACTTTGAGGGAAGTAATAACTTCCAATTATCTCCAGCCGAATTAGCAGCTGGTCGCATTGAGTTAGATCTCACGAATGTAACGCAGTCATTTTCTATCAATGCTCAATTCTATGCTCGCGTGCAAGGTTCTGACACCCCGTTGCGTGGTGGTGGGTGGACTCAATCGTTTGTAGTTGGAACGGTAGGTGGTGCAAAGACAGTGTTCTTCAATCCTCGAGGGGAAATGCCGAACACAAGCACGTTCCGCATCCGATAAAAATTTAAAAATACCGTCGTTCGAAGCAATTCGGGCGGCGGTTTTTTGTTCACAGATTTAGCTTGGAGTTTGAGATGTGTATGTGGTATAATATTTACAAGATTTAGCGGTTAAAACACATTCTGTGACCACGAAACAAACATCAAATTTCCTCAATTTTTTGCTTAAATTTTTGAAACAAAACCTACATAAAAGAAGCAAGCGGATTGTTCTCGCTTTCGACAAGTTGAGGCGGATTGTTCTAGCATCCCTCGTTGCTTTTTTGTTTGTTCCGGTCGTTGGTTATGCTCAAGGACCCTTACCACCATCACAAACACCTCCAATCAATCCAACTCCAACCAATAGTTCTACTTGTGATTTGACCAGATTATCTGATGCGAATGCCAAGGCTGATTATGTGTTTGCGCCATCTGAAAACACTCCAATCAATCCAGAACAGGTTTTTCAAATTGGTGTGAAAATTAGCAATATTACAGACCAACAACTAGCAGCAGCTTGTTACCAGAGCCAAAATTTAAAAATTTCAGCTAAATTTTATTTGTATCAATGTCTTCCTCTTCTTGATTATATAGCCTGCAGTCAAGCTACTGGTCCTGCTCTATCTGAAGGGATTTTAGAAGGAACTGGAAAGGTGATCAAAGACTCGAGCGGTACAGCTATTGGAATCGGTGGTGTTTTTGCTCCCATGAAGCTTACGGACATAATGAAAACCAGAATTACTGGCGCTCCTTTTGATTTTTCTATCACCAATACCATTCTGAATAATTATTATGTATATGTATATCCAGAAGTTTTAATTTCGGATATGAATAAGGTTGAAGTTCCGTTCAATGATACTTATGCATTTTGGAGACAAGTGACTGTGAGTGCACCAGTTGGTTCACCGGGCGCAGTTCCCCCGGAGTTTGCACCTGAGACTGAGAATACAGCAAATCCTGGAGCAGCTGGCACACTTTTCAACTTCATCCGAAGTGTAATCGCTTACATTGTTTTATTATTGACCAGCTTTATTTATTACATATTTTCAATTATTTTAGTTCCGGTTTTGGTCGCACTGTTGCAGATTCAGGCGTACAAAGATAACTTTGTAAACTTTATTTACCCAGGTTGGGTTATCATCAGAAACATCTCGAATATCTTGTTCATAATCGCGCTGTTATGGATTGGGCTTCGTACTCTTTTCCAAGTTGATGACGCAAGCAAGAGTCGTAGCTTTATAGTTCGATTAATTTTAATGGCGTTGCTCGTTAACTTCAGTTTGGTAATTGGTCAAGCCATTGTTGGTATAGCTGATACTGTTCAAGCCCAGTTTTTACCGAAAGATAGTAGGGTTGTTGAAGCTTTGGGTCATAAGTTGATGGTTGACCCGATTATCACTTTCCGTGGTGGTGCAGATCTTGATGCAAGCGGCAACTTCACCAGCAACTCGTTCGCAAGTGATTTACCAAAAGCAATTATCTTACTTGTTCTTGCGGTTGCAGCATTTTTTGCTTTCGTTGCACTAATAGCATTTATTTTTGTGCGACTAGGAATGTTATGGCTTTTATATATGTTGTCGCCGCTGGCGTATGTGGCGCAAATATTACCTGAAACTAAAGAGTATGGTAAAAAATGGTTTACCGAGTTTCTTCGCTATGCATTTGTTGTACCTATTTTAGCGTTTTTCTTAAATATGACCGCTCTAATAGCAGTTACTTTTTCTAGAACAAGTGGTGATCAGGTTCAAGTTGAAGGCTCTGGTACGACTGCGCTGGGAGGGTTAGTTCCTACGGGCGATGCGGCAGCGGGAATAGTAGAGTTTGCAGTCACTGTAATGTCTCACTTCATCGTTCTAGTTTTCTTGTTTGGCGGAATGGCCTTCGCTCAAAAATTTGGTGGTGTTGGTTCAAAACAAATTGTTTCATTCGCGAAGAAGGGCTTTGATGCTGTTACTAAGAGACCAGCAATGTGGGCAGCGCGAGGCGCTGGGAATTTGGCTAAAAGTTATGGAAAAGAACAGTATGAACGAAAAATTGCTGGTGGATTGTTAGATCCAAAAGCATGGAAAGAGGGTTGGAAAGGTAGAATTAGTACAGAGACTAACACTCAGAAATCTAATCGTTTACTTAAGAAAGATGGTAAACTGAATCCCGGTATTGCGACCCAGTATATGGGAACTTCCTTAAAATATTTGTTTCATAAAATGACCTTCGGTGCACCTCATCGATTACTCTCAGAAGCTGATAGACTAAAAGAGCAGGCAAGTATTTTTACTGAGAACGAGAGATTAGCCAAGGAAGTCAAGTTGGGAGAAAATCAATCTGTTAAGCAAATTTATGATGCATTTAAAACTGGAATACCGGAAACAGGGCCAATCAATGTTGCTGGATTATTGGGTAGTTTAGGAACCCAAATAACTGATTTTGAAAATCAAGGCAATTTAAAAGCAGATAATCTAGAGATAGAAGCCAATACCTTGGAGGCGAATGGAAATATGTCTGGAGCTGCAGCAAAAAGAGCAGAAGCAGCTTCAGTTTTACAAGAATATGAGGATAAAGTAAAAGAGTTAAATAAAGTTAAAGATAAACTTGATCCTGCGACTAATGGTGGGGTAGATGTAAACTCTGATCCAGGTTTGCGTAAACAAATTTCCAATGACTTGGAAAAAAGTATTGAGGAGCTTGCAAAAAATATTGAGGATTCTCAGAAACAAATTAAGGACAATAATGTTCTTAAGCAAAAGTACGGCGTAACGGGTGATTTACCTGAGTCAGAAAGAGAGAGATTAAGGAAACAGGCCGAGTCGTTAGAACAAAAAGCCAGTGAACGAAAACTTCCAGAATCTCTGGCAATAAGGGCTTTATTGAGAGAAGGGCAAAAGAAGGAAATGGAAAAATATGATGGTGTTGATGACCCAGATGAACTAATTGCTATTCATAAAAAGGCTATGAAAGATAATAATCTTTTGTTAGCAACGGCAATTCAAAAAAAGTTAGCTAAGGAAGGCTTCTTTAAAGATCTTCTACAAAGTGAAGGTGGGCGAAATAATATTGAATCGATGCAGGCATTCTTTGCGAAGAATTTAAAGGGAATGGCTCCTAATGTTCGCATGCAGGTTATGTCAGAGGTAAGTTATCTTAATAAACAAAGCAATAACTTGGCGTTATCCAATGCCACCAAAATGGATGCTGAAACAGGTAGTCTGAGATTAGCCACCTTAGAAGAACAAGCCAAAAAGGTAAATGGATTCTTAGAGTCAAGAAATCCTAATGATTTATCAAATCTTAAAGCTGATCAGGTAGTTAGGGAAAGAGAAGATGGTAAGAATGAAATTTTTGGTGGTTATGTAAATGCAATGAAAAAGCATATGGAAAGTTTGTCTGCCATAGAATTCGATAAATATGTTCCTAAAATTCCTACCAATGTAGCAAAAAAGGTGGCTAATGCTACTAACTTTGGAGATTTTAATCCACAAGGCACTGCGATAGGAAATAAGATTCAACAAGCTTTTAAGGATCGTGGGAAATAAAAACCTTATGCAATCAATAGATATGAGCACAATCAAAGATATTATCGCAACAAATGATGTCAGGGAGGCTGTCAGATTGTTGGTATTTTTAAAAAAATCTCCAAAGATTGAAATTGATCAAAATTTATTGATGCAACTTCAGTATGTACGAATGAATAGCTTAACCCCATCTCGCCTATTAGATTTATTAAGAGCATCTGTATTAGCTTGTTATTCAATCCCAAATTCATTGCTTAGTGAGAAATTGAAGGAATACTTAATTCAACTTGATAGTGTTCCAGAAGAAATTGATTTTTTTGAAAAATTTATAAAGTTATTGGAAACTGACGAAGAGTTGATTGCTAATTCAAAACTGGTTGTAAAAGGTCAGCCATTTATACCGTCAATTAAGAATTTTATTGCGGACTTTAATTCTTCTACAAATGATTTTTCAAATAAAGATGCTTTGGTGGAAATTCGATACTTCTCTAATTCTCCTTATATCAATTCTTTGCCTGAGGAAAGAAAGTTCATAGCAAGGGATATTATAAAAAGTTATAATTATGCTAAATCATCATTGCAAGAGTGGAATAGTATTCCTGAAATAAAATCTCCCGAAGAGAAAGCCAATATATTAAAGAACTTTGATTTATACAAGGCAATTCCGTGGTTAGAAGAATATTTAGAGGAAGAGATAGAAAATGAATCACAGACAGTCGCTCCGAAAACAATTTTTCAAACATCTCAGCCTACACAATCAACTCAAGTTACTCAACCTGTACAATCACAGCGGGTTATCCGAAATAACACACCACCTGTGGGGACAGACACTCAACAAGCAAAAATCGACCGTAATTTACAAGTGGGTTCAGATGAGAATGAATTTAAAATCCCGCAACAACGAGATTTAGACTTGTCCCGTCAAGCAAAACGAGGATTAGTGTTTGATGAGCCAACTAATGTCGATTTAACGGAAGTCGCGAAACGTCGAGAAGAGGAACTAAAAAAACAAAGAGCTATCGATGAAAAATTAAACGCTCTTAAACAGCGTAAGCAGAAATAATATGTCAGATCCAGTAAAAATTCAAAAGCTTACAAACTTGGTGGAAACCTCTACTATACTAAATGCTCAGGAAAAATCCGAGTGGCTTGCTTTGATGCAACTGATGAACGATAAGCAACTCTCAGAGCTTGAAGAAATTTTGAAGCCTGCCGCACCGAGCGTTACACCTGTTAGTAACAATAATCAAACTCAAGGTGTGAGCACACCTCCTTTGTCGCACATTAGCAATCTACCTAGTCAGATGGTCGACCCGAGAATTAAGGCACGGCCTTTGGAGATGTTTCATTCCTCACAACCGGCTAAGCCAGCTGTGAAAACTCCAGTTCAATCACCTCGCGTTCCTGAGCCACGACCACAGCCTAGAGTTCAAGCACCATCTCCTGTTATCTCTAAAGCTCAACCAATTACTCAACCAGTGCCTGTTGTTAGCTCACCTCAGAAACCACTTCAGACAGTTGCACCAAAGCCTGCATTTAACCCGGAGCCTGTAACCCCACCTACTCATGGACAAGTCAAAGTGGCACCGACAATTCAATTAAGCTCGCTGGATGAAGCAAGTACATTAACATCCGCCGCGCTTCACGAGCAAACCAGGGAAGGTTTTTATAAGGCCATTATTGGTCTGGCAGAACAATTCGGTTATTTTCAAGTTTTATCCCAATTAGAACTAAGTCCTCTATATAAAGATTATTTGGTTTATGGAAAAGTAAGATTAAATGGTGGTCCGGATGATAATTTACCTCTTTCACAAGAGGAGTTTGAGTTTGTTGCAGATTTGTTGACGGCGTTAAAAATTAACCGCGTTTAGTTTGGTATAATTTGAGTTAGGAAGTAAGCAGTAGAAAGTAGTGAGTAAGACTCTACTGATCCGAACCTGGCTAAAATTACTTCTTACTTCTTACTATTTATTTCTTAGTTTCAATGCAATTTCCTGTCCCACAATTTACCGACGTCGAAGATAAAATTATCGCAGGTCTAACCTTTAAACAATTCGCGATAGTTTTTGGGGCAGCTGTTTTCACTTTCATAATTTATACAATCAGCAAAAACTTACCAATTACTATCGGAGTAGCAGTTTTTACAGGCATACCAGCACTCGCATTAGTGTTTGGAAAGTTGAATGGCCGCCCTTTATACTCTAGTGCTGGAAATTTTGTTCAATATCTTTTTGGCCCCAAAGTTTATATTTACCATAAAGAGGGAAAAGATTTTGGCTCAGAGTATACTCCAATTATAGTTGAGGAAAAAGTTGCACCTAAAGACTTGAAACAAACTGCTGTGAAAATCAAAGAACTAAATTATGTTTTGCAACAACAACAATCTGAGCAATCAAAGTTAATAGATATGATTAAGCAAAACCGCGAACAATCTAAATAAATAGTTCCATGGAAACCAAAAGCAAAAAAACAGTCGGCTCACCAACTCAGCAATTTCTAAAGCTCTCAGAGATTAGAGATGATTTAATCGTGATGAACGATGGAACATTGCGCGCGGTACTCGCTGTTTCTTCAACGAACTTTGACTTGAAGAGCGAAGAAGAACAGAACGCTCTAATCTATAGTTATCAAAGATTTTTGAATTCTTTAGAGTTTCATATTCAAATTGTTGTTCAATCTAGAAAAATGGATATTGCCGAGTACATGAGCAAGCTAAAAGTTTTAGCCGAAAAGCAAACCAATGAGTTACTTCGAATGCAAACCCAGGAGTACATCGAGTTCATTGATCGTTTGGTTGAATCGGCCAACGTAATGAACAAAGATTTCTACGTAATCGTTCCTTATACTACCAGCATTACCCCAGCGTCCACTGGAATATTTGGAAAGTTATTTGGTACAGGCCAATCTAAGCAAGTAGCCGATAGGGAAGCTAATCTAGCAAACGGTCGCAAGCAACTTGATGAGCGAGCAAATACTGTAGCCGCATCCTTATCTAGTAGCGGTTTGCGCGTGGTTAGACTGGGAACTGATCAATTAATCGAACTTGTTTATAATTCTTATAATTTTGCAGCTGGCCCAAGCATAGATGCTAGTCAATTAGAAAAAGTTACTATTAAAGACTTACGAAATTAATTATGTCTTTATTTTCAATCAATAAATCAGAATTAGATAAGAAAAAGTCCGAACTCGAGCATCTTAAAGGTCAAATTTCTGCTGACAGTAAGCTAGTTGAAGTTGAAAAGCAGTACCGTGAAGGTGTTACAACTCTGCGTGATTTACTCGCACCTGCTTCACTAAAATTTACTAATTCTTATTTCGAACTTAACGGCAAATTTGGTCGTAGCTTTTTTGTACTCGCATATCCACGATTCCTATCCTCAAACTGGCTTTCATTTATTATCAATTCCGAGAGTGCTTTAGACGTTTCGATGTACATTTATCCAATTGATTCTGGGATGGTACTAAAAAAGCTTAAGAGTAAGATTGGAGAAATTGGTTCACAGATTACGATTGAGCAAGAAAAAGGCCTTGCTCGAAATCCACTTTTAGAAACTGCTTATCACGACGTAGAAGAACTTCGAGATGAACTTCAGCAAGGCACAGAGCACTTCTTCCGTTTTGCATTGTACTTCACTTTGTATTCAGATTCTTTGGATGAGTTAGATAAAAACTCGAAAATTTTAGAAAGCGCATTGGGTGCAAAGTTAGTTGTGACTAAACGCGCATTGTTAGCTGTTGAAGCAGGATTTAATTCTACTTTACCTTTAGGTGTAGACGAATTAGATGTGGCGAGTAATTTAAACACCAGTCCGTTGTCGAGCACTTTTCCATTCGTGTCTTCAGATTTAACTGGAAACGACGGAATCCTTTATGGAATCAATCGTCATAACAACAGTTTGATTTTGTTTGATAGATTCCAAATGGAGAATGCTAATTTTGTGATTTTTGCAAAATCTGGAGCAGGAAAATCTTATGCTGTTAAATTAGAAATCCTTCGTTCGTTGATGGTCGGCATTGATGTAATAGTCATTGATCCAGAAAATGAGTATCAGCATTTGGCAGAAGCTGTTGGGGGTACTTATATTAATATTTCTCTTAACTCAGATTTCCGAATTAATCCTTTTGATTTACCGATTGGCATGGAAGATGAAGACAAAGCAGATATTTTACGCAGCGCCGTTATTAATTTAGTGGGTTTGATGGGATTGGTTTTAGGTAAACTCGATCCAACCGAAGAAGCGATACTAGACAAAGCTCTCTGGGCAACATATGCCAAAAAAGATATCACTGAAAATTCTGATTACGCCACCGTTGAAATGCCAATTATGAGTGATCTAATCGAAGTTTTAGCAGGAATGGTTGGGGGTGAGAGCTTGGCGCAACGCTTAGGTAAATTTACCGAAGGAACTTTTGCAGGATTGCTTAACAATCAAACCAACGTAGTTTTAAAAAATCAATTGTTAGTATTTTCGATTCGAGATTTAGAAGATTCGCTTCGCCCAATCGCGATGTATATTATCCTTGGTCATATATGGAATGTGGTTCGTAGTGAACTTAAAAAACGAATTATGGTTTTGGACGAAGCTTGGATCATGATGCAACATGAAGACTCAGCTCGTTTCGTATTTGGTATCGCTAAGCGTGCGCGTAAGTATTACTTGGGTCTTACCACAATCACTCAGGACGTCGCTGATTTTATGGCCAGTCCATATGGAAAACCAATTGTGACTAATTCTTCAATTCAATTGCTTCTTAAACAAAGCCCTGCCGCAATTGAAATTGTGCAAGAAACTTTTTTCCTTACTGAAGGAGAAAAATATTTGTTGCTCGAAAGTGATGTGGGAGAAGGAATTTTCTTCGCTGGATTAAAGCACGCTGCAATAAAAATTTATGCATCGTATGTTGAAGACCAAATTATTACAACCGACCCGAAACAATTATTAGAAATCGAACAAAGTAAGGAAGAATTATCTGAGCAGTAAAACCTTAGTCATTCTGAACAAAGCAACTTCATCATTCTGAGCTCTTCGAAGAATCTACCTCTGTCATTCTGAAGCCGTAGGCTGAAGAATCCAATAATTAGAGATCCTTCGCTTCGCCCGCCAAAATCCCTTTGAGATTTAGGCGGATTACGCTCAGGATGGCATCTCCTAACATGTTACTTCTAGACTCCACAAACTTTAATGCATCCGATTCAAACGAATCTCTCTCAGACGAGAGAGATTCTTTTGTTGGTAATGATCAAGAACAAGACGGGGATCGTGAAGAGTTAAAAGCAAAAGCTAAGCAAAATGCACTGTCCCGGTTGAGCGCACCTAAACCATTAAATTTGAATCAGCGTGTGCCAGGTTCGCAAGGTTCAAGTAGTTCGATGGGTGGCGTTGGTAAACCAGGAATTGCTAAACAAAAACTTGGCCGTGACCCACAGAAACTTTCTGGATATGGTGGAGCTGGAGGCCCTTCTGCAATGAAATCTTCAGGAGTAGGTAATACCAAGTCTTCGATGGGAAAAGCAAAGACTTCATCTGTGAAAAAGGGTGGTAAGGGTGATGCAGTCAATGCTGTTAAAGATGTGGCAAATCAGGTGCCTGTTATTGGTCAAAAAGTTTCTGCAAAAATTGCAAGCTTGCAAGAAGACGAGGGACGCTTGATAGGATTTTTGCTCTGGGTTATTTGGGGATTGCTATCAATTGCTGGATTGATTGTTTCCATTAGTATAGTTGGGATAGTTATTGCGGCCCCAGTCATTTTAATCTTTAATTTATTATTGATTTCACCTCGGCTAGTTTATAGACTCACGGTCTGGATATTAGATTTATTTGGGATTGGTGAATTCCTGCAAGGAGCTGAAAAGTCAGGAATTATTGATAAACATACAATTAGAATCGGTGGTTTCGAAAAAACCACTATAATTTTATTTGATATCTTGCTCTTCATCGGAATTGTCCTGATGTTGGTGATGTTTGTTTACTTCTCATGTTGGTTAGGTGAGCAGACAGGAGTATTGGGTACAGGTTTTGCAAAGGTGGTATTAACCGGTTATGACTGGTGGAATGGAACTGAATACGCATCTATAGTAGATCAAGTCTGCGGGCTTGTAAATTAACGCAAAATATGATATTATTAAATTAATAAAAGTCTTCTTAGATACAAAAATATAAATTAATGAATAAAAAAGCAATTGCGATATTAGGTGGGATATTTATCCTTATTGTCGGTACTTTAGGGGTAATTATTTATTTACGCTCAACAGGTGATGATGAGCCAACTACTCCAGTGGAAACTCCACCTGTGGTTATTCAAGAACCTGTGATAGATTTTCCGGATTTTGAAGAACCGGAGCCAACTCCAGTTACAGGTTCTGGGGCTACTCGATTAACAGATGAAGCAGTGATTACGCCTGCCTTGTTTTTCCAAGGAAATGGCATCGCTTATTTTAACAGACAGGGTCAGTTATTCAGAACTGATATGGCCATTTCAGGTTCCACTGTCTTACTAAGTAATAAAACTGAGATCACCATTCCTCCTAAAAGTGGTATTTCAAAAATATTATGGCCTCTAGTTGGACAAAGTTTTATAGCTGAATCTGGAGTCGGTTTGGCACGTCAGTGGAGTTACTATAACCCAGAAACTGGGGTGTACGTTGAATTGCCAAGACAGGTGAAAAGTCTAAGCTGGATGCCTGATGGTACAAAAATTGTGTTCGTGTGGGTAGACGATAATGGAAATGCTACTTTAAATCTGGCTAACCCAGACACGACTGGGTACCAATTACTGTCTGAGCTATATGATAGTGATATTGAAATTATGGTTTCCCCTGATGGGCGGACCATTGCTTATTACAGAAATCAAAACACCAATTTAAGTGAGAATGGTTTGTTTACAGTATCAGCAGATGGCCAGACATGGGGGACAATCACTCGTGAAGGTTATAACCGCGGAGTATTATGGAGTCCAGATAGCCGTAAGTTGTTATTCAGTAAGCGGGATAGTTCAGGTTCATCAACTCTTTGGATGGCCGATCTTACAACTTCGCAAGTGAAAAGTCTGGGCGTGAGCTCAAGTGAAACCAAAGCTGTGTGGAGTCGCGACAGTCAAAGCGTTGTTGTTGCGGTGCCAAGTTCGGGTGGTGTCGGCAGTGGTTTAACATCTGATTCAATTGCTAAAATAGATGTGATGTCTGGTTCTAAAACCGATTTCAGCTTAGGAAGCGGTGTGGATGCGCAAGAATTATTCTTGAACCTTGAAGAAAATATATTATTCTTCCGTAACGCTCAAGACGGATCTCTTTACTATTTGTTCCTATCCTCACCTAGTTCTTCGTTTTAAAAATACTATACACAAAATTTTATATTATCCTTGGCTTAACTAAGTATCCCCGGCGAAGGCCGGGGCCTACATCACAGATCCCGGATCGCCTTTGGCGTCCGGGAATACTTTTTTTGTCATCTCAGCGTCTGGGAATACTTCTCATATCAACCCGCAAATAATTTAATCTGCCGGGTTTTTAATTTTCAAAATCTTATTGCAACTTTGAGATTTTCTTAATCTGGATTTTAAAGCAATAAGGTATAATATCTTTATGGCCATAAAAACAGTTTATACATGTGAAAATTGTGCTTTTCAAAGCCCTCGCTGGCAAGGAAAATGTCCATCCTGCGGGGAATGGAATTCATTTCAGGAGCAAACTATTCAAACTACCAAAAAGAGCGTTGGTTCTATTTCTTTCGGATCAGCGGTTAAGCCTGTTCAATTATCAGAGGTAAGGCAGAACAAGGTACCGCGAATTCTTACTGGAATAGGTGAGTTGGACTTGGTATTAGGCGGAGGTATAGTACCGGGTTCTGTAATTCTTCTTGGTGGCGATCCAGGGATTGGTAAATCGACTTTAGCACTACAGTTAGCCAATCTTCTGGAAAAGGCCAATCAGAGCGTTTTATACGTGTCTGGTGAGGAATCTGCCCAGCAAATCGCGATGCGAAACCAACGCCTGACCTTAAAAGAGGATATTTTAGTTTTAGCAGAAACAGATTTGGAATTAGCTATCGCAACAATCGAGCAATTTAAACCTACAGCTGTAATTATCGACTCCATCCAGACGATGAGTTCGTCAGAAGCAGGTGGTGTTACCGGTGGTGTAGCTCAGTTATCTTATGTTACGAATCAACTTATTCGTTTAGCTAAACGACTTCATGTAGCAATTATTTTAATTGGTCACGTTACTAAAGAAGGAATGTTGGCTGGTCCAAAAACTATTGAACATATGGTGGATTGTGTTTTATATTTAGAAGGTGAGCGTCTTGGTAATTTGCGAATTTTACGTAGTTCCAAGAATCGTTTCGGAAGCATCGGCGAAGTTGGAGTTTTCGAAATGCACGACACAGGTTTAGTAGAGGTTGCGAACGCTTCCAGTATGTTTTTGGAAAATACCGAAACCCCGATGTCGGGGAGTTGTGTGACAGCGTTAATGGAAGGTAATAAAACTTTACTTATAGAAATTCAAGCCTTAACAAACACTTCCAGCGCAAGTTACCCAAGGCGCGTTGCTTCTGGGTTTGATGCAAACCGACTTCAGTTACTATTAGCTATTATGCAAAAGACTTTAGGAATCAATCTTGGTAATCAAGATGTGTACGTAAACGTAGCAGGTGGTTTTAAAGTTAGCGAACGGGCCGCTGATTTACCAGTCGTGATGGCGATTTTATCTTCTTACTATGGAAAGGCTTGGCCAAAAGGAACTATTGCGTATGGTGAAGTTGGTTTGCTAGGCGAAGTTAGGCTAGTTTCTCAGGCACAGAAACGGGACAAAGAGGCCAAGAAATTAGGTTTCAATAATTTAGTCAAAGTGAAATCGATTAAGAATTTGAATTTAAAATAAAAAACCATGGTTAGTATGTTGGTTTTTAGCGAAATGAAAACCTGCAAGTGGGAGACTTGCAGGGTGTTTTTTAATGCTTGCGACTTCTTCGGGAGACCCGTTCGTGTCGATGGCGAATGACCTCCCCGTAAGGAAACCATTTTTTTCCGTCTTGACTTACTTCGGTGATGGTTACATTGTAACCATTAATGACTTCTCTCCGAATTCTCCGCACATGATTGACTTCTATGTCTGTCATTTCTCTCTCCTCTAGATTTTTGTATTTGTACCACTGGACGTTCATCTCATCGAGTGAATACTAAGTCTTTATACCAAATTTAAGGTAATTTGTCAATTTTACTCAATATGGAGAGTTTCTAGGTAGCTAGTTGATAGTGATTTTAAGTGTTGGTGATTCGCTAGGTTTTCATCGTTGCTCAAAATCTCTCCTGCAATTTGGTTAGCAGTTTTCAAAGCTTCGAGAGTTATGAATTTTGGGAATTTAAAATTGAAACCTGATTGATTTTCACCAAACAAATCTCCATAACCACGTTGTTCTAAATCGTGCTCTGCAAGAATAAATCCGTCAGAAATTTTCTCAAACACTTTTAGTCGCTCAGACTCGGTATGGTTATCATTGGTTGTGAATAGGTAACAGTAGCTTGGATGTTCACCACGACCGACTCGGCCTCGAAGTTGATGCAACTGGGCTAATCCAAAGTTTTCCGCCCCTTCGATTAAAATTACGGTTGCGTTTGGGATGTCTATACCGATTTCAATGACAGTGGTCGCTACTAAAATATCAAATTTATGAGCGGCGAAGTCATTCATGACTTGTTCTTTTTCAGCGCTTTTCAACCCACCATAAATTAGTCCAATTCGAAAATTTGGAAACAGTTTTTTTAATCTATCGAACTCTGCCTTTACAGATTTTGTTTCAGACTCACTTTCTTCAACTTTTGGTGTGATAATGAAAACTTGTCTGCCTGCCGTAATTTCGGATGAGATTTTTTGATAAGCAATTTTTCTTTCTGATTCGGAACAGAGTTTAGTTGTAATCGGGAGACGATTCTTTGGCATTGATTTGAGTTGAGAAATTTTCAAACTCCCGAATAAAGACAAAGCTAAGGTTCTAGGAATCGGTGTGGCAGACATCGATAAGAAGTGTGGAACTAGATCTTGTTGGTGAGCTTTTGATAGGAACGCCCTTTGTCCTACACCAAACCTATGTTGTTCATCGATTATGATCAATCCTAAATCTCCTAGTTCAACTGAACCGGAAAGAACGGCATGAGTGCCGATAAGGATTTTAATTTTATTATTTGCGACTTGGGTCAAAAACTTTGCTTTAGATACCTGTTCTCCTTCTATTGTCGAGAAACTTTTAGTAAGTAATCCGATTTCTGAATCATGGTCCTTAGCAAACTTTCGAAAAGATTCATAATGTTGCTGCGCAAGAATTTCTGTTGGGGCAAGCACAACCGTTTGATAATTAGATTTGGCAGTCATCAATGATGCGAGAATCGCCACAATAGTTTTACCACTACCCACATCTCCTTCAAGTAAACGATTCATCGGTTTTCCTGTTTCTAAGTCTTGTAGAATATCCCAAGTTGCCCGTTTCTGGCTGTTAGTTAAATCAAATGGAAGTAGGGAGAGTTGTTTCTTAACATATTCAATGTCGGTTGCGATTTTCGGAGACGAACTATTTTCTAGCTGTTTTTGCTTAATTTGTGCAGCTAATTGTTGCGGCAATACATCATCAATTGCAACTCTAAATCGAGCTGAGTTTATTGCCTGAGTATTTTCAGGAAAATGCAAAGTCGTAATTGCCTTTTCGATTGGGAGTAATTTGAACTTGGATAGAACCTCCTTACTTAAAAACTCAGTGAACTTTTTTTCGGTTCCTTCCCATGCAATTTTTATCAACTTAGCTAAACGCAGATTGGTGATTCCCGAAGTAAGGGGATAGACTGGCAAGATTTTCCCAGAAGCAACTGCGTCATCACTTAGGATTTCAAAGTAAGGATTAGTAAGTTGGTTTTGCCGGTAAAATTCTACTTTACCTGCTACTATTATTCTTGAGCCTTCGGTTAGCTGTTTTGCGATGTATGGCTGGTTAAACCACATCAGACGAATTTCTCCCGAACTATCTTCTAAAGTAGCCTCAGTGAAAGCCAAGCGACTGCGGAAAGATCGTCGCGCTTTGATATCGATGATCTGACCTTCTAGTGTAACTAGTTGTCCAACTTCAGTTTCTCCAATTGGAATCTTCTGAGAAAAATCTATGTATCTAAACGGAAGATGATAGAACAAATCGAGAATATAAAAAATCCCCAATTTGTTTAGGGTTTTTTTTAAAGCAGGCCCAACACTAGATAGCCTTTCAATTTTGGTGTTAAGTGTCAGCATGAGCGGGTGATTCTGGAAAAGTGACTCTAAAACTTAAACCGGTGAGCGATTTTTTGCGCACTGGTTGGTTCGATTTCTGAGTGCTCAGGTAGAATGTCGATTAAGAATTCACGAATTTCATCTGCATCTTCATCTTCTAATTCAATTGCAAGTTGATGATTAAGATATGCAGTTGTTTCAATATTTAAAACTTTATGTTCATGATCATCGATAATCCAAAAATGTTTGATTCTATTGTAAGGAATTAAATCGCCACTAATATGAATTCCTTGATCAGAAATTTCCATTTCGACATGCTTGGGGGTTTGTCGGGCAAAGAAAGAAATAATAATACCAAGTATGATTAACGAAACAGCTCCAAACCAGTCACCTAAAATAATTTGATAGGCGATTAGCAATCCAACAACAATGAACATAGTGATGTACCAAGCTGGGTTTTTTGGGTAGTGACGGAATTCCGGCGCTTCCCATTTAAAAACTGATAGAGGTGCTTTTGCCATTTAAATTAGATGTCTGTTTCTAAACCCTTGTCCAGAACCAGACTTTAAGTATTTTTCAAAATTAAGAGCATCTTGCCTCTTAGAGAATGCACAGTACCATATTAATTTAACTGGTAGAAAATTTTTAGTAGCATTCACTGACCCTTCGGTGTGTCGGTTCAATCTTTCTTTTACGTCTTTACTACTACCTGTATAGATTTTACCATTTATTAGTTTTAGTAGATACACGTAATGCATGTTTATTTTGCAACCCTTCGCTAAAGCTATGGGTTGCACACTTCGCTATTGTGATTTATTGGCTTGCCACACGAAGCCTTCTTGCCATCCGAAGGATGGGGCGAAGTGTGGCGGAGAGGGAGGGATTCGAACCCTCGGTGCCTTGCGACACAGTGGTTTTCAAGACCACCGCACTAGACCACTATGCGACCTCTCCACGTCGTACTTGTCTCCGAGCTTTCGGTACAGGCTAAAGCCTGTCCCTTACGCTCTCCATCAAGTACTCCTCTCACATTCACGCTTAACCTCGCTATCGCTCGGCCCAAGTGTGAATGTGGTAAACTCACTTTCTTGGTCGCGGATACGGCAAGCCGTCCCGCTCCTTGTTCGCACTGGCGAAGCCAGACGCTCACATGCTAAAGAATATTGTTGCCCTACGGGCATCTAAGATAAATCTAAATTGTGGATACTGTAAGTAGGACCTCCCTAACTACACTGTCTAAATGACTCTACTATTATAACATTTTACCAAACTAAATCAAAAACGAGCCGTACTCTAGAATTGGCTCGTTTTTTGTTGGGTTTCGATTTCTGGTAGTACTATCATTTCTGGATGGACGCCCACTTGGACTCAACTGGGCGTAGACCAAAAAGGATTATTGAGGATATTGGCTTTCGGCTGGTTCAACTATGAAACCAGTAGTAGCTTGGCTTGGTTTTTGAACTGATGTATCTTCAGGTTCTGGGGTTACTGGTTCGGTTGGGGTGGTTGGTTGAGCTGGTGTTGTAGTTGTGGAAGTGGTAGCTCCTTGAACGCTCGCAGTTGTAGGTGCGATTGGGGTAGGCAATACCGCCAATGGGTCAAGTACAATTATCTTTTTCGCAATAAGGGAATTGTTTTCACGAGTTCCGATTACAGCAATTTTTCCGTTTAGACTATCCAGCTCGGTGATAGGCTCACCGTCCTGACTCATCATAATGGTCTCAGGATTGATTATAAAGGCATTTTTTTCTACAGTGACTGTGGTTCTACTGCGATTACTAATAATTCCTGTGACAGAAATTTTGTTTGGAAGATCGAGCAAACTTTGTTCATTTACCGCGGCAATAAGTCTGGCTAAGTTCTTGTCAGTTTCTTTGATTGTGTCGAGAGCTTTAGCAAGTTTTTCACCATCTGGTAATTTCGCAGCACTCTCTATAACAGTTTTCTTTTCTTTATTTAAAGCAACTAAGTTATTTAATAAACTGGAATCATTTTGTGAAGCTTTCGTTGCAGCTAACTGAGAAGTTACTTCAAAAGTTTTTTCAGTTTGCTTTGCGAGAGCATCCAAAGCGATTGCTTCCTGGTCCGGGTTACTTAGTGCGATAACTAACTTAGTTTCCGAGAGTCGCTTCTTTGCTAATTCTAAGTGAATTTCTGCCTTCTTTTCGTTATCTAAAGCAAGTTTTAAGCGAAGTTGTTCCTTAGAGATTTTCACTCCGTATAGACGATCGCCAGGAAGGCTGTCTTCGGAAGCTTGAATTGTTCCGTACCCACCAACTAATAACATCGCTAGTGCCAAAGGGATAGTTGCAAGTTTGTAAGTTTGAAAAGTATTAACCAGCTTTTGCCAAACTCCGACTTTCTGAGCATATGCGTGACGCATGGTAGGGGAAGGAGCTTTACTAACCGGGATTGAGTTTAAAGTTTGTGCCAACTTTAACATCTCCACCAATTCTTCAGATTGGAAGTGCTGAGCGATTGATTCAATACTTTCGCCTTGATTTAGTCTGGCAAGAGCTTGATCTAAGATGTCGTCTGAACTTAATTTCATTGATTTATAATTTTCTGATGTTGTTGTCGAACAGTTCTTTAAGTTTACTGATAGCACGGTGTTGGATAACTCTGATCGCGCCTTCGGTCTTGTTTAAGATTTGAGCAATAGTTGAGTTGTCGAGTTCTTCGAGGAACTTCATTTTGATTACCGTTTGCTGTTCATCATTTAACTCTTTGAGAAGTTTAATTAAGATACTTTGTTCAATTTGTAGATTTATGATTTCTACAACATTAGTTTCGTATTCAAGGGTATTCTCTATTGCATCCAACGGAACCAATTGCTTTTTTTTGCGGTAATAATCAATTACTAGGTTTCTGGCTATTTGGAATAACCAACCTTCGAAAGCTTCAATCTTTTCTAAGTTTTTTAAACTATTGAAAGCTTTTATGAAAGTGTCTTCCGTGATGTCTTCAGCGGTTTCTCTATGAGAAACACGATAGTAAACAAAGCGATAAACTCTCATAAAGTAAGCCTCGTAAATATCCGAAAGAGCTTCTTGCTTACCAGCCTGGGCTTGTGTGATGAGTCTTGTGAGACTGCCAGCTGGCAAATCCGTCATATTACTGATGTTGGTTTGAGAGTTCATGATTATAGACGTGGGTTTAGTTGTTTTGTTACAGAAGGTCCTGAAACACTGCTGATTATGTATATTTTATCACAAAGCAGTAGTATTTAGGCAAAATAAAAACCCTTTTGGGATTGTTTTAGATTTCTGGATTTAAAGCGAAGGATTCTTTGAATCCCTCTACAAAACCGAAAGAGGTTTTTCATCCACAAAGTGAATAAAAAACCTCTGGCGGAGAGGGAGGGATTCGAACCCTCGGTACGGCTTTAAACCGTACAGCGGTTTAGCAAACCGCCGCACTAGGCCACTATGCGACCTCTCCTCGTCGCAACAACCTCCATCCGTTCAAATTTGGCTAAAGCCAAATTTTCACTAGTTCCGGTGTTGCTCCTCTCACATTCACGCTTAACCTCACTACGCTCGGCCCAAGTGTGAATGTGTCAAATTATTAATACAGTCGCGGATGCTGCAAGCGGCCCCGCAGATATGTATCAATAACTCACTCATTTTACTGCAAAAGTGGTCATTGGTCAATTAGTCTTGAGCAATAGCGATACACCAAACAGATTTTACGCCTGCGCGCTTTAAAACAATAGTTGCTTCTAAAAAAGTTGAGCCTGTGGTTGTGATGTCATCAACCAAAATCACTTGCTTTGGGATTGGTCCCAAACTGACACTGAAAGCACTTCTCAAATTGGAAGCCCTTTGTTCTTTATTTAATTCTTTTTGTTGGCGAGTGGCTTTGGGTTTTACCAGAATATTATCTACAGCTAAACTGAAATGTTTGGATAACACTCTGGCGATTAACTCAGCTTGATTGAAACCTCGCCATCTAGCTTTACTTTTAGTTTGGGGAATAGGGCATAGTATGTATTTCCAAATCTGCTCATCACGTATTTTTATTTTACGAGCTGCTATAAAAGCCAAATCAGAAAAAATTTCAGGAACCAAACCAGACTTCCCGGTGTTGATTAAGCTACTTACCACTTTGGAGTGGTAATCAAAAATTGAAATTAAGCGTTCAGGTGCATACCTCTTTTTGCATTTTGGATGAGTCCATCCACTTAAACTAGGTTTTTGGCACACAATACATCTTTGAAAAGTTTGAACTTTCAAACCACTTTCACACTCACTACAGATAAAATTCCCCCAAGTTCTGCAACTGAAGCATTGTTTTGGGAATATTAAATCCTTAATCATGATTTCAATTTCATCAAACATGATTAATTATAATCTAACCTTGATAAAATCACGTTTAAGTTTTTTTCAAAGTTGAACTAAGTTTTGGATGTCATTCCTGGGCGCGAGCGGAGTGGGCGAACCGGGAATCTATTAAAGTGACAAGCTGATTTAGTGGATCCCCGGTTCTCACCCTACGGGTGAGCCCAGGGATGACAAAAAGTAAAACCCTCCTACGTCAACCTAGCGGTGGACTTCGCAGGGCAAGTAAAACCCCGCCTTTAAGCGGGGTTTGAACTTATAGATTATGCAGGAACAGGAGCAGGTTTTTTATTATCGGATTTGAATGTAACCTTGTCTGCTTCAAGACCTATAGTTATAGTCGTACCTTCTTTTAAGCCGTCACTGATAATCTGTTCAGCCAAAGGGTCGCTGATGTAATCCTGAATGTTCTTACGAATATAGCGAGCTCCTTGCAGAGGATCGTAACTCTTTTCGGTTATAAATTTAATAACCGCTGGAGTAATCTTTAAGGTGGTTTTTTGTGGTTCTAGTCGTGATTGAAGATCTGCGAATTGAAGTTGCGTGATCTTTTTTAGTTCCGCAGCTGCAAGCGGTCGGAAGATAATTACTTTGTCGATACGGTTTAAGAATTCCGGTCGCAAATCCTTTTTTAGTTTTTCTACCAAACCTTCTTTGATGCGGTCGTATTCTTTATCGAGCTTAACTTTTTCCGAATCGTTTTCGTCTCTATCGGTGAATCCCATTTTCACGCTTGCCGCATTAAGTTCTTGCATACCTAAGTTGGAAGTCATGATGATTACCGTGTTGGCAAAGTTTACTTTTTTACCTTGCGCGTCTGTTAGTTGACCATCTTCTAAAATCTGCAGAAGAATGTTGAATACTTCAGGATGAGCTTTTTCGATCTCATCGAACAGAACAACTGAATACGGTTTGCGGCGAACAGCTTCGGTAAGACGACCACCTTCTTCGTAGCCAACATATCCTGCAGGAGCACCGATTAATCTAGCAACATTATGACGTTCCATAAACTCCGACATATCTACGCGAATTAAAGCATCGATGTCTTCGAATACTTCTTGAGCAATCATTTTAGCTGTTTCTGTTTTACCAACTCCTGTTGGTCCAAGGAACATGAAAGAACCGATTGGACGCTTTGGATCTGCTAAGCCTGCGCGAGAACGGCGAATAGTCTTTGCGATTTCTGAAAGTGCTTCGTCTTGACCGACGATTCTGGTCTTCAGAGTTTTTTCTAGATTGGTAAGTTTGCCAATTTCGCTTTGTGCTAATTTTTTGAGAGGGATTTTGGTCATTAAAGAAACAGTGTGTGCGATATCTTCAGCTGTTAGGGAATAAACAGGACCAGTATCTTCCTTCGCCATGGATTCTAATTCTTTTTTCTGAGCGAGCAACCTTTCTTCTTGGCTGCGCAAATGCAAAGCAGTGGTGAAATCCTGAGACATCACAGCTTTAGTTTTTTCTTCTTCTAATTGTTCGAGCTCTAATTCGACTTTGCGCTTTGTTTTCGCAAGTTTAGAGTTGCTGTGAATACTTCGAAGAAAAGCAGCAGTTTCATCTACTAAATCGACAGCTTTGTCGGGAAGGAAGTGGTCTTGAATATAACGGTCGGATAGATCTACAGCAGCTTGAATGGCCTCATCAGTAATCTGAACGTTGTGATGTTTTTCGTAATTAGGGCGAATACCTTTAAGAATGGCAACGGATTCTTCTTTGCTTGGTTCTTCAACTAAAATTGGTTGAAAACGTCGTTCGAGGGCCGCGTCGTGTTCGATGTGCTTTTTGTATTCTGCTAAAGTTGTCGCGCCGATTGTGCTTAACTCACCGCGCGCTAACGCTGGTTTGAAAATATTTGCAGCATCAAGACTTCCAGTGGTTGCTCCCGCACCCATCATGGTGTGAAGTTCATCGATGAACAAGATAATATTTGGATTAGCTTTCACTTCGTCGATGATTTGCTTTAAGCGGTTTTCAAATTCACCTCGGAACATCGAACCTGCTACTACCAAAGCTAAATCTAAAGATAAAATCTTTTTATCTAATAGAGTGTCTGGTACTTCGCGGTTAGCGATAGCAAGAGCGAGACCTTCAACGATAGCAGTTTTACCGACACCTGCTTCGCCAATTAACACAGGATTATTTTTGGTACGACGGCCTAGAATGCTGACTAGCCGTTCAATTTCTTTTTTACGGCCAATAACAGGATCGATGCCGCCTTGCGCAGCTTTCTTAGTTAAGTCAGTTGTAAAGTATTCCAATGGATTTCCTTTTTGGGCGTTTGGGTTAGGGGATTGATGAGAGTGATTTTCTGGTCCCATGTTTCCTGGTTGATCTTGAGGCATGTCTGGGAATTTAGAAATGTTTTCGAATACGGTAACAAGATTATGTTCAAGTTCACCGATGTCGACCCCAATCTTAGAAAGAATGACGCGAGCTTTATTGTGTTCGGTTGTAATTAGTCCGTATAGAAAATGTTCGGTGCCGATAAACTGATAACCGTACTGGCTGGCAATAATGG
The DNA here is from genome assembly GCA_002293685.1 of Patescibacteria group bacterium UBA926. Classification (GTDB taxonomy): domain Bacteria; phylum Patescibacteriota; class Doudnabacteria; order UBA920; family UBA920; genus UBA920. Next base: position 86,491 of record DBDS01000004.1, read on the forward strand.
CAGATTTTTCGATAGCGGTTTTTAAGTTTGCGGATAGAATTGGTTTCCAAACAGCGACTTCGTTGTTTTGATTAACCATGGTTAATTCAGCTTTCACGAGTTCGGAGGAAATTTTTGCTTTATTTAATATTTCGCCTGCAAAGCTGGATTTCTCGGCAACAACGCCAAACAATAAATGCTCCGTCCCGATGTGATCGTGGTGGAGTTCTTCAGAAACCATTTGTGCTGCGATGAGAGCGTTTTTTGCTCTACTCGACAGGCGTTCTAATATAAAGGCGAAGTTGTTCATTTAGTGACTTTCTAGACCGCCATCTGGCAGTCTGGAGCAAGTCCAGACTTGAGATGGCTTAGACCAATTTCTTTGTCGCCAGCTCCACTCCTTGCTCAGCGTACCTTTAGTACGCTTCGCTCGGTGCTCGCTGGCTTCTCGAACTTGGTCAATCTAGGAAGCCACTCAATTGGATTGCTATTGCTGTGTATTATTTAGCACTCTCAAAGTTAGACTGCTAATTATTTTATATCGGATTTATGAGTGAATGTCAACTCTATATATAACTACCGATATCTATTATAATTGTAACACGCATCGAAATTTTGTTATCTATTATTTCTCAAAGTTATGTTTAAGAAAGCTCGACCACTGAAAGATCCTTCCGATTACGACCACGGCTATCAATATGCCTTATTCTTGCTCAATTTAAGCATGCGGACTGTTGGCGAAGTAAGAGACAAAATGACTAGTCGCGGATACACTTCTACTGTAATAAACGAAGTTATAAACAATCTGTTACAAGAAAAATACTTGAACGACTCAAATTATGCCGAAGTTTTTATAAATAGTATGAAAAACTATAAAACTTGGGGTCGGTTCATGATGAAAAAGAAGATGTATGAGAAAAAATTACCGAAAGAATTAATTGACGAAAGCTTAAATGAATTTTTAAGTACCAAAGAAGAGAAGGAAATTGCTATGAGGTATCTATCTTCCATGTCATCCTCGGTCGAGCGAAGCGAGAACCGGGGATCCATTGAATGGATTAAATCCCTGCCTTACGACGAAAAACAAAAACTAATGAGAAAGTTATTATCACGCGGGTTTGGGATGGACATAGTAACAAAACTAATAAAATAAAAAACTGCAGGACGGGGAGCCCTGCAGGTGATCTCGGATAGAGATCATTTTTTGGTGTTTGCGTTTGCCGCCGCTTTGGGTGCGGTCGGTGGTGACGCAACTGTTTCATTGGTTGGTGAGATCGGCGGCGAAGTTTCCGCTGGGGGCATAGCCTTACCGTCAATCTGATTTTTCATTAAAATCGCCATCTTGTCAGCTGCCTTGGGCAGCAAGCCGATCCCTACTGTATCTGGGACGCCAGTTTCCGTGCTAGACACAGACACACACCCTCCGGGGAGTAGACTGTCTGATTTGTCCAATGACCTGTAGTCCTCAGCCGTGACACAGAGCGTTACGGATCGTTTGTCCTCCGACCATTTTGCTTTGGCTTCGTACCTGATCCAGCTTTCGGAGCTGTTGGTGAAGCCATTAGCTGCCATCGCTTGCTGCAGGGTGGCTTGAACCTGGTGGCTCAAGTTTTCTGCGTTTATATGACCACTACCAGAAAGGCTCCGGTAGTTTAGCGCTGCTTTACCAGTAGCGCTTGCGTCATTGCATGCCATCGAAGCAAAGCCTAAACCGATAACTACCATCAAAACTAGTAACTTTTTCATAATATATTGTCCCTCACTATCAGATTTTCGAACTTGCCCAGTATACCAAAAACAGGCACTTTTGTCAATACCTGTTTTATGAATTATATTAGTGTATTCTTTCACCAGTATTGATGACACCATCATCATCTGGCAAACCTTCTTTACTAGTTCTGATGTATCTATTCAACTCTCTTGCTATGTTGTTCAAAGTTTGGATTTCTTCTAATTGCTTGCCTGTCGGTGCTGGGTGCTCATCTAATTTAGTCGAGAGCTCTTCTTGAATTGTTCGGTAAAGAGACTCAACTTCTGTTGCTGATAATTCTTTTTCTGATATTTTTTGATAAATTTTCGAAACTATTTCATCGTTAAAATACCATTCTTGAGGAAGTGAAGATTCAAAATTGAAATTTGGTTTATATTTTTCCATTTTATTTATCCATCCCTCTAAGGCGCTTGATACGTTCTTCTATTGGTGGGTGAGTGTTGAATAATCCTGCAAACCAACTTTGTCCGTCGCCTTCGTGATCTTTGAGCGGATTGGAAATATATAAGTGAGCAGTTGCTTTATTGGCAGTTTCCAGTGGTTCATGATCGGCTGCAATTTTTTCTAAAGCAGAAGCTAAACCTTCAGGGTAACGAGTCATCAATGCGCCGGTTGCATCGGCAAGATACTCGCGTTGTCTGGAGACAGCTAACTGAATTAACATTCCAACTATTGGTGAAAGAATTGCTAAGCCAATTCCAATAAGCAGGAATACTCCGTTATTCCCACCGCCTTCACTATTCTTTCTATTGCCACCAAAAAATGACATTCTTAACATCCAATCGGCGAGAAGTGTAATGATTCCAACTAAGACAACCACTAAAGCCATGAAGCGGATATCGTAGTTGCCGATATGTGAAAGTTCGTGAGCGAGAACACCTTCGAGTTCGGTTTTATCTAGTTTTTGAAGTAAACCTGTAGTTACAGCAATGACGGCATTGTCGGGATTACGACCGGTTGCGAAAGCATTTAAGGCTGAGTCTTCTATTATATAGACACGTGGCATCGGGAGACCTGCAGCAATTGAAAGATTTTCAACAATTCTATAGAGTTCAGGATTAGCATTCAAATCAATTTGGGTTGCTCCAGACATTGAAAGTGCAATTTGATCGGAGAAAAAATATGAAATAATAGCTGATACAGAACTAAACACAACTGCTAGCAGTAAAATTTCTGGTGCTCCGTACGCTTGCGAGAATACAAAACCAAGCCCGATGATTACGAGAAGGAATACCATTATGAGCAAAACCGAATAGGTTTTATTTTTACTAATTTGGGTGTATGTAAGCATGATTAACTAACAGGTCCACATTTAGCTGGTTCAATAATTCTATCCACTTTTTCCAACCGAACTGAACCGCCGCCAGTGTTGTAATAACCTTCTTTGAAGCTTGAGTAAACTATAGAAGCTTTTCCTGAAATTTGTTCGCACTTATCTCCATCTAATTTGCCAGCACTGTTAGTGTTGAGCATTAGTTTAGCCTCAGCTTGGTTTTCAAAACAGTAGGTTGGATTTCCTGCATCAGGGGTAAAGCATAATGTGTCTGGTGCGATTCCAATAGCATACATACTAAATGTTCCAGAAATTCGAGTGTGTCCTGTAGGTAGTACTGCTTCTGTGTTATCGGGTTTTGCTTGCTCTGGTTCAGGTGTGGTGCTCTCATTTTCGTTGTCCGGAGTTTTGTCTTGCACTGTTTCGTTAGACGAGTTGATTTCGCTTTGGTTTTTATCTTTTAAAACTAGTGACCACACCAGTAATATTGAAAGAGCGACAACTGCAATTATTGCAACAATGATTTTTGTATTCATATTATTAGAACTTTACTTCAACTGGTTGCTGCTCTGGCCCATTATCATCAATATCGAAGAATGCCCGCTTAGTGAAACCGAGCATCTGAGCAAATAAGTTAGTCGGGAACACTTCAATTTTAGTGTTGAAGTCACGAACATTACCATTATAGAAACGACGTGCGGCCTGAATCTTGTTTTCTGTATCCGTTAAATCATTTTGCAATTGCAAAAAGTTTTGGTTGGACTTTAAGTCTGGGTAGTTTTCAGCAACAGCAAACAAACTTTTCAAAGTTCCTGAAAGCATGTTTTCATCTTGCTGATGTTCTTGCACAGTCTGTGCGCCCATGGCTCGAGTACGAGCCTCAGTGACGCGTTCCAAAACACCAGATTCTTGTGCCGCGAAACCTTTAACAGTGTTTACAAGGTTTGGGATTAAGTCATAGCGACGTTTAAGTTGAACCTCAATGTCTGCCCATGCTTCTTCCACACGATTGCGAGAACGAATTAAAGAGTTGTATACACCAACACCTATAATAAGTACCGCTACGATAATTATTACAAAAATTAACATAATTTCCTTTCTATTATTTATTACCGAAATTGGTTTGATAGTAACATTAGTATAGCAAAACCACTAGCTCAATTCTAGTTAAAATAGCACCTACTTTAATATGCTTTCGTCTGATAAGGTGCCTGCACTGCGAAGTCCACCAGTGGCGGACGTAGGGGTGTGGATAGCTGGATTGACACAGAGCGAGAAATTCAATATAATTGCTCATATGAATTTATATCTGCACACAACCTGCGCAAACATTACTAAGGCGATTCGTTTTGCCTTTTTGCCTTTTGCGTTTTCAGGCGTCAGATATAGAGCATAATTTTTCTAGGAATTAACTCGCTATCTGGTCCGCCGGGTAGCGAGTTTTAATTTTAATTAGCAACGGAGGAAAAAATGAAAAAGGATGAAGTTGAAAATTCTGACCCAAAAGTAGGTTTGGTTCAAACGATCAATTCCCACGGGTTTTTGGATAAAGGTGACGACTGTGATCGCGCCATGATACTACAAGGCATCAGAGAACGCACATCCCAGCGTTTAGTGAGGAGATTCGCGGGCAAAGGGTTAAGACGAAGAATTCACACTCAGGAGGGTCAGTAATGGAAGGTAATTCTTGCGGCAAGGGCCATGTTGGCAATTCACGCTTACGCTTTACTAAGGAGCAGGCGGAGTCGGAAGCTGTTAAGCATCCAGCGGTCAATGATCATGGATTGTTAACAAAGCGATATCGGTTACAGAGTCGCTATGGGTTAGAGGTTGGAAAGAACAGCAAACAGGAGGTTGAAAATGAGCATTCGTCGAGAGAGTGGTAGGCCGGGATTTGTTCGAAGTTCTGGCATGGAAGACTTGGTTGCCAAACCTGCCCAAGGTGTGGTCGGTATTGGTATCGAAGGATTAAGTCCGAGCGAAGTACAGGACATAGTAAATAGTCCAAATCGGATCGGACCGGATGAAGTGCGTCGTTACACCGATGAAGAAATACACCAATCATGGGGTGCGGAGCGCAACTTCGGGGCATTGAAGTGAACTTATGTTCATTGCATTATAGCGCAGACTTTGTTCTGCGCTTTTCTATTTTATTTATTCCCTCTATAATTTACCCTGTTAAATATAGCTGAAATTAGCTAGTTTAGAAGACGTGTTTTGGTTTCGTAAAAGTGTTATAATTAACACATAAATCATAAATAATTTAACAAGGTAAATGTTAACCCCTGAAGAAGTAAGAAAAATCGCTCAATTAGCCCGAATTGAACTCCGTGAAGGAGAAGTTGAAAAGTTTCAGAAGGACTTGTCGTCAATTTTGGATTATGTTGAAGAGTTGAAAGCGGTTGATACCGACGGTTTGGATATTGTTTCCTCGGTGACAGGTTTAGAAAACGTTCAGCGACCAGATAAAGCAGTGTTAATCGATTATCAAGAAGGCATTATGACAAATGCCCCTGAGCGAAAAGATCGTTATTATAAAGTGAAATCAATTTTGTAATCTTAAGTATCCTCGGGCAAAGACCCGGGGTCTGGATCCCGGCTAGCTCGCGCCCCGCTTCACGGGACTTGTAGCTGCCGGGATGACTTATAGCATGAACTACGAAGAATTATCTCTCGCTGAGTTGCGGGAAAAATTGGATAACAAAGAAGTTTCGTCAGTCGAACTGACGAACTATTTTTTGGCGCGAATCAAAGAGCAGAATCCGGAGCTCAATGCGTTCATTACAATTACTGAACAAGAAGCGTTAGAACAAGCAAAAGAAGCTGATGAATTTATAAACTCACCAGGCGACAACTTTCCACTAACAGGAATTCCTTTTGCAGCGAAAGATTTATTTTTAACTAAGGGTATTCGTACAACAGCAGCTTCAAAAATTTTAGATAACTATATCCCGCCGTACGACGCAACTGTAATTGCAAAACTGAAAGAGCAGAAAGCAGTGTTGCTTGGTAAAGCGAACATGGATCAGTTTGCGCATGGCTCATCGGGTGAAACATCTGCTTATGGCGCAACCAAAAATCCGTGGGACAAAACTCGTATGCCTGGCGGTTCTTCTTCGGGTAGTGCTGCTGCAGTGGCTGCGGGGCTTGCTCCTTGGGCTTTAGCTACAGAAACAGGCGGCAGTATTCGCCAACCTGCTTCGTTAACCGGCGTAAGTGGTTGGAAACCAACTTATGGCCGTGTTTCGCGATATGGAGTAGCGGCGATGGCTTCAAGTTTGGACAGCATGGGCGCTATGGCTACAAGCGTAAAAGATTTGGCAATGATTGCCGAAAGTATTTCTGGTCATGATCCAAAAGATGGCACAACTGGAGAGCGTGAAGTTCCTGCTTACTCAAAATTACTGGACGCAAATATCAAAGGAATGAAAATCGGTGTGCCTAAAGAATATTTTGTTGATGGAATGGAAGCAGGGGTGCGGGAAGCTGTCGAGAAGGCAATTGAAGAAATAAAAAACTTAGGTGCAGAAATTGTTGAGGTTAGTTTACCAAACACAAAGTACGGTTCGCTTGTTTACGCAATCGTATGTCCAAGCGAAGTATCTTCAAACCTAGCTCGTTACGATGGAATTCGTTACGGCCATTCCACATCTGAAGGCGGCAGTTTATTAGATGTGTACCAGAAAAGCCGCGCGGAGGGCTTTGGTGACGAAGCCAAACGCAGAATTATGACAGGTACTTACGTTCTTAGCGCGGGCTATTACGATGCTTATTACAAAAAAGCGCAGCGCGTGCGTCGTAAGATTTTAAATGAATTCGAAGAAGTTTTTAAGCGGGTAGATATTTTACTTGCACCATCAAGTCCGAATGTTGCTCAGCCTTTGGGGAACGCCGCGAGTGATCCATTGTTTGGATATATCGCCGATCAATTAAACATCCCAGCTTCATTGGCAGGTTTGCCTGCATTGTCGTTGCCGTGTGGTTTTGCTTCCCCTCCTTTCCAAGGAGGGGTGGCCGAGTCCGCGACAGCGGGCGAGGACGGGGTGCTACTTCCAGTTGGACTTCAAATCATCGGTCCGCAATGGGGCGAACAAAAAGTTTTTAATGTTGGATACGCTTATCAGCAAGCAACTGATTGGCATACTAAGAAAGCAAAATAAATGAACAAGCCTTCAGCGATTACTAAAGGTATATTTATAATCTTAATGCTACTAATTGCAGCGTTTGCTTTATTGCCTTTATACTTGATTAAGCAAAACGTAACTGCTTTGGTTGATGGTCGTCAAATAGTAGGCGAAGTCATGAATGTTCAGACCCAGATTACTGGCAGTTGTTTTTCAGAAGTTGACTGCCGTTCAGATGTGATTAAGCAGATAAAGTATTTTGATGATAATGGGAATGAACAGTTTTTTACAACTTCAGCTTATAGTAGTGTTTCTTTTCTGGGATTGTTTGATGAGGGTGATAAAGTGAATTTAGTGGTGATTAATGAGGATTTTAGTAGTATTCAAGTGTATCTACCTTTTGTAACATGGGCTTACATTTTTCTACTTCTTGTGATTGTTGCTCTGGCTGTTAAAGGAGCAATTGCATTTTTACATCACAACAAGAACATACAAGGTAATCAAATATGAACTTAAACGGATACAAACCAGTTATCGGACTCGAAATCCACGTACAGCTTGCAACCAAAAGCAAGATGTTTTCTAGCGCGCCTAATAATCCTGACGAAAAACAGCCAAATACTAATATAGACGAAGTCGTTACGGCGGAACCGGGAACTTTGCCGGTGCTTAATAAAGAAGCGGTTCGTCTTGGGGTGATGGTGGGTTTGGCTTTAAATTGCGAAATTCCTGAATACTCAAAATTTGATCGGAAACATTATTTCTATCCAGATTTACCGAAAGGTTATCAGATTTCTCAGTACGATGAACCAATTGCCTTAAACGGTTGGGTAGAAATTTTGGTACCAACAAATGGGGAACGCGATGCTTACACTAAACGCATCCGCATCACCCGCGCACACTTGGAAGAAGATGCTGGTAAAAACATGCACCCAGAAGGTTTGCCATATTCGCTCGTTGATTACAATCGAGCCGGTAGTCCGCTTTTAGAAATTGTCACCGAACCAGATATAGAAACTGCCGAAGAGGCGCGCATCTTCTTGCAGGAATTACAAAGAATTGTTCGCTATGTCGGAGCGAGCTCTGCTGATATGGAAAAAGGCACAATGCGTTGTGAGCCAAACATTTCAGTTCGCAAACCCGGAGAAGAAAGCTTGCCAAAATACAAGGTTGAAGTGAAAAACATCAACAGTTTTAAATTTGCGGAAGCAGCAATCAATTACGAAATTCCTCGTCACATCGAAATGCTTGAAGCAGGTGGCATGCCAAAGCAAGTCACGATGGGTTGGAATGAGAAAACTAACAAGACTGTTGAACAACGCAGTAAGGAAGAAGCAAATGATTATCGCTATTTCCCCGAACCAGATTTAGCGCCAATGCGTTTTACAAAAGAATTTCTTGATGAACTGCGGGGAGATTTACCTGAATTGCCATCACAAAAGCGCGTGCGTTTCAAACAAGAGTTTGCTCTTGATGAATCTGTAATCGAAACTTTACTAAATTGGAAAGACCTCAATGAATATTTTGAGGATGTTGTTAGTGAGATTGACGCTTGGATAATTACTGACTCCAGTGTCATTCTGAGTGATAGCGAAGAATCTCAATCATCAGATCCTTCGGCTTCGCCTCAGGATGACGGGAAAGAGATCTCTCAGGATGACGGAAAAAGAGCGAGATTAATCAAAGCGGCGGCGAATTGGTGCATTCAAGAATTTTCAGCTTTACTAAATGCCGACTTGGCAAACCCAAGTGACTCAAAAGTTTCAGCAGAAAATATGGCTGAACTTGTAAAGCTAATTGACGCTGGAAAAATTTCTGGTTCAGCAGCGAAGCAAGTATTTAAAAAGATGTATGAAACTGGCGGTGAGCCAGACCATATAGTAGAAGAACTTGGCTTGTCACAGGTTAGTGATGAAGGAGCAATTGAAACTGCAGTAGACGAAATCATCGCTGCAAATCCGAAAGCCGTAGAGGATTACAAAGCTGGTCAACAAAAATCGTTCGGCTTCTTGGTAGGGCAAGTGATGGCGGCCATGAAAGGAAAAGCTAATCCACAAGTGGTTAACGAAATTTTAAAAGAGAAATTATCATAAAATAAAGACGCGACAGCTAGGAGGGCTGTCGCGTTTTTTTTTGTCTTGAACTTAGCTAAGCAGATTTCACTACTGATCGTGCCAAGCTGAACTTGTAAGTCAGTTCATAGGGTTTCCCCCAAAACTCGGTCGTCTGATAATCAGTCACAGGCTTTGTTTCTTCTTTCATCCTTTCAAATTTTTGTGGGCCGCACATTACGGCTTTATCAAAGATCTTCGCCTGGAGTTCTTCATTAATACGCTTAGGGTACTCACTAAGCTTCATTCCGCTTGAAATGATTGGCGACGCTTCGCAGGAAAATTGGACGGTTTCACCTTGGTGAGGGAAGCTACCTTCGCTGTAAAGCGGAGTGACGATGTGTAACTGGTAACCTTCACCCTTGTTCGGTGGGTCGAGTTTCATGAACTGGCCACTGCCAAGTTCCAGTAGTATCAAGGCGCTGCTTGGAATGGAAGTGGAAAAACTTGTTCCTCCAATTCCGTTTTGGGGTGTAGAAAGTTCTGACATTAATTATTTTCTCCTTCAAGTTGTATTTTCGTTTTTCAACGAAAAATTATTCTATCACCTTAGGAGCTTTTTGGCAAGGGTGATTAACTCGTCTGGTGAATCGGACCAATGAATATCTTTATTCCGTTTCCACCAAGTTAGTTGACGTTTGGCGTATTGTCTAATGGATATCACTGACAGTTCCTGCATTTGTTTGGCAGTAATTTTATTCTGCAAAAACTGAGCTGTATATTTATATTCTAATCCGAAGCTTTCAAATCTTTTCCAAGATACACCATTTTTGTGAAGCGAACTTACTTCATCGATCATACCGCGCTTTAACCAAGACTTCATTCGTTTACTGATTTTACCTTCTAATACTTCCATGGATGGGTTTATTCCTAACCAAAGTGTCGACCACCCCGTCTTCGCCTTCGGCGAATCCACCCCTCCTTGAAAAGGAGGGGAGAGCAAAGGCACAGGTTTGCCAGTTGATTTAACAATTTCAATTGCTCGTATCAGACGGTGAGGATTTTTTTCATCAATAGTTTTTGCACGTTCCGGGTCTAGCTTCATAAGCATCTTAAACATCTCAGTAGTGCTGAGTTTAGATAATTTTGCTCGGAGTTTCAAATCAGGTTTGACTTTTGGAAATTGTTGATTGAATGCAACTGAATCAATCCAGTGCATAGTGCCGCCGCAGAGGATTGGTAGCTTACCGCGTTTTAAAATATCCGAAATTATTTTATGTGCCTTTCGCTGAAATTTCTCTGCGGAATATTGTAGCTTTGGATTAGCTTCATCAATTAAGTAGTGGGGAATTGATTTGTAAATAAAGACTTTTTTGGAAATAGATCCTTCGACTCGCTTCGCTCGCTCAGGATGACGTGGAGTAGATCCTTCGACTCGCTTCGCTCGCTCAGGATGACGTGGAGTAGATCCTTCGACTCGCTTCGCTCGTCCGTGAATACTAGATGGGATAGCAGTATCCCCGGCGAATGCCGGGGTCTGTAATGTAGATCCCGGATAGCCCTGCGGGCTTCCGGGATGACTGGAAAATGGAACTGTCATCCATTTTCCAGTCACTTTCCCGCTTCCAATATCTAGCCCACGATAAATTTGTCGGCTGTCTGCCGAAATAATTTCACCATTAAATTTCTTGGCTAATTTAACAGCCAATTCACTTTTTCCACTAGCTGTTGGACCGACAACAATTACGAGCTTTGGTTTGTTCATATATTCATATGATACAATAGAATGAAGAAAATTAAACTATATATTATGAGTAAACAAGCAATGTACGGCATTATTGCCTTAGTAGTTCTGCTAATTGTTGGTGGAATTATCTACGCACAGTCAAACAACTCTACGACAGACGAAGCTAACACAACCGAATCACAGCTTCAACAAGACACAGAATCTGATACTAATAATGGATCAGATTTACTCCCAGTTGATGGAGAGCCATCAACTCCTGCCACCCCGGGTGCTCAAATGGAAGGTCGATTTAGCGGTGAAGGAGATATTATGGCTCCTGACGTGACCGTTCATGAGATTAACTTCAGTGGTTCTGCTTTTTCACCATCAAATCTTACAATTAAGAACGGTGATATCGTTGTATTCAAAAATAACAGTAATAAAGATTTCTGGCCAGCATCGGCTCCTCATCCACAGCATACAGATTATCCCGAGTTTGATTCAAAGCAAGGCTTAGCACCAGGTGAAACTTTTCAGTTCAAGTTCACAAAAACAGGTTCCTGGGGTTTTCATGACCACATCACACCAAGTGCGTTCGGTCGAATTATTGTAGAATAAGTGCTAATTGAACATATATCTGAAGATTTTTAAAGAACCTCCAAGAGAGGTTCTTTTCATCTATAATATGATATAATTTATCTGTGAAAGCCACTGAAAAAACGGCAAATTTGGATATTTGGAACACTTCTGGACAGTTTGGTGCGAAACGCCTGTTGTCTAGCTTTTTGACTTTCCCAGATGCATCTACATTGCCTCATGCGTTCATTTTTTTAGGACCGAGTGGTGTTGGAAAATTTAAACTAGCTCAAGAGTTCGCTGTTAAGATAGCCGAAACATGGAATAATCAATCCGAGAAATATGTGTTCGACTTTTTGGAAGACAATGGCTTAGATGAACTTCGAGAGTTAATAAAATTATCTAGCTTAACTTCAGTGGGAGATGGGAGAAAAATTTTCATACTTAAGAATTTTGAACTCGCTCCAAATAGTAGTTTAAATGCTTTGCTAAAAACTTTAGAAGAACCTTCTAAGAGCAGTATGTTTTTATTAATATCCAATACGAACGGTGCGATCCCAACAATCATGTCACGAGCTATAGCTGTGCGATGCTTTCCGGTTGGTCATAATTTAGAAACAACTTTGCCAAAATATTTGGCTCAAGCGGTTATTGGTTTTCCCGAATTACAACAACAGTTCGAGGGTAATGAAAAAAACGCAGAATTATTTGATAATCTTCTCACTGATCTAATTCGTAGTCGTTCCGTGGGAGAATCTTTAACTAAATTATCTGATTTAACCGAGTTGGACTCAAATCAGTTACGGTTACTTTTAAATCTCTATGCCAATTTACTTAAAAGGCAACTTGGTACCGATAGTACAGCTGGGAGAATAGCCAAATCGTTACGCGCTATCCAAACAGCTCACACCGAGCTCAATCATAATTTCAACACTAAATTAGTGTTGCAAGAAATGTTAATCAATTCGTAATATGAAAAAACTTTTTATTTTAATTTTTTCTGTTAGCTTGTTAGCAGTTTCCTGTAATTTTGGAGAGGAAGTTAAGGTTGGGATAATTAAAACAGCTAACGGTGGTGTTGATTGGCAGAGTGCTAACAGAGTTAAAGATGTCGAACAAGATTTATTAGAAAGAAGTATTTCTGAACTCAAGTACAATAATTCTGGTGACAGATTATTTGCTTCAAGTTTTAATAGCGGTTTATACAGTTCTGAAGATGCAGCCGAGAATTGGAAAGTTGAGTTAGTGGGTATTCCAATTTATGATTTTGCTTTTCATCCGTCTGATGATCAAACGATTTATGCCGCTGTTCATCTGTCGGATCGGGGTCGTGTGTTTGCCACTAGAGATGGTGCCAAATCGTGGACAGAAGTTTACAGTGATGCCGGCGAAGGGAATCCTGTCCGCGCGGTTGCGATTAATCCAAATAATCCGAGCGAATTAATTATTGGTACAGGCAAGGGTACTATTATCGGCAGTCAGGATTCGGGAGCAACTTGGCGATTACTTCAAACTTATAACGATCGCATCAATCGTATTTATTGGACTACAGATAAGATATATATAGTGGCTCAGAAAACCGGAGTACTTATGAGTCAAAATGGTGGATTAAATTTTGATTTGATAACCAGAAATTTAAGAGCAAATAACAATACTGGAAATCAAAATGAAATTTTTGGGTTCGGTTCCAATGTAAATGACCATCGTCGTTTGGCAATAAATCCGTTTAATTCTGAAAATTTACTTTTAACCACTAATCGGGGTTTGTATGCTTCCCAAAATGGCGGAAACACCTGGAATTATGTTACTATGCCATTTAGACAGCAGGACGCTTCTCCTTTTGCAGTAGCATTTGCCCCTTCAACTGATAATGTTGTATACGTAAGTAGTGGCGCTGTGATTTTGAAATCTACCGATGGTGGTGTGAACTGGACATCAAGTGACACAGGGACAAATGGCTTAGTCACCTCAATTTTAGTCAGTAATAAGCTACCCCAATTAGCATTCGCAGGAGTTTCGCAGTAGAGGAACTAAATTTTTGGCCAATTTCTTTGTCACCAGCTCCGTTCCTCGCTATGCGTACGTTTCAGTACGCGTCGCTCGGTACTCGCTGGCTTCTCGAACTTGGCCAAAATTTAGCCCCTCATAATTTATAAGAAAAATTTATGATTCAAGACATTATAAATCAGCACAAAGAACAATTCGAAAAAGTTATCGAACATTTTCATCATGAGTTATCAAGCGTCCGAACTGGTCGTGCTAACCCGGCTTTACTTTCAACGGTTATGGTGGAAAGTTATGGAACCAAAGTTCCTCTTAATCAAGTTGCAAATATTACTGTAAGCGACGCAAAAACTTTAACGATCAGTCCGTGGGATAAAGGTCAGCTTGGTGAAATTGAAAAAGGAATCCAAGTTGCGAATTTAGGGTTTAACCCAAGCAATGATGGAGTTGTTGTTCGCATTACATTACCCCCTCTCACCGAAGAACGTCGTAAAGAAATGGTAAAGCTTGTTGGTCAAATCGAAGAACAAGCTCGCATTGGAATTCGTAAAGTGCGTGAAGAAATTATGAAAACAGTAAAGCATAGCGAAACAGAAGGGAAGAGCACAAAAGACGATGTAGCTGATGCACAGAAACAGGTTCAAGTGATTGTCGATAAATACAACGATCAGATTAAAGAAACAGCCAAGGGTAAAGAAACTGAATTAATGACAGTTTAAATTAACAGTCATCCTGAGGCTGTAAGCCGAAGGATCTCGGATGAGATTCTTCGCTTCGTCCGCACAAAATCTTCGCGAGATTTAGGCGGACTACGCTCAGAATGACAATACTACTAAATGATCATCACAATAATAATCTTCATAGCCGTACTATCCTTGCTTGTGTTTGTACACGAGCTAGGTCACTTTGTTGTGGCGAAGCGTTCTGGTATGGGTGTTCATGAATTTGGGTTTGGATTTCCACCACGATTAATCGGTCTTCAAAAAGTGCCCGTCTATAAAAATAATGCAGACGGGCATCCTGAGCCTGTCGAAGGATCAGGGCGATGGCGAGTTGTGTGGCGAAAACAAGAAACATCTACGGATGCCACTATATATTCCATTAACGCGATACCTCTCGGTGGTTTCGTGAAAATTATGGGCGAAGATAACGATGAGGCTTCTGATCCAAAAAGTTTTAGTAACAAATCTTTTGGTGCAAGATTTTTAACTCTCGCAGCAGGTGTTCTCATGAACGTGTTAACTGCGTGGGTGATCTTCTCGATAGGTTTTATGATTGGTTTACCTGTTGCAGTAAACGAATTAGCTGATTTACCTTCTGGTGGGAAATTCACCGAACAGCAAATCTTAATTGGGCAAGTTCGTGAAGGAAGTGCCGCGGAAACTGCCGGTCTAAAAGATAGTGATATTATTCTTTCAGTTGATGACCAATCAATCAATGAAATTACTAACTTACAACAATACATTCAAACTCAGCAAGGAGAAGTGATTAATTTCGAAGTAAAAAGATTAAATGAAGTACTCGAGATTCCAGTCACGACAAGCTTAGATGCAAGTCCTGAGCAGGGAATTGTTGGGATTGGTTTGGGATACTTTGGTAAACTGAGTTTTAACCCACCTCAAGCGATTTTTCAAGGAGCAAAAACCACAGTAAATCAACTCCAAGCAATTTTCACAGGATTGTATAGTATTTTCACAACTTCTGAGGGTATAAAAGGTGTAGGTGGTCCAGTAAAAATTGCTCAACTCACTGGTCAGGTAGCTGATTTAGGATTATTACCACTTCTTCAGTTCACAGCTTTTCTTTCTTTAAACTTAGCAATACTTAACTCCTTACCGCTCCCAGCACTCGATGGCGGACGAATGTTATTCTTAATTATAGAGAAGCTTCGTGGCAAACCGAATAACCAGAAGATAGAACAGTACGCGAATGCAATTGGTTTCATGGCTTTGCTATTACTGATGTTAGTAATCACTGCGCGCGACGTTTCTCAGCTCGAGTCAATTAAAAATCTTTTCTAGCAATGAAGCAATCACAATATTTTTCCAGAACTAGCAAGACTGCACCTAAAGACGACGTTTCGGTAAACGCGCGTTTGTTAGAGCAAGCTGGATTTGTTCACAAAGAAATGGCAGGAGTTTATTCCTACTTGCCACTGGGCTGGCGCGTTCTTCAAAAAATTGAAAATATAATCCGTGAGGAAATGAACGCAATCGGTGGTCAAGAAATTTTGATGCCAGCGATGCAGCCTAAAGAAAACTGGCAAGCAACTGGACGTTGGGATAGTTTAGATGTGTTATTCAAGATTAAGTCACAGCATGATAACGAGTACGCGCTTGGCCCAACTCACGAAGAAATCGTAACTCCGTTAGGAGTTGGGCGAATCAGTTCATACCGTGATTTGCCTTTAGCTGTTTACCAAATTCAAACAAAGTTCCGCGATGAAGCTCGTGCAAAATCTGGATTAATGCGTGGGCGCGAGTTTCGAATGAAAGATTTGTATAGTTTTCACACTACCGAAGAGGATCTAGCGCGATACTACAAAGTCGTCGCCGAATCTTACACAAAGATTTTTAATCGTCTAGGAATTCCTGCTTTGTATGTCGAAGCAGATGGCGGGACGTTTGCAAAATATTCTCACGAGTTTCAGGTGGAAACCCCAAATGGTGAAGACGTAGTGTATGTGTGCAATAAATGCCAACTTGCTGTAAATAAAGAAATCTTTTCTGATGAAAAAACTTGTACAGATTGTGGTGAGAAAGATTATCGAGAAACCAAAGCCAGCGAAGTCGGCAATATTTTTGAACTCAAAACCAAATTCTCCGAAAGCTTTAAATTGACTTATACAGACGAAGACGGTTCTCAAAAACCGGTATTAATGGGTTGTTACGGAATCGGACCTTCGCGTATCATGGGCGTTATCGTCGAGGAACATCATGACGAAGCTGGAATTATCTGGCCAGAGTCAGTTTCTCCTTTCGCCGTCCATCTAATTGCGTTGGGTGGGAAGGATGCAGAAGTATCAGAGCAGGCCGAAAAATTGTATTCCAACCTACTGGCGGCAGGCGTCGAAGTGTTATATGATGACAGGACAGAAGCGTCAGCCGGGCAAAAGTTTGCGGATAGCGATCTGATTGGTATTCCCAACCGAGTCATAATTTCCAGCAAGACTATCGCGGAAAACAGCGTAGAGCTTAAAAATCGCGCCTCGGGTGACACTAGTTTAGTACCTCTTAATCAAATCATGGAAAAGTTTAGCAATGCTTGACTTCTTATTTAAAAGATTTTCACAGGATTTAGGAATAGATCTTGGCACCGCTAATACCCTCGTCTATGTTAAAGGCAAGGGTATTGTTATCAATGAACCTTCTGTGGTTGCGATTAACCAGCGTACCAAACAGATTTTGGCGATTGGAAACGAAGCGCAAAAAATGGTTGGCCGAACACCAACACATATTGTCGCTACCAGACCTTTGGTAGACGGAGTTATTTCTGATTTCGAAATTACAGAGGCAATGCTTCGTTACTTTATCGATAAAGTTCACAATCAAACTTATAGCTTCCTACGTCGACCTCGCGTCGTGATTGGTATTCCATCCGGTGTCACCGAAGTAGAGAAGCGTGCTGTGCAAGACGCGGCGATTAACGCAGGCGCGCGCGAAGCATTCTTAATTGAAGAACCAATGGCAGCGAGTATTGGCGCTAGGCTCCCTGTTCAAGATGCGCAAGGTTCAATGATTATTGACATCGGTGGTGGAACTACTGAAATCGCTGTGTTGTCTTTGGGAGGCGTGGTTATTGCGCGCAGTATGAGAATTGCAGGTGATACTCTTAACGAACATATCGTGCAGTACGCACGGGATAATTTTGGCATGCTAATTGGCCTTCGCACTGCAGAAGAAATTAAAATTAAAATTGGTTCCGCATATCCTTTAGCTGAACAGTTAACCGCTAGTTTACGCGGTCGCGATTTAGTTTCTGGTTTACCAAAAGAAATTATTGTTACCGATACTCATATCCGAGAAGCTTTGGCGCCAGCAGTTAAAACTATTCTTAACAGTGTGAAAGCTGTCATAGAAGAAATTCCTCCAGAAATTATTTCGGACATTATGCATCGTGGAATTATGCTTGCTGGTGGCGGTGCTCAGCTTCGTGGGCTTGATCAGTTAATTCGCGATGAAACTAAAATGCCGGTAACAATTGCCGATGACCCTCTTACTTGCGTAGTACGAGGAACAGGAATCGTTGTTGAGGATTTAGAATCACTCCGTGACGTATTGCTTCCTACAGATTTTTCTCGAATTCCAAAGTAATAGAAAGTAGATAGTAGGGAGTAGAAAATAGAGAATAGTAGATAGTAAATGGTAACTAGTAGCAGGTAAAGGGTAAGTCATAATAAACCTCTCAAATTTACAACCTAATTAAACATAACTGACTACTTATTACTTCCTATCTCCTACTTACTACTCACTAATCCATGCGCTTTATATACACAAAAACATTCTTTATATTTGCTGCCGTTCTAGTGGGAATATTAATTGCGCTAGTCATGCAGGTGAAAGGTTGGTTTTCACCAATCGAGTATTTGTTATTGCAATTACCAAGACCAGCTATTACTGCTGTGAATGCGGTAGTGAGACCTATATCTACTGTGACGAGTACACTAACAAGCCTTCCTGAGCTTGTCAGAGAAAACACAGCGCTTCAATCAAAGAATGCTGAACTCACTCAACAATTAGTTGAGCTTGAGCAATTGAGGGCGCAGAACGAAACTTTGCGTTCAGAATTAGAGTTCGTTGAAAGATCTCCGTTTACACTTGAGCCTTGTACAGTCCTCTCAATTGACCCTCAAAGCACAAGCGACGCAATTGTTATAAATTGTGGTGAGGATACCGGAATAAAACCAGGACAGGCTGTTATTAGTAATGGATACTTGGCTGCAAAAATTATTCATGTGGGCAGATTTAACTCAACTGCGATTCTAATTACTAGCAGTCAATCTTCTGTAGATGCGCAATCATCTCGTTCTAATAATGAAGGTGTTGTTAAGGGTTCATTCGGCTCAGGATTAGTTCTCGATTTGGTTTCGCAATCAGCAGATATCAAACCAGGAGATTTAATTGTCACCGCAGGTATTAATCCTGAAGTGCCAAGAAATATTTTAATTGGTTCTGTTGATCAAGTTCTCTCAGGTGATAATGATTTATTTAAGCGTTTGACTTTAGTTTCACCAATCAAAACCCACCGTTTAGATTATGTCTTTGTAGTTAAACCGTAATTACCATGAAATGGCTGTTATACATTTTAATAATCGTAATGGTGGTTTTGATCAATCAAACCATTTTTCGACTAACCGATTTTGGGTTTTTCGTACCAGACTTATTATTGCTGTTTAGTTTGGTAGTAGTTTGGTCTTTAAACAATTTTGATTATTTAATTTTTGGAATACTCGGCGGGATCTGGCTCGAAATATTTTTAGGTTTACCAATTGGTTCATTCAGCTTGGGACTAATCTTAGTAGGAAGTCTCGCCTACTTGGCAATCAACCGCTGGTTGTTCTCAGAAAAACCTTGGCAATATTTTTTGGGAGCGGTTTTCTTAGGAACTTTGTTGATTAGAATTTGGTTATGGCTATTTACGACTTTCTTGTTCAACATGGAGTTTACTAATTTGGTTGTGGGTATCGACTATGTTTGGCGAGGATTCCTGCCCACATTATTGGTGAATTTATTGTTAATCTACCCAGTTTTCGCCATTGTGGAAATTTTTGCTAAATATTTACAATCTTTTTCCCGAAATAAACTACAATTATAAGTACATATGAATCCTATTGAGAGAAACCCATTTTTTATAGAATCAGGTTCTTCGGCTAAGTCGGCGAAGCAGGGTTTGGAGTGGGAAGAAGGAGTTCAGGCAGGTTCTGGGGGTGTTGAGGGTTATGATGAAACCATTGAACGAACTCCAAACACATTCCGAAGTTTAAAAATCGGAGTTTTGTTCGTTGGTGCTGTTTTGGGACTACAGTTAGTAAACTTACAAGTTGTTCAAGGTGAAAAGATGCGAGCGCTTTCGGAAGGTAATCGCTTACGTCTTCAAACAATTTTGGCACCACGTGGATTCATTCAAGATCGTAACGGTGAAGTGTTGGCAAAAAATACTGCGAGTTTTAATTTGGCTTTGACTCCAATTGATATTCCCGATAACAACACAGCAGAAATTTTTTCAAAAGTTAGTGAGCAGTTTGGAATACCTCCTCAAGAGATTGTCGAGAAGCTTGAGAACCATCGGGGAAGTCAGCTCGAACCGATTATTATCAAACGAAATATAACTCAGCAAGAAAGTATTGCGTTCGAAGTAAATGCACAAAGTCTACCAGGTTTTTCTTTAGTGAATATTCCGGTACGAGATTACCCGACTCCAGAAGTCTTTTCACACACTCTTGGATACACAGGTTTAATTTCCGATGCAGAATATAAGAATTTACGAGACCAAAATTATTGGTTAAATGATTTTATAGGCAAGAGTGGTATAGAGCAATCTTACGAAAATTATTTGCGAGGAGTAAATGGAAATAAACAAGTTGAAGTAGATAGTAAGGGGAACGCAATAAAAGAAATTGGAATAGTTGAACCTGAGCCAGGAAATATTGTCGAACTTTCTATCGATGCGGGATTGCAAAGAAAGATTTACGAAGACTTTACGAAGAGTTCTGTTGGGAATAAGGGTGCGGCTGTTGCTATGAATCCAAAGACTGGTGAGATTTTGGCTTTAGTTTCCGTTCCCGGGTTTAATAATAATTTATTTGCTCCTGGGATAAAAAACGAAGATTATCAGAAGATGCTTACCGATAAAAATCTTCCGCTGTTTAATCGAGCCATCGCTGGGATTTATCCTCCTGGTTCCGTAATTAAACCTGTTGGTGCGGCAGCTGTTCTTCAGGAAGGTGTTGTTACTAAAGATACTATCATCGTAGATAGAGGTGTGATTGTGATCCCTAATCAGTTTAATCCTGCTATCACTTATAACTTCGTTGGTTGGAAGCGCGATGGTTTAGGACCGATGGATGTTCGAAGCGCGATTTCTGAAAGTAGCGATATTTATTTCTACATAGTGTCTGGTGGACACCCATCATCACCAATTAAAGGAATCGGAGCTGAAAAGTTGGCAGAGTATTACGAAAGATTTGGAATGGGAAAGCTGACCGGTATAGATATAGCTGGTGAGAAACCAGCCCGCATTGCCACACCCACATGGAAAGCAAACTATTACACCAACGACGCAATTATGGCAAAGTGGTATTTGGGAGACACATACCACATTTCCATTGGACAAGGAGACATGTTAGCAACACCTCTTCAGGTTACAGCTTGGACAGCTGCAGTAGCTAATGATGGAGTCTTAAATAAACCACGATTACTAAAACAAGTTTTAGACCAAAACCGTCAGACTATATTTACACCAGAAGCCGAGGTATTTATTAATGCTGGAATCGATATGGAACACATGCGAGTTGTTCAAGCTGGCATGAGAGATAATGTAACTTCAGAAAAAGGTAGTGGGCGTTCACTTCAAAGTTTGCCAATCACGGCAGCAGGGAAAACAGGAACTTCGCAGTTCGATGGCAGTGATCCTAAAAAGACTCACGCGTGGTACACAGCTTATGCGCCATACGAGAATCCCGAAATTGCAATTACAGTTTTGGTCGAAGCAGGTGGTGAAGGTCACGCGGCGGCTGTACCAATAGTGAAAAATGCTTTACAATGGTGGGCAGAAAATCGAATGGGTAAATGACACGTAAGTGTCATCCTGCTTGTCTTTCGAAGCTAAAGCGGACTGGGCTGCAAAGGCGCTCGTTTAGCACACAAACTAATCGTCAGATGGGGTAAAGGAATGTTAATAGACGGACGCGCGATTGCGCATGATTTAAATTTGCACACCAAACAGCGAATTGAGAGATTATCTTTTAGACCGCTTTTGGTTGATATAGTCGTGGGGAATGATCCTGCGTCTTTGTCGTACGTCAAAATTAAGGAGAAGAAAGCGTTGGAGTCTGGTTTATTATTTGAACTTCATCAACTACCTTTCGAATCTACAACTGAAGAAGTAATTTCAAAAATTGAAGAATTATCTGCTCGAGAAGAACTTTGTGGTTTGATAATTCAATTACCTCTACCTTCATATCTAGATACCAAACAAATTTTGGATACTATTCCCGAAAGAGTTGATGTCGATTTATTGAACTCGAGGTCGAGCGAAAAATTTTACAGTAACGAAAGTGACTTAATTCCACCGACCGCTGGTGCAGTAGTCCAGATTTTAGATTCATTACCTGAAGATTGGAATACCAAAAAATTTCTTGTTTTAGGCCAAGGCGAGTTAGTTGGAAAGCCTGTGGCTCATTTATTGAAGCAGCGCGGTTATGATGTAGCTGTTGCTGATAATAGCACTACTGAGGTCGACCAAATGCTTCTAGAGGCCGATTGTGTGATTTCTGGTGTGGGTAAGCCTGGTTTGGTTACTGGGGATAAACTAAAGCAAGATGTGGTCGTGATTGATGCAGGAACTTCAGAGGCAGAAGGTTCAATTAAGGGAGATGTTGAGCAAGAAACCGTAGAACTTAAAGCTAAATACTTAACTCCAGTGCCGGGAGGGGTTGGACCTATCACTGTAGCAAAGCTTCTTGAAAATGTTCTGTTGGTCGCTGAGAGCCGTCAAAAGGGTTGACCCTGTTAAACAAATCCGCCTAGGCGGGTTTAACAGGGTTGACACCAAGCGAGAATAGTTGTAACATTAGCTCACTCAGATTGAGTAGCGAAACTAATAACTTTCTTGTTAATCAGCAGAAGTTGATGGCGAGGAAGTTTTAAATAATATGTCTAAAAAATACTTACTGACCCAAGAAGGGTTACTAAAATTGAATGATGAATTAAAGGCTTTAGTTACCGAGAAGCGTCCTGGCGTTATTGAACGCATCCGTGAAGCAGCTGCGCATGGCGATCTTTCCGAGAATGCAGATTACGCTCAGGCTCGCGAGGAACAAAGTTTTATCGAAGGTCGTATCCAAGAAATTGAAGATATGATTAAAAACGCCGAGATTATTACAGCTGCAACTCAGCACAATAATGTTACAATCGGCTCAACTGTTACTGTAAAAACAGGTGGCGAAGAAAAATCTTATGCGATTGTTGGAAGCAATGAAGCTAATCCAGGCGCTGGAAAAATTTCCAACGAATCTACTGTAGGCAAAGCTTTGCTTAGCAAAAAAGTTGGCGATAAAGTCACAGTTTCAACTCCAGCAGGTGATAAAGAATACGAAATTGTCTCTATAAATTGACACAATTTTTTAAGTGATAAAAATTGTGTCATCCCGGAAGCCATAAGTCCTGAGAGAATTCGAAGGACGCAGGCTATCCGGGATCTAAAAAACCGCTTTCAGTGAAGCGGTTTTTTTGTTATAATTAGGTAGTTATTTACAAATTTAGTACATGAACGAACGACTAGACGACATTATTGGCCACAGAAAGGCTAAACTCGAAAATTTACGATCCGCAGGGTACGAACCATTTCCATCAGAAACCGCTCGCACACACTCAAACCACGAAGCTCTAGAGCAGTTTGAGTCTTTGGAAGGTACAAGCATAATCTTGGCAGGCCGAATCCGTAGTATGCGTGGCATGGGCAAACTTTTGTTTTTACATATCGATGATGGCACAGGCCGTATTCAGGTCTTGCTTAAAAGCGACGACATCGGCGGCGAGCGCTTTGCGTTTTTCGTCGACAATTTTGACCTTGGCGATTTCATAGAAGCGACAGGAAAATTATTCATCACTAAGACTGGTGAAAAAACTTTGCAAGCACATGATTATAAAATCTTGGCGAAGAGTTTGCGCCCATTACCGAGCGATCATTTTGGTTTACAAGACACCGAACTTAAACTTCGCAAGCGTTACTTAGATATTTTGTTGGACAGCGAAACTAAAGAATTGTTTGTGAAGAAAAATAAGTTTTGGCAGAGCATGCGTAAATTCCTCAGCGACCGCGGATTTTTGGAAATGGATATGCCAATTTTGGAATCTGTTCCAGGTGGTGCTGAAGCCGAACCGTTCATTACTCACCATAATGCACTAGACCGTGATTTCTTCTTAAGAATTTCTCTAGAACTTCCATTAAAGAAAATGTTGGTAGCAGGTTATGAAAAAGTTTTCGAGATAGGCCGCATTTTTCGTAACGAAGGAATATCCACAACTCACTTACAAGACTACACTCAAATGGAATTCTACTGGGCCTATGGAGATTTCGAAAAACTTCAGAAGATGCTTCAGGAAATGTATCAATTTGTAATCCAAGAAACTTTCGGTACATTGCAAATTACTTCCGGCGGCGTGACTTGCGACTGGAGCGGTGATTGGGAAAAAGTTGACTATATTGAACTATTCAAAGAACATACTGGCTTAGATTTGGAATCTTGCAGTGACGAAGATTTGAAAGCATACGCAAGCGAACAGCACATTAAGTTTGAAGACTTCGCGCAACGCGGTCGTTTAATCGATTTAATTTTCAAAAAGATTCGCGTTAATATTAAAACTGATAAACCAGTATTTCTAATTAATCAACCGGTAGAGTTAGAACCTCTTGCCAAGCGCGACCCAAACAATCCAAAAGTTGTTCAGAGATTGCAAATCGTTGCTTACGGAACTGAACTTGGAAAAGGTTTTGGAGAACTCAACGACCCTCTCGATCAACGTCAGCGTTTCGAAGATCAAATGAAGTTACGCGCAGCAGGTGATAAGGAAGCGCAAATGATCGACGAAGATTATTTAGAAGCAATGGAATATGGTATGCCGCCAGCTGCAGGCTTCGGACTTTCAGAAAGAACTTTCAGTGTATTGGCAGATAAATCCATTCGCGAGACAGTGATTTTCCCGCCAATGAAAGAAAAGGAGTAGAATGCCTTTATACTTCATAACAGGAAACAAAAATAAGCTGTCTGAAATGCAGGCTATCATTCCCGAAGTTGAGCAGTTAGAAATTGAACTTCCAGAAATCCAAGACATCGATTCTCATGAAATAATTAAGGCTAAACTTCAAGAAGCCTTAAAGCACCACCCCGGACCATTTATTGTTGAAGATACTTCTCTCACTGTTTCATCTATGAATGGCTTACCTGGACCATTAATTAAATGGTTTCTGAGCTCTCTGGGAGTTGATGGGATTTGGCAAATGGTTTCTAAGTATGGAAGTACGAAAGCACAAGTAAAGGCATCAATTGGTTACGCAAAAGATATAAACTCATTTCAATTTTTTGACGGAATTGTCGAAGGCGAGATTGTATCACCTAGGGGAGATGCCAGATTTGGTTGGGATCCAATCTTTCAACCTGATGGATATACTAAAACGTTTGCTGAAATGACACCTGAAGAAAAAAATGCCATCAGTCATCGTAAGTTAGCAGCTATGAAATTAAATGATTTTCTGAAATAAAATGTTAGACATAAAATTTATTCGTGAAAACGCAGACAAAGTAAAACAAGCGATTGTCGATAAATCAGTTGATTTAGATTTAGATAGATTGCTCGATCTCGACGCACAACGTCGCACAGTTTTAGCAGAAGTAGAGTCTTTTCAAGCAACCAAAAATACTTTCTCCAAAGAACTTCCGTCATTATCTGAAGAAGATAAGAAGGCAAAGATTTTGGAAATGCAAGAATTGGATATTCGTCAGACAGAATTAAAAGATCAGTTGCGTAAATTGGATGCCGAGCTTAATGACTTGATGTTGTTGGTACCAAATATTCCTTCACCAGAATCACCAGTTGGCAAAGACGACAGCGAGAACGTTCCTTGGAGTTACTGGTCTGTTGAACAGGGGCATGTAGACCCTAAAGATGCAGAAAAAGTAGCACTTATTCCGAAAAAGTTTGACTTCGAAGTGAAAGATCATGTCGCTTTAGGAACGAGTTTAAACTTGGTAGATTTTGATCGCGGCGTGGAAGTTTCAGGCTTCCGTGGTTATTATCTTAAAAACGAAGCCGTGTTGATGCAGAATGCGTTGTTCCATCATGCGATTACCAAGCTCCGCGAAAAAGGTTTCGAGTTAATGCAAACCCCAACGTTAGTGCGTGAGTTCGCGTTAATTGGAAGCGGACATTTTCCAACAGGCAAAGCAGAAGTTTATCAAGTTGGAAATGCGGCAAAGATGAACCCCCCTGTATCCCCCCTCGAAGAGGGGGGAGGTAAGGGGGGTGAACAAACTTTCTTGGCGGGAACATCCGAACCTTCTCTAATTGCTTATTACGCAAACCAAATTTTAGATGAATCACAACTGCCAATTAAGTTGGTGGGAATTTCACCATGTTATCGCAGCGAAGTTGGTAGTTATGGTAAAGATGTAAAAGGCTTGTACCGCGTTCATGAATTTATGAAAGTCGAACAAGTTGTCATTTGTAAAGCCGACATTTACGAAAGTGATAAATGGCAAGAGGCGTTGCGTGAAATTTCTGAAGAGCTCCTTCAAGATTTAAAATTACCTTACCGTGTTCTGAATATTTGTACTGGTGATATGGGCGCCGGTAAATACAAAATGTATGATATTGAAACTTGGATGCCAGGACGAAACAATTATGGCGAAACGCATAGTGACTCTAATCTAACCGATTGGCAAGCGCGTCGTTTGAATATTCGTTATCGCGCGGCTGATGGCCAAATTAAATTTGCTTACACATTGAATAACACTGCATTTGCGAGTCCGCGAATTCTGATTGCTATTATGGAAAACTATCAGAAAGCAGATGGAAGTATTGAAGTTCCAGAAATTTTGCAAAGCTACGTTGGAACAAAAGTGATTATGCCAAAGGGTTCGAAGCAGAAAAGTGTTGATGAAGAATCAGAACTTGTTGTTAAGTCAGAAAAACCAGTGACAGAAACACCTAAAGAGGAAACTAAAGCAGAAACTCCTGCTCCAGAAGCAAAAATCTGAACCAGAAACTAAGCCAGAAGAAAAGAAATAATATGAAGCAGTTCGTTGCTAAACGTTTGGCGATATTGGCACGACAGCTCATCGCTAAGCACAAACCTAAAATTATCGGCATTACTGGGAGTGTGGGAAAAACCTCCGCGCGTGATGCAATTTACGCGGTAGTATCTACCGCGTTTTGGGCTAGAAAAGGCCACGAAAACTATAACAACGAGTTAGGGTTGCCTTTGGCTATCTTGGGGCAAAAGTCTCCTGGACGCAGCGCTTTTGGATGGGGAATGATTTTAGTTAAAGGTTATTTCAGTTTATGGTTTGGCTCTTTCCCGAAAGTTTTAGTCTTGGAAATGGGTGTGGATAAACCCGGTGATATGGATTATCTGCTATCAATCGCGAAGCCTGACATTGCTGTAATCACTAATATCGGAATTTCACATTACGAATTTTTTGGTTCAACCGAAGCAGTTGCTCATGAAAAAGGAAAATTAGTTACAGCAGTGAGTTCTAGTGGAGCGGTAATTTTAAATGCTGATAACGAAACAGCTTATGCGCAAAGAACAAAAACTAGTGCTAAAGTAATCGGTTATGGCTTTGGTGATCAAAGTGATGTGCGAATGCAAATTGAAACAGAAAAGTTTGTTGTCCCTGCTGAAACCAAATTAATTGTTCATACACCAACTCAAAATTTTGGGGTAACAGTACCTGCAATTGGATTACCGCATATTAGTAGTTGCGGTTCCGCTGTGGCTGTTGGTTTGTATTTAGGTCTTTCAATAGAAAATATACAAAAAGGATTACGCTCGTACAAGCCCGTGCCAGGACGTTTGAATTTAATTAGTGGAATTCGGAAAACTTTAATCATTGATGATAGTTATAATGCATCACCTGATTCTGTCAATGAAGCTTTGCAAATTGTTAACCGATTACCACACCAACATAAAGTAGTTATCTTAGGCGACATGCTGGAATTGGGTGATTTAAGTGAATCGGCTCATAAGAAAATTGGTACTCAAGTTGGTGAAATGAAAATCGACAAACTTATTACGGTAGGTTCACTGGGAAAAATAATCGCTGAAGCCGCGAAGTTAGCTGGTATGGATTCGGAGAAAATAGTTTCATTTAATGATAGTAAGGAAGCCAGTGATCATATTCGAACTGGTTTAGTCCCTGAGAGTGCAATTTTGATTAAAGGCTCACAAGGTGTGCGAATGGAAAGAATTTCCAAAGAGTTATTAGCTGATCCAATGAGTGCTACTAATTTATTGCCAAGACAATACGGAAGTTGGCTGGAGAAATAAATGTTTTTCAATAAAAAAAAGGCGAAGCTTGATTCTAAAGTTAGATTTCAGCACAAGCAATTTAAAACCAAATTAGATACTGCAAGGACTTATAAGCGTAGTAGTAAAGCAGTCCCGGATTCCGGATTCGGTAAATTTATGAGTTCAGTTGGTCTCCGCTCAAGATGGTCACAGGGTTTATTTTTTGTGTTACTTGGGACTTTGTTTTACTTAGCCTATATTCCGAATTTTTTGTCGGTGCAGAATATTTCAATTTCAGGATTATCTCAGGAGCAAACAGAACAACTCGATGCAGCAATCCGAAAGCAAATTTTAGACAGTTCGTTTTTTAACCCCCAGAGGAATTTAGTAGTACTTCAAACTGAAACAATCATTGCCGCAGCAAGGACTATCCCATCAATCGATTACATCGCTTCAATAGACAAGGATCTTGGTTCACAAACTTTATATGTTAACGCTGCTAGTAAATACGAACGCTTTTTAGTTGCTACACCAGAAAAAGTTTATGACGTTTATAATGACGGTTCGCTAACTAGAGAAGCAGGATTGATTAGGATGGATTGGTCGGGGACACTCACACCTTCAATGATTAAGGTTCAGTTGTATCAGGAGTTTGATTTTGAAACTCATCGCCAACTCTTCCATCCCGATTTAATGAATTACCTGAACCGATTGTTAGAACAAGTTAATTTAATTGAAGGTCAACAGCTCGCGTATTTAACATTTCGTGAACCAGAAGCGCCAGAACCAATTAATCAACCTACTGTCGAACAAATTCCCATAGAGACTGAGGTCGACGAGGAATCAGTGCCGGAAGGTGAGGAAACCTCACAGGCAGCAGAAAAGGTTGTCATCGAAGCTGAGCCGCTTCCTAAGTTATCTCTACCATACAATAGTAGTGAGGTTCATGTTGTTTACTATAAAGATAATGATGTCCGTAGAACTTACAAAGTAATTTTTGATGCAACAGCTGATCCAGTGAAAACTATAGAGGAACTTCGCTTCCTATTAGCTCAGACAGCACCTGATCGTTACAATCGACTATTTTATATTGATATGCGTATTCCAGACAAAGCTTTTATTTGTTTAGAAAATACAGCTTGTTCAAATTAAGTACTTGATAGACTCAAAACCCCGATTTGTGCGGCCGCACAAATCGGGGTAGGTGTCTTATAAATTAATTTACCTGATACTGGGTAACAGCTACCCATGTTCCGACATAAGGACGAACATCCGCCTCAGCGCGTTCATCAACTTGGATCCAGTTGGTTGGGACCAATGGCTTAGTTCCTCCAAAACCATTTGTCCAGATTAGCCATACTGTATCACCAGCTTGCGTACTTTCTTCAAAATCTAATACCAGTTCTTCATCAACTAAAATCGCAGTGCCAGCAAAGTGAGGCATGTCTTTAGTCAGACTACCATTGGTGTAGAGATATGGGCGATTAGTTTGTTTGTACACATGAGTGTTGTAATATTTGTAGTTAAAAAATTCAAAGTTACTACCAACATAAATTTTATGCTCAGGTTCAACATTGGCATTTAAATACTTGGCAATAGCTGCCATGCCTGGTCGTTCATTGACATTTATTTCGTTCCAGTAATATCCGATGCTAAATATGAACGAACCAGTAATGACTAATAGCGCAAGAGTTTTTAGGACAGAGATTTGAATTCTGGCGATCCATAGTCCAAGCATTATCATCAAGAAAGGTGCCGCAAAAATAAAGTAACGCACCATGTAAACCGAAGAGTCACTTCCTTGAAGTTTGGCCATTATCAAAAACAGGAATGCACCACCAAATGGTGCCAAAAATGCACCTAAGGTAAGCCATTTTTCGGTTTGGTGTATTTTTTTCATGAATCCCCAGACAAACCAAACCACAAAAATTGTAGTGAGCGCCATTACAATTTTACTTGGCGCACCGACGTTGAAAGTAATTCTATAAAGTGTATCGGGAATACTCCAGATGTTCATAGGTGGAATCCAGTAACCCGCACCAACTTGATTGTATTGGTAGATGAACCAGTTAAGCCATGGAACATATAACAAAGCCATTCCGACAGCAGACAGAACTAACCAGATGTATCTTTTAATGTTCCATTTAAATGTAATCCAAAGATATAAAATTCCATACAAGCCTAACGCGGCGACTGTGAACAATAGATAGTAGTGAGTGTACATCAAAGCTGAGCCAGTTAAAGTAAATCCTAGATAGTAAAGGAACAATTTTAATCTGCTCGGTTTTAAACCCGAACCTGTGATGTAGTAATTTTTTGTTGCTTGTAATGCAAGTCCTAATAAATAAGCAGCGAGAACAGCGAAGAACGCACCCATTGTGTACATTCGAGCTTCAGTTACATACTGAACTTGAAAAGGATTCACAGCGATTAGTGTCGCAGTAATTAACGCAGCTCTGGTTCCACCTAAAAATCTTTTTACAAAAACGTAACCGATAATTATTGTTCCAACCCCGAAAGCAACCGACATGGCCCGCAAACTAAACAAAGAATGCCCAAAAACATAGTGCCAAACTCGGAGGAACATATAGTACAGAGGAGGGTGCACATCTAAGCCAATCCGATACAACATTTCACCCCAAGAGTATTTAATTAACAAGGCCGAAAACGCTTCATCGTGCCAGAGTGAAATTTTAGTGAGATTGAACAATCGCAAACCGGTACCGCCGGCGATTATGAGTAATAGAATCCAATACTTGTTAAGGAAGTTTAAGATACTTTGCATCTAATTATTTTTTATTTATCAACTTATTCTTGATAGATGTAGACGGCCATGACAGTTTGGCCAAACTTGTTTCGCTTTTCGATTTCTAGTCGTGCATTCGGATGATACTCCTTGAATTTGCGGATATCGAATAGGCTCGATTGAGTAAAGACAATTTTATCCCCATTTTTATAATTTGGATATTCCCAAGCATTTTCCGGATCAACCTGAGTGTAAGGATTGTTGCGTGGATTGCTAGGATTTGGACCATCAACGAAAGTCATGTAATCTACTGTTTGTTTTGAAAATTTATCGAGGATTAGATATGTGTTTTCTTTTTCACCAAACTCATTGAGATATTCGGTAACGACTGTTAAATCTGAGCGGAATGCGTATGCGTATTCAGGATTGTTGGCAATTTTTATGAAATATAAAATATATGCTTGAGAAGTAAGCGCAGCAACGAAGCTCGCAATTAACAAGGTTTTTAGGAAGATAATAAATTTTTGTTTCCATGGTGAAAGTAATGGCCAGTATTTATTGGAAATATTATGAGCTTTTTCCACAACCCAATATAAACCGATTGCAGTAATGATAAATACCACAGGAATTGTCCCAATTGCCCTGAGTCCGTGAGGTATTCCTTCTGCTGTAGTGATAACAGGCAATAACATAGACCAGAACCAGCCTGCTAGTGCAAAGTAAGTCCAGTCACGTGGGTGTTTGTGAGGTAAGAACGTGTATCGAATTGCAAACCACATTACCAGAGCCATACCAATCAATAAGAATGGAGAAATTATTATAGATAGAAAAGGTTCGCCTGAAACATTGTGACGCCAGTTAAGATCTCCATCCCAGAAGTATGCTTTCAGACTAAGACCAGTAACATGCAGAATTGTTCCAACCAGATCACCTTGGTTCAATTCAGGATTGAAGACTGAAACCTGTCCGCTACGTCCGACGAAAGAACCAGGGTGTGTATAAAAATAATGTGCGAGAGGGAAAATAAATATAACAAAAGCCAGCCCTGCCAGCATTGTGGGTGCAAAGTATTTTTTAATTTGCAAAAAGCGTGGTTGCTTGAAAATATCTACCAGCATTGGCCAAAGTACCATTATGCCGATTGCTGGCGCTAGAATACGGTATGCAATATATGTGTAAAATCCTAGTGCGAAGGCAATTCCTGTTAGAGCGGCCATCCAATATTGTTTAGCCCTGGAAGTAGCTTGCACTGTTGCAACCATGAAGTAGAGAGTGAGTGCGGCGAAAAACGGAATTAAGTTCGCACGAAAAGCAGTTCGTGAAAGAACGATGTGCCATGCCGATACAGCAACCATGAACATAGCGAGTAGTGCTATCCATGTTGCTCTGTCTTTATTCCCGTTTTCATCTGCAAGTAGTACCAAGCGGCGCGTTACAAAGAATGTAATAATTACAGTGAAGATACCTGCAAGACCAGAAACTAAATGATGAGCAAATGGAGTTTTACCAAAAGCTTCTACGCTAGCCCATTGCATATAAAAGAACAAAGCTTCACGTCCGTTACCACGTTCATAAAACGGTTGAAGATCACCTTGCTGCATGGAAATAATATCTAGTCCGTTAGCAGCTTCATCTGGGAAGAGTCCTCCAGGGAGTTGGTTGATTAAAAATAATCTAAAAAATACGGCTAGGAATAAGATTCCAGCAAAAAGCAGTTTTTGTTTTTTTGTCATTGGTTCTTTTAATTGCGATGTTGTTTTATAGAAAATATTGCTATAATATCCTTAGTTTTATGGAAATTAACACTTCTACTGACAATAATCCTCAAACAGGTCGGCAGCAATTTTTGCGTATTGCCAACTTATTTTGGGTTTCTGCAATCGTTTCATTTATTGTAACATTGATTGTCATTCTTATCAAAATAAATGGTTCATCAGAAATCGTTGCACTCCGCTATAATATAATTATCGGAGTTAGTGAAATTGGAAACCGTTATCAGTTACTACAACTTCCTTTAGCAGGTTTGTTAGTTGGAGTTGTTAATTTTGCACTAACTAAATTGAATAAATCTAA
Organism: Patescibacteria group bacterium UBA926; assembly: GCA_002293685.1. GTDB lineage: Bacteria > Patescibacteriota > Doudnabacteria > UBA920 > UBA920 > UBA920. Next base: position 119,043 of record DBDS01000004.1, read on the forward strand.
TCAACAAATTTTACCATTACTTGCGAGTACAGTTGCATTAGCGGCAAACTTAATCTTGTTGTTCTCAGCATTGTTGCTGTTTCAGGTAAACTAGAAATATCATTATGTCAAAACCTGTTTTTCGTAAACGTAGTCGCAAAGATCGTTATTGGGAAGTTATTCCTGGATTAACATTCTGGACAGTATTCTTTGGCGCTATCACGCTATCTTATTTCAAACCAGTGTGGGCGGCAATTTTTATTGTCTGTTTTGATTTGTATTGGGTACTGAAAGCGATTAATGTTGCAACTCATCTAATCGCCAGCTATCGACGTTTTCGAATTTACGTTACCTGGGACTGGCTTGAGCTGGTTGAACTTCTTCCAGAAAGACAGAAACTAATTGAACTCTTAGAAGGTCGGTTAAAAACTGCTAAGCGCAGATTGGTGCGAAATGTTTACAATAAACAGATTCAAAAACTTAAACAACCAATCGAAAACGGTATTATCGACAGGCCTTATCGTGATTTTTACCATGTAGTTGTCGTTCCTTTCGTGGATGAGAGTTATATGGTTTTGAAGTCAACTTTAGAAGCTCTTGCAACCGTGGAATATCCAAAGGATAGGATGATAATTTTACTAGCTAGCGAAGAACGGGCTGGTGAAGCAGCAGCTAGAACCGCAAAAACAGTGGAAAAAGAATTTGGTGATGTATTTTTCAAGCTAGTTACTACTGTTCACCCAGATGGATTGCCTGGAGAGATTAAAGGAAAGAGTGCTAACGCAAGTTATGCTGTCTCCTCCTTGTTACCGTACTTAGATGAGTGGGGAATTGATCACGACTTAGTGATGATTTCAAACTTGGACAGCGACACTATAGTACATCCTCAATACTTCGCACGCGTGATGTATGAATTCTTAACGAATCAAAAACCATATCGTCGCAGTTATCAACCTATCGCCATCTATAACAATAACATTTGGGATAGCCCAGCATTCATCCGCGTTGTTTCGGTTTCCAATTCATTTTGGCAGTTTACAGAGAGTAGTCGTCCAAATCGTTTGCGTACTTTTTCTTCTCACTCTATGACTTTGAAAGCTTTAAAGGAAGTTGGTTTTTGGAAGAAAGATTTAATCAATGAAGACGGATTTATTTATTGGCAATGTTATTTGCATTACGAAGGTGATTACGAAGTTGTGCCGTTGTTTATTCCAATTTCTCTAGACACATGTTTGGCCGATACTTTCTGGCAGACCTTAATTAACCAATATAAGCAAAAACGACGTTGGGCATACAATGTTGAGTATTATCCACATTTAATTCCCGCTCTACTTAAGAGTAAAGCTCCTTGGCGTGGTCGTGTGTATCGCTTATTTCAATATGTAGAAGGAAACTTCAACTGGGCAACTGCAAGTTTGTTAATTGCTTTCCTAGGTTGGTTGCCGCTATTTATTGGTGGACCCGAATTCAAACAAACCGTAATTGCTTACAATTTACCGACAGCGACTCGTACACTGATGACCATCGCAACAGGTTTCTTGATTTTCAGTGTGTATATCAATTTAATTTTATTACCTCCTCGTCCTGCAAGATATAGTTGGACTCGCAGTGTGATGATGTATCTACAATGGTTCTTAGTTCCGATTGTATCAGTGGTATTCGGTTCGCTTCCTGCAATCGATGCGCAAACACGTTTGATGCTTGGGAAATATCTAGAGTTCTGGGTTACTCCGAAAGCAAGAAAAAGTGAAATTACAGCTCATTCTATGGATGAGATGAAAGGCGTTCAACGTTAATGTGGTATGTAATCTTTTTTCTAATCTCAGGTGGGTTCGCATTGGCGGTTACGCCGTTGGTGCGTAAGTTTGCGGACCGTTATGGATTTATGGATATTCCACGTCCCCCTCGAAATTTGCACGCGTATCCTGTTGCAAAGCTTGGTGGTTTAGCAATTTTTTTAGCTGTCGCAGCAGCCATAATGGTTTTCTGGGTTTCTGGAGGAATTAATTTTGATATCGTTCCTCAGAAATTCATTTGGGCGATTTTACTTGGCGGCGCGATTTTAGTCGGTGGAGGTTTAATAGATGATAAATATGATTTACCTGCGAAGTACCTTTGGATAGCTCCTGTATTGGCAGCACTTGTTGTAGTGCTTACAGGAATCGGTGTTGGAATAAAATTTTTATCCAATCCATTCGGTGATCCGATTAGTATGAACTTTTTAATTCTTGGTATTCCAGCATCAGGAATTTTTATTTTTATGTGGATGCTGGGAATGATGTTTACTACAAAGTTTTTAGATGGCCTCGATGGATTAGTAGCCGGCATCGGTTTAATCGCTGCACTTACGCTTTTTGCACTATCTTTAACTGAACATGTTAATCAACCAATCACTGCGACACTAGCAATTATTTTAGTCGGTGCGTTAGCCGGGTATTTAATTTACGCTTTTCATCCTGCCAAGATTTTTTTGGGTGAAGGTGGGAGTTTACTGATCGGATTCTTACTCGGAATTTTATCTGTAATATTAGGCGGGAAAATTGCGACAGCACTTCTAGTGATGGGGATCCCAATCTTAGATGTCGCTTGGGTGATTGCTCAGAGACTTTGGTATAGAAAGAGTCCGTTCATCGGAGATAGATTGCATTTACATTTTAAACTTTTAGATTTAGGTTTTTCTCAAAAACAGACAGCACTAATTTTATATGCGATTTCCGCGATGTTTGGATTCACTGCGGTGTTCCTGCAAAGCATGGGTAAGCTAGTTGCCTTAATTGTTTTATTTGGCTTAATGGCCACTCTTATCCTTGGGGTGATTTATGCTTATCGAAAGAAGCAGAGGATAACTCAATTGACAATGTAGGCCAATTTTTGTTAAGCTTGTGATTGTTGAAATTTAGACTCTATTCTGTAGGAGGAATGAAATATAGTGAAAGCAAAAACAGCTAAGATTTCTCAGGCAGCCTTTTTGGGTTTGCTAAGTGAACTTGGTGATGCAATGGATGAGAAAGACTACACTTTAGTCGACGAAATGTTGACTACTTACCCGGCATTGATCCGTCATCGTGACGGACATTGTGAGGAGCCATTGATTATGGCTATACGCCGCTGGGATCCACGTCTCGTAAGTATTTGCATGAAGCACGGTTCAAGTCCACAAGACACGCACCAGTGCTCCAAAGATTCGAAACCTAAGAATGCATACTTGATTGCTTCGAATATCTTAACTAGAAAGATCAAAAGTCTTTCTACTGATTCCAAGCAATACGAACTTGAATTCGCAAGGTACAGAGAAATCCTTCGTGAAATGGTGTGCTCTCAACCCTTCAAAGCAAGTGGTTCATAAGTTTTAGCTTTTTATTGACAAAATCCCCACAGTTCGCTAGAATTGTGGGGTATTTAATTCGACGAAGTCGTTCAGGTCTCCGCATTCGTGAGGATAAACTCCGGCGGGAATCCAATAATATTAGTTTTTAAATAATTACATTATATGTCATTTGCAGTATTTGCGACCGGCGGCAAACAATATTTGGTTGCTAAAGGGGATAAAATTCAAGTTGAAAAGCTCGAAGGAGTCGCTGGAGACAAAGTCACTTTTGACCAAGTCCTAGCTACTATTTCTGATAAAGACGCTGAACTCGGCAAACCGGTCTTAACAGGTAAGAGCGTGGAAGCTACTATCGTTAAGCAAGGCCGAGGAAAGAAAATCGAAGTGTTAAAGTACAAGCCAAAGAGCAAGTACCGACGCAAGATTGGACACCGTCAAGCTTACACTGAAATTGAAATCACAAAGATTTAAATTTTTATAAAAACTACTCATTCTTAATGAGTAGTTTTTTGTTAAGAAAATTTAAACCCCCGCGAAGGCGGGGATCCACAAAATGAATACCGTAAGGGATTTTGTTTTTTTACCCCGCCTGTGTTTTTTAAACCCCCGCTAACGCGGGAGGTTTTGTATAAGTAGTGGCACAAGTGATATCTTTCGTCGAGCCGCAGGGCTACGCTTCAAGTAATTTTCTTTAGAAAATTACTTGAGCTGGGCCCAGAGCCTCTCCTTTAAGATATCCCTTGCACCACTTAAAAGAGAGGGGAAGAAGAATGTATTTCTCTTCCCATCACTTTTATTTAGCCAGTAGGTTTGCAGAGTGAAATCCTTTGGGCACAGTACGCCCAAATCGCTTTGCGATTTGAAGTGGACGTAGCCCAACAGATTGAGCGGCAAACCTACTGGCGAATATCCAAAACCCCCGCGTCAGCGGGGGTTAAATTAAAATTATTTCTTTGCTCGGTTATAAGCCCACTCGTTGGCGCGATAGTAACTTTCAAAAGTTCCTGCATCAATCCAGTCTCCGTCCATGATTTCTACATTGAGTTCGCCTTGATTTAGATACCAATTATTTAAGTCGGTAATTTCTAGTTCGCCACGCGCCGACGGTTTTAGACTTTTTGCTACCTCTACTACGCGGTTATCGTAAATGTAAATTCCTGTGACTGCAAAATTGGAAATAAACTCTTTAGGCTTTTCAATAATTAGTTCAGCTTGTTTTTGATCATTGAACTTAACCACTCCAAATCTTTCAGGATCTGGAACTTCTTTGGCAAATACTGTAGCGCCGCCTTTGAAGTTAGTAATCGCATCTGTTAAATCCGCTTCGAACAAGTTATCTCCTAAAATCAAAGTCACATTGTCACCATCATCTAAAAAGTTTTCTCCTAAAATGAATGCTTGCGCTAGTCCATCTGGTGAATCTTGGATTTCGTATGTAAAGCGAACATCTTTACCGAACTCTTTTCCAGAGCCTAATACTTTCATGTAGTCACCGCAGTGATCTGGCGCCACGATAATTAAAATTTCTTTGACTCCAGCCGAAAGTAATTTTTCGAGTGGGTAGTATATCATCGGCTTGTCGTAAATCGGCAAGAGTTGTTTTGATGTAACTTTGGTTAAAGGGCGGAGTCTAGTACCAGCTCCACCAGATAAAATTATTCCTTTCATAGTTTTGAAACGACATTCAATTTTGGAAAACTTCTTTGTCGTAAGCTCCGCTACTCACTGACCGTAACTTTTATTACGCTTCGTTCGCTGCTCGCTTACTTCGCGAACTTTCCTCAAAATTGAAAGCCTTGAAGTTAGTTATTTAAGTATTCTTCTAATGCCTCTTGCCACGAACGTATTTTTGGCAGCTTTGTGTTGTTGAGTAATTCGTAATTGGGGCGGCGAGCTGCTCTTTGGAAACTGGAGCCTAGTGCTTCTTCGCACTCGACATCCATATCCATGATTTGATAAATCTTTTTTGCCCAGTCGAGTCGGGAAGCTTGACCTTCATTAATTAAATGATAAATTCCAGAGGTTTGTTCAGAATTGATAAGCTCGAGAGTGGCCTCAGCAAGATCTTTTGCCCAGGTTGGCTTACCGATTTCGTCGGTAACACCTTTTACTTTACCAGACTTTCCCAATTCTATCATCAATTCAACAAAGCTTTTTTTGGCTGTTTTGGTAGCTGGTTTGCCGTAAAGCCACTCTGTTCGGATGATAAAATATTTACCCCCAACTTCTTGAATTGCCTTTTCGCCGAGCAATTTACTTTCGCCATATTTATTGACGGGATTGGTTAGAGCTTCTTCGGAATAGCCTTCAGCATTAGTCCCATCGAACACCATTCCTGTGCTGAAGTGAATTAAAGTTGAATTAGATTCCCTGCAAGCTTCGGCTAAATTTTTTACAGCGTCTGCGTTTAATAATTTTGCGGAATCAAAATCTGTTTCTGCACCGTCAACATTAGTGTATGCCGAGCAATTAATTACCACTTCAAAATTATGCTGGTGAATGAAATTTTTTGTTGATTCAAAATCGGTTACATCAAAATCAGGACGGTCGGCGAGAGCGATGTTATTCTTGGGAACAAGTTTGGCAAATTCGGAACCCAAAGTACCACGACTACCGATTAGTAAAATGTTAGACATGGTATTTAATTAAATTTATTTGGAAAAACTTCTCGCAACAATGGATGTTGTTTATCTGCGTCGGACACAATCGGTTCTGTAGTTTGCCAGTTAATTCCTAAGTCGGGATCTTGAAAATTAACATAAGTCTCTTTCCCTGGTGCCCAGTAGTCAGTTGTGAGATAGCAGTAGTCGGCTATATCGCTGGTGACAACGAAAGCGTTGCCCATTCCGGCTGGAACGAATACACTTCGGAAATTTTCTTCTCCTAAAGCTATCGAAATATGTTTGCCGAAAGTTTCAGAATCAGGACGAGTATCAACAACAACTTGTTGAACGTTACCTCTGTACACAGTTACCAATTTATTCCACGGCGCTATGTGAATGCCTCGCAGTATATTTTTTTCGGAGCGTGAGTGATTGGTTTGGACTGGTTCAAAAGAAAAACCTAAACGAGTATCCAAGTCAGTTTTACGGTAGAGCTCGCGAAAGAAACCGCGTTCGTCGCCATGGACAGGGCGCTCTATAATAAATACTCCAGCTAACTCAGTTTCAGTTATGTAATCTTGATTTTGTTCGGACATAGAAATCTATTTTAAAACTTCCTCACCCTTAGTTTGATAAAACTGCTCACTTTCTTCGGCCAGTGGTTTCCACCAAGACTGATTATTTTTGTACCACTCAACTGTTTGCTCGAGCCATTCATCAAAAGTATGTTGTGGTTCCCAGCCAAGCTCTTTATTAATCTTAGTCCAATCGACATCGTATTTAACATCATGACCTGGGCGGTCGGTGACAAGTTCAATTCGATCTTCTGGTAAATCCATAATCTTTAGTAACTTGTGAGCGACTTCAATGTTGCTAATTCCTTTTGCTAAACCACCAACGCAGTAAGTTTCGCCGAGTTTGCCTTTTTGTAAAATTAAATCTATTGCGCGGCAATGGTCATTAACATGAAGCCAGTCGCGAACTTGATTACCTGGTGTGTACAATCGAATATTTTCACCTTGCAACAATCTTATAATGGAGCGGGGGATAAACTTTTCAGGATAGTGATACGGTCCAAAGTTGTTACTGCAGTTACTAATCGTGATTGGTAAACCAAAAGTGTGAGCGTAAGCACGCACCATGTGATCCGAACCAGCTTTGCTCGCTGAATAAGGGCTACTTGGTTTGTAAGAAGAGTCTTCGTTGAACTTCCAATCTGCTTCAAGTGGGATATCTCCAAAAACTTCATCAGTTGAAATGTGATGAAAGCGTGAAATTTTTAATCGACGGGCGGTTTCAAGTAACACGTGAGTTCCTAGTGCGTTCGATCGCGTGAATACATACGGGTCATGAATACTGCGGTCTACATGAGACTCTGCCGCAAAATGAACAACGCAATCTACTCCTGTCATCACTTTCGCAACCAATTCTTCGTCTATAATATCGCCTTCAACAAAATTGATTTTGTCCTTAATTGAATCTAGCGTCGATAAATTCCCAGCGTAGGTGAGTTTATCTAAAACGGTAATCTCATCTTCGGGATGAGTTTTTACCCAGTAGTGAACAAAATTAGAGCCAATAAACCCAGCTCCGCCTGTAATTAATAGTTTCATATAATTCATTTTAACAAACCCGAAGCAAACAAAAAAGCGGACAAAAATCGTCCGCAAGACTTACTTGGCATGAATATGATTATCTCGATTGATTGATGTCATAAATCGATCGCAGGCTTCCATGCCAAAGCAGGCGAAAATCATTAAAGTAGTAAGCAGTACTGGCTTCAACAGCCGAAAAATACTTTCCCATATTTTATTTTGCATAAATCCTCCTGCCTCCTCAATGTTGTATAGTATAGACGATTTTAGATTTTGGTCAATGCTGTGGGCTCGGTTGATGAAGTTTGATAAACTGTACTTATGGCAAAAGTCGCTCTGATACAAGTGATTTACAATTCGCTCAGATTTATTCCTAAGGTTTTTCCAGCGGTTTTAGCGCAGTCTCATCCGGACTGTGATTTTTATGTAGTGGTTGCGGCGAATGATGATGGTGGTAAAGAATACATTCAGAAACACTACCCTCAAGTTAAGATTATTGACCCTGGTTACAATATTGGTTTTTCAAAAGGACACAATGAATTATTTGCTTCAATCGACGCTGACTTTTTTCAATTGATTAATCCTGATTTAGTGGTTACTCCAAACTTTGTGGAAGAAATGTTGAAACCATTTGATAACCCTAAAGTTGGAGCAGTTAGTGGGAAAATCCTTCGATATGATTTTGAGAAAGACGAGCCAACAAACTTTATTGATACAACAGGTGTAGTGATTCAGAAATCAGGTCGCGGCCGCGATCGTGGCCAGCACGAACTAGACGAAGGTCAATACGACAGGCTCACCAATATTATCGCGGTTAGTGGTGCGGCCGCTATGTATCGCAAAGCTGCCTTAGAAGATGTGAAATATTTACGTGCTGATGGTCGCATTGAATATTTCGACGAAGATTTCCATTCTTATTGGGAAGATGTTGATTTGTCTTGGCGTATGGTTAACCGCGCTTGGAAAATTAAGTACGCTCCAGATGCCGTTGCATATCATGGACGTGCCGCTGGTTCAAATAAAGGCGGTTATAAAAAAGTTTTTTCGTTCATCAAACATCACCGTGCAATACCCGAGCGAATTCGCAAACTTAATTACAAAAACCACTTGTTTCTGTTTATTAAAAATTCACCGCACTGGTATTGGCAATTTTTTGCTCGCGAATTCTTTTACAATTGCTATGTGTTGATTTTAGAAACATCAACCCTAAAAGTTCTTCCGCAATTTTTTCGTCAATTGCCAACAATGTGGCGAAAGCGAAAATACATTCAACGTCATCGTAAAATCTCAGTTGATGAGATGGAGAAATTATTTTCATGAAACTCTCAGTAATTATAGTGCCGTATAAATGTAAAGATGTGCTCGATGTAACTTTGGAAGCAGTCTATGCTTCGAAAGTTAATTTTGATTATGAAGTAATCATTTTGGATAACGATTCAAATGACGGCACAGTCGAAATGGTTAACGAAAAATATTTGAGTAAGCCAGAAATTGCCGCACGAACAAAATTTATTGAGAATGGCGCTAACTTAGGTTTTCCGAAAGCCAATAACATCGGAATGAAACAGGCCAAGGGTGAATACATCTTATTACTAAACCCTGACACTAAAGTTGATTCAGATAATTTCCAAGTTATGATGGATTTTATGGAGTCACGACCTGATGTTGGAATCTCAACTTGTAAGTTGATGTTAGCAAGTGGGGGAATAGACCCAGCATCCCGTCGAAGCGAGCCTGATCCGAAAACTGCTTTTTATCGACTTAGCGGTTTGCAATATTTATTCCCAAAAAAATTTGGCACTTACAATGTGTTAAATAGTAATCTTGATGAAGAAAGCGAACTTGATGCGTGTGTCGGTGCGTATATGTTCATCAGTAGGGCTTGTTACGAAAAAACCGGCGGCTTCGACGAACGCTTTTATATGTACGGTGAAGATTTAGATTTATGTAAGCAAGCTCGTGAGCTTGGCTTTAAAGTATGGTATTACCCAAAAACAAGTTGTCTACATTTTAAGGGGCAATCTTCAAAACGCGCACCGCAGTTGGCGCTATATGCTTTTCATGATGCAATGTGGATTTATTACGACAAGCATTACCGAAAGCAATACAATTTTCTGATGGATAGTTTTGTTTATGCAGGTGTTTGGGGAAGATATTACTGGAAGAGTTTCCGAAATTTACTTCGCCCAAAATCGGAAAAGTTTGTGAGCAAATAATTTATTTCTCATTTCGTTTTACGCTTGGGGTTGACTATGTGCTATAATTGTTGTAGAATAATATTTAATTTCTCTAAATTTTCATAAGATGCCAGACGATAAGAAAAATTTGCATGCTACTGATGGGGTTGCTGATTTACTTAATATGGGCAAAACCGAAGGTTATAAATCTGAAGATTCAGTGGCAGCTGAGGCTAGTTCAGAACGCGATACCGGTGGTTCAGCTATTAACTACGCCGAAAAATCTGTCACTGCTCCATCTAATCTTCCTATAGCGGAATCTTCTATTTCAGAATTACCGAAAGAGTTACAGCCAGTTGAACCAGTTGAAATCAAACCGGAAGGTGAAATTTCTGCTAAAGATTTTGAGACGGCCAGTTTAAAATCAATGCCCGACTTAAGTCAGCCAGCTACTCGCACTTTTGGCGGGGTTATAAAGTCCATCCTCCCTTACATTGCAATATTTGGTATCGGGATTGGTTTGTACTTTTTCTATTTCAGTGACTTCTCCTTCAATAATTTATTTTCAGATAATCTGCGACTTGAATCATTAACTGCAGATGACCGCGATAAAAATGTTGCGCAAATTAAAGAGGATGTTCGAGCTGATTATAATGTTTGGATTTCGCAATTCTTCGTTGGTGTGAACGATGAGTCCATTATCAGCATGGACACCGATGTTTCTGGAAACGGTTTAACTAACCTAGAAAAATATTTGTTAAATTTGAACCCAAAAGTTTATTCGACACAAGGTGGTCAAAGCGATGGTCAGATGGTTATTTCGGATATCAACCCTTGGACAGGAAAACCTTTCACTGAGAAGCAAAAAGAATTGGTTGATAAATATATTTACAAAGAACTAATTAGTAACCGAATTACTGCAGCAGCGATTACTCGCGGCGTTACTAAGTTCGCTCAGTACGTCACCGAAGACTCTCCTTACTACATAGATCCGCAGACTTTGGCTCAAGTTGGCGGCAATGGAAATGTTGTCGTAAACCCACCGCAAATTCCAATGGGCGGGAACTCTCCAGGTAATAGCGGGTTGGAGCAAGTCACTCCGCCGCCTGCGCAAACTCCAAGCACACCAACCACGCTTCGACCAGAGCAGGGGATTGATACTTCGAAACCAGGGCTTTTAGAAATTCCGGCTAACCGAATTTCGGTACCAATTATTTGGACAAAGGAAGTAAAAGATTTCGATGAAGATTTAAAGCGGGGAATTGTTCACTATCCAGGAACTGCTATGCCAGGTGAAGTTGGGCTATCATATATTTCTGGTCACTCGAGCGGTTACGTGTGGGACCGCAGTCCATACAAAGAAGTTTTTGCAATTCTTGGACAGGTTACTGATGGAACTTCTTTCACTATCACAGCGACGCAGAACAACGGACAAACTGTAAGGTTCAACTATGTGGTGATTGGTAGGGCGGAATATGCAGCAAATGATCAGGCTCAGTTCGTTAGTACGGCCGAATCGCAGGTGGCATTGTCTACTTGTTGGCCTGTTGGAACGGTTGATCGTCGTCTGGTTCTATACGCACAACTTACCCAAACTGAAAGATAATCATATTCAAAATAGAAATAAATCCTGGAAGCGAAGCTATCCGGGATCTAGACCCCGGCTCTTCGGCTGGGGTTTCGTTTATATAAGCCAAATTTTCATTATTAGGTATACTTGACAAAACCCCCTAAATATGATAGTATATGCAGTCATACTAAAACAGTATGAATTCAATGGTAGATTGAACCTAATTTAACAAAAGTCATTCTGAGTTTAACAAAAGTCATTCTGAGCGTTAGCGAAGAATCTAGTGACAGACATATTTTTGCTCTTTTCCCCTGGTATTTAACTACAGTCAGGCCGGAAACGAGCAGAAACATGTCTGGCACCGCGCCAACAGTAGCCACGGCTGCCGTTCCACGGTATAGTCAAGACAAAGTTCTTTAAAAAATATCTTGGAGGATATCATGAAAAAAGTTATTGTTTTAGCATTCGCACTCGTACTGGCCAGTTCAGCTTCAGCTCAGCAGCCTGCTGAGCGTCTAGCTGTTGTAGTATCTGGGTTCCAAAATGGACCCCAGGCGCTACAGATGATTGTAGATTACGCCCGGAATAAGGGCGGTGATCAATTTCAGATCGTTTCGCGTACAGACAACCCGGATTCCATTTTGGAAGTTCGGGCCTCGGTAACTATGACCAAATCTTGGTCAGAAGTTAACCGACGAGCGGTTACGCGTAACAGCGTTATGCGTGCTGGCAATCAAATCAGTCGAGATTTGATTTACTCTTTACCGGGTAATAATCGAATTGCTCGGACATTGAAAAACGCTGGTCAGAATGTCGCGCGCGGTCAATTTCAATCTCAAACTCGCCAAGAGTGGGAGCACTTCCAGAAATGGAGGGCTACCGTTGAGATTCGGATGATCGATACGAAGACACGAAAAGTGTATTCGTATGGGATTGGTCAAAAAAATGTCACCGTCCGAAATTATCGTGGCGGTGGCGAACCACAAGTCATCCTGATCGAGGGTGATCTTAACAACGTGGATTTTGGTCAAGGCGCAAACCTTGACGGAAATCTTAGGCAAATCTTAGCCCTGTCGGCGTTCTTGGATGCCGACGCGGTTCAGAACCAGATCGTTCGTCAGTAGGAGGTGAAACGATGAAAAGATTTAGCGCCCTTGTTTTGTTACTGGCGATCGTCATTACGTCATTGCCAGTAGTTTCTTCCGCGCAAACGCGGAATCGGAATCGACCTGATCCTCGCGGGTTAGACCGTTACACACTTACGGGTGAAACCGCGTCGTTGTCGATTTTTTCGCTTCCGGCATGGAATGGAGATCCTGAGTTTTTCGATGGATGGGGTCGTAAGACCGCTTCCGAATTAGGACTTGCCGGTGCCGAATTCTGGAATGAATTCGGCCGGACGGCGCGAAAAGGGATTTTGCATCCCGATGCAGTCATTCGGTTTCCGAATGGATTTCAGTGGGACGAGGCATACCTAGAGGGCTGCCTCAAAAATGGCAGGGTTTATTTCAATCGGATTAAGATTGTGAAGAAGCCTACTGCCCCGGTTCCACCAGTTATAAAGGAGCTCTGCGTTAATATTCCTTTAGCGATTACAGATGTTCCTTCGGACTGGACAATCACGACTCTGCCAGACGGTAGGAAGTCGTGTCACTATCCTGTTCCTGAACCTGTTCAGCTACCGGCTCCGCCACCAATCGTGGATACGAAATATGTGTGTGAGCCAGGGACGTTGGACCCGACCCCTCTTTATGAGACGTCGAACGGCAAGCTTGGAAAAGCTTTTAGGGTAAGCGAGGTTATCTCGCATCTACCCCAAGCTATCCAGGTTCAGGTAAATGGACGCATTCCTGAAAAGGTCAATGCGCTTATCATTTATCGGGAGGCTTGCCCAGCGGATGAGAACAACATCCTCATCAAAGTTCACTACTTTACTAAAGCCGGCGGATGGTCGTGGGTTTCGTTTTTCGTCGGTGTAGGTGTTGGTTTCGTACTCGGTTACATTGTCAGGGGAAGCCCTGACAGACCGGTATTTAATCCGACAAATCCCACCCCTGCAAAGAGTGGAAGTTCTACTCGCCCCACAGGCGCAGGGACAGGAAGCGGTTCGACAGCAGGCGGCACAATAGTGACTCGCCCTCGTCGGCCATAACAATAACTTTTAGGACTACGCGGTTTCAGATTTCTGACACCGCGTTTTTATTTATCCAATTATCACACTTTATTATGATATAATGAAGAAAATTAACGAAATTCCATGAAAAAGCTATCAGTTGTGATTCCGGCGTATAACGAAGAAAAGCGTATCGCCGAAACTCTAAAAAACCTTGATGGTTACCTAGAGAAACAAAATTATGAGTACGAAATAGTTGTAGTTGTTAATAACACCAAAGATCGCACATACGAAATCGTTCAGGAGTTAGAAAAAACCACTGTTCAAAATGCAAAAGCGATGAACTTAAAAGAAGGTGGTAAGGGTAACGCCGTGAAGCGTGGAATTTTAGAATCTGCTTCAGGTGATATTATCATGTTTATGGACGCAGATAACGCCACTCCAATTTCTGAAATCGAAAAGTTTTTACCTTTCTTCGATCAAGGTTACGATGTTGTAATCGGCTCTCGTTACACCAATCCAGATTTAGTTAAAGTGAAACAACCATTTTATAGAATTTTGTTGTCTCGCTTGAGTAATATGTTAATTCAGGTAATGGCTGTTCCGGGAATCAAAGACACACAACTTGGATTTAAAGCGTTTACAAATACGGCAGCGAAAGATATTTTTCCTTTAGTTACGGTTTTACGCTGGGGATTCGATATGGAAGTACTAACCATTGCTTTAAAGCGCGGGTACAAAATAAAAGAAGTCGGCGTTTCTTGGACCGAACACGGTGGCGGTCACGTTCCAATGATTGCTTACGTCGAATCACTTATAGATTTGTTCAAAATTAAATTGCGTTCTCTTTCGGGAAAATACAATAAATAGATTCCCTGAAACCCCTGTCATCCTGAGGTCGGAGACCGAAGGATCTCATGAGGGATTCTTCGTCCCGCCGTTGGCGAGACTCAGAATGACAAGAATAATACTTGTACTAACCGATGTTTAAAAATTATTTCAAACTAATACCATTTTTGATACTGCCGCTTATCACGGCAGTTTTGGTCTTCTCTGCTGAACCTGCGATTGCGCAAACTAATGAAAGTAAATCTTACATTGTTCAGTTAAATACTTCAGATGCAGGACTTCTTAATAGTATTGGTGAAAACATTCAACTAGAATTCAATTTCGCTCTAAACCAAAAGTTTGAAAACATTTTTACATTTCAATCCGAACTTTCATTATCCCAAATACAAACTTTTTTGGAAGGTGAGCTTAAATATATAGAAGAAGATAAAGAAGTTTCTGTTCGGCAGAATGCAATTACACGTTTACCAAATGATCCAGGTGTAACCACAAACGGAGCTAACATCGACAAGCAATGGGGTTTAGTTAAGGCTGGGTTCACTCGCGCATGGCGCACCACTACCGGAAGTGAAGATGTGGTCGTTGCAGTGATTGATACTGGTATTGATGCAACTCATGAAGATTTTCGCAACACCAAATTTGTTGGCGGCTATGACGTCACTACCGATAGCCCTTTACGCTCTAAGGCAAATAGCGATGATAACGGTCATGGAACTTTGGTGGCCGGAGTTATTGCCGCAACTGGAAATAATGGCATAGGTATTGCTGGTGCAAGTTTTAACACCTCATTAATGGCTGTCAAAGCCCTCAACGCCCGAGGCAGTGGGACTAGCAGTCGAATTTCTCAAGCGATTGTTTGGGCAACAGATAATGGTGCGGATGTAATTAATTTATCACTGGGTGGAATTGGTTTTGCACACGACACAACCTTAGCTAACGCAATCACTTACGCATTTGAAAGAAATGTAGTTATTGTTTCAGCAGCGGGAAATGATGTTGCAATCACTGGTGGCAATTTAGATATTGAGCCGGTATTCCCAATCTGTAACGATAATGGCTTAAATATGGTTATCGGTGTCACAGCAAGTGATGTTAATGATCTCAAACCAAGTTTTGCAAACTTTGGAAAATCTTGTGTTGATGTTACAGCACCAGGTCGTAGAATTTTGTCTACCATCAACCATGACCCAGCAACAGGAAGTTATTCACCCGATTCTTATGCCTATGCCTCAGGAACTTCACTGGCTACGCCGCATGTAAGCGCTCAGGCCGCATTATTAAAAGCGCTGTATCCTTTTGCATCCAATAGACAAATCCGCGACAGAATTATTTCAACTGCGGACCAGATAGATCGCTTAAACTTAATTCAATGCACAGGTGGATCCTGTACTGGATTATTGGGTAGCGGTCGAATTAACGTCCCAGCTAGCTTAGAACAAAAAATTCCTCAACTTGGCGACGGTGATATTGTTCAGCTTATCAACACAACCGAAATTTATTTAATCAATGGTGGTAGACGCCAAAGAATTTCTCCGTTCGTTCGCAGTCAACGTTATTTTGATCGAACACCGAGTCTTGTTTACTTCTCCGAAATTCAAAATTTCCCAGAAGGCTCGTTCGCACCACCACTTGATGGTACTTTAGTAAAATCTCAAGACAGCGCAACTGTGTTTTACATTTCTGGTGGTATTAGATTACCAATCACAGCTCCAGTTTTCGAAATGCGCAATTTTAGCACAAGAGATATTGTCACACTTTCAAATTCAGAAGTAAATTCGTGGGTAGTAGGTAGTTTCTTAACCCCACCCGAGGGAGCTTTGGTGCGTACCCCCCAAAACCAAACTGTATATTGGGTTGTGAACGGAATGCTTCATCCAATAAACTTTGAGTTTTATAATCAAAGAGGATTGAATATCTTCCCAGTAATCTATATGCCAGAGCGAGATATTGATGGATTCCCTAAAGGCGAATCGTATGTTTTATAGTGACTTGTTTGTGTTTTATTACGTTGGTTAATTGAACCCTAAATCAAGCAAGAAAAAATAAACTTTCGCATAGCTTGAAATAATATCGAAAATAACGCGTCTAAATATTTAGTCTTTTACAGAAATTAATGTGATATAATTTATAAACTATGATTACAAATAAACTCAAACTTATTGCTTTAGTAACGGTCTTGGTGACACCGTTATTATTACCAAACTCAGCTTTAGCTGCGTTACCTGTAAGTCGCGATTTTAATCCAAACAATCTTATTTCGGATAGCGATTTCCGGAACTCTCGTTCCATGAATGGAGCTGCAGCTATTCAGAAGTTTTTGCAAGATAAAAATAGTATCCTTGCGAACACAAATAGTTCTTTTACTTCACTATTGAAAGAACCTGTTGGTAACTCTTCTTTAAAAACCACTCTTGAGGATCCATCTACAAACAATACAACTCCTCGTTCTGCAGCAGAATTGATTTGGGATGCTAGTGCGCATAGTGGAATTAACCCGCAAGTTATTCTAGTCAAGCTTCACAAAGAACAAAGTTTAATCGGTGGTCATCATGGCTCAGCACCAGATAGATTGCAACGTGCATTAGATTTCTCGATGGGATTCGGTTGTCCTGACACTGCACCTTGTGGAGAATTGTACCGTGGCTTTTATTATCAATTATTCGGAAATGTTGACGCTGAGAACAACCGTTATTTGGGTGCAGCAAAATCTTTGATGCGTTCACTTGAAACTCCAGGTGGTCGCGGCCCATTTTATAATGGGAAAGTGTCAAAAGTTGGTGATGTAATTGTTTTATCAAACACCCTTGGAGGTTATGAAGGAGTTCAATCTCAACAAACTATTACATTAGCAAACTCCGCAACAGCCGCTTTATATCGATACACTCCTCACGTGTTCAACGGAAACTATAATTTTTGGCGTTACATGAATGAGTGGTTTGGTAGTGGCCGCACCACAGTAGACACCGGTCCACAAGTATTCGATAACGGAAGCATTGTAGAATACAATCGTGAGTATTTCATGATACAGGATGGGAAGCGATTGGCAATTTCGGATTTCGTTATGAAAGCCCGAAACATCAATCCAAAATTCAGCAGTGCCGGTACTTTAAGCCGACGTGATGCAAGTTCTTATCCAGAAGAAGGCCGTCTTGGGTTAATGGACAACACTGTTGTGAAAACCGAGCAAGGTTATTACGTATTTGTTGGAAATAAAATCTTTGCAGCAACCGAAGCTTTATTAGCACAACGTGGCTTATCTGTATTCACAGCACTTACTGCAAAGCAAAGTGATATCCAGGACTTTGAAGACGGGGGATTATTGCCACCACAAGAAGGTTCTGTTCTTCGTGGTGTAAATGGTCCTGCTGTTTACGTGGTAGAAAATGCACAGCTTAGATTAGTTTCCGCGTTAGTGTTCGCACAACGCAATCTTGCCGGAAAAGTTCAGATTATTCCTGATGCAGAATTAGATAAGTATCCAAAAGGTGGTTTTGTACCGCCGCTTGATGGCACAATGGTAAAGTCTCCAAGCGATCCAACCGTTTCTCTAATCGCAGATAGAATCAAACGACCAATTCCGAGTGTGTTAGTGTTTAAAACTTACGGAAAGACTTTTGCTGACATCCAAACAATTAGTGATGATGAATTAACCGCAATTCCGACTGGCGCTTTAGCAGAAGCTAGGGATAATACTTATTATCGAGTATCTGATAATAACGAGTTGTATGTTTTCCGAAACGGTTCACGTCACTTTATTTCAGCTTTTGTTGCGCGTCAGCGAGGTATCACTCCCGATGTAACTTTCACAGCAGCAGAAGTTTCCAGTTGGCCAGAAGGCGAGCCAATTTTACCTAAAGATGGAACGCTTATCAAAGCAAACAACAGTCCTGCGGTATACATTGTCGAAGGTGGTCAGTTTAAAGCGTTGTCTGGTGAATCTTTCAAATCAAGAGGCTTGAGTTTCTCTAACGTCAATTCAGTTCCTGCTGCAGAGATGGATAAGTATATCGCAGCTCAAGCAAGTTAAAAGAGAATTTAATAAAAAACAACCGAGCGAAATATTTCGCTCGGTTTTATTTTTACCTAACGTTGTCGTTAAGTGATGGCGTTGATGTATCCCCTATGGGATCGGCCGATTTTGTTAACCCGTGGTTTCGTTTTGGAAATCTGCCTGACCGCAATTTCCTTTTCCGCCGTTTCGACCTCTGACTGGCATCGGCCGCAAATTTCGAGATGTTTCTCTCCTTTTGCCCAAAGCATTTTGCCTTCCGCTTTGTATCTGATTTGCTCAGGTTTTAAACAAGCCATATTTATATCCTCCCTTTTGGTTATTTAATAGAACTGTTTACTTTATCAAATTATACCACGCAGGTCAACCCTGTTAAACTCGCTTTCGCGAAATGTTTAACAGGGCAAAGATTTGCTATAATACAGCAAATGGCAACGCCTTCTAAAAACATACTATGGCTTTCGGTCTCAAGGGTTTTCTCTTTGGGTCTTTTATTTTTGGCATACACTCAGCTGTTCCGTTACTTGGGACCAGAGCAAAGCGGGCAATTTCAGTTTGTGCTTTCGTATGTCACACTTTTCGGTGTTGTAATTGACTTCGGAATCCAGCAGTACATCATCAAGAAAATTAGTGAAGACCGTTCAAAAGCCAAGCAATATTTCCATAGTTTCCTAGCTGTCGAAGTTGTGTTGGCGATTTTAGTTTATGGTGCGATGGTAGGAGTGGCGTTTTGGAACGGCTACGAACCTATAGTCTTAAAAGCAATCATGGTCGCTGGGTTGGGTGTTGCATTGCACGGATTAATTTATCCGTTCTTAGCAGTTATTACCGCGTTTTATGATCTCAAGAAAGCCGCTCTGCTAAATTTCATCAGTTCGGTAATCAACGTAGGAATTATTTTCCTTACCATTTGGTTGAATGGAAGTATTGTAATGTTGGTGACCCAGCAAGTAGTGTATGCATTACTGGCACTGGTCATGTATTATCATTACGTCCAAGCACACATTGGCAAACCAGAAATTCTGAAAGGAATTGCCACTCTTCGGCCAGGTCTTATAAAACAGATTTTAAAAGCCTCGCTGCCGTTTGCTTTGCTTGTAGGTTTCAGTACGATTTACAATCGCATCGACATTATTATTATTTCGCAGATGCTTGGTTACACTCAAACCGGACTTTATACCGCGGCGTATAAGTTTTTTGATTTGCTTGGCTTTTTCCCGGCGGTGGTTTCCCATGCGTTGTATCCAGTGTTTGCAACTTTGATGGCGACGAATCAAATCAGCGCGGTGCGCGAAACTTTGGAAAGATATTTGCGATTCATGGCTGCAGTTGCCTTACCAATGGCAACTGGTGGAATGCTTTTGTCTGAGCCAATCATCCGAGTGCTAGCCGGCGAGCAGTTTATTGAAGCTGCAAACGTATTAGCAGTTTTGATTTGGGCCCCAGCGATATTGTTCTTGTATGTTGTTGTTAACGCTTTAGTGATTTCACAGTTAACTCGTTACGCAACTTACATCACCGGCTTTAATGTTTTGGTGAACATTGTCGGTAATATTTTGTTATTACCACGATATGGAATCGTTGCGGCAGCTGCGACCACAATCTTTTCCGAAACACTTCAGGGCGGATATTATTTCTATTTAGTAAAGAAGAAAATCACGCAGTTCACTTTTTTCAGAAATATTTGGCAACCATTTGTCGCCGCAGGGTTGATGGGTATTGCTGTGTTTTTCTTACGCGATCAATTTTTACTAATTCCAATGGTAGTTGGTGCTGCGGTTTACGGAATTTTATTGCTAAGTTTTGGATTCTTCAGAAAAGAGGATTGGCAGTATTTAACAAAATTACTTCGCAGAGGATATGAACCAGACAAAACCGAAAACTAAAAAAGCATCAATCACTAAAGCTCCTCAAACTAAAATCATGGTATTTGGAACTTTCGATATGATTCACGAAGGTCACCGCAATCTTTTTGCGCAAGCACGCGCGCTCGCGAAGAATCCAAAGTTGATTGTATCTTTAGCCCGCACAAAAAATGTGACAAGAATTAAAGGCCGTGCCCCGCGCAGCACCGAAGCTGCTCGTCTAGCGCGAGTTAAAGCTCTTCCCGAAGTGGACCGTGCTATATTAGGCGCCGTGAGAAACTACTTCACTCCCATTTTACGAATTCAACCAGACATTATCGCGCTTGGTTATGATCAAAAAGCTTACGTTAAAACTCTCCGCGCCGACTTAAAAAAAGCTGGCTTAACAACCAAAGTCGTTCGCCTCAAGCCTTTCCAGCCAGAGAAGTACAAAACCAGTCTGTTGAGGAAATAGTTTCTCGTGCTATACTGTGGACGAATAAACAAGGAGGTAGATAAATATGAATGGTATGACCCAGTCTACAGGCTTTTTGAATGCCCAATTAGTCATTGCGTTGGTGGTCTTGAAAGGATGTCAGCAGTTCGATGATGGCGAGACGGTGTCGCTCGCGGACCTGGCAGGTCACGTAAAGACTCTCAAAGAAAATGGCTTTGAGGTTGATAAAGTACCTCTCTCGCACCAAAGCGGCCGACCTTATTCTCAAGACATAGATAAATTTTTAAGCGAATCTGAAGTTTATGGTGACCTGTTGTATTACAAACAACAGACCATCGGCTTTAAACCACGCTTGAAGAAAATCTGTCTGAATGGCATCAAAGGTCAAGCCGAAAGAAACCCTGAGCTGTGGCCGATCATCGAGAATGCTCACCGCACTCTTGATATCCGATATCAAACTTTCTATTAAGGTTTCGACCTTGAAGTTTCGCCCCGACAGATTTTCTGTCGGGCATTTTTGTTACTTCTCAAAAACCTCAGCGTAAGGCATTACGAAAACTAACTGCCGGCGGTTAGGACGATTCAACCCCTTAAAATATGGTACAATTAATGCTGAATTAATGTTATTAGACGCAGTGACGTATAACAGTTCCATAAAAACTAGTGAGGCTCCAAGTGTTTCCGAACTCAAAGAGAGGGAGGCGCTTCGGGCTCTACAAAATGGTGATACCGAAAAATTCGTAATTCTTTACGATCTCTACATGGAGAAAATTTATCGCTACTTGTTTTTCCGCTTGCATCATAAAGAGTTGGCCGAAGATTTAACTAGTCAAACTTTTTTGCAAGCTTACAGCAAGATTCACCAGTACGATTCTACAAAAGGCGCATTCGGCGCTTGGCTTTACCGTGTAGCGAGAAATCTAATGATAGATGAAATTCGCCGCAAGAAGCCAACCGATAACATTGACCAGCACTTTGATTTAAAAGATGACACAAATATCGAAACAGAAACCGACCGCACGCTCAATAGTGAAGCGGTTCAGAAACTTATGGAAACGCTCCCACTAGACGCTCGTGAGTTACTTACCTTACGGCTCTGGGATGAGCTTTCTTACGCTGAAATTGCAGCCGTTACCGGTAAAAACGAAGGTGCGTTAAAAATGCAGTTCTCTCGTTTGGTGAAGAAGCTGCAAGAAACAGCGCCAGCAATTTTATTAGCCTTGTTGATTATTAATATCTAAATCGATGAACACTCAAGAATTACAACAACTCATCATGGAACTCGGCTTAGATCCTAATGATCAACAGCTTCAAAAATTGCTTATGCAAATTTTGGAAAGCAAGCCGCAAGTGGAAATTAGTCAGGGTTTCAAAGAACAACTCCGAACGCAGTTGGTTCAGCAAACAACTGTTGCAAAAGCAGGAGCAACAAATTCTCTTTCTCGTCATGCTGAGCAAACAACAAACTCTTCTTCTCGTCATGCTGAGCAAACAACAAACTCTTCTTTTCGTCATGCTGAGCAAACAACAAACTCTTCTTCTCGTCATGCTGAGCGAAGCGAAGCATCTCCAAAAAATAATTTATTAACAAATCTTATGCAAAAAATAATGATCCCAGCTCTTGTGGCGGTAGTCGTCCTAGTAGCTGGTGGTGCGTGGTACGCAAATCAACAAAACCCAGGTTTAATTGATTTCGGCGGCGGCGACGAAATCTTGTCTGGTAAATATTCCGTGGACCAACTTGACGCTGGTTCTTTCGGAGATTTGAGCAAAGTCGCTATCGTTTCAGGTGGTCCTGCGACTGGAATGGGAAGTGGCGGCGGAACTAACTTAACAAGTGACGCTCAAAAAGCAACCGAATCCGAACGGATGGCAATCGCTCCAGTTGGTTCAGGCGGCGGTTCAGATGCGAGCATCTTACCTTACCCTGATGGATATAATTTTATGTACGAAGGTGAAGAAATATCTGGTCTTGCCGAAACACAAGATGTGTTGAAGCGTCAAAAACCAGAGCAAAGCGAAAGCGTGGTTAGTCGAATTATTCGAATTTTCAGTTTTGGTCTAGTTGATTTAACAAAGTTCACTAATACCCGTATTCAAAGTTTTGCTTTCATGGAAGATAAAGACTTAGGATTAAGTGTTAACATTGATTTACATCAGGGTAATATTGGAATTTATCAGAACTGGGAGAAGTGGCCACAACCTCAATATGGATGTGAAGGTAGCTACTGTGGTGCGTTACCACGTATTACTGAATCAGATTTACCAAGTGACGAAGAAGCTTTACGAATCGCAAATCAGTTCGTTAGTGATTACGGAATTTCGTTGGAAGGTTACGGCGCTCCGATGGTTTATGAACCACACAACTGGCGTATCGCTTACGAGCGAGCAGAAGACAAAGCAGGATTTTATATTCCAGAAACAGTGAATGTAATTTACCCAATTGAAATTGAAGGTCAGAGAGTATTTGATGAAAACGGCCACCCAACTGGAATGAATATCAATATTGACGCTCGTACACGTCGTGTTTCTACTATGTACGGACTAGAAACCAAGCAGTTCCAACGTTCGGCGTATCAAGGTGAAACAGATGCGAACCGAATTTTAGGAATTGCTAATCGCGGCGGTTACCGTAATCAGTTATGGGAAGGAACTAATCGTCAAACATTGATTTTGGAAACCCCGACTGTACAGTTGGTCCGCATTTGGTACTCTAACGATCCAACTCGCATGGGTGAAGAATTATACGTACCGGCTCTTGTTTTCCCAATTCGCAATGTTGAGCAAACTAACTACTGGCGTAAGAGTGTAGTGGTTCCTTTGGTGAAAGAATTGTTAGACAATGAAAACCAAGGCGGTGGACCGGTGTATCCGATGCCAATGCCTGTGGACGATGGGCCGATGCCAGTTGAACCAGATGGCGGAATTGGTGACACACCAGACGCACCTCAATCTACCGAGCCAAGCGCTCCGATAACTTTACCTGCTCCTAGAGGTTAAGAATAAGTATCCCCGGGCGAGCGCAGCGAGACCCGGGGTCTACAATGTCATCCTGAGTCCGCCATGGGCGGACGAAGGATCTCTCTCTGTCATCCTGAGGCGCTATTAAACTGTCATCCTGAGTCCGCCATGGGCGGACGAAGGATCTCTCATGTCATTCCGGCCTTGAGCCGGAATCTCCTGAATGCCATCACGGCATTACATATGTCATCCCCGCGAAGGCGGGGAATCCAAAAAATACATCAGTAAAACCCGCTCTGCAACAGAGCGGGTTTTTGTTTTCCATGTCACCCCGGAAGCCCGAAGGGCTATCCGGGGTCCATTTTTCCAAACCACTACATTAATCTCAGATATCTAGTCCCTCTGTGGTAAAATTAAACCATGAACGAATATACTCAGTATGCTGAATTGATTAAACCCGCTTGGGCGCCGCCAGCATTCTTGTTTGGTCCGGTTTGGACTTTCCTTTACGCAGTTATTATAGTGAGTTTTGGATACGTGTTTTATCTTGCTTGGAAGAATGTCATTCCGAGAAAAGTCGCGTTGCCGTTTGTATTAAATATTATTTTTAATGCAGTATTTACTCCACTGCAGTTTGGACTTAATAACAATTTCCTAGCCTCGATAGATATTCTGTTGGTACTCGCAACATTAATTTGGTTAATGAAGGCAGTTTGGCCTTATCGCCGTTGGGTTGCGTTAGTGAATATTCCGTATTTAGCATGGGTGAGTTTCGCTACAGTTTTGCAAATTACTATTACATATTTAAACTGGTAACCCCAATGTCATCCTCGGCCAAAGGATAAGTATCCCCGGGCGAAGACCCGGGGTTTCTCATATCATCCTGAGGCGCTATTAAATTGTCATCCTGAGGCGCAGCCGAAGGATCTCTCTATAAGTATGACACCACAAGAAATCAAACACGCAGTCGAACAAGTGAAGAAAGGCGAGGCACTGCTTTTAGATGTCCGTAGGCAAGAAGAATGGGACAAGGGGCATGCCGTAGGCGCAGAGTTGTTCCCGTCCGAAAGGATTCTTATTGGCGGTGAAGTTCCAAAAGTTCCAACAGAGAAAACTATTTACACGTATTGCCAGAGCGGCGGCCGTGCTGGACGAGTTCGCGCCGAATTAGAACGCAAAGGCTTCACTGATGCTCATAATCTCGGCGGCTTGCTCGACTGGTCTGAGGCCGGCGGGGAAGTAGAGAGATAAATCTATATAAAGTATCCCCGGGCGAGCGAAGCGAGACCCGGGGACTAAACCCACCATGTGGGTTTTTTGCTTGTTCTGGCGGGATATTTGTTTAGATTTTCTTCAGTTTTTGTTATGCAAAATTTGAGAAAACCTTGATAAGGTTTTTATTTCGTTTTGTTAGGATGAGAATAAGTATTTTTCTAGTGCCTCGAGTATTCCCTCACAGCGAGTAAGCTAGGGAAAACTATCTAACCTAAAAAAGGGTGGTTTAGATGTATACTAAGAACCCCAAAATAGGTAGAATTAGATATATGTGGAAGAAAAGAAGACTATTATACTTACTCTCGAAACTAGAG
Source organism: Patescibacteria group bacterium UBA926 (assembly GCA_002293685.1). Lineage (GTDB taxonomy): Bacteria > Patescibacteriota > Doudnabacteria > UBA920 > UBA920 > UBA920. The sequence goes on from DBDS01000004.1 coordinate 144,117, forward strand.
AATAGGATTATTGAAGACGCTCATTCATTATTTCTGGGGAATGTAGCATATGAAAAAGGTGTGGATTCTGTAAGACTTATGTTGTTTTATATTCAGTATAATAAATGGTATTGGTTATTGCTTTTTAGTGTAGGTGTTGTGAGGGAGGGAGGATTAACCGTGAGCTATCGAGAGTATGAAAGGTCTAGATTAAAATACAAAAGATTGATAAAGGAATTAGACTCAGAATATATTGAGATATCTAATATAGGGGCGAGCGAATATGTAAGGATTTCTCCTATAGGTGAGGAATATATAAAGCCCTTATATTTCTGGACTGCTGTATTAGAGAAGTTTAAAATATGGCAAATTGTACTATTCTCAATACCAATAGGTCTTGTTATTAGGGAGATATACGAATACATTAGTAAATAGGTGTGGATAATTGATATGTCAAAATGTATCTAATTGATATATAATAGATATATCATAGAGTTCTTTCCCAATGAAAGAAGAAATAGAAACAAATGTAGATATGAATAAATAAAAGAAAAACCCGCTTGTTTATAACAAACAGGTTGACTTTTATTTTTGTATGGTTATATAATAAGCTTCTTGCTTTTATTGCCTAGACGCTAGGTAAGTTGATTGTTAATTGGTACTGATATCCAGATTCGAACTGGAATCTCTTCCTACGACGGAATACCACTTTACTAGAGTGTTGTTTTATCCAATTAAACTATATCAGCTGAACAACTTACCTAGCGTCTGAGCAACAAATGCTCACAGTATTTCTTTTTCTTTTATCTCTAAGTTTTCTCAGTGGCTACAAGGGGATAACTGATTAAAAGTGGTACAACATTTCTTATTGTGTTTTAAACAATAACCTGAAATGAGGTTAGAATCGGAAGCGTCTTACTAACGCTTCTTTTTTTTGTTCGTGTAAGCTGGGAATTTCCACCATCCACCGTTTTTGCGATATACGGTTTTGCCGTTACGCACTACGAATGGACAGTATATAAACCCGTCTCTAAAGAAGCAATGATTTGGATTTCCCATATCATACTCCCTTCTGCCTGTCGTTACCGGTTAGGCATCCCTTGCAACCGTGTTGTAGCCACTGAGAAAGCTCAAAGATATTACAAAACCGTTCTAAAGCCAACGCTTTGGGAATTAATAAAGGCAAAACTTAATCCCCAAGTTAGGGCTTGAGGGATAAAAATATCCCCAAAGCGCCAGCTTCAAAACGGTTTCACTCCTGGTTAGTGTATTGGCTATTCGACCCTAATCGAATTTAATTTATAAAGGTACTACAACTAGAATAATTATAACATGACACTATCTCAGTCCTGCAAATAGAAAAAAATAAAATAACTTGGCTCAGTTATGGCACTTTTTACTTTCTTGGAAAATATATCCACAAAATTGAAAAGCCCTCGTCCTAACGAGGGTAGTCTTACTTATAATTATTGCAATTAAATTAACAAATTTGAACCAACCACTCCAATTCCCGAAAGAGAAGACTTCTTCGACCTCATCCACGAAGCTATTGGCGAACCATACGGTTTAAAAGCACCGAGAAAATTGGAAAAGGAGAGCGAGAGTGAGTTAGACGAAAGCTAAACTCGTTTAGATAGCCTTGTAGATACTTAGGCGAAACCCTGTGATAAGTGCCATCTATTGATTGCTTAATTTGAGAGAAGAACCCCTCAACTGAGTTAGTATGAACTACACCAAAAGCGTATTCTTTCTTGCTTTAAAGGTATGGTTGGACCGAGTGTTGTTGATAACTCTTATTGAACGAATGTACACCATAGGATATAATAGATATAGTTGTCTTAAGTTTTAACTCAAATTTCCTATGAAATTAATTTCATTATTCTCAGGTTGCGGTGGTCTTGATCGAGGTTTTGAAAATGCCGGATTCAATGTAGTTTGGGCAAATGAATATGATAAGACCATTTGGGAGACTTTTCAAAAAAACTTTCCTCACACCTATTTAGATACGAATGACATTAGGAATGTGAAGTCGGACTCTGTACCAGAAGCTTTAGGGATCATTGGTGGACCTCCTTGCCAGAGTTGGAGCCTTGCTGGTTCCATGCGAGGTATTGATGATCACAGAGGTCAATTGTTCTACGAATATTTGAGGCTGTTAAAGGATAAAAAGCCTTTGTTTTTTCTAGCTGAAAATGTAGCTGGTTTGATATCTTCCGCTCATCGGTCCAGCTTTGACAATATAATTGAATCATTTTCGGAGATAGGCTATAACGTCTCGTTTAAGCTATTAAATGCGGCTCATTACGATGTACCGGAAGACAGGTTGAGGGTTATAATAGTCGGATATAGAAAAAATGTTGTCAAAAAGTTTTTTGAGTTTCCAGAGCCTAGTAATACTCGTTTAAATTTACATCATGCTATAGGTGACTTACCAAAAGCTATTCCTGCAAAAGAAAAAAATAAGACGAACGGTTTGTATAGAACAATTTTGCCAAATCATGAATATATGATCGGTGGTTTCTCAACAATGTATATGTCCCGAAATCGTAAGCGAAATTGGGATCAGCCTTCTTTTACAATTCAAGCTGGTGGTAGGCATGCTCCTTTGCATCCATCGGGTCCTCCAATGGAAAAATTAGGAGCTGATAAATGGATATTTAAAAAAGGAAGCGAATCTAAATACCGTCGCTTATCAGTGAGGGAATGTGCCCGAATTCAAACTTTCCCAGATGACCATATTTTTTATTATAACGATGTAGCTGATGGTTATAAAATGATCGGCAACGCGGTACCGGTAAAATTTGCCGAAGCTATAGCTAAGGCGATAAAAGTAGATATAGAACCATTTGTTGCTCAGACCTCAAAAGCTAAGTTAAAAGTTGTTATTTAATTAGTCGCATATAATAGCGGTAAATTGTAAAGAATGCTAAACTGCGTGTAAGTTTAGTATTTTTTATGCCACAATCAAACCAATCAGGAAGAACTTTAGAATATGCAATAGTTGCAGTGATAATAAGTAATCACCCTAAGGATAAAATTGAATTATCCGCCCGTTTGGTGAATAACCAAAAAAAAGATCAGGTAAGTTTTTTGGCATTACCTGAAAAGGTACGGCTACAGCATATGAAGTATGCATCGATTGTATATCAATGGCTTAGCGATGATTTCAGAATTTCTCAAAAAGAAATTGTATTGGACAGAATGTCGGATGTTGATGCAAAATACGGAGACGTTACCGATATAAGAATAACTATGGATGGATCTAACCTCAATCTTTCAGTCAAGCATAATCATTTTGCATTGAAACACCAAAGACCATCTACTACTGCTATTAGATGTGGGTTTGCGCCTAAGTCCAAAGAAGATTTGGAATTTAGAAAGGACTTGGGAAATATTACCGGTGCCTTTATAATTAATTCATCAAAAGATTATCCCGATGCTACACTGTTTAATGAAATAAAATCACAATCACCGACTTATATTAATAAAAATTTATATTTCCCGGTATGTAACCTAATTTCTGGTTTTATAAATAAGTATTCAGACCGAATAAACGTTGTCACACTCTTTAAATTTTTGGTAGGAGACACTGATTTCTATAAGGTAACAGCATTTAAGAAGCAAATTGTTATTGAGGAGTTCGCTAGACTTCAAAAGCCTACTTCGGTGACAACGAGACTTAAAGGTGATAGCTATATAATCTTAAATTTTTCAAATGGATGGGATATTAGTTTACGTTTACACACGGCGTCTTCAAAGATTGGAAAAAATCCAAGCCTGAAATTTGATACTCTATTAATTAATTCGGATATGCCTAGTAAGTATATTAATGTATAAGAATAATACTTGATTGGTCTGGATATGGCATGAGGTGTTCCATTAATCCCTTTACAAACATAGCTTACCAATACTGGGTTAATTATATGTTCGCCTGCCTAGATCTCAAAATTAATCAAAATATTCATTAACAAAATACATATGCAAAAAATACATCAATCAATCACAATCAACGCGCCTGTAGCAAAAGTATGGGATGCGATGCTGGGCAAGGGCACTTACGAAGAATGGACAGCAATGTTCAATCCCGGTTCTCGGTATGAAGGCGACTGGAGTGAGGGCTCGAAGATTCTCTTCATCGGACCGAGTGGTGACGGCACCGACGGTGAAAGCGGAATGGTTAGCAGAATTGCTGTTAATAAACCTCATGAATTCATTTCCATAGAGCACTTGGGAATTTACGCTAATGGAGTAGAGGATACCACAAGTGAAGAAGCTAAGAAGTGGTCTCCGGCTTTCGAAAATTATACTTTCTCGGAAACAGATGGCGTTACTACTGTCACCATCGATCAAGATATTGAAGATGAATACAAGGAAGAATTCGAAGCGATGTGGAAGAAAGCTTTAGCGAAGCTTAAAGAAATTTGCGAGAGATAAATTGATTAAAAAAACAGTCGACGGTGAGGTCGGCTGTTTTAGTATGGTTTGAAAAAATTTAGTCATCATTCTTTGTTCCGAAAATCGACAGAAGTCGCAGAAACAAGTTGAGGATGTTGAGGTACATGCCGACTGCGAAGCGCAACGCGTTATAGGTTGTGTACTCTGCTCTCATCGCTTGGTTCATATCGTAAAATATGTAAAGCGAGAAAAGGAATATTCCCACCCAATCGAGTGCGGTAAACGCCGTTTGCATAGAGTAGCCGAACATTGTGAGGATGATTGAGCCAAATTGGCAAACGATCAGCGCGGTGAGTCCTGTAAAAAGGAATCCACCCCAATGTGCTACCGATTTAGGGTATATCATTCCGGCGATGCCGATGACTCCGGTGATTACTATGGTGGCAAAAAAGATGGTTGCGACTGACTGGAGTTCGTACATTGCCAGTACAGGACCAATCATCGCACCGAAAGCCATGGTTAGGATTGTGTACCCTATCGCAGCTATGAAGGTCGACTCAACAAAAGTAATGAAGAGTCCGATCATTGCCACTACGAAACATCCTAGTATCAGAATCCAACCTGGTTCCCAAGTGTAACTCACCATCGATGCGAAGCCACTGAGCCAAAGCCCTCCGGCTATGAATAAAACCATCTGAAGGATGTACAGTCTTGCTGATGCTCCTTCAGTTTGATAGTTGCGCCCGTCGCGAAAACGGTGCTGCTGCTGATAACTTTCAAACATTAATTATCTAACCTCCTTCTGTATATGTATCGAAACAACTAGCTATTGTACGATACTTTATAAGTTAAGTCAATGCAATGGGGATTGGACTGGAATTTAGATTGTTGTTAAAATAACCATAATTAAGAACAAAATGCATGACTATTTTAATATTTTTGTTGCCGTTTCTGTTGATGTTGCTACTCGCATCTATCAAGCAAATCAACCAATACCAACGTGGCGTAAAATTCACCCTTGGTAAATACACCGGCATTATGGAGCCAGGTTGGCGTATTGTGATTCCGATTTTTCAGAGTTATCAAAAAATCGACATGCGTATCAAAGCTGTCGACGTGCCGAATCAGGAAGCTATCACTAAGGACAATATCTCTGTAAGCGTGAACGCCGTAATTTATTACCGTGTTGCCAGCGCAAATAAAGCTGTGATCGAAGTTGAAAATTTCTATTACGCTGTTTCTCAGCTTGCGCAAACAACTATGCGTAACGTGGTTGGGGAAGTCACTCTTGATGAATTGCTTTCTAATCGTGTAGAGACTGCTGAAAAAATCCGCGCGATTGTCGATGAAGCCACCGATCAGTGGGGAGTTGTAGTGAGTTCTGTCGAGTTAAAAGATGTGTTGTTGCCTGAAGACTTAAAGCGAGTGATTGGTAAACAAGCAGAAGCTGAACGTGAACGTCGTGCTGTAATCATCAAAGCTGAAGGTGAAGTTGCTGCTGCGAACAATCTCGCTGCCGCGGCGAAGACTCTGTCTGAATCTGAAGGAGCGCTCCACTTGCGTACGCTTAACACCATCAATGACATAAGTTCCGATCAGTCGAATACTATTATTTTCGCCGTTCCGATTGAAGTTCTACGAGCTTTCGAGCGACATAATAAGAAGGAGTAATAGTTTTCATAAGTGGATAAATAACAAAAGCCAGATACGAATATCTGGCTTTTTGATTTTCTTAGCTCAAATTTGAGGAAAAATTAATCCGGACTTCAGGTTCCGTTTGTCATAATTCCAGTGTATAATTAATTTATGATTGCGATGGCAAACAAAAAATCAGAATACGGTGAACTAATCGAGTTTTTAACTGATCAGTTTTTCAAAATCGAGGAAAACTTTAGAAAGATTGATGAACGTTTCGACAAGGTTGATGAACGTTTCGACAAGGTTGATGAACGTTTTAACAAAATTGACGAGCGACTTGACCGTCTTGAAAATGGTCAAGATCATATTTTGGGAGAACTGCAGAAGTTGCAGTTGGAAAATACAGTGGGTGTGCACCGCTCTCACCGCATGGAAGAATGGATAATCAAGGCTTCCAAGAAAATTGATGTTCCGTATAAACCGTAAAACAGCCTCACGGCTGTTTTAAATTTGATAATCACCAATCGAAGTTCGCTTTAGCTGATAGAGCAGTGCTGGGCAATTTAATTTCTTACCGAGCTCGACCGCGAGAGTGCGAATGTATGTTCCGCTGGAGACTTGGAAGTTAATATCTAGAATAGTTAGCTCGTCGCCTGATTTAAACTGCTGGTTTAACTTCTCCCACGAATTGAAAACTTCTGTTTGTCTGAAATCGCCGGACAGTTTATTAATAGCGGTAGTTGCGTATTGAAATATATTTTTCCATTGTTCGGGGGAGTTGCTAGTAAGTTCCGCGGATAATACCGTCATCTCACGAGTAGGGATTGTAATCTGATCTTGCTTGTTTTCTTTGGTCCACAACCAAAGCGGCTTGCCATCTACAGTCTTGGACGAAAATGCAGGATAAGGGAGTTGGTGTATACCAATCAGTGAGCTCACAGCGGTTTGAATTTCGAATTCGGTTGGCCGTGTAAATTCTTCAGAAGAAACCAAACCCAAAATATCATAGCTATCCGAATTCACGCCGAGCAATATCTTCGCTTCGTAAGTTTTAGGCAAAGCCAAAAATTGTTCCTTTTGGTGCACAGCATCGCCGATTAATAATAACAACAATCCTTCGGCCATCGGATCGAGTCGGCCTGCGTAAGTGATTGACTTATTAGCAAGTTCTGGGTGTTGTTCGCGCAAAGCATCGATTGCTTCAAGCGGTGTTTGCCCTAGTAATTTATTTACAACAACAACTTCATTCATTTGTTAATTTTAGCTGAGTCAACAGAGAAGAGGAAGAGTTTCGGTTTGCTTAACTCGATGATATAATCAAAGTATGAATAATGGCTTGAAAACAGCAGTTTTTGCAGGGGGCTGTTTCTGGTGCACTGAAGCGGTTTATCAGAAGCTACGTGGCGTTACTGAAGTTATTCCAGGGTATACTGGTGGTCAGACGCAGAACCCAACTTACGAGCAAGTTTCGAGTGGAGCAACAGGACACGCCGAAGCCATTCAATTTACTTTTGATCCCGGGCAAATTAGTTACGAAGATTTATTAAACGTGTTTTTCGCGACTCACGACCCGACTACATTGAATCGACAAGGAAATGACGTGGGCCCTCAATACCGCTCCGTCATTTTTTACACAAATGATGAACAGAAACAACAAGCCGAAAAATTCGTTGCACAGTTAAGCGAAGATAAAGTTTTTCCCAATCCAATTGTTACTACAATTGAACCGCTAGGCGAATTTTACGAAGCAGAGGATTATCATAAAAATTATTACGAACGAAATTCAGGACAAGCATATTGTCAGTTAGTAATTTCACCCAAACTACATAAACTAAAAGAAAAGTTTGCGTCATTAATAAACTAAAATGAAGTTAAAATGTCCTGCTTGTAATGTGCAAATGAGTCATGTGAACACTCACTCACATTATAAAATTCCAATCGAGTTGGATCAGTGTAAAAAATGTGGAGGGGTTTGGTTTGATTCGTCAGAGTTATTTACTTCTCACTTTGAAGCTCATAAAGATTTACATGAAATTAACTCTAAACTGTTAAGTAAGGGAGTAATTCTGAAAAGTGATAAGTTACTTTGCCCAAGAGATAAAGTCCAGTTAAAGAGATATAAAGACTCGTCTTTTCCAGAAGAATTATTATTGGAAAGTTGTGAAGTTTGTAACGGATTTTTTTTCAATCGAGTACACTTTGCGAATTATCAAAAGCTGCGTGTCAAAAAAGCCGTTGTCAAAGATATTTCCGACGATGCTTTAAAAGCAAAGATTCAGGTTTTACTGGAAGGACAGTCTGATAAAGCGTTTAATCAGACTATTGAAAAGGTTTCAAAAACATTAAAAAAACCAGTTCCACCTATCGCCATTGCGTCATATGCACTTTTTGGTTTACCCGTCTTTATCTTATTCGCACTGACTATAGTTTTTAAAGAATTATTATTTAGCCTTTCGGGTTCTGATGTTAGGCTTAGAAAATCGAAGCACAAAGAAAAAAAACTTGCTTCAATGGTAGATTTCATTTTGACACCTGAGAATACTAAGAAGTAAAATTATGACCGTCACACCAAGCTTTATAGAATATGTTTTGGTAGATTTGTTTGCGGGTGACCCTGCGATTACAGCGCGCCCGATGTTTGGTGCCGTTGGATTATATTTTGAGGGTAAAATTTTTGGAATCATTTCTGCGGATCAAGTTTACTTCAAAGCAGATAAATCGAATATTCGTAGCTTTGTCTCACGTGGAAGCGAACAATTTTCCTATATGAAAAATGGCATTGAGCATAGATTGCCATATTGGTTGTTACCAGCGGAAATTTTGGAAAATCCTCACTTGTTAATGAAGTGGGCAAAGAAATCCTCTATGATAGAATTAAATAGTAATTAATTATAATTTTATGAAACTAATTTTTCACTGGATTGTTTCCACTATCGCGATTTTAATCGCAGCTTACTTAATTCCTAATGTGGAAGTTGATACTTTTGTCACAGCGTTAATTTTGGCTGTTGTGCTTGGCGCTCTAAATATGTTGGTCAAACCAATTTTGCTTCTACTAACTTTCCCGATTACCATAATTACTTTAGGATTGTTCACAATTGTTATCAACGCCGCTTTAGTTTGGTTGGCTCAGTTGGTCGTTCCAGGATTCACTATCCAAAATTTTGGCTGGGCAATATTGTTCGCTCTTGTGCTATCAATTATTAATTTGGTGTTCCGACAGATGAACCGTTCAGATGACAAGCCAAGTTTTCGGGTGAATAATTAATTGAGCCATTCCTTATTGTGGATTCGGATAGTAATTTTGTAATAACATTAGACTAGTTAGTACCCCCGGAAACCCGAAGGGTTATCCGGGGTCCAATCAATTCAGACCCCGGGTCTTCGCCCGGGGATACTAATCTTTCAGCAAGGAATGACACAATAGCATGGATACAATAATAAAATCTGAAGATGAGTGGCGGAAGGATTTAACTCCTGAGCAGTATGCTATCTTGCGTGAGAAGGGCACCGAGCTACCGTTTACAGGAAAGTATGTAGATAATCACGATGAAGGTTTTTATACCTGTGCTGCGTGTGGTCAGCAGTTGTTTTCTTCAGAAGCAAAGTTCGATTCTGGTACAGGTTGGCCAAGTTTCACTGACCCGATGAACTTAGAGCACGTGGAATTACTTGCTGATAATTCGCATGGTATGCGACGAACTGAGGTTATTTGTAAGCGCTGTGGTTCTCATCTTGGCCATTTGTTTAACGACGGGCCGATAGATAAGGGTGGTAATCGTTACTGTATAAACTCCTGCGCATTAAATTTCGAAAAAAGTGACACGTAGTGTCATCCCTGGCGAGCCTGAGTAAGCGAAGGCGAGACCGGGGATCCAATGATAGATTCACTGTAAGCGCTTTGCGGTTCCGGGAATGACAGAGTTTCGTGATATAATACTCAAGTTATTAAAGATTAGATTCCGGATAGTTCAATCCCGCGTTGCGGGATTTTCGCTTCCGGAATGACAAGGGAGTTTATGAACGAATTACAAACAGTCTTTGGACGCATGAAAGAAACGCGTCAGAAGCAAAAAGAAATCCGCGCGATGTATAAAGATCAACTAGTGGGAAATCAGGAATATCAGAACATCATAGATAAATTGAACGAGCTCAAAGAAAAGAAAAAAATGATTGAGAACGAGATTCAGAATGAAATGGAAGCGGACTTTCAAAAATTAGATGCCTATAAAATGCACTTGGTGAACGATCAAGAACTTTTAGCCGACCTAGCATTAAATCAATTGGTGTCTGGTGAGACTGTAGAAATTGTTGACGAGAATGATCAAAAGTATGAACCAATCTTCAGCGTTAAATTCAAAAAAGTTTAATACTACTAAAAAACCTCTCAACCTTTTCCGGTTAGAGGTTTTGCGTTTGATTACAGAATACACTTCGGAGTTAAATGTTCAGTGTAAGCAGATCAAACTGAAGTCTCTTCGCAGCAGATGGGGGAGTTGCACGCGCGCTGGTGTGATTACAATCAATCTCAAACTGAACGAACTGCCTTCCGAACTACTTTCTTATGTTGTGTATCACGAATGCTTGCATCTAATTTATCACAACCACGGCGCGGAGTTTCAATCAAAGCTCTCTTCAAAATTTCCTCAGAAGAGGGAATTAAATAAAGCTCTGAAAGTTTTAGGAACTCAGTTACTTCGCAAATAAAAAACCGTCCTTTATACGAAGGGCGGTTTTTCTGGATCCCGGATAGCCCTTCGGGCTTCCGGGATGACATTTGAGGTTCGGGCTTCCGGGATGACATTTGAGGTTAGGACTAATGAGGGCAGGACGCGGTAAATTGTATTAGAGTACTTCGAATGAAGTCATTACTGCTGAACCTTCAGACATTACCGGTAAATCGGTTGTGGCGCTGAATCTACCATCGCCATCATCGTAATGAAGCATTGCGATGTAAGTTTTCCCACTAGAAATATTTACATTAAGTTCTAAATCTTGACCACGATTATTTGTAAGTAATCCAGATTGGCCGATGATTCTTCCTGCACTGCCATCCGCATTGGCTTCATGAATTACAATGAAGCCTGGTCGGCTAAGTACAAAATTATCTACTGTTACGAAACTTCCAGCGGATTGACTTGAAACAGCAACCGCATCGCCATTAGGAAGTTGGTTAGTAGCGCTTCCTTCTGGGATTGGTTGATTAGGATCATCCATAGGGACTTCTTCGGTGTTTGAATCGTTAGTGTTAGTTGGAGCGGTGGCTTCGTTGCCTTGAGTGACAAACCACCAGACAAGAACGACTCCTAGAATGACTGCGATTGCAATCCAGATATTTTTATTGTTCATATTTTTAAGATTAATTGTATATACATTATAGCACTATATTTTTCGAGTTATTTGTGGAGATTATTATACTACGTATTCTTAACAATAGCT
>DBDS01000005.1 GCA_002293685.1 Patescibacteria group bacterium UBA926
AGCTATTGTTAAGAATACGTACAAAAAGAGTCCAAAATGGGACTCTTTTTAGATATATGTCAGTGTTATAAATACTTTATCTATTCGCGCCATTTGGGCGAGGTGCTCGTTGTGGGTGTCCTCCGCGAGAATTACCGCGACCCCGATCTCCACCACGTCCACCTCTATCACCGCCACCGAACTTAGGCTTCCAATCGAAACCACGATTACCGCGGTCACCGCTACCAGCCAATTGTTCTGGAGTTGGTTCAGGTGCGTATGGTTTATGAGTTAAGTTAATACGACCTTGATCGTCGATTTCTTGAACTTTCACTTTAAGTGTATCGCCTAACTTCACAACATCTTCAACTTTGTTAACGTGATAGTTGGCTAGCTGTGAAACGTGCACCATCCCATCACGGCCTGGCAATATTTCGACGAAAGCACCAAAGTCCATGATGCGAACAACTTTACCTTCGAACTCTTCACCTACTTCAACTTCGCGAGTGATATCTTGAATCATCTTCACAGCTTTTTCACTCATCGTAGCGTCGGTTGATGTAACCATAACCAAACCATCGTCTTCGATGTCGATTTTAACACCAGGACATTCTGCGATAATGCCGTTGATAGTCTTTCCACCGCTACCGATAACTTCGCGGATTTTTTCTGGATCAATTTTGAAACTGGTAATGCGTGGAGCATAAGGAGACATTTCTGGTCTTGGCGCATCCAACGCTTCTTTCATCTTGGAAATAATGTGCAAACGAGCAGGCTTAGCTTTATCCAAAGCTTCGGCCAAAATTTTCGGGGTTAGGCCTTTCACTTTAATATCTAATTGAAGAGCGGTGATTCCTGATTCGTTTCCGGTAACTTTAAAGTCCATATGACCGTTAAAATCTTCGATTCCTGCAATGTCGGTAAGAACTTTGAAATTCTCTGGATTGCTTTCATCCATAACTAATCCCATCGCAACACCACCGATAACATCGGAGATTGGTACACCTGCGTCCATCAAACTTAAAGTTGAACCACAAGTTGAAGCCATTGATGTTGAACCGTTGCTCGACATAGTTTCGGACACAAGGCGCATTGTGTAAGGGAAGTCTTCTTGTTTTGGCAACACAATCTCAACTGCCCGTTCTGCCAAAGCACCATGACCTACTTCACGACGGCCTGGTCCACGGTTGGGAGCAACCTCACCAACACTGTAGCCTGGGAAGTTGTAATGGTGAATGTATCTCTTAGCACGGCCTTCAGTTGGATCATCCATACCGTCTAGTAACTGTTCATCGCCCTTGCTACCCAAAGTAACCACGGTTAATATCTGAGTTTCGCCACGGGTGAATAACGCGCTACCATGAGCACGCGGCAATACACCAACTTCAGCAGTAATCAAACGGGTTTCGTCTAAACGACGACCATCAACACGGCGCTCCTGTTCCAAGATTTGCTTCTGAATGTACTTCTTCATAATCTTATCAATGCTCGCTGCTGTTTCTCTTCCCACATTAACTCCTTCTAATTCTCCAAGCTCTGCTTTAACCTGTTCTGTAATTTCGTTGATTAAGTTAAAGATATTAGCTTCACGCTCAGCTTTATTTTTAACGTAAACAGCAGACTCAATTTTATCTTCTGTGAGTAACTCAGCAACTTTACTAAATACTTCTGAAGACAGGGTTTTCAAAGTTGGCTCAACTTTTGGTTTACCAACTTGAGAACGCAAATCTTCTTGAGCAGAGCAAAGCTCTGCCAAATGTTTTTGGGCAAATTCAATACCAGCCACGATTTCTTCTTCGGGTACAAGATTAGCGCCTGCTTCAACCATTATGATATGTTCAGCGGTTCCGCAAACTACCAAGTCCATAGCAGAAAGTTCACGTTGTGAGTTTGTTGGATTAGCAACGTACTGTCCATCTACTTTTGCAACACGCACGCTTGCAACAGGTCCATCAAATGGAATATCGGAAATATGAAGAGCCATCGCAGCTGCATTTACAGCAACGATATCGGCATCGTTTTCACCATCAACAGATAAAATAGTCACCACAACCTGAACGTCGTTGCGCATATTATCTGGGAACATCGGACGCAAAGTACGATCGATAACACGACCTGTAAGAATCGCGTCGTCGGTTGCGCGACCCTCACGCTTCATCCAGCGACTACCCTTAATTTTTCCAGCAGCATACAATCTTTCTTCGTAATCAACCAGCAATGGAAAAAAATCCATGCCTTCGCGCGGTTGCTTACTCATAACAGCTGTTGCCAAAACAATTGTATCGCCTAACTGCGCAAGAACCGCACCATTAGCTTGACCGGCTAATTTACCAGTCTCAAACTTCCACTCCGCTCCTGCCACACTGGCAGAACTTTTGATTGAACTCATATTAGTTCCTTTTGCAAACTAGTTAGAGGGGAAGATTTCCAAAGTTTTATACCATGGGATCCCGCTTTCGCAGAAATGACATGGGGCAAAACCTTGGGAACCTCCAATACTCTCTACTATTATAGTTTGTCTTAATTAATTTCTTTCACCTAATTTTTAAGTATAATGCTTTTCTAATTCGTATCCGCATACAAATCAAAGTCCTTCAAAAATAAATCTGGATCGGGGGTACTACCGTAAAGTAAATGTCCTATATTTTCTTCAAACATATTCTCAGGCTTTGGACGATCTTTTCCTCGAAGCTTTAACCAATGCTCCCATGACTTCAAAAACAAGTGGTAAGTATCCGAACCAACTTCACCAAAGTCTGCTGCAATATGTTTATTCTTAATTTCATTCACCTTGCGAATAAACTGATCTTTATGCTCAGCAGTTACATGACCTTTCTGACGCACTTCCTGCTTGATCTGTTCGATATCTTTATCCGCCATTATCTCTGTAATAATTTTTTCATTGCAGGCTATCCAAGTTTTCTCGAAAGCTTCGGGTTCCCAAGCAATATCTTCAATTTTTGCTACCATAGACACTTCAAAGCCTCACCAAAAAGATGAGGCCTAATAATTAATTTGAGTCGCGCTTCAATTTTAACTTGTCTGCAATCTTTTCGTAACGAGTCTGGTCTTCGCCTTTTAGATAGCGCAATAAACGACGACGATTACCAACCATCTTTAGAAGCCCGCGACGAGAGTGGTTATCTTTACGATGTTCCTTTAAGTGTTCGCTAACTTGTTCAATTTCTTTAGTAAGAATTGCGATCTGAACCTCGGGGGAACCAGTGTCATCTTTGTGAACCTGATACTTCTTGATGATGGCGTCTTTTTCTTTTTTCGTTAACATATACTTCTTGCCCTGCGTAGCTTCAGCGAAGCAGGGTCCTTTATTCACGTCGACTGCAGTATATTCAGCCGCGTAGTTAATTACTAAACGAATTATAACAATTTGAGCCAAAAATAGCAAGTTTATCCCCTTGTCGCACAATTGAATAATTTACGACGCGTGATATAATGAATCCAAAGGGAAAACTAGCCCACGAAACAAAAATGGCTTTAAATAAAACAAAGATAGAAAAGTACGTTCAAGACTTTTTAGAATACTGTGAAATTGAACGAAATAAAAGCGATTTAACTGTGCGCAACTATGCCCACTATCTCGCCCGCTTTTCTGAATTTTGTAAGTCTACTGGTATTTCTAGACCCGAAGATATTGTTTTGGACACTATCAGATCCTACCGTTTATACCTAAATCGTCTATCTGACGACAATGGCAGACGCCTTAAGCTAATCACTCAAAACTACCACGTCATCGCCGTTCGCGCATTTCTTAAATACTTAGCCAAGCGCGACGTAAATACCCTTTCCGCCGAAAAAATCGAATTAGCAAAAAACCCAAGTCGCGAAGTGTCGGTAATGACACCAGAAGAAGTTACTCGCATCAAAGAAGCAACCAAGCAAGAAAAAAATGAGATGAACCGCTTGCGCGACACAGCCATCTTAGAATTGCTGTTTGCAAGTGGAGTTCGTATTTCTGAGCTGGTGCAACTAAAAATTAATCAACTTAATTTTAAAAGTGGAGAATTCACTGTGCGCGGTAAAGGCGATAAATTGAGACTGTCGTTCATGTCCGAAGACGCCGCAAAAGCCATTCAAGCGTACCTCAAACGTCGTCACGATAACAATCCAGCGCTATTTGTGAGTCATTCACAAATCGGTAACGCAGTCGAGAAACAAATCGAATCCGTAGGTGGAAAAAATAAAATTCCTGGATTAACAGCGCGCAGTGTTCAACGTTTGGTGAAAAAATACGCGATGTTGGCAGGAATAATGCATAACGTGACCCCACATACGTTTCGCCATTCATTTGCCACAGATTTACTCCAAAATGGCGCAGATATCCGGAGCGTGCAAACTTTACTTGGCCATGCCTCAATTACAACGACTCAAATCTATACTCACGTTACAAACCAACAACTACGCGACGTTCACAAAAAATTCCACAACAAAAAATAGTCCTTGACCGCCTGTTAGCATGAGCTATAATGGATTCTAGCTCTACCCAAATACTACAGGAGGAACAACAGGATGAAACGCTATTTCTGGTTTGCGTTAGCCATCTTCGTTTTGGCTTTCGCTTATTCGGCATCCAAAGGACAGTCCACTATGGAAATTCAGGGGACCCCGATAACCACTGAACCTAGAACACCCAAACAATGGGTGTTAAGTTGGGAGAACAGCTTCGACTCGGAATTCAGTGCACCGAATAAGGCCGAGATTATTGATCGGCCTGTCGTGAAGACTTCGACTCGGTTTACGAATTACAAGCCGAATCAAATCATTTGGATTGAAACGAATGCTGGTCACACTGTCAGTAGAACAAGCTCACAAAACTATATTGTTGGTGTGAACGCAGGTATCGAACGAAAGTTCGGTAAGTACCAATTTACGGTCGATGGTGAAGTGAATTACACGCGCTATCACGATTTCGGCAGAATCGGCGGAGAGGTAAGTCGCACGTTCGGCGAAAAGTCTGTTACGTTCAAACCCTTTTCCCGCTTTGATTATTATTTCCCAACCGATAATTTTGGCGGATCGAATGTCAGGCGAAGGATAAATAACGGCGTAGCGTGGTCGAACGGAATTGATTCGCAAATTAAAGTCCCAGCATTTGCTATTTCAAACCGATCACAAGTCATCGTTGATTCTGGAAGCATTTTACCAGGACGACGGACTTTATTTGCAACCGAAATTACGTTTGCACTCAACTACGGCCGCATCTGCTTTGGCCCCAAAGTTGATTATGTGCGTCATGTTGCCGGTTCTGGCTGGTCTGGAATGAAAAAAAATTCTTTCGGTGGGGGATTTTTTATTCGGTACCAGTAAACAATATTTAAGCAGCTCTCCCAGGGCTGCTTTTTTCTTTGGTCATTTTAAGTTAAACTTACCCTTGAGATTAAAAATATGAATCACGGATTTTGGAAAAATTTGCCTCGCCCATTTTTTGCACTCGCACCAATGTACGACGTAACAGATGCTGCGTTTCGAAAAATTATTGCTAAGTACGGTAAGCCGCACGTTTTTTATACTGAGTTCACTTCTACAGATGGCTTGATGAGCGCTGGGCGCGAAAAGTTACTTCATCATTTAAAATTTTCTGAAATTGAACATCCAATTGTTGCTCAAGTGTTTGGAGCCAAACCAGAAAAATTTCAACAAACAGCTCAACTTGTGCATGAACTTGGTTTCGACGGTTTAGACATCAACATGGGCTGTCCTGATAAAAATATCATCAAAGGCGGTTCATGCGCCGCGCTCTATAATAACCCGTCCTTAGCCAAAGAAATTGTATTAGCTTCACAGCAAGGCGCTAAAGACATGCCTGTGTCTGTTAAAATCCGTATCGGTGATACTAAAATCGATTGGGAAAATTGGATTGCAACTTTACTCGAGGCAAAGCCAGCTGCAATTGCGATTCATTTGCGAACACGAAAAGAAATGTCTAAAGTACCTGCGCACTGGGAATTAATGCCAGAGATTGTAAAGTTTATCCAAGAACAAACCACGCCCGAAACCAGACCAATTATTATGGGCAATGGTGATGTGATGAATTTAACTGAAGCAAAACAAAAAGCTTCGGCAAGTGGTTGTGACGGAGTAATGCTTGGTCGTGGAATTTTTGGCAACCCGTGGTTGTTCAACGAATCAAAACCAAATCCAACTAAAGAAGAAAAACTTCAGGCTTTACTGGAACACGTACAAATTTATAATGAAATTTTCAACGGTGTTAAACCGTTCGATATCATGAAGCGTCACTTCAAAGCTTACATTCATGGTTTCGATGGTGCGAATGAATTGCGAACAGAATTATATGAATGCAAAACTGCACAGGAAGTTGAAGCGGTAATATCAAAACATTTTTAAAACACCTTTCGGTGTTTTAAATTTATCATTTCATTATGGTGGCCCCGGCAGGGATCGAACCTGCGACCTTAGGCTTAGAAGTCCTCTGCTCTGATCCAACTGAGCTACGGGGCCGTGTTCATATTATAACTCATAGATTAAAGTCCTGCTTCGCCAAGGCTTTGCAGGACACTGCTTTAGGCTACGCTAAAGTTTCAAGTTCAAGCTAGTAAATAATAATTTGCTTGCACTGCGAAGCTTTAGCGTAGCAGTGGTGCACCCGACAGGATTCGAACCTATGACCTCTCGCTCCGCAAGCGAACGCTCTATCCAGCTGAGCTACGGGTGCTCGTCTTACGAAAGCTTATAGAAAAACCTTCGAAATAACTGCTAAATCGTACCACATTTCGCTAGAACTTTCAAGTAAAATAAGCTATAATGTAGTCCTTATATGCAAGAACGAGTCCAAAAATTCTTAAGCGAGCAAGGAGTCGCCTCCAGACGTAAAGCCGAGGAGTTTATTAAATCTGGGCAAGTTTCCATTAATGGACGCAAAGCAAAGCTTGGCGATAAAGTTGATCCAGAAAAAGATGAAGTGAAAGTTTATGGAAAAATCGTTCAGCGCTCCGAACAAAAAATTTACATCGCTTTAAACAAACCAAAAGGTGTTGTTGTAAGCAAATACGATCCGAATGGCAGAAAAACTGTGTTCTCGTTGTTACCCGAAGAACTTCGCGCTAAAGTTCATAACGTTGGACGTCTCGATTACGACACCGAAGGATTGTTAATCCTCACCAACGACGGTGATTTAACTCAAGAGTTATCCCATCCCAAGTACGAACATGATAAGGAATACGAAGTAATCACTGATGCCGAACCAAAACCAACACAACTAGAAAAATTGCGTGATGGGATTGAACTTCCTACTGGAATGACTTCACCTGCGAAAATCAAAGTGCGCTCCGGAAAAGTTTACATCACTGTTCATGAAGGAAAAAAACGTCAGGTTAGGCGCATGTTCAATGCTATTGGTTTAGGGGTTCGCAATCTTAAACGCGTCCGTATTGGAAAATTAAAATTACCAGATATCGCAGTTGGTGAGTATGTTGAATTAAGTAGAGAGGATATTCTCTAAATGTTAGTTCATCCACAGAATAAAAAATCTAAAGTAGCACTTGGTTTAATTTTCCTGCTTACTATAATTGCAGGAATATTTTTTCTACATTTCAAACCTGATTCAACTCAAAAAGAAATCCCTGCTCCCACTGAACGCACTGGAACAATCGAACCTGAGCCTGAACTAAAATCGCCTTCTGCTTCAATCCCTCCAACTCTGCAATTAGCTGTCCCTTTCACCGCGCAAGCTCCAACTGGCAATTGGGATGAGCTTCACAATGAAGCGTGCGAAGAAGCAAGTGTCATCATGGCTTGGGCTTACTTTAATAATATTACTTCCCTACCGCCTGCCGTAGTCGAACGCGAAATACAAAAGCTTACTGAGTGGCAACAAACTAACTATGGTTATTATCTAAGTATTACAACACCAGAAACTGCCCGCATGATAAGAGATGTTTATGGATTGAAAACCGAAATCACAACTATGTCCCAAGATGTAATCAAAGAGGCACTAGCAGAAGATAAGCTTGTAATTCTACCAGCACAAGGTCAATTACTAAACAATCCTAACTTCACCCCACCAGGACCTCCATATCACATGCTAGTGATAACTGGCTGGGACAGCACTCATTTCATTACCAATGACCCAGGTACACGCAACGGATCAAAATACCGATACACCTACGAAACTTTGTATGATGCGACAGGAAATTACTCTCACTCAACCAAACTTGTTAACACAAGCGAAAAGCAAATAATTATCATTTCAAAATAAATAACATTCTATCATCCTGCCACGCACCTGATACGGAAGAAGAATCTAAATGAGATCCTTCGTATCGCAAGCCCACTCAGGATGACTGTGAACTACAATTATGCAACTACTCTGGAATTACCTAAAAAATTACAAAGGCCTGCTTAGCGGTGCTTTAATCCTCGCAACTATCAACCAAGTATTCTCGTTATTAGACCCACAAATATTTCGAATCCTTATCGATCGATATGCAAACCGTTTTGCAGAATTATCTGCGCAAGAATATTTTGAAGGTGTGATTTTACTTTTAGTTGGAATTATGGGCGTAGCGCTAGTATCACGAACTGCGAAAACCTTTCAAGACTACTACATCAACGTAATCACCCAGCGGCTTGGTGCGAAACTTTACAACGACAGCGTTACTCATTCCTTCTCACTCCCATATGCAGTGTTTGAAGATCAACGCAGTGGTGAATTTTTATCTAAACTTCAAGACGCACGCAAGGATACTCAAAGATTAATTCAACAAGTTATTAACATTGCTTTTCTCACACTAGTTGGGGTTATTTTTGTGCTTGTTTATGCGTTCATTGTTCACTGGCAAATCGGCTTAACTCTTATAGTCATGATTCCTGTGCTTGGGTATATTACGTTCCGTCTCACCCGAAAAATTAAAGAAGCTCAAAAAGAAATTGTTTCTGAAACTCAAGCGTTAGCCGGTAGCACTACCGAAACTTTACGCAATGTGGAATTAGTTAAATCTCTCGGATTAGAAGCTCAAGAAATTGATCGCCTCAATAATACAAACGATAAGATTCTACAACTGGAACTAAAAAAAGTTCGCATCGTCCGAACTTATAGTTTTTTGCAAGGAACTTTGATAAATGGTTTTCGTATGGGACTGATTCTTCTCTTGCTGTGGCTAATCTTCACCAATGAAGTAACTTTAGGACAATTCTTCACCTTACTTCTCTATTCATTCTTCGTGTTTGGTCCTTTGTCCGAATTAGGAAATGTTGCCACAACATATCAGGAAGCAAAAGTTAGTTTAGCAAAACTAGAAGAAGTGCTGGCCAAAGAAAAAGAACCTGTCCCCGAAAACGCAGTGAAGTTAGATAGAATTGAAAAAATTAAGTTCGACAATGTTTCATTCGGTTATCAAACCGGAAACGAAGAAGCAATAACTAACTTAAGTCTAGAAATTAACCGAGGAAAAACCGTTGCCTTCGTTGGACCATCTGGTTCAGGAAAATCAACCACTATTAAATTGATTGTTGGATTATACAAAGCCACCAAAGGAAAAATAATTTACAATGACACGCCTGATGAAAAAATAGACTTTATCGCGCTACGAAATCGCATCGGCTTAGTCGCTCAAGAAACCCAGTTATTTGCAGGAACGATTCGTGAAAACTTATTATTCGTACGCCCAGAAGCCACAGACCAAGAATGTATCGATGCATTAAAATCAGCCAGCGCTGATTCATTATTATCGCGAAGTGGCCAAGGACTCGACACAATCATTGGTGAAGGTGGTCTTAAACTTTCTGGCGGTGAAAAACAGCGTCTTGCTATCGCACGCGCGTTGTTACGTAATCCAGACATTTTAATTTTCGATGAAGCTACTTCCAGTCTCGATTCAATCACTGAGGAATCAATTACCAGCACGATTAAAGAAATTGAAAAAACTCACCCTGACTTAATCAAAATCTTAATCGCTCACAGACTCTCAACGGTAATTCACGCTGATACAATTTACGTATTAGAAAAAGGTTCTTTAATCGAACAAGGAACTCATGAAGAGCTGCTAAAACAAAACGGACCCTATTACGCCCTCTGGCGACAACAAATTGCAAGTAGCTAAATAAAAAACCGCCTCAATAATTCTGGGCGGCTTTTTTATTTCTTCTGATTTTTCAAGTCTTGAATGTCTTCCATGAGTCTTTGCATCTGTCCTTGTAACTCATTTAAAGTTTTCATTGTAGCTTCATCATGCAAGTCATCCTCTTCATCGTCTTTCTCAATTTCTTCCACGTCTTCTTGAATTTCATCAATATCTTTTTCAATTCCTTCAACGTCTTCCGCGATTTCTTCAATATCTTCTTCTACGTCAGCCAAACTCTTGGTGTTTTTATTTACAGTCATTTGAATAAACAACGCTAAATAAATTGCTTCCAAAGAAACAGCGGTCGTTAAAATTAACAGCACCGTATTTAACTCGGCACCCAACCAAACAAAACCAAAAGCCGCCACAAACAAAATTGTGTGGACGACAATTGAAGAAGGAGATCCGATCCAGTTTGTAAACTGATCGGCTACTTGTTCAATTTTAGTGGAAGTTTTTTGATGTCTTGGTGCCATAAATTTAGAGTTTAAAAAAACACTTGCTCGAACAAGTATTAAATTCCTTTCTATTATAACATTTTTTATCAAAATGTCAAGTTCTGTGGTATAATTCAGCCATGGACTTAACTGGTCTGAAACAAAATTTCAAAGGTGAAATAAAAACTGATGAAGCAGACTTACTGAAGTTCTCGCGCGACGCGAGTATTTTCGAAATTCACCCAAAAGCTGTGGTCAGTCCTTTGGATGTGAACGATTTAAAAGCGTTAGTGAAATTTGTCTCAGAAAATAAATCGCAAAACCCATTTCTTTCACTGACCGCTCGAGCCGGTGGAACAGATATGACTGGTGGGAGCATTAATGAATCAATTGTGGTTAATGTTGAACATTTCAATTCAATTACCAATTTAACCTCTGAAACTGTGGAAACCGGCACTGGAGTTTTCTTCCGCGATTTAGAACCCAAGCTAATTGCAAAAAATGTGATCATGCCTGCCTACCCTGTTTCCAAAGCATGGTGTGCAATCGGTGGCATGGTTGGTAATAATGCTGGTGGTGAAAAAACTTTCAAATACGGTCAGATAAAAAATTATGTTATGGAATTGAAAGTAGTTTTAAGAGACGGAAATGAATATACCATTAAACCTCTCTCTGAACCGGAGCTGAAAGCCAAGATGGCTCAATCAGATTTTGAAGGACAGTTTTACAAAGAAATATATGACCTTATTCAAACTAATTATCGATTAATCCAAAAATCAAAACCAACTACTTCAAAAAATTCCGCGGGTTATTACTTATGGGACGTCTGGGATGGAAAAACTTTTGATTTAACAAAATTATTTGTCGGCTCACAAGGCACACTTGGGATAATTACAAGCATTAAATGGAAACTCGTTCCAATTGAACGTGGTCGCCAGTTGATTGTTTTCTATCTCCACGATTTAAAGTTACTTGGTGAAATCATTAATCACGTCAACGAACTAGTTCCTGAAAGTTTTGAAATATTTGATGATCAAACTTTCAAGCTAGCTCTTAAGTATTGGCCTGAAATGATCAAGCGGATGAAAGGTTCACGTTGGAAATTGTTTAAACAGTTCTTACCGGACATTTGGCTATTTCTAAAAGGTGGTTTACCAAAACTAGTTTTATTGGCAGAGTTCACTGCGCCAACACAAGAACAAGCCGAACAACAAGCACACGCTGCAGCAAAAAATCTTAAACATCATTTTAACTTACCGACTAGGATCAGTAAAACTTTTGAGGAATCACAAAAATATTGGACGATTCGTCGTGAAAGTTATAACCTTTTGCGTCAACATAACGCTCGCAAAATCAGTTCTCCGTTCATCGAAGATATTACTGTTCATCCAGAACAACTCCCACAGTTTATGCCAGAGCTAAATAAAATAATAAAAAGGTATCCCGATTTTATTTCCACACTTGCAGGGCACGCTGGTGATGCTAATTTTCACATTATTCCACTGATTGATTTATCAACTTCTGAGCACCGTGAACAAATTGTAGAAATGAGTAATGAAGTTTTTGATCTCGTTAAAAAATACAATGGCACAATCACCGGCGAACATAATGATGGATTAGTTCGTGGACCATTCCTCGAACATATGTTCGGCACAGAAATGTTTAATGTGTTCAAACAAGTGAAACATATTTTCGATCCAGAAAATATCTTTAACCCACACAAAAAAACTGATGCAGATATGAAATATTACACTGAACACTTAAGACATGGTTAGATTTACAAAGTTGGCTTTCTAAAATCCCGGGGGACCCGGGATTTCTAACATCTAAATCTTATCCCCGGAAGCCCTCAGGTCTATCCGGGTCTAGATGTTTAAGTTCTAGACATAAATGACCCCGCTTTCGCGGGGGATACTTGAAAACTGTTCAAAACAGTTTATCTTTTTGGATCAAAGATGGAAGGTTTCAATTTCTCCCCCGCCATGAATCGAGCAATCTTTCTTGCTCCATAAATCGATGGTAGAAGCCCAACACCGTTACAACCTAAATTATAGTGCAGAATTTGATTATAAGGCTCCGGGCCAATCAAACGCACGCCGTTTGGTGTAAATCCCATAAGACCATGCCACAAAAATTGATACTCCAACTTATCGCGTTTCTTTAGCTGATAAGTGCTTTCAATAAAATCATTGAATTGATCTAGAGCAAAATCTGGATATTGAAGTTCGTGCTTATAACTAGTCGAGTCTTCCAATAATTCCTCAGGACCGCCCAAACAAACCAAAGTGTGCTCTTCGTTATGATGCTCAACTGGTCTGCGGGTTAAATAAAAATATGCCTCATCTTCAAATACATCAGGACGCGGATGAGATTTTCCTGCGGGCAAATAACTAATTTCCGCAGGAGCTACAACGCTCTGTTCTAAGTAGCCAGCCATATAGCCAACAATCCCTCTCACTAAGTAATGGAATTTGTGATCCAGCTCCTCTCCTGCCCTATTATCGATTTTAAAATTTTCAAAACCATTTGTGCAAAGAACAACTTTTTCTGCGCTCAAAGAGAACCCATTCGCAGTTCGCAGAATCGCCGAATCTTGTTCTAAAATAATTTCATCAACTTTTGTATGTTCAAAAATTTCAAAACGACTTTTATATCGATCGATTAAACAACTCACTAACGACTCGCATAACACCGCACTATTAGCTACACCTTTTTGGCCCTGAAGCAAAGCCAAATACTTAGCATTCTTAGATTGAAGTAAATCCAAAATATCTTCGTGACTACTTAGAGCATAAAATGGTTCGTACTGTTTAGGAATTTGATTGAGCCAATCAACATTGTTCGCAATTAACAACGGCTCCAAACCAAGCCCAACCTGCGCTTTCAAGCGATTGTCTTCTAAGAAACCTATAGTCTGTTCTAAAGTTTGAATACCCGTGTAACCGGTAAACTTATGTACTGGCAAATTAATTTGAGTGTCTAACAGAATTTCATCCAACAACTCCCAGGCTGAGTCAAATTCCTTTTGACCATCAGCAGCTAATTCTAGTCCAAACTCTGAAACCAAATCACGAAAACTTCTTTCAAAATACGTTGCCAAAAAACCGCCATTATGACCACTTGCTCCATGCGCTGCCAAACTACCTTCGAGTAAAACTATTTTAGGAATACTAGTATGCTTCAACAAAAAATAGGCTGTGGAAATGCCGGCAATACCAGCACCAACTACAGCAATATTTGCAGAAGTATTTTCGGTTAAGGTTTTTGGTTGTCGTTTGTTTTCAGAGTAATGCAACCATGGCGATTCATGTTTGAAATTGCTCATCAGTAAGTTTTATTTTTGGATTTTAGAAAGTAACTTTTTTTACAGCAGTCTGTCTACCACCTAATGACGCAATAAATACTTCTCGACCAACGATAGCGACATCAGTACCACCAGTCCAAAGTTGTTCGAAACCTGTATAAGAAGTCTTAATTAACTCACCATTAGTTTTAAATATTTTAGTCTGGGCTGATGAATTACTTGCCGGACCTACTACAATTTCAAAACTACCATTATTACCAACCGGATTACCTGCATCAATGCGTACCCCACCAGTGAAACTTGGGGCATATGCCATAAATTCGTTTACCATTTTACCATCAGAAGAATAAACTTTGACATGAGGACCACCTGTGGGACCAGGTGCAGTTACAAACCCACCATTAATTCTACCTTCTGGAGAAAACGCAGCTACATCGACACCACCTCGGAAACCTGAACTGTATGCCATCATTTCGGTCTTTAATTCACCACTACTACTAAATACCTTAATATGTGGGCCGCCGCCAGTCCATGGTGCAGTGATAATTTCAACTTTTCCATCACCGTCAATATCTGCTGCAGCAATCTTCACACCACCACGGAAACCTCCATCATACGCCATGAAGTCTGAAACAAAAGTTCCGTTCGCCTTAAAAATTTTGATATGTGGACCACCACCAACTCCAGGGGCTGTAATTATCTCATCGATTCCATCGCCATCGACATCTGCTGCAGCGACATCAACACCACCTCGGAATACATCACCATATGCAAAGAAGTCCATCATCAATTCACCTTCATCATCATAGGTTCGCACAATTGTACGACCGCCACCACCAAATGCAGTACCTACTACTATCTCTGCTGAACCTTTCTTACTAAAACTCCCACTTGCAATATTTGCCCCGCCTTCAAATAACTGATATGGAATTATTTCATTTGGGGTTTGTGATGCGGTATTTTTACCATCATCCTCGTGAACATGCTCTTGGTTATTTTGTCTTGGGGTTTTAACAACTATTGGATTTGGGTTAATTACAGGTACACCTAAAACACGGGCTGCTCTTAAACTTCGGTATGGGTTAATTGGAGCACCGCTTGCTGTACGGATTTCAAAATGTAAATGAGGTGGGGTGGTTTCAGCATTACCACTATCACCCAAAAAACCAACTACTTCTCCGGCAATAACTCTACGACCCAACTCAATCCCCGCCGCGAAAGCATTATTATACCCACCATTTCCGTCATCAGTCCCAGGTGTGTCATTGTTCAAATGAAGATATCGGTATTCATATCCATCATCACCAAGAATACTTAAACTCCAGCCCCAAGTTGGTTCGTTAACTGTAATAAAATTAATCACTCCGTCTGTGGTGGCAAGAAGTGGGCGCATTTTTTCGGTAAACATATCATTACCTTCATGCGTACGACCGCCAGAACGCGGATCCCCGTAATCATCAGTATAAGGAGCTCCACCTAATACTGGGAATACGATTGGAATCACTGGATCAGTTTGAGCCAATACCTTTGGAGTAATTGGTATAGCAATTAATAGGAAAATAATTGCTAAAAATAATATTTGTTTTAATTTCATAATAAATCTCCTTAGGATTATTATTCTAGCAAATTATATCCAATTTCTCTAACTTATAAACAAAATTGACGAAAAATAAATAATTTGGTATAATCTAAACACAAATATTAGTTTTAACTCAAAGCTGGTTCGCCAGCTTTTTCTATCTCAAATTATGAACACAACAACCCCAACAGGCGGGTTTGATAATCTTGGCATCGCACCTAAGCTCTTAGAAATTCTCGCTAAACACAAATTCACACAACCAACTCCAATTCAGACTCAATCTATCCCTCACGCAATCACTGGAAAAGATTTAATGGGTATCGCCCAAACTGGAACCGGAAAAACTATGGCATTTGGTTTGCCAATGATTCAACGACTCGCTCAAAGTGGTGGTAAGAGCCGTGGTTTAGTTGTACTACCAACTCGTGAGCTTGCTCTTCAAGTTAATGAATCGCTAAAAAAAATTGGTGGCTCTTTAGGCCTAAAGACTGCAATTTTAATTGGTGGTGAACAAATGGGCAAACAACTCCGCGCCCTAAAAGTTCGTCCGCATATTATCATCGCAACACCTGGTCGTTTAATCGATCACATCGAACAAAAAACCATCAACCTGTCTAATGCTGACATCTTAGTTTTAGATGAAGCTGATAGAATGCTCGACATGGGCTTTGCACCACAACTAAAAAAGATTCTTGAGAACGTTCCAAAAGAACGTCAAACTCTTTTGTTCTCCGCAACTATGCCTGAAGCAATTGTAAAAATTGCCAACTCTTATATGAAGACACCTCTTCGCATCGAAGTTGCTCCAGCTGGCTCAGCAGTAAAATCTGTAACTCAAGAAATCTTCTTCTTAGAACGCAACGAAAAGTTGCCGATGTTAAAAAATATTCTTTCACAATACAATGGAAGTGTTCTAGTTTTTTCTAGAACAAAGCACGGCGCGAAAAAAATCGCTCGTGATATCCGCAACATGAAAGAAACAGCAACTGAAATTCACTCAAACCGTTCTTTAAACCAACGCATCGAAGCTTTGAATGGATTCAAGCTGGGCAAATATCGTGTATTAGTTGCAACCGACATCGCCGCTCGTGGTATTGATGTAACCGGCATTCAATTAGTGATTAACTTCGATTTACCAGACAGTCCAGAAGATTACGTTCATCGCATTGGAAGAACTGGTCGAGCCAACATGACTGGTCACGCCATTTCTTTTGCAACTCACGACCAACGTCGCGACGTAAAGTTAATTGAACGCGTGATTCGCAAAGCTTTACCTGTTTCTCAAAAGCCGACTTCCCTTCCAAAAGTAGAACCTGCTCCTTACGAGCCAGATAACGAACGCGGCGGAAGACGACCAATGCGCTCTGGACGTCCAAGTACTGGCAGATCCAGTTCTGACCGCTCCAACCAACCAAAACGATTTGGCGACCGAAAGTTCTCCGATCGTTCTTCAGGAAATCGTCCTTACGGAAGTTCAAACAATGCGCGTCCGTCTGGGAACCGTTCTTACTCAAACCGTTCTGAGGGATCTTCTAGTAGCCAGAGCCCAAACTATAAAAAGCGTATGACTGAATACGAACGTGGTCGCAAACCTGCCCCACAATCACTGAAGAAGATTTCTCCAGAAGCCAGAGGTTACTTTATCTCCCGCAAACCTATCATCGACGAGGATTAAACAGACTTATGTCATCCCGACAGCCATCCCCGCCTTCGCGGGGATAAACCGCAGGCTAGCCAGGATCTTTGTTATATTGACTAGCACGCTGTTTTTTGTTATTATGTCTTCATCTGACACCCTGCATCACTTCCTCCTTCGCTAAAGCTTCGGAGGGCAAGAAAGCTAAGCAGGGCAAGCAGCAGATATTTGACACAGCAAATATCTAAGCACAATTGCTTTGATACTACTCGCTGTGAAGCGAGTTTTTATTTTATTCACTCGGACCTAGAAGCCCGATGTAACATATGGTGGCTGTAGCTCAGTTGGTAGAGCGCCGCTCTGTGGCAGCGGATGTCGCGGGTTCAAATCCCGTCAGTCACCCCAGCAAAAATCGCCTTCAGGGCGGTTTTTTGTTACTTGACAAAGGATTAACTTATGTTAAACTTAAGATAATCTTGCAATTAATCACTAATTTTATGGATAAACTAATTGGTTTAAAAGAGTTCCGAGAGAACGTGGAATTTTACACAAAAAAAATCAATCAAGGGCAGTCCTTTATTGTTCTAAAAAAATCCAAGCCTATCTTCAAGCTATCCCCTGTATATGAAGAAGAAACTTGGGAAACGATCATTGATTTTACTAATATAAAAAAAGGTGGCGTACCGATCCAGGATATAGTTAAAGCAATCAGCAATGAACAAACTCCAAAAAGCAATCGCAAAACTACCAAAGGAGCATAAAGCCACTTTTGGATTATTAATGGTCCGTTTGCTTGCAAGAGACTTTTTGGGTTTAAATATTACTAAGCTAAAAGGACAGAAAGATATTTACAGACTTAGGCATGGGAAGCTGAGGATTATTTTCCAAATCCGTAACGATGAACTTTTAGTTCTGTAACTGGGGCTACGTTCAGAGAAGACTTATCGAGATTTCTAATTATAGTTGCCACATCCTGCACTATACGACCCCAGCAAAAAACATCTGTTAATAGCAGATGTTTTTCTGTTTACCAAATCACAACTGCGAATTATTTGCATTATTTATTTAACCATGATATACTCTATTCAAATAATTTATCTCTATATATGACAACCATTTATATCTTGCTTAGCGCAGGTGCTGTAATGCTAGTGTCTCTAGTCGGTATCTTTACTACAGCAAAAACCATAGGAGCATGGGCGGAACGAAACCTGAAATACTTAACCACATTCGCAACTGGTGTTTTTATTTTGGTGGCGTACAAATTAATAGGAGAAACTTTTCACAGCGATATTGAAATTTCATCTATTTTAGGAATCATCGCTTTCGGTATGTTAGCTGCTTACCTGATCGATAAAGCCATCCCCCACTCTCATCATCACCACGACAACACCGAGAACCCTGACGCTCACAGCAAAAGTGGCGCACACCGAATTGTATTCAGCGACGCGTTACACAATATTACTGATGGTTTTCTAATAGTGCCGGCATTCTTAATCGATATTAGATTAGGAATTCTGACTACTTTAGGAATTATGGTGCACGAAGTTGCTCAAGAAATCTCGGAATATTTTGTCTTAAAAAGCGCAGGTTATTCCACCAAACAAGCGCTTACAATTAATTTCTTCACAGCATCTACTATTTTAATTGGTGCGGGAATTGCATTATTTATTGCGAATGTTTCAGAAGATTTAATTTCTGTATTACTAGCGATTGCAGCTGGAATTATTATCTTTACAATCTTTAAGGATTTAATCCCTCACTCTTTTCACGTTGCAGAAAGAGACAAGACTTACGCTAAACATTTTGTGGCAGCACTGGCTGGTGCAGTTCTAATCTTAGGAGTCGCTACAATTACTGCGAGCACTCATGTTCACCACGATACTGATGAACACGGCCATTCTGAAGAACACGGTCACGAACACGAGGAAGATGAACATCATGGAAAGGAAAATCTTCAAGACGAGCACATGGACAAACACCTTGATGAACACGCAGATGAAGAACACCATAAAGATGAACATGGCCACTAAATCACACCAAATCCATTAATGCATGTATAACCGCCCTTCTACCAAGATGAGGCGGTTTTTTGATGCAAAATATAGTATAATAAATGCAAGAATGACAGAGCAGAAACAAACTATAATTCGATTACCAAAAGGCTTTTTAATCGGTGCTGCATCAAGTTCTCATCAAGTCGAAGGGAATAATATTCACAACGATTGGTGGCATCAAGAACAACTTGGTAGAGTCCCAAAATCAGGTCTTGCAACCGATCATTGGAATAGATTTGAAGAAGATTTTGATATCGCCAAGCAAATTGGTTTGAATGCAATGCGCATCTCCATTGAATGGAGCCGCATCGAACCAACTGAGGGAAAGTTTGATGTCGCGGCAATAGCACATTATAAACGCGTTCTGGAAAGTTTAAGGAAGCATGGCCTTACCAGAATGGTGACTCTGTTTCACTTTACCCTCCCCCAATGGGTTGCAGAAAAAGATGGCTTTGCGAATAGTAGCAACATTCAATATTTTGTGCGTTACGCTAAACTTATCGCTGAAGAACTGGGAGAAGAAATTGAGTTATGGAACACAATCAATGAACCTGAGGTTTTTACATACATGTCCTCGCTTGCTGGCAAGTGGCCACCGTTTGCAAAAAATCCCTTACGGGGCTTTAAACAATTTCGCAACTTGGCCAAAGCACACAAACTCGCCTATCATGCAATCAAAAAAGTTTTGCCAAACGCACAAATTAGCATAGCTAAAAACAACGTATACAACGAAGCTTACCGAAAAAATAATGCTCTCGATAAAATGGCGGTATGGTTTCAAGACTGGTCTGGGAATTATTGGTTTCTTAACATGATTAAAAATGAGATGGACTTTATCGGATTGAATTATTATTTCTATCATTCGTTAGGTGTGGGATTAAATGGTATTAAGCAAAAAAATCTAACTGGTCCAAAATCGGACATGGGCTGGCGAACTTACCCTAAAGGGATCTACCATCTTATTATGGAACTACACAAGCGCTATGGTAAACCGGTTTACATAACCGAGAATGGAATCGCCAACGCTCGGGACGATATGCGCCAAGATTTTATCAGGCAACATTTAGAGTGGTGCAATAAAGCTATCACTGACGGAGCTGATGTGAAAGGTTACTTCTACTGGTCACTCACTGACAACTACGAATGGAGTGATGGCTACGATCCAAAATTTGGTCTAGTTGAAATCAATTACGAAACACAAAAACGAACCATTCGTCCTAGCGCAGAAATTTTTAAACAAATTAAGTCGTCATCCTGAGCGCAGCGAAGGATCTAGATCCTTCAGTCGCTCCGCTCCTTCAGGATGACAGAACATATATGAGTCTATATATAATCATTGCGATTACGGCTTATTCACTTTACGCAATCAACGGCGTAATTGATAAGTTTTTGCTTACGAAAGCTGTTCGCTCCCCTGCTGTCTACGCTTTCTTCATTGGAATCACTGGACCATTTACTCTGGTTTTAGCTCCGTTCGGTTTGGACTGGGGCATTTCTTTACAGGATTTTCTCATTGCTTTAGTAGGTGGGGCCGCGTTTGTTGGGGCGCTATACTTTCTATATAAAGCCACTCGCCAAACTTCAATCTCTAGAATTCTCCCAATCGAAGGTGGTTTAGTTCCAGTATTCACCTTAGGTTTTGCCTACTTAATACTTGATGAAAGACTTCTCCCAACTCAGCTGGCTGCATTTATTCTGTTAGTGTCTGGAGCGGTACTGATTTCGTTCAGACATGAAAAAGACGGTTGGCATTCAAAAGCTTTTTTAAATGCAGTAATAGCTGCAGTACTATTTGCTTTATCATTTGTTCTCACAAAATATATTTTTGACAATTACAATTTTGTTTCTGGATTAGTTTATACTCGTCTTGGTTTTTTCGTTGTCGCGATGGCATTTTTGGTTCCAAAATCTGTTCGAACAGCAATATTTAATGCTCCAAAAGATACAACTAAGGGAAATAAATATTTATACCTAGGTGCAAGAATCTCCGGTATGTTAGCAGGGCTAATGCAAAACTACGCCATTAGTTTGGGGAGTGTGACGATTGTAAATGCCATGCAAGGAACTCAGTACGCTCTTCTATTAATAGGTACACTCTTCTTATCAAAATACTATCCAAAAATCTTAAAAGAAAAAGTTACCAAAGCAATTCTTGCTCAAAAAATCTTCGCAATAATTTTAATCAGTGCTGGCCTTGCCATGCTTGCAATCTAATATGAAAAAACATTTAAAAAGTCTGGGGTACATTCTTGCTGCATTAATTTGTTTCGTAATAGGTTTGAGTATTTTAGGTTATGTTGCGCATCCTCCTGAAAAAGATTTAACATGGGGGGTGAATTATTCACAATTGCGCGCTAAAGACTTAAACATGGAGCCGGTAAAATTGTTCACAACTATTTTAGATGACCTCCAGGTAAAAAATGTAAGGCTAGCTGCTTATTGGAGTGAGTTAGAAGAAACTAAAGGTGAATATAATTTTAATTCAATTAAATCATTACTAGATGAAGCCGAGTCCCGCGACGTAAAAGTAATTTTAGCGGTAGGTAGAAAATTACCTCGTTGGCCAGAATGTCATGAACCTGCATGGTATCACCACCTAACCGCAGAACAAAAAGAAGCAGCGTTACTTGCGATGATAGAAAAGACTGTTACTGAACTAAAAACTTATGACAGCATTGTAGCATGGCAAGTCGAAAATGAACCATTCTTTGATTTTGGCTTAAACTGTCCGATCATAAAAAGCTCTCTATATAAAAAAGAAGTGGCACTTGTTAAAAGCCTAGACGACAGGCCGATAATTGGTACAGACAGCGGTGAAAAGGGTCCATGGATTACAACCGCATGGGGTGGCATAGACATATTTGGCTCGACTATGTATCGAACTGTGTATCTCGACAAAAAGGAAAAGTACACTACTTATCCTCTGCCTCCTTGGACCTATAATGTAAAAGCTGGGCTACTTCGAATTTTGAGCGGTGCCAACAGAACACTTGGCGTAGAACTTCAAGCCGAACCATGGTTTGCAGGAGTCGGTGCCCAACAGACCCCTGAAGAAATACAGCAACAGCTGATGAATCCATCAATCCTTCAAGCCAATATCGATTATGCTAAGCAGACCGGTTTCTCCGAAAATTATTTCTGGGGAACTGAATGGTGGTATTGGTACGCAGAGACCACAGGTGATACGATTTTGATAGATACTGTAAAGCCTTTATTCAAATAAGCGATTGTGAGGTTTGCCTCACTCGTTGCTATAATAAAATTAATGAACATAGTTTTTGACATTGGTGGATCTAAGATGCGCGTTGCTTCAAGCAACGATAGACAAGCTTTAAACGAAGCTGTGATTTTGCCAACTCTAAAAAATTTTGACGATGGTTTTGCACGCCTAGTCAGTATAATCAAAGATGTTGCAGGAAAACAGACCGTAGAATCTGTGACCGGTGGAATTGCAGGGCGATTAAATAATGATAAGTCACAGTTACAGGTCGCGACAAATTTACCAGACTGGGCTGGTAAAAGTTTCAAACAAAAGCTGATAGATGAATTTAACTGTAAAGTATTGATCGAAAACGATGCGGCTTTAGGTGCAATTGGTGAAGCCACTTTCGGAGCGGGTAAAAATTTTAGCAGCGTGATGTTTATTACAATCGGAACAGGACTTGGTGGTGCATGGATAATCGATGGTAAACTTGCTGGAAATAAAAATTTTGAACCAGGTCAGCATATTCTAAATTCTGAAAAAAATTCAACTTGGGAAAATTTAGTAGATGCTGCACCAACTCCAGCAGAGCAAATTCATTACTTGGCCCTGGGGTTAAACAATGCTCTGCAATTTTGGCCGTCGGATATAATTATTTTAGGTGGGGGAAAAACGATTCATAAGGGTTGGCAACCGGACGCAGTAAATAATGAGTTGCGAAGAGTTTCACAAGCTAACGTAGTGATCCCGGAAGTGATCTTAACCTCACTTGGTGATCGAGCTACGCTCTATGGAGCCCTGCATTTAATAAATAGTTAGTTATGTTTTCAAAAAAATTTTGGTCGACATTTTTCATATTTTTTTTCATACTAGATTTTTTAATGATTGGTCTACACCTTTGGCTTGGTCAAGATTATAATTTAGTAAATATAGACTTGGAAAAAAATCTTCCTACCCTCTACCAGGTGTTCAAACTTTTTACAATCTCGTCTGTAATCGCTGGTATAATAGCTCTTTTCCATACTAAAAATCTCCTTAGTACCAAATTAAAATGGTTACTTTTCCCATACTGGTTTTCATTTGCGTATATCGGTCTTGATGAACTTGGGGAAATCCATGAAAGTTTTGGTGAAGCAATTCAATACAGTGAAGGGTGGTTGGCAAAATATGGCGAGCTTTGGACAAGCATTGGCTTCTCATCGGCTTGGTGGTTGGCTTTCTTTGCTCCAATACTTCTCATTAGTCTAGTATACCTTTACTACTTTATAAAATGGTTGTATAAAGAAAATACACACCTAATACACTGGCTTATATTTGGGATTAGTTGTTATGCGTTAGTTTTTGGAATTGAATTCTGGAACACCTCAAATGCCGCAAGTGGATATACTTTCGATCAGAAAAACTTATTAGTGACGATTGAAGAAGGTCTAGAATTAGTCGGTGCCACTTTCTTCCTGATATTCAATGTCAAACTTTATCAATTTTACTTTTCTCTCAAATCAAAAACTAAACCAAGTAAAACAAAAACCCTCGCTAAAAAATAGCAAGGGTTTTTAAACTTAAATCACTCTCTGGTTAAACTCAATGCAAATATCAACCAAAATACCATTGCTAAATCATTTTTTAGATAAGGAATGTCTATTAAGCCATGTGCTAATATTGCTAGCAAAAACAAAGCCAAAGCTAATGCATATTTTTTTGACCGATTGATAAAACCTCGCCATATCCCCCAACCAACAATAGCAAGCCAGGACAATAACCCAAGTATCCCTAAATCAACCCAAAAATTTAAAACAAAATTATGAGGAAAATTGTAATGCTCTAGATTTGGATCAGTATTAAATTTTTCCCAATTGTAATTGAAACCATAAATCCCCTGGCCCAAAATTGGCGAATCTTTTATCATTTTGGTGCCTGTCTCCCACAGACTAAACCGAGCTACACTCGATTTCTCTCCCATGAATGGCAAGATAACTCGATAGCGCAAGTTTGGAACTGCAGCAACAGTCATAGTTAAAATTAATGCCGCAACAAGAGCAACAAAGCGAATCTTCTTACCTCCCGCAAAAAATACAAAAACTCCCACTGCTATAATTAGCCCAAGCCATCCGCCACGCGATAAAGAAAGTAATAAAGCCACAGAGCCGAATACCCAAGATAAAACTCCAAAAAATCCCCAACCAATATTTTGTTCTTTGACTTCATCAATTAACAATTCAACGCGCAGTTTTAAATCGGGTAACAAAAACGCAAGCAGGGGTGTAATGAACAATGCCAAACCATTTGGATGGGAGAATAAACCAATCGCCCTCTTTGGCTCTTCTGAATTTCCCCAAAAATCCATCGGCAAACCTACCAACCAAAAATACTGAGAGATTGCAACAACACCAGTGCCCAACAAAAATAAATACACGAAATTTATAACTATGTGCTTACGGTCTGGTTCTTTTTGAAGTAAATAATATAATTCACTCCCAAGCTTTATTGGGAGTACATACAATACCAACCATTGGGCTAGTTTGGCCATATCAAAACCGCCGACGAACAGTGAAATGATCGAAGCTACAAGCAATAAGCCGATGCTCCATAACAGGAATCTTGGAATTGTAAGAAATGATTTCCAAACCTCTATTATCTCACCCTTAACCAAGGTGCGTAAACCAAATAAAACTACTAACGCAATTGCATAGACCATTAAAAAATTAGTTGGCAAGCCAGCTATTTCAAATCGCCATACATACAGCGGAGCAAATAGAAACAGTAGTCCGTATAAATAAAGCATTATCTTTCACTTAGATAGTCTTTAAAATCTTCTCGATACATCTCGACCATTGCGACAAAAATCGCCATAATTATCGGGCCAATTAAGAATCCCAAGATTCCAAAGAATTGTAATCCGCCAATCACCGAAAGAAGAACTAGAACAGGATGAAGCTTAATCGAACCGCCGATTAGTTTTGGAACAATGAAATTATCTGCTAAACCAACAGCCACTGCTCCCCAAATTGCGAGCCCAAGAGCTTGAGGCGAGTTTCCGGTAATTGCCAAGAAAATCACTGCTGGCACAATCACCAAAGCTGTACCAACCATCGGTACAAGAGAAGCTACAACTGTAACAGCTCCCCATAAAAATGGTTCAGGTAGTCCAAAAATTAAGAATCCGACAGTCGCTACAGCACCTTGAATTAACGCAATAATGAAGGAGCCTTTCACGACACCGTTCACTGCAGAAACTAATTTGTTGAACAACTTAATTGCTTGGCTTCTTTCTAAAGGTGATACATCTAATAATGCTTGTTTGATTCCAGAACCGTCTTTAAGTAAATAGTAAACTACAAACAAAAAGATGAAGAACGCAGTAACAAAGCTAGCAATGTTCGAAACAATTGTAGTGATTGAGGAAAACAACTGATTAGTAACTTGCGCAACAAAATTATTTAACTCTTCACTAAAGTCTGCAATTAAATCACGCACTTGTTCGGGCAAACTAGCAACGATCTGGTTTCTATCAAGAATTAAACCGCCGTTGTTGTATCGCTCGTAAAGTCCCACAATTTCATTGTAAATTACCTGACCAAACAACCACAAAGGAATCGCCACAGCAATCAACATTGCTAAGAGAGTTACTATACTCGCAATCCCTGGTTTTTTAATTCGAGCTAGGAAGAACTTATAAACTGGATACAGTAGAACAGTGATGATTATCGCAAAAGCCAAAATACTTACAAATGGCTGCAATATCCAAGCCACGAGCAAAAAAATTAGGGCAAGCCCGACCAAAAAACTGATTACATGAATTCTCTTTGTAGGGGTCATATCTGAATTATCTATATATTAATGATATCTATAGTATAGCAAAAATTGACATTTTTAGGGAAAAAAGGTAGAATACTGGGGTATTTATGTCTGCTCCGCAGCGCGGGGCATTTTTTAATGAAAGCTAATATGGATCGAAAAAATATCAGAAATGTGGCCATCATTGCCCACGTTGACCATGGTAAAACTACCTTAGTAGATGCAATGCTGAAACAAACCCAAACCGTCAAAAACGTTGAGGGTGATTTAATTATGGATTCAGGAGATTTAGAGCGCGAACGTGGAATTACCATTTCCGCTAAAAACGCTTCTCTAATGTACAAAGATATCAAAATCAACATTGTTGACACTCCAGGTCACGCCGATTTCGGTGGTGAAGTTGAACGTACTTTAAAAATGGCCGACGGTGTTTTACTATTAGTTGATGCTAAAGAAGGTCCAATGCCTCAAACCAAATTCGTGCTTAAGAAAGCTCTCGAATTAGGACATCGCGCAATTGTTGTTATCAACAAAATTGACAAGCCCGAAGCACAAGTCGATGAAGTAACTAACAAAACTTTTGATTTATTCGTTTCACTTGGTGCTACTGAAGAACAGCTCGACTTTCCTATCATCTATGCAAGTGGTGTAAAAGGAATTGCGAGTTTAGATTTAGCAACTGCAATGTCAGCAATTAATAGCTCCAGTGAACCCGATATCACTCCAGTATTTGATGCCATTATTGAGCATGTCCCGGCCCCAACAGTTACTGATGATCCATTTGCAATGCTAATTCTAGCTTTACGTTACGATAACTATAAAGGTAAAATTGGTATTGGAAAAATTCAGTCTGGTAGTGTTAAACGTGCTCAGAACATCACGCACATTTCTCGCGATGGTAAAAAATCTACAGGGAAAGCAACAAGCTTATTAATGTATTCTGGGCTGAATCCAATTGAAGTTGAAGAAGCAACTGCTGGCGACATCGTCGCTGTGGGTGGTTTCGACGCAATCGCAATCGGTGACACGCTTACCGACAGTGCAAACCCGATTCAAATTCCACCAGTAGAAATCGAACAGCCGACAATTAAAATGACCTTCGGTGTGAACACTTCCCCATTCGCAGGACGCGAAGGAACTTTACTAACTAGCCGGAATATCCGCGACCGCTTAATGAAAGAATTAGAAACTAACGTTGCGCTGCGCGTCGAAGAAGCAACTGGCGATTCGTTCCTAGTATCGGGACGCGGTGAACTTCACTTAGCTGTATTAATTGAAACTATGCGCCGCGAAGGTTTTGAGATGCAAGTTTCTCAACCTCAAGTTATCTTCATCGAAGAAGATGGTGTTAAACAAGAACCTTACGAAGATTTATCGGTAGATGTACCAAGCGAACACCAAGGCGCAGTCATCGAAGAAATTGGTAAGCGCGGTGGTGAGCTGCAAATCATGGACACTAACCCTTCTGGCGAAATCCATGCTGAATATCTTATCCCAACCCGTGGATTAATCGGTCTAAAAAACTTATTGCTAACTCGAACTAAAGGTACAGCAATTATCAATAATATCTTTAATTCTTATAAGCCTGTTCACGCGATTGATACTAGTACTAACCAGCACGGCTCTCTAATTGCCTCAGAAGCTGGTAGTAGCACAGCTTACGGGCTTAACAACGCTCAAGAACGGGGTATTCTATTTATTGGCCCTGCTACAGAGGTTTATGAAGGTATGATTGTTGGAAAGCATGCTTTGGAAACTGATTTGGAAGTTAATGTTTGTAAAGGCAAAAAGCTTACCAACATGAGAGCTTCTGGTACCGATTCCGGCATTATCTTAACACCGCCAAAAGATGTGAACCTCGATTTTGCCCTTGAGTACATCGGCGCTGATGAATTTGTAGAAGTTACTCCGAAAAGCATTCGTATGAGAAAGAAACTTCTTTCCATGAACGACAGAAAACGCGACAAGCGTCAGTCATAATTAAAACCCCATTCTAGAATGGGGTTTTAAAATACAAAAGCCGCCCCTAATTAGGAAGGGACGGCTTTCTCGTAGAGCCTTACGGCTTCAGGATTGGCTTACCATGCATATCTTACCATGCACAAGAACCTCTTTCAAGGTGGTGGAGTGGACGGGAATCGAACCCGCTACGGATGGGTGGTAAGCCAATCCTACCGACCGTCGGCCCACCCCACTATCTTCATAGTATATTCATGAACATAATTCCTAATCAATAAAAACTCAAATGCCATGCAAGAACATGCAAATGAGCAACAAAATAAAAAATTTCGCATAACTATAACTATCTTTTGTATAAACACGGTTTGGTTTTGTATCTCTTGCTCATATAGTGGTATGATGCACACGACTAGCTTATCGAAGAGCCTCAGGTCCAAAATAAAAGCCGTTCTATTTTTAGAGCGGTTTTTATATTCATCAAAAGAAAAGCCGCCTTTGGGGCGGTTTTTAATTTAAGCTAATAGTGCAATCGCTGGAA
The DNA here is from genome assembly GCA_002293685.1 of Patescibacteria group bacterium UBA926. Classification (GTDB taxonomy): domain Bacteria; phylum Patescibacteriota; class Doudnabacteria; order UBA920; family UBA920; genus UBA920. The sequence continues at coordinate 28,584 of DBDS01000005.1, forward strand.
AGGTTAGCGCGGCTGCAATAGCGATTGCGGTGCAAACAAATAATGTTCGCTTTTTTGAGTCTTTGTTATCCATACCTAATTATTATAGCACAGATTTTAGATTACCGCAACTATCATATCTACAATCACTCGCGGAGGAAGTGTCGAAGTTTTTAACTCTTTATCTAAAGAATAAAGTTTTGTTAATGCAGATTGTAATTGAGCTGAAGAAAAATTTCTGCCAATTTTATTCATGACAAATAGTCGACCGCTCTTCCAACCGGTGGTTTGTAAAATTTGCTGATCGTTTAATCCTTGTGCACCTAAATCTTTGGCAATTAATAAGCTTCGAAATTGATCGGACAATAGCGCAACCAAGCGGATAGTTAACGCTTTATCATCCTCACTAGAACTCTCATAATAATTTTGCAGAAGCTTTATAGCTTGGGCTTTGTTTTTACTACCGACGAAATCCAATAGCGCAAACATGTCTATGCTTAAATCTTGTGGTGTTAATTCTTCAACCATCGCTGTAGAGATTGTTTCTTCACCCGCGTAACTGGATAGTTTCAATAATTCTTGATGTGCAGTCATCACAGGTAAATTTGTTTTAGTGGAACCGAGCAATCGATTCACCAACTCCCCCGCCGCTGATGGCTGAATTTTAATTCCCAACCTATCGGCATGCGAAAGTATCCAAGCCTGTGCCGAATCACGCTCTGGCGAACTAAACTCCTTAACATTCGCGATTTTTATTAACTGCTTTGATTTCGCTAATCGTTTATCTAAACTGCTTTCCCAAAAATAAATTGGCACTGAATTCTTAGCTGCAATTTCTAAATCTTCAAGTTCATAATTCTTCAAACAATCGACAAAAAGATACACTCCCGCTCCCCCAAACAAGCTGGCACCCCCTAAACTTGAGAGCTTAGGCATATCTTCTCCGGCCTGGAATTTATTTAAATCTCCCTCTATTTTCGAGAGTTCTTGGTCTAAATAAGCTTGCTTAGCGTATACATCATCGCCTAAAAGTAGAGTTAACATATGTAGATTATAGCATTGATTTTCAGCTCGGATTAAGCTAAGATTACAGGGATTTACTATCACTGCCAGTACTACTCGCGCTCGTAGCTCAGTGGATTAGAGCACTTGTCTTCGGAACAAGGGGTCGCAGGCGCGCCCGCCCATTTCTCGGGCTCTCGTAGCTCAGTGGATTAGAGCACTTGTCTTCGGAACAAGGGGTCGTAGGTTCGAATCCTACCGAGAGCACCAGAAATAGGCGGGTGAAAATCCTGCCGAGCGCACCAGAAACGGGAGGGTGAAAATCCTGCCGAGCAAACCAAAACCCAATATAAAAGCTGTTCAAGTATAACACCTGAACAGCTTGTTGTTAGAAGACCTACTTGAAGGCAAGAATCAGTAACACAATGGCTGTTAAGCCTAGAAATAGGTAAACACTTGTCCTTTTTCCAAGAGGGGCAAAAGATTTCAAAAAGTTTACTTTCCCCTCTTCTGTTCTGTTGCTAGCATCGAAGTAAGGTCCTTCGCTGATATGATAAGATTTTGGTCTGTCTTTTAATCCCATGAGCTCCTCCTTAGATGTACTGAAAATCCATTTTACAGTATTTTCTTATTAAAGTCAATTTAACCCATACACCATGCAAGCAGTTATTCTTGCAGCCGGAAAAGGTTTGCGCCTCCGGCCATTTACTGAGAAACATCCGAAACCTTTAATTAGAATCGGCGACAAAGCACTTCTCGAACACACCTTAGCTTCTCTACCCGACCAAATAGAAAAAGTTTTTATTATTATTGGATATCTTGGCGAACAAATCGTTGAGCATTTTGGCAGTACCTGGAACAATAGAAGGGTTCATTATGTAAAACAAACGGAGCTTCTGGGTACTGGTGACGCCCTGCTCCGAGCCAAAGACTTACTCACCAGCCCGTTCTTAGTTGTAAACGGTGATGATTTGTATACTAAAGCAGATTTAACCAACCTACTCGAAACCCCAAATTCAATGCTTGTTTGGCCAAGTCAACAACCAAGCACTTATGGAATCGTTCGTGACGAGGATGATCTGTTCCGTGGCTTTAGTTCCGAATCCTCGTTAACCAACTGTGGGGCATACTTCCTAACAGACAAATACTTTGAAACAAAGCTAGTAAGCGTTTCAGTTCCTAACGGTGTTGAATACAGCCTTCCCCACACTCTCGCTGAGATGGCCAAAACTGAACCTGTAAAGCTCATTGAAGCAACAAGATGGCTTCCCGTAGGAACCCCAGAGCAACTTCAATTTGCGAATACTTATTTCGCTAACAAAAAATAAATGCAAAGCAAAGCTTTAACTCCAAAGGAATATTTAGAGCAACTACCAAAGGAACGACGAGAGGAATTGGAGGTTGTTCGAAAAGTTATTCTAAAATACTTACCAAAAGGTTACAAAGAAGTTATGCAGTATGGAATGATTAGTTATGTAGTTCCATTGTCACTTTATCCAGACGGATACTTAAACAAAAAGGATACACCGCTCCCCTATGCATCCTTAGCTTCCCAAAAGAATTACATGTCGCTCTATCTGATGAATATTTATTCTGACAAAGATCCAAAGGCCGAGCAGTGGTTCAAGAAAGCGTATTTAGCTACAGGCAAGAAAATGGATGTTGGAAAATCATGTGTACGTTTTAAGAAAGTTGAAGACTTACCTCTAGACGTTATAGGTAAAGCAATTTCATTAACTCCGGTAAGTAAATTTATAAAGCAGTACGAGTTAGGTCGGAAAAGATAATCGATTTTGGTGGGACTTACGCCTCGGTCGCCTGCTGGCGACCTCGTTGCCCGGGGTTGTGAGAAACTGCGTGGGACGGGGGCCGTTCGTCCGCCTTAGGCGGACTCCGGCATTCCCACTATTATTTCCACCTACGGTGGAAATAAATTATAGTTGGTCAGGACTCTTCTCGTCCCACGCCTCAAGATTTAAAAAACACACCACGCAGTGGTGTGTTTTTTAAATGGTGGGACGGGTGGGACTCGAACCCACGACCGAGTGCTTAAGAGGCACCTGCTCTACCAGCTGAGCTACCGTCCCAAAAGTTATGTTTCTATTTTTCTCCCAAGACACAGTCTCAGAGCAATAAGATTAATAAAATACCGCATAAGTATAGCAAATACAAGGGAAATTGCAATACTTACAGACGGTTTAATTTAGTTAGGCGAATTTGATGGTGGTAGACCAAATGGATCAGGGCTAACTGGTGTAGAAGGTAAAAAATTTGTATTTTCGTTTAAACGTTTTTCGATTTGATCATAAGTGTTAAAATTCACCCTAACTAACTGAACGTTGGCATATAGCGAAGAATCATTTGCTGTCATGATTTTATCAAACGAGCGTTTGATAATTAATCCTTCAGCAACAATTAGCAATGCTAAGGCAATCCATAATACTAAGGAGAACTTCTTAAACAAGGCCGGTAATATGCCTTTTATATCAAATGATAAACTTAAATTCTTCATGGCTTTAAATAAAATTGGGAAATTATTTCTGCCCTCGTAATGCCAGATTCAATCGCATTAAAGGAAATAGACTTAGTTTGGTTAATAAAAGTGGTGTGCTCCGCGGCCTCAATGTACCTTAAAATATTATTATACGCACCTTCTATTGCAACCTGATAAGGTACTACCAACAATTCACCTGATACGCCTTCGGCTTTAGTGGCTTCCGATGCTGTTCCTGTGACAGTTAAGTTAAATTCAAGATTATAACGTTGTGATAAAATTTCCAATTCACGAATTTCCTTAACTACCCGAGTGTCTTTACTAAATAAATCTTGTGGCGGATAAGTTTTTTCTTCCAAACTGATAAGGTCCCTTTTCCCTTGTTCAAAGTTGCGCTGTTCTCTTTGTAGAACTTCTAATTCCAAACCTTTTTCTACTACGCTTTCCAAGCGAACTTGATTGCGAGCTTCTAAGATCCCATACCCAAAACCAAACATCACTCCTGAAAATGCAAGGAAAATTACAACAACGATTATTAACTTTGATTTTGAAGAGAGTTTGGTCATTGCTCTGTTGTTGGTACTAATACTCCATCCTGGATGGTAAAAGTATAATTAAAAATAATATCAGTTGGTTGAGATACGTTTTCGAGTGGATAATTAATTTCCTTAAAATTTTCCTTGTCACCATTAATGTTGTTATATAATTCAATTACTGATTCACGGGTTGGACTATATCCAGTAATTTCAATTGTTCCAGTTGTAGCATCAGCTTGAAATCCGCTAATTCTTACGCCATTTGGGACTAACTTAGTAAAGGCTTTCAACACTTTTGACCACTCAGGGGTTTGCTTTGCCAACGTCTCAAAGTCGGACATTAACGCATTGATTTGCCTTACTTCAGCTTTAAGTTGAGCATTCTCACTCTCATCAATCTGTTGTTGAATAGCAGCAACTTGAGCAACCACACTAACCTCTTTTTGGTCCAGGTAGATCCAAACTGCAATTTGAGCAGCTATCCCTGCTAGTAAAACGAACACACCCAAAACCGCCAAGGTCACAACACCTCTATATAAATCTTCGTAGAACAGTTCGGTTTGTTTAGTTTTAGATAAAAGGTTAATTCGCTTCATAATCTTCATTTAATCTCCCACATTGCCAAACCTATAGCTGTAGTAAAACTTAGTGCTTCATAGGGACCAAGCTCCGTCTCTTTAAAATTGGGAATATGCTCCAAGGGGTTCGCTACCGTAACTTTTAATGGTGCATACTGTTCTAACATAGGTTCTAATGCTTCAGCTATATGCTGTAACTTCGCACCACCACCTGTCAAAATTAAACTACCAATATGATCTTCATGATGATCGTAATGGAATTTTAGGATATTTGTAATCTCTGCAGCCAGGTCTTGCAGTGCAGGAAGCATTTGAATTTTCAGATTTGGATACTCAACCGTGTTTGTAAATCCAACCTGATGCTTTAATTTTTCAGCATCGCCAGGTGTAATCGATAGGGCTTTAGACAAAGCCTGAGTAAACGTATTACCAGCAATAGGAACCGAAGATGTAAATTGCAATGTCCCGTTTTGCACCATAACCAAAGCTGTTTTAAATGCGTCCATGTCGGCGATTAATATTGGCTCCTTAACTGTTAATGGAACAAGTGCGCGAGCAACACTTTGCGACTCGGTCTCAATACCAGCAATCTTTAAGCCGGATTTCTCCAGAATATCACTATACGTATCAATGTAAGTTTTTGGAGAAGCAATCATCAGAATGTCCATCGTGTCACCTTTGTCTTCAAGAATCTGCCAATCAAAATACACTTGGTCCATTGGAAGTGGAATGTAACTTTCCGCTTCAAACATCACAGCTGTTTCGATTTCAGACTCGCGCATTTTCTGAATAGGAATAATACGTACGAAAGATTTTGATTCCGGAATCGCCACAACAACTCGGTTGGTTGAAAACTTTCCAAATTGAGGCTTTGCCATACTCTTACTGATCAAGTTACTTAAAGCAGTATGATCAACAAATTCATCGTTGGCAATAATCCCCTTAGGCATTACGATATTTGTAAAAGCTTTGATTTGAGTAGATTTTACACCAACATCAAACTGTAACGCCTTTATCGCGTGGTTGTTGATGTGCAAACCAATGTAATGATGTTTTCTTTGAAAAATACTCATAAGTACTACTCTATATTATAGCAAGTGTTTGAATATAACCGATTCCTTCACCGATATTGTAAATTGGCATAATTAAAGCCAGAGCCAAGAAACCAACCACTACACCAATTGATAACAAGAGAATTGGTTCGATAATTGATGAGAGGTTCTTCATTGTATCGTCTATTTCTTCTTCATTGTGAACGGCCAACTCTTCCAAGATTTCTTCGAGATTACCAGTTTCTTCACCAATCGCTAACATTTGAGTAACTAAAAATGGGAATAAATTCTCATACTTGGCAAGTGATTCAGTTAACGGTTTACCAAGCTTCACGTTCTCTGTGGCGTCTCTTAAGGCTTCCTGATAATAAACATTACCAAGTGCATCTGCTGTTACACCTAAACCTTGCACAACCGAAATTCCTGATTTCATTAATGACCCTAAAATTCTGGAAAATCTTGCGATGTTAATCTTTTTAGTAATTGCAGAAATCATTGGAAATTTTAAAAGTCCAAACGCCAAAACTCGTTTCCCTGGAACTGAACGAAGAGCAAGCACTAAACCAACTGCAAATACAAACATACCAACCAATACCAAAATTGAATTTGCTGCTGCAAAGTCACTAATCGCAATTACAATACGAGTTAGAATTGGCAACTCACTATCAAAGTCTTTAAATGTTTCTGTTAGCTTCGGCAATACAAAGATAGCAAGAAGTACACCGATCACAATCATCGCAATCACAATCACAGCCGGATAAATCATGGCCCCTTTAGTTTTAGATTTTAGATCCGATTCACGCTGAAGCTGTACACGCAAATACTCTAAGCTTTTATCTAAATTTCCAGACAACTCCCCTACTTCAATCATGCTGATAAAAATATGGGAAAAGATTTTTGGATACTCAGCCATAGCTTCATGAAGTGGTTTTCCACTTTCAACTGAAGTACCTAGATTCTCAACAACTTTTTTAAATTTTGGATTAGCAGTTTGTTTTGCAATAATTTGCAAAGCCCTTGGTGCCGCAACACCGCTCTTCATTAATAAATCCAAGTTTTGAATGAAAGCAATTTTTGCTTTCAATGGAACTGTTGCAAAACCTTCAAAGTATTCTTTCCAATTAAAACTTCGTTCCGGCCGTAAATCGAGTGGAGTCAGTCCTTGGTCTTTTAACTGATGACCAGCCGAAATAAAATCGATTGCTTCAATGGTTCCGGTTTGTTGCTTGCCATCAGATGAGACAGCTGTGTAATGAAAACTTGCCATGAATGAATTTAGTTTTTTTATGTCATCCTGAGGGGACAAAACGACTGTAGGATCTCATGAAAGATTCTTCGCCCTACTTCGAGGATCTCAGAATTACGGGTTATTATTCTTTGGTTACGCGCAATATTTCTTCGATTGTAGTCACACCTTTTACAGCTTTGATAAAACCATCTTGCCACATGGTAATCATCCCATGCTTTACAGCTTCGGCTTCAATGTCTTGACTAGTCGCACGGTTCACTATTAAGTCTTCAATTTCTGGAGTGTTCTCTAAAATTTCATGTACGCCAATTCGGCCTTTATATCCTGTATTACCGCACTTATCACAACCTTTACCTACGAAAAATGGCAACTCAGAAACATTAGTAGCTTTGCCTGCTAAATCTTGTTTCTTTAATACAGCCATTAACGAATCCATATTAAACTGTTTTTTTAGCGATTCAAAAGTTGCGGGATCGGGCTTATCTTCAACTTTACAATCCTGACAAATTACACGCACAAGTCGCTGCGCCATGATTGCGTTCAGAGTTGATGCAATTAAATATGGTTCGATTCCAATGTCGATTAAACGAGGAGGCGCGGCTGAAGCAGAGTTAGTGTGCAAAGTTGAAAGAACAATATGACCAGTCATTGCAGCGTGCATCGCTTCTTCTGCTGTTTCTTGGTCGCGGATTTCCCCAATCATAATGATGTTTGGATCCTGACGAAGCAAAGCACGAAGTCCAAGCGCGAAAGTTAAACCAATTTTTGGATTAACCTGCATCTGGTTTGCCCCAACGATTCTGTATTCCACAGGATCTTCAATCGTAGAAATGTTTACTGTCTTTGTATTCAAAATTGTAAGCAACGCGTACAACGAAGTTGATTTACCACTTCCGGTTGGTCCAGTGATAAGCATCATACCGTGAGGTTTATGCACGTTTCGATTTACAACATCTAACTGATCATTTAAGAAACCAAGTTGTTCCAAACTCATTGCCTTACTCGATTCGTCGAGCAAACGAATTACAACTTTTTCTCCGTCAAAAATTGGAATAGTTGAAATACGAAGTGAAAACTTGTAACCATCTTTTTCGATTTTATAACGCCCATCTTGTGGTAATCTATGTTCGTCTATTTTTAAGTTAGCCAAAACTTTAATACGAGCCACAAGCGCAGCTTGAATCGCTTTCGGTAAAGTCATTACATCGTGAAGCACACCATCGATGCGATAACGGACAGCGACGCTGGTCTCTTGCGGTTCAATGTGAATGTCTGAAGCTTTTTCGATAACAGCATAATCAAGCAATGTATCCACAACGCGGATAATCGGAATCTCTTCGGCCATTTTCTTAAGCTCGTCACCACCACCTGCCGCTTCCCCCGCCGCTTTGTTCTCGGCCACCATGTGCTTAATTTCACCTTCAAGGTTGGTGTGATACTTAGACAGACCGTGGTTTAAAGAAGTCTTCCCGATTAAGAAAACTTTAATGTCGAGGCCGGTTTTTTTCTTGATGAACTCTTTGGTCTGTAAATCTGAAGGATCAGTCATCGCCAATGAAAGTTCGTCTTTCACTTTAGCGAAACTAATCACCTGATGTCTGCGGGCAATTGGTTCAGGAACATAATTTAAAACATCTTCTGCTAATTCTTTATCACGCAAATCAACAACAGGAACTTCAAGTTCATCGCTTTTTAATTTCAATAATTGATCTTCAGATAAAGCTTTTTTCTCTAGCAAAAAATCCTCCCATGGCATCGGAGTTTTTAATGCAGCCCAGTCTGAATTTAGTTTTTCTAAATCAGCTGCTGGAACTATTCGCTTTTTCTTCAGAAGCTGATTTAATTCAGCTGTTAACATTTTGTTTGGGTTTCTAATTTGGCTAAAATAAGCAAAGTATTTTTTGCACAAAATTAGCTTTATGAAATGATTTCACAAGAATTATAACATATTTACTATACTTTTACCAAATAAAAACCCCGCACGAAGGCGGGGTTTAAAGATTATTCGAAGTTTTTACTGATTAGCTTTAAAAGCGTCGTAAGCGGCAACGATTTTTGGATCATTCTCAGTTGCAACTAAAGCTTCTTGGTAAATAGCATCTTGAGCTTCTCTACTCTGATCTTTGATTAGCTCAAAGTACAGTTCCCATGGCTGAGGATTGTCTGGAGTGGCTGTGACAGCTTTTCTTACATCCTCTAAAGCCTTATCTTGGTTACCAGTATCCTTTGCAATTAATGCATAATGATACCAAACTCCTTGATAATCTCTATCCTCTTCTGCAAATTTATCTAACCATTCAGTAGCTTTATCATATTCACCTTGAAGATAGAAACCGCGAGCAATTCTTAAGTAATAAGAATATCGTTCTTCTTTAGGAGCATCTGCTGGTAATTCTTCTACTCTTTGCTGAAACTCTTCAGACTGCTGACTTATAACTTGCTCGGGAGTTTTCTCACCCTCTTCTTTTACAAATAAAACGTATCCTGCGATTGCTGCTAGCAAAAATATCGCGATAACAAACACTATATTTTTTGCACTTCCACGCGAGCTACGAACCGCAACATCGCTTGTAAGATTTTGTTCGGATTGATTGTTTTCTTTATTTTCCATATATACCAGTATAACTATTTTTACATGTAAATGTAACGATTATTAACAAAAAAAATATTTTTTACCTTAACTAAGATGTAAAAAAATATAAAAACCCCGCCGGACGAAGCCCGCCTAAATCTCACAGAGATTTTGCGCGGACGAAGCCCGCCTAAAATTCAGAAGAGTTTTTGGCGGGGAGGCGGAGCTTGGTAATAATCAGATCAAAATCAGGCCAGAGAACTATAATATTTAATAAATATCATGAGTGCCGACGTCATGGAAATATACTACTTCCCCACTTTCATCAAACTCAAAAATAATACGATAGTAATAATTAATCGAAAATGAGTACAACCCCTTCAGTCGACCTTTTAAGCGGTGAGTTCGCAAAGATGCGGTAAAGGGATTAGTACGGAATTGTTTTTCTAGTCGTTCAGCTTTTTGTTTTACGCGCTTTGGTAAACGTTGATAGCTTTTCAAAAATTGTGGGGAATAAATAATTTCCATGCGGTTATTACCGCAAATCTTTGAGTGAAGATAATGTTTTTCCCCGTCCAGACTTGATCTGGTCACGACTAGCTTGGACTCTAGCCAACACAGTTTGATCTTTCCACACCCTCAAAACATCACGCAAAAATTCGCTTTTAGTTGCGTAACCACCTTGTTCTACCGCCTGCTCTATCTCATCCTTGAGTTTTTGAGGCATTGAAATGTTTAGTATAGCTCTCATATATTTATATGATAAATTGTAACACATTGTATTACAATGTCAATAAACTTAGTGATTACTTCTATATTCTATAGAATAGTAGTTAAAGTCGTAGTCAATAATAACTCAAAATTGAGAGAAGAAAAACTGAAGAAAAAATAAAGTTTTGAAGTGTCATTCCTGGGCGGACACGAAGTGGTCGAACCGGGAATCTATTAAAGTGACGAGCTAACCTAGTGAATTTCCCCTCCCAAATCTCTACGAGATTTGGGAGGGCAGGCCGGTTGTCCCTTCGACAGACTCAGGGCCGCCGAGGATGACAATGGGCAAACCCGCCTAAATCTTAAAGAGATTTGGGCGGGCAAAACCCTTCTTCGCTTCCTCCGTCGCTAAAAGCTATGGAGGACAGGAAAGCTTCGGAGGGCAAGCAAAAACCCCGCCATTTTACGGGCGGGGTTTCTTTGTGAATACTTGTCCTTTTCAGGAGTAATCACCTTACCGAGTTAATTATAACTCAAATAAGAAACTTGTCAACTTGGTGGAGCGGACGGGAATCGAACCCGCAAGTATTCATTGGTAAGGTGATTACTGTTCTCCAGAACCCGCCCCACTGAACTTAACATAGCATTATGGTGATAAATTCATGGTCAAAATTTACTCAAAGCTGAACGAAGAATTAGTTCCTACGGGATAGTAATTCTGTTACATAGCGCTCTGGGACGTTGCGAATTACCGTAATGATATTATTATGGAATCTGTCGACTGCAATAAAGATTCTTTGAGCAGGATAATAATAACCAATCTTCACTAAGTTGCCGTGACTGTATGCGAATAGTTTTCCCGATTCTACAGTTTCCTGAATGTTCAACTTCGATACACCACGTTGAAACATCCGTTCGGCGGCGTGTCGACTCACATACAATACTCTATTCCCTACCTCAATAGCTGTTTTGTTGGAGTTCCCACCGATACTAGAAGCAACGACAGCGCCACCTCCGGCAACACAAGGGTTTGGCAAGTTCACTCCTTGGATAGTTTGTTGAATATACCCCGTGACCATTAAAAAAACCAACGTCATAACTGTTGGCTTAATTGAGGAAATATAAGGCTGTACCACTCGTTTGAAAGCGGTTAAAAGCTGTTTTTTCTGTTGTTTACGTAATCTTTTAGCCATATATATCCTTTGTCATTCCCAGTCTGATTCACGTCATTCTGACCCTGAGCTTGTCGAAGGGGAAGAATCTACTGGGATTGAAACTGAACAGGTAAAAATATCACAGCTGAAAATGGGTTGTCAAATATAATTTCCAAAGGCAACCAACCTTGACAATGCGATGATTTATGTTAAAATTGATTTACAAATGGCTTCGGCCTCCGAGGACATCTCAAGTGAGATGTCCGATTTTTTTTATTAGTTTTCCTAGTGATCTAACGACTGATTCGAACTGAACAATTGAAAGCGTATCTATTTTGCGCAATAGGCGTTTACTACTAATCAATCGTAGTTGAGATAATATGACAACGGAATTTTGGGTTGAGCCATACTGAATAGGAAAATAATACCTACTATTCTTCTGGGAACGAGTTAATGGAACAACCCATAATACTTCTCTGTTAAATTTTCTAATTATTAGTACAGGTCTTTCGAACAGTTCATGCTTCCCGTCTTGCTCAGCGCCAATATTAAGACCGAGTGATGTCCACCAGATTTCCCTCTCATGAAATAACACTAAAGCCTGTCTTCAATTCACTGCTTTCTTACAAGCATTCCAAGTATCGAAATCTTTATTCATGAAAGTACTGTAACACAACGGTGTTCAAGGTCTGATTAAGAAAAGATAAAGTTTTGAAGTGTCATTCCTGGGCGGACACGAAGTGGTCGAACCGGGAATCTATTAAAGTGACGAGCTAACCTAGTGAATCCCCGGTCGTCTACGGCGCTAGGGATGACAATAGGCAAACCCGCCCAAATCTCTTTGAGATTTAGGCGGGCAAAACCCTCCTTCGTCCGCCGATGACGGACTTCGCAGGGCAAGCAAAAACCCCGCCGTTTTACGGGCGGGGTTTTTTGAAACCTTGATTATTAAAGAATAATAATCATTGATTATTTCAAACTAGTCAGCAATGATTGCGTAGCCAGTTCGGTAATCTGTAAGGTTAAAGGTGTATACAGCATCAGCTGTTGCATCATTAGCAATACCATAACCAATACCAGTTAGAAGAGCCCGAACGTTAGTTCCAGAAAGGTCTGGAGTACCATCGTTTGCAACAATTACCTTTAGGGTAAATGTTTCAGTATCATCTTTATCTACTCGGAAAGTATCAGACAATTCTTCCGCAGTAGAAGTAAGGGTTGTTCCAGTTGTTTCAGTTAATAGTGGGTCTGTTCCAGCGAACTGAATATGGAAACCTACACCTTGTGTTGTAGTAGGTGCAGTACCTGTAGTACCAGTACTAGATGAAGTTTGAGTTTCGCGTTTGTCCACGAAAGCAGTTTCACCGAATGCTGTTACATCAAATACGATAGTAAGTTCAGCACGGTCATTATTAGCGCCGTCGATAGTTACAGAAGAAGCTGAAACGCTGTTCAACTCAACCATAATACCTTCAGTGCGTACTTGATGTGTCTCTGCAACACCAGCGGCAGCTGGGTTAGAATCACCTTCATCATCACCCATTACATCTTCAAAGCCAGTTACATCAAAAGAGCTAGCCCTGACACCTGCACCACTAGTATAGCGAGCCCCATTGTTAGTGTCATCAAGGTCAACATGGACTTCCATATCAACTTCAGTATCTCCATCGATATCAATGTCTAAGTTGTCAAATGTTATAGTTGCTGTTGTACCAGCACCTGTTACATTTTCTGTTCCAACAACGTCACCATCAATTACCAAGTATGCTTTCTTAATCATCGCACCAATTGTTTCTGCTGGGGCTACAGCACCAGCATCGGCAAAGACAGCTAAACCAACAGTAATTTCGTCAATATTTACATCGACATCATTTGTTTCTTCAACTTCATAAGTTGCAATGTGAACACCGTTGGTGTCTACAGTTTTGCTAACTTCGATTACTGAAGCATCTGGGCTATCAGAAGAAAGAGATAGAGCTAGAACTGCTGAATCAGCAGCTTCGAATGCAAAATCATCTTGTAAGTTAGCACCAGCGGTAAAGGTAAATCCAGTACCATCAGTGAATCGGAACGAATCAGTTTCAGTACCGAACTGCCATACAGCATCTTCATCAGCAGAATCCATGTTAGATACTGTGTCGAAAGCTACAGAAACTTTAGATACTTCGTCACTTTGCAAACCAGTGTTAAGACCGGTGAAACGTAGACGGTATTCTTGAGATGTGGTAGTTAGAGTACCAGTGTCGAATTCAGTCCAATCACTAGAAGAATCAACGCTCATAGAAGCGATTTCTTCACCTTCTACCATTAAGTAAGCTTCAGTGAAGTAATCCCATGGGCGATTAGATGCAGTAACAGTGTTGTCTTGGCCCATGTATAGGTCAAAACGATCTAAACAAAGGTCGCCGTCATCAGATAACTCAACTTCAAACGCGATTAGTTCTACTTCATTTTCGTTTTCAGCTACAGTAGTCTCTTCAGGAGAACCTAAAGTTACAGCATCTACAGAACCTTCAGAACCGTCGTTAGAACAGCTAACCGGGCCGGTTCCTGGGTTAGAAGGACCAGTTGTACCAGTAGGTACTAATTCACCAGCCATACGAGCT
>DBDS01000003.1 GCA_002293685.1 Patescibacteria group bacterium UBA926
TGCTGCATTAGCTTTATCTTCGGAAGACATCTCCACGAATCCGAAACCTTTGCTGCGACCAGACATTTTATCAAAAATCACAGTTGCGGAAACTACGTTACCAGCTTTTGCAAAGCCAGCTTCCAACTCTTCATTAGTAGTAGAGTATGGTAATCCGCCAACATATAATTTTGCTGCCATGATTGTCCTTAGGTTTAATTGCCAGCCCACCATCGCGGGTCTGCTGTAAGACGACCTCTTTTACTTCGCCTTACTCTTGGAAAACCTAAAGCTTGGACAAAAATACAAAGAAACTTACTGCCCCCATTCTACCTTAATCTTGTCTAAAAGTAAAGTGGTAAAATAAAACCGGATTAGAAAATCCGGTTGTATAAATCATCCAAGAATGGATTACTATTATTCAAGAAATAGACTACGAGGATTGCTGCGAAAAGTAATCCGTTCACTATAACAACCTTAATTAAGTCCTTATTAATATTGCTATACTCGGCTTGGTGAGAATTATAAGCTGCATGGTTTGCGATTGCTTGTCTAGAATCTGAGAATGTCATTACCGCAGAAGAAGTAGGTTTTGAAACAGGGGCGGGGGAGGTTGCTACTGCTGTCATTACGGGATTAACAGTTTCTATTTTCTGCCCACCTGTTCGTTGAGGAACATAGCTTGGTTTAAATTTCTTCTTCTTTTTCTTGCTCATGTGTTTAATATTTAATAAATCGATCGATACACTACTCTATATAATATAGTAAACTCGCTGAGATTGAGCAAGTAAGTGGGGCTAAATATCTGGTAAATTATTCAATTTGAATTGCACTAAAGAATGATGCTAGAATAGCCATACTGCGCAAATATGTATGGACTTAATATAGAAATTATCAGCCTTGTTTTGGCACTCCTAGCACTTATTCTAGGAGTTATTTCTATCGTCCAAAGCAATAAAGTGCGTCGGTTTAGGCAGCTGTTTACTGAAGATGAGCAACCGGATAATTTAGAAGAAATTATCTCTTCAATCTCCGAGATGCTAAAGAAACTAAAAAGTGATCACGCAGACCTGGCAAAAATTGTTGAAAGCCAAGGGACCACACTTCAGACCGCATTTCAGTTTTCTAGTGTAATCCGATTTGATTCTGGTGGAAGTGATGGTGGTAACTTAAGTTTCGCTGTCGCACTTCTCGACGGACATCAAACCGGATTGATTATCACAAGTCTTCACGGCAGGGAACACAACCGAATTTATTGCAAGCCAATCAAAGAAGGAGTGAGCACTTCACAGCTTAGTGAAGAAGAACAAGAAGCACTTATTGAAGCGCTAACAAAATCCGGAACCAATAAATCAAAAACAGAAAAGAAAGATAGGAAGAAAGAAAATAATAATTAATTTTTTATACAATGGCACAAGATAACAGCGCCGCGGAAACAGTCGTCGGCCCGTCAGTAAAAATTCAAGGTGATTTAAACTCCGAAGGCAACATTCGGATTGAAGGTAGTGTGTTGGGAAAAGTAAACACGACACAGAGCGTGCACATCGGTGAAGCTGCAGTTATTCAAGCGGACATGCAAGCTGGCAACGCAATCATCGCCGGACAAGTTCAAGGCAATATTAAAGTCTCTGGTAATTTAATTCTTCAAGCTACTGCTCGTGTTAACGGTGATGTGGCTTGCGCAGTTTTGCGCGTTGAAGATGGTGCGCTATTTTCTGGAAAGTGCAACATGAAAGGTGCCGCATTAGATAAAAAGTCTGCGAGCGCCGGCGAACCTGAACAAGAAAAATAATCCATCAGCTTTGGTCATTTAAGCATCCCCGACCGAACCCTGTCTGGTGGGGAAGAGCCGGGGTCTAAATATTCAGACCCCGGACAGCCTTCGGCTTCCGGGGATTCTAGTTTTTAATACAGAGAACTTTAACCATGTATTTCTACATACTCGACGGCACCAAAATTTCACCCGCTCAATTTGAAAAAGCGCAAGTGACCCTTCAAGGGTTGTTGGCGCAGTTTCGCATATCTGGTGAGATGGTCCGCGTCACTTCAATTCGCGGGATTCCGGAGTTGGTAGAATTGGCAGCGGAGCGGGGCGTAAAAACTTTAATCGCGTGTGGTACCGATGATACTTTCAATATAATGTTGGCGTATTTAGCTGGAAGAGATTTTGCCCTTGGCTTTATCCCACTTATCGACGATACAGTTTTAGCAAAGATTTTAGGAATCAGTTCGATTGAAAGTGCTGTGAAAACCGTTGCAGCTCGCAGGTTAGAAAAAATGGATTTGGCCGTAATTGGCGACAACTATTTTATCAGCCAAGTAGAGTTTGGGATTGCTTCAACCAAAGTGAAGAACATGGGCTGGTTCTCGAGCATGTCTTCGCTTACAAAAGATTATTACAATCTTAAGCTGCGCATCGACAACTCATACACAATGGACATTACTTGTCTGGGCGGAACTGTAACTAACAGCAGAACAACCTCCAGCTCCAACAGTTCTATCGCAAACCCAACTGACGGATTTTTGGATTTAATGGTCCTCGAGCGATTGACTCGCATGGATGTTTTAAAGTATAAACCGGATATTGCAAAGGGGGTTATGGAAAATATTCCAGGAACTTCAGTTATCAAATGTCGGCAAGTGGAATTCTTAGAACCACGTGGCTTTCCCCTAAACATTGCAGGGAGAACTTTTGCCAAAGTTCCAGCTGTCGTCTCGATTATCCCAAGACAGCTTCGCATGATAGTCGGCAAAGGCCGGACATTCTAGAACCTCAGAAACCTTGCATTTTCTGGGGTTTTTTAGTATAGTTAACGGGTTATTGAGTTCCCGTTGATGGGAATAGTAGAAAAACCATGAATCTATCATCTTTGTCACACGAGTTAAATATGTCCGTACAAGAACTGCGCCAGAAAGCATCTGCCGCAGGTTTTAAAATTTCACCTCGAGCCAATAAGATTGATAACCATTTGGCTAGACAAATCCAAGATGCCTTAGCAATAAAACCGAAGAAAGAGCTTGCACCAAAAAATACAACCCCTGTAAAAATTCAGCTACCAGCTTTCATTAAGGTCAGAGATTTTGCTGAGTTGTTAAAACTGCCAATTACCGATGTGATTAAAACATTAATCCAGAACGGGGTTATGGCAACCATTAACGAAGAAATTGATTTTGAAACAGCAAGTATTATCGCCACTGATCTTGGATTTGAGGTTTCAAGTGAACAAACTTCTGAAGTAAAAGAATTTGGTGCAGGGTTTTTACAAGAACAACTCGATGCTCAAACCGATGAAGAGAAAAAACCACGCGCTCCCATTATCGCGGTCATGGGACACGTTGACCATGGTAAAACTACTTTACTCGATGCAATCCGAGAAACAGATGTAGTAGGCGGCGAATCGGGTGGAATTACTCAACACATCGGAGCTTACCAAGTTGAGGTTCATTCTAAGGATGAACCGAAATCCCGAGCGAACGAAGAGAGTCGAGGGATCCTTCGGCAAGCTCAGGATGATTTTGCGAAGCAAGTTCGCAAAATCACCTTTTTAGATACACCAGGACATGAAGCATTCGTTGAAATGCGTGCTCGCGGTGCGAACGTGACCGATTTAATTATTTTGGTTGTTGCTGCCGACGACAGCGTTCGCCCTCAAACTATCGAAGTTATTAATCGCGCTAAATTTACCAACACACCAATCATTGTCGCGATTAACAAAATCGACAAAGAAGCTGCCAACATCACCAAAGTAAAACAAGAGTTAGCAGAACACGGCGTTCTCACAGAAGACTGGGGTGGTAAGACAATTGCTGTAGAAATTTCCGCGAAGAATAAAATCGGAATCGATAAGCTTTTAGAAATGGTGCTTTTGCAAGCAGAAGTCGAAAACTACACCGCTAATCCAAACGGTAAGACTTTAGGGACCGTTATCGAATCTCACGTTTCCCAAGGCCAGGGACCAGTTGCAACAGTAATCGTTCAAAACGGGACACTGCGGGTTTCCGATATCATCGTTGCGGGAATCGGTTTTGGTCGCGTAAAATCCATGGAAGATGAGCACGGTAAAAAACTAAAGTCCGCTGGACCATCTACACCGGTATTGATCTCTGGATTTTCAGAACTACCAGAAGCAGGGGATATCTTGCAAACCACAGAGAGCTTGGACGAAGCCAGACAAATCGGCATCACTGCACAAAAGCTCAAACACAGTCGCAGACTAACTGGTCGCAGCAAGTTAAAAGCTAACGCTGACGACAAGTCTCTAAACTTAATTTTAAAATCTGATGTTGCGGGTTCGCTAGAAGCAATTCAACAATCTTTCAGCAAGCTTAAAAATGATGAAGTTCAGATTAATGTAATCAGTGAAGGTATAGGTGAGGTTAACGAAAATGATGTAATGCTTGCTGATAGCTCCAAAGCGACTGTGATTGCTTTTCGCGTAAAGACAAATCCCAAAGCGTTAAATCTAGCAAAGCAGAAAAAAGTTTCCATCGACAGCTATGAAGTGATCTACGAGCTCCTGGAAGATGTAACCAGTGCGGTTGTCGAAATGTTTACACCGGAAATGGAAAAATTAGTTTTTGGTCGCGCTAAAGTTCTGGCAATTTTCAGAACAGAGAAATCTCAAATGATTGTCGGTGGGGAAGTGACCGAAGGCGAAATCCGTAAAAACAAAGAAGTTGCAATCGTCAAAAAAGATGATGAAGGATTGTGGCAAGAAGTTGCTCGCGGTGAAATCCTCGAACTTCAACAAGGCAAAATCGATACCAAAGAAGTTTCTCGCGGCAATGAATTCGGGATGAAAGTAAAAACTAATTACAAAATTCAAGAAGGCGATGTGATTGAGAGTTTTGAAGAAAGTCTAAAACACAAGAGCTTATAAATCTCGGCAGATGCCGGGATTTTTATTTGCCTGGACAATACTTTAAAAAAGATGTAGAATACTGTGTTAAATCAAAAACTCACGGAGGAATACGAAGAATGAAATATTTAGCTATTATTGGTGATGATGAGGATTGCTATCATGCCACCAAGACTTTCACAGAGGCTGAAGATACTAAGATCAAGCGATTCAAAACTGAGGGTCAGTTCCTTGAAGATCTCAAGAGGGGACACCACCTCTTGGTAACTGCGGTTATCTGTCTTCCAAACTACTCAGAGGGGGATGTAAAAAACCTCAGAGAAAAGATTGAGAAGATTGAACGAGTTAAGTTCAATATTAACCCAAATGGTATTACTTTAACTCGTTTCAACAACCCCTCATAAACGACCTAATAGCCATTTCATAAAAGCCTTTCGAGGCTTTTTTCTTTTCTATTGATATAATGTAAATGATTTGATATAGTAACTCTTCTTATGAAGCATAAAGACCAAAAACCTTCTAACCGTCTCGAAAAAATGAACTCCCTATTTCAGCAATTAATAGGGGAGATTATTCGACCATACCTTTCGGGGCAAGCCGGACTTACAACAGTAAGTCGTGTTGAAGTTAGCAAAGATACCAAGTGGGCAAAAGTGTGGATTTCGATTGTTGGAGGCGATGATGATGCCATTCTAAAAGTAATCGAAAAAAATATGTACGACATTCAGGGTGAACTAAACCGCGCTGTAGATTTAAAGCTTGTCCCGCGTTTGCAATTTTATCTGGATACGAGTCCTCGTTATGCTCAACACATCAACGAGCTGATTGATCAAATTCGCAAAGAAGACGAACAAGAAAACTAATGAACGAAGCTTTCCAAAAAGCAATTGATCTAATTGCCAATTCAAATAAAATATTATTAACCACACACGAGAACACTGACGGTGATGACCTCGGAAGCGTGTTAGCTTTGTCGCACTATTTTATAAACAATAGCAAGCAAGCTAAAGTAGTAGTCACAGGAGGTGTACCAAGCAGACTTGAGTTTATGCCTGGCTCCGACTCTGTGGACAGCGAGACTCAATCAACAGATTTTGATTTACTAATCGTTTCCGGCTGCTCGACTCTGAACCGAATCCGAAATACTCACATCGAAAATTTAAACATTCCTGTAATTAATTTTGACCACCATCCCGACAATCAAAATTACGCAACTGTGAACGTGGTGGACTCTAAAAAATCCTCGGTCGCTGAGTTAATGTACGATTTTTTACAATTCGCCAACTGGGAAATTAATTCCGACATGGCAACCTGTTTGCTCACTGGAATCATCACCGACACCGGCTTGTTAATGCATAGCAACACTCAAGGTACAACTTTAGAAGCAGTTGGGGAATTAATGAAGCGCGGCGCTTTGGTAAGCGAAGTTGCAAAACACACTTTCACAACCGAAAGTCCTGTCAGCATGAGGGCTTGGGGCAAAGCTCTCGAAAACGCATACTTCAATCCAGAAACCAAAATGATTTTCTCAGTAATTACCAAAGATCAACTTGCCGAACTTGGCGAAACAGAGTTAGCCAACTTTGAAGGCTTAGTAGAAACTTTAAACAAAGTGCCCGAAGCAAAGTATGCCATGTTTCTTAAAGAGGATGGTGATCGCATAAAAGGAAGCCTCCGCAGCGAAGAATATAAGGGAGTTGATGTTCAAAAAATTGCCCAAAGTCTTGGCGGAGGTGGCCATAAACTAGCGGCTGGGTTCTCAATGATGGGTAAGTTAGCGAAGACTGCCGCTGGAAAATGGGAAGTCGTTTAGAGAATACATAGGGACTGGATTTTTTTCGGAAGACATACTATAATAACTAAGATTTTTGAAGGATAAACACCTGCCCAGGTGGCGGAACTGGTATACGCGCTACCTTGAGGTGGTAGTGGGAGCAATCCCGTGGAGGTTCGAGTCCTCTCTTGGGCACCATTGATTAGATATACGCCAACGGCGGATAGCTAATCAATAGTCCATGCGGAACTCGAAGAAGAGCGATCTGTCGCATAGCGGCAGAATTTCATGCGACTATTTGGAGCATGAAATAGCGACAGGGGTCGCCGTAGCGTCGTGCGAAACGAACGTAGCGAGTTGAGCACAGCGGGAGGTGACCGAGTCCTCTCTTGGGCACCATAATTTAGTAACCGCTACGTAAAGGTGACCGAGTCCTACTAACCCACACCACACAAACACAATTAGCCCTGGTAGCTCAGTGGTAGAGCAGACGCCTGAAGAGCGTCGTGTCGTCAGTTCAATTCTGACCCGGGGCACCACTAAAATATCACACGGGCGATTAGCTCAGCTGGTCAGAGCGCTTCGTTTACACCGAAGATGTCAGAGGTTCGAATCCTCTATCGCCCACCAGGTAGCACTGCTACCAATACTGATTTCAAATATAAAAGTTCGCGGCTATGGTTCAATGGTAGAATTCCTCCTTGCCAAGGAGGGGATAGGGGTTCGATTCCCCTTAGCCGCTCCAACAAAAGATTCCGACTTGTTCGGAATTTTTTGTTGGAATGATAATAGAGGAATCGAACGGGTTGAAGTGAGCTGAAGTTTTCTCTGCAGAGAAAACTGAAAGCGAACGATCTACAAACAGCTGGGAGCTGTTTGCAGCAACCCCGGACAAGGAGGTCGCCAGAAGGCGACCGACGCGTAATTCCCCTTAGCCGCTCCAACAATAAAACACCAGCTTATCTGGTGTTTTATTGTTGTGAGTTAGATTATTTTTTATCAGTTCCTGTCCTGAGAAATGTTTTCAAACTCTCTACTTCGCTATCTTTAACCTCAGTGACAGCTACAAAGACATCACCATTATCATTGAACTTTATTGGCTTTCCCAGCTTCTGTGCAAACGCCACCGCGCAAATCCTATGCCCACCTTCAATATGAATGTATTCTCCACTTTCTTTTCTAAACAAAATCAAAGTTGTAGGTGAGGGAAACTTCTGAGAGAGGGGAACGACTCTGTCATGAGTTTTGCACCATTCAAAAAACTCTGGAATCTCTACAGCTTGGGCAAAGGTCGTATTAAGTTGATTATCGAAAAACCTAGACCAGCCCTGATAAGGTCCTATGATAATATTCGGCAGTGTCTCATTTGGATTGTCAATCTTCTGTAATACCCACTCTTTTGTATCCATCCCTAGCCTTAGAGCTGTGTTGAGTCGCCACTCCGTGATAGAGGTAAAACCTTTACTCTTCGCTACCGATAAAATCTCTCGACCCTCGACTGCCATGACCTCAGCATCTAGCCAAAATTTAAATACTTCGTCAAAAGTCAATTTCATTGATTCCATGCAAACAGACCCTAACTATTAAATATAATCTCTAACAACTGTCTGATATTTGCATCAACTGATTGGGCAATCGGTTGCGGATCAACGATGAAAATAATTCCCAAGCCAAATCCAATCACAAACAAAATTATTGTTGTGCTAAGCCACAAGTGCGCGCGAGTTTGCGCAATGTAAGAAAAGCGAGAGCTCATGTCGCGCTGTACAAATTGTAATTCTGAATCAACTGGTCGAACATGCTCAATTGACTCAACCACAGGTGCTTCAACTTCTCCTGCATAAAATTTCAAGACTGAGGATTGATCAATCGCTCCTAAAAATTTATTATCTTCATCAACCACTGGGACAACAGCTTGCTTATCATTAGAAAGGAATGCCGCAATAACCTCAATAGATGTGTCTTCCTTTGCGTAAAACACTGCTTGGTCCATTACATCACTGGCGTGAGCTTGAAGAACCTTTTGCGCAGCATAGGGAAGTTCTTTCTTACTATCTTTTGCAAACTTTGCTTCTTCCAATAGCTGTAAATACGTAGGGATATGGATACCCAAGTCTTTGGTGAACAAATCGTCTCTTCCTACAAGACCCATAACAACTTGATTCTCGTTTAGCACGGGAAAACCACCCAAAGCGCTCTCCCGAAACATTTGCATTATCGCCACCACGGGGGTTTCGGGGCGAATAGTTAAAAACTGCGGATTCATTAATTCTTTTGCTGTCATAGATTATAGTTAGTTTCTCCTATAATGATATCATCCCTAGCGTGTTTATATTGAATTTACTGCTTATTTAAGAGGGCAATTCGGCTCAGGACCATGCCAAAAAAAAGGACTTTAGGCTTAAATAAGAGGAAAACAGCCAAAAAAGCCTTGTAAAATATAGTGAATTCTGGTATTATGTCTCGGTACGGTACTGCTATTGGCAGGCTTTTTTATTTGCTGACTTCAGAAAAAAGCAGCGCAACTAGTCTAAAAAACCGCCCTAAGCAGTAACCCGATTGGTCCTTTTATTCATTAATCCTCACTTATAAAAACAAGGTTCTCCCGCACCGACTGAACCCTTCGCTTATATCTTGAGGCTAAGGAGTTGCCACTGAATTAATGAAGGCTCCTTTAAACCTAAGTTCTGCAATCGAGAAAGCTGTTGTAATATTCGCTTTCTTGCCAGTAATCACGATGGTATATCCAGAGATTACTTCCGCGGCTCACAGCCCACAGGACATTGGTGAAAAAGCTCTAGTTTTTCAAGTCAACTCAAAACAAACACCTAACTTACAATCAAATCAAATCGTTGTCGAAGAGGAAAACCCAACTCTAAAAAATCCTTGTTACCCTGCACCTGCGGATTCATGTAATCCAAATGTAAATCCGTTAGCACAGACTGCGGTTGCTGAAATTAAACCAGCATCAACACCTGTAGCCAACAGTTATGCAGGGCGTAGTTACACAAAGGAAGAAGTTGAAGCGCTCATCGTCGCATACTCTGCACAGTATGGTATCGACCCACAAACCCCGAAATGTATCGCCTTCCACGAAAGTGGTTACAATCAGTTTAGTAAGAACAAACGTTCTACTGCTAGCGGTGTATTCCAATACTTAAACAGTACTTGGAAAGCAACAGACGAAGGTAAAGCT
Source organism: Patescibacteria group bacterium UBA926 (assembly GCA_002293685.1). Lineage (GTDB taxonomy): Bacteria > Patescibacteriota > Doudnabacteria > UBA920 > UBA920 > UBA920. The sequence goes on from DBDS01000003.1 coordinate 9,809, forward strand.
GGTCATTCTGTATTTGATGCTGATGCAAACGTAAAAGCTGCTGTAAAATACATGGCAGTTCACAAAAAAACAACACCATGGATGGTGCGTGGTAAATGTCCAGCACTCTCATTCGTAAAATAACTGGTAAAACCCTGTCGTTATAAGACAGGGTTTTATCTTGAATAAAGTTCAAGCTTCCGCTAAAATTAGGGAGTTATTCTGAGTTAGAGAACGGCGCGATGGCGAAGTGGTAACGCTGGGGTCTGCAAAACCTCGACGCGCGGGTTCGATTCCCGCTCGCGCCTCCAAAAAATCTTTGTTCAACTTTGAGTTTTTCTTTACCAGTTCTTGAGTATCACTTTGATAGACTTAACTCATGATAGATTTAGAAACCGTCGATCAATTTAATCTTTGGTACTTAATTGGACTAATTACATCCGACGGCAGCTTAAGCAAAGACGGTAGACATATAAGTATAACCTCAAAAGATGAACAAATCTTAGTTGATATTAAGGAGTCCTTTGCTTTATCGTGTGCAGTCTCCAAAAAATCCTCTGGTAGTAACCGCGAAAAGAGTTACTCACTGTTGCAAATCGGTGATGTTGCGTTTTACCACTACTTACTAAGTGTTGGGCTAAGTCCTGCTAAATCGTTAACTCTAAAAGAGTTAGTTGTGCCCAAAAAATATTTCCATGATTTTCTGCGAGGGATAATCGATGGCGATGGTTGTATTTACACTTGGCATCATCCTAAAAATAAAAATTTACAGGCAAGTTTAAGAATTGCAAGTGCCGCAGAAATTTTTTCTAAATGGTTGTTTTTAGAAATCCGCGAGCTATATGATGTACCTGGTCAGATTATTGAATACACACATCTAAACAGACCCAACCCGGTTTACAATTTAAAGTATGGTAAATTGGCTGCGGAAGTAATTTTGAAATCATGTTATTATAACGGTGCTCTAGCTAATCAAAGAAAGGTTTCTCAGGTAAATAAAATTTTTGCAATCAATAGTGTTGTCAGATCATACACGCCCGGGTGGAGAAATTGGTAAACTCTGGAGACTTAAAATCTCCCGCCCTTAAAGCTTGCGGGTTCGAGTCCCGCCCCGGGCACCATATTAAAAACACAACCATCGAGGTTGTGTTTTTTGAATAAGTGATTAAAATTCGGCGATGATAATTTTTTTCATAGCCATCATCTTCTCGAACGCTCCAGGCTTATTCATGAGCTCTCCCATATTTTCGGGATTGATTTGCCATGACAACCCATACTTATCTTTAAGCCATCCACATACACTTTCTTGGCCACCGCCAGATATAAGCTTTTCCCAGTAATAATCTATCTCGGCCTGATCCTTGCACAATACCAAGAATGATACCGATTCATTAAATGTGAAGTCATTCCCTGCGTTTATCGCTGTAAAAATTTGGCCAAACAATTCAAAATCGATCGTTAAGATTTTACCAGCAAACTCTTGTTGAAAGTCTTGCAACCCTTCGGTAGGGTATCGAGTGGAGCTAATTATTTTGCTGTCTGGAAATACAGATAGATAATAATTTACTGCCTCTTCTGCATTGCCTTTAAACCATAGGTTGGGTGTGATTTTTTGCATATAGTTTCTTTAGGTAATATATACATTATTATACACCCATCTATCTTATTATTTAATTATTAAATAAAAATCCCGAGTGTTGATCTCGGGATTTTTTGAGTGGACTATTCTGCTTTTTCTTCTTCCGTGACCTCAGAAGGGTAGTCACCGGTTTCAGTTGTGGCCAATGAGCCTGCTTTTTCTTCTTCAACCTCTGGAGCAGAAGTTTCATCTGCTGCTTCTACTGGAGCTTCCCCCTTCGCTGAAGCTTCGGTGGACGGGGCAGTTAATTGCTTAATTGAAAGCCCTAGGCGATGTTCAGCAGGTTCAATAGAGATAACTTTGAACTCACGTTCTTCACCTTCTTTAACAATGTCTGTTGCATTCTTAACTTCTTCGTGAGCGAGTTCGCCCAAGTGAGCCAAGCCTTGAATGTCTTCGTCTAATTCAACGAATACTCCGAAAGGCATGATCTTAGAAATTTTACCTTTCACAACTTGTCCAAGCTGATACTTCTTAACAGATTCCTGCCAAGGATCAGTTTGGAGTTGCTTAATTGAAAGTGACACGCGTCCTTTTTCAATTGCAATGATTTTTGCTTTAACAGTGTCGCCAACTTTAAACAAATCTTTTGGATTCTCAATGCGTTGCCAAGCAAGTTCGGAAATGTGAACTAATCCTTCCATCTCACCAAACTTCACGAACACCCCGAAGTCTACAATACCTGTAATTTGACCGGTTACAGTTTCGCCAATCTTTAGAGAAGAAAGGTTCTTTTGCAACTCTTCTTGGTGAACAGCTTTTTCGGAGACAATAAGTTTTTCTTCTTCAGCATCTGCAGTGATAACTTGTACGCTGAAGTGCTGACCAACATAACCATTCAAAATTCCAAGAATGCGATTCTTATCACCTTCTTCTACGCGAGGGTAGTGTTCAATGGAAAGTTGAGATACTGGCAAGAAACCAGGAACGTTATTTACTTCAACCATCAAGCCACCTTTGTTAGCGGAAACAATCTTAGTTGAAACAATTTCTTTGCTTTCCAAAAGATCGCGAAGTTTCTGCCAAACACGTTCGTGTCCAGCCTGGCGAAGAGATAACTCAACATTACCTTCACGGTTTTCTGTTTCAACAACGGAAGCTTCGATTGTATCACCAGGCTTTAGAGAGTTTAGTGTTGCTTGGTCGTCGTATAATTCGCGACCACGGACAACACCAACACCATACCCTGTTAAGTTCAAATAAACTTCATTCTTGGTTACAGAAATGATAGTACCTTCTACCATGTCTCCCGGCTTTAGCACGCGAATTTCCGCGCCACTTGTAAGCAAGTCGGTCATGGTTTGCGCATTATCATCTCCAGCGGTGGAAGGGGTAATCATTTCACCTTGAGGAGCAGTTGCTTCTGCAATATTGTCTTCTGACATATTAATTACTTTCTATAATATACAAAATGAGTGGCCCTCCTTCGCTCTCTACTTCGTTAAGGCTTCGTAGAGCAAGAAAGCTACGGAGGGTTGTTCCGCTTTCATATGAAAGGAGGAACAAAAAAACAACGTTTAGATTACGTTGTGTAAATTCTAAAAACGATTTATGTATATTAATTATTAAACGTGCCCATTACTTAGACTTACTGGGGGTTAAGATTTAGATTTGGCTTCTTTGCAGAGCCGAGGGCGACGTGCGCCAGTAAGTAGAGGAATTATAGCTATATTGGCTAAAAATGTAAAGATATAAAAAGCCGCCCTTTTTCATGGAGCGGCATATAAACCAAAATTGTAGTCAATCCTCAATAAACTGGTCATCAAAGACTGAGCTATCATCTGACTCATGAGAAATTTCGGAAAATACAGAACTAAACAAACTCTGTAATGTTTTTTCCACCTGTTCTTCATTCATCCGAACAATAGACCAGTCTGAACGTATGCCCAAAGAATAAGATTTAATCTTATGGTTAATACGAACTTGGGTCCAAAAAATGTTTTCAAAAGCCTGAAGCTTTCCACGGACCATCCCTAGACAAAACCCGAAATGCTCGCGTTGGGCAGAGGACCTTGAACTTTCAAGGTCTACCCGAAGATGCTTTGCCTCTTTCTGCAACATCTCACATCGAGTCCAGATCTGCCTCTCAAAAAAGGTCAAATGCTCTATATTTTCGTCATAGGGCGTAGATTCTGTACTGGGGCATATAAGATCTTCTTCCTTGATTGCCCTAATCGCGGCCAGCTCCTCCTCTAACCAAAACACCTCTGTTTCTTTCTTTGTATCTACCATCGTTTAGTCCTCCGTCTGAAAATACCTAACTAACTACGAATTGTACAACATTACATGCACTATGTCAACTACTCAACCTCACTACAAACTGCTATAATTCTCTTATGCAAATCCACTATTTTGGTCTTTCCAGCTTCAAGATTATTACCAAAGAAGCTACAGTAATTACCGATCCTTTCGACAAAGAATCTGGTCTTGTCCCTCCAAGAGGAGCGGCAGATATCGTCATCCTAGCCGAGAAAAACAACAAACTTTACAACGCCACCTCCGGAATCTCGGGGGAGCCTTTTTTAATTAGCGACCCTGGTGAATACGACCTAAAGGGCGTAACTATAACCGGCATTCCGCTTTTACAAGATGAAGGCCGCTACGTCACAGTTTATTTAATAGAAAGCGAAGACATCTCGATTCTAAACTTAACCCACATCAGAGAGTGGAACATCAAACAAGATGATTTAGATGATTTGGGAGAAATAGATATCCTCATTCTGCCGGTTGGCAGTAACAGTGTGCTTACACCAAAACTCGCTTCCCAAATTGCACACGACATTGAACCAAAAATTGTTATTCCTTCACACTACGATACCGATGGATTAAAATTACCAAACGAAAAAGTTGACGTGTTCCTAAAAAACTTTGGTGGTAAAGCAGAAACGATGGACAAACTTATCATCAAGAAAAAAGATTTAATTCAAGACAAAACTCAACTCGTAGTTCTTGAAGCACTACGATAAAAAACTATGAAGCAACTTATATCCAATATCCGAAACAAGCCTCAACACCATAAGAATCGAATTATTTTAATAACTTTGATTGGTGTTGTTGCTTTCATGCTAGTACTTTGGGCAGTGGTAGGGATGCCACCACGAGAGGGCACAAGCGGAGATGTTATTTTTGAGTTTAACCAGAATGTCCAAGAAAGCAAAGATGCTTTACCAAACCTTTTTCCCACAAGTAACGAATAATAGATAGCCATGCCAAAAGATTCTTCACAACCCACACACTCAAACGTCGGTGTACTCAAACAACGCTTTTTAGAACAAGAAATGCAGGAGTCGTATTTAGATTACGCGATGAGTGTAATTGTTGCGCGCGCACTACCTGATGTTCGCGATGGGTTAAAACCAGTTCACCGCCGTATTTTATATGCCATGCACGCAATGGGACTACGCAGCGGAGGCAAAACAACCAAGTCTGCGAAAGTAGTCGGAGAAGTGCTTGGTAAATTTCACCCACACGGAGACACTGCTGTTTACGATTCCATGGTTCACATGGCCCAAGAGTTTGCCATGCGCTATCCGCTAGTAATTGGTCAGGGAAACTTCGGTTCTATGGACGGGGATAATCCTGCGGCGATGCGTTATACAGAAGCTAAAATGAGCCCAATCGCGGAAGCGATTTTAGAAGATATAGATAAAGACACTGTTGAATGGCGCGATAACTACGACTCAACCGAAAAAGAACCAGTTGTATTGCCAGGCAAACTACCTAACCTTCTACTCAACGGAACACTTGGTATTGCGGTTGGTATGGCGACAGATATTCCTCCTCATAACTTAAACGAAGTGTCGGATGCAATCGTCGCCGTTATCGACAATGAAGATATTACTATCGATGAATTAACAGATATTGTACAAGGTCCAGATTTTCCAACTGGTGGAATAATTTATGACCGCAAAGCGATCAAAGAAGCTTACACTACTGGTAAGGGTGGAATTATCACTCGTGGCAAAACCGAAATCGATGAAATGAACAACGGTCAAATGCGAATTTTGATTCACGAAATTCCGTACCGTGTTAACAAAGCAACTTTATTAGAAAAAATTGCTTTGTTGGTTCAAGAAAAAAAGATTGAAGGAATCAAAGATGTTCGCGATGAAAGCGATAAAGATGGGGTTCGTATAGTTATTGAATTAAAGAAGGGTGCTCTTGCCAACAAAATTTTAAATCAGCTATTTAAATTCACACAGCTTCAAGATACTTTCCATATGAACACGTTGGCGTTAGTTGACGGAATCGAGCCACACGTTCTAAATCTAAAAACAATTCTTGAAAAGTACATCGAGCACCGACAAGTTGTTGTTCGTCGTCGTACAGAATTTGAACTTAAGAAAGCAAAGGACCGCGCACACATTTTAGAAGGTCTAAAAATTGCGCTCGATCAAATTGACGCAGTGATCAAAACTATTCGCGCAAGCTCAGACAGAGTAGAAGCCCATGCAAACCTGGTTAAGAAGTTTAAGCTTTCAGATATTCAAACCAGCGCTATCTTAGACATGCGTCTTCAAACTCTTGCTGGATTAGAGCGTAAGAAAATCGAGGACGAGCTCAAGGAAAAGAAAAAGTTAATCGCTGAACTCGAAGCTATTCTTAAGTCTGCAAAGAAAATTCTTTCCATCATCAAAGAAGAGGTTTTAGAGATGAAAGAAAAATTTGGAGACGAACGTCGAACTCAAATTGTTCCTCAAGGAATAGGCGAATTCAAAGCCGAAGATTTAATTCCCGAAGACAGCGTAATTATTTCGACAACAAAATCTGGTTACATCAAACGACAGTCGCCAGATACTTACCGCCAACAAAGCCGCGGCGGCAAAGGCGTGATTGGCCAAGCTCTGAAAGAAGAGGATGTAATCGACTCTGTACTTTCTGCTTCTACTCATGATGATATTTTGTTCTTCACTAATAAAGGCCGTTTGCTCGTAACAAAAGCTTACGAATTACCAGAAAGCTCACGTACCAGCAAAGGACAAGCTTTGGTTAACTTCTTGCAACTGGCGTCGGAAGAGTTCGCGACAGCTGTATTGGCTCTGCCAAAAAACAGTGAGACCAAATATTTAGTGATGGCAACTCGCAATGGCTTAATCAAAAAAGTTAAGCGCGATGAGTTTGCTAAAGTGCGTAAATCGGGAATCATTGCATTAAATCTAAAGAGTGACGACGAATTGCGCTGGGTCAACACCAGTTCTGGAGAAGACGAAATCATGCTTTCTACAGAAGATGGTCAAGCAATTCGCTTTAAAGAAACAGATGTGAGACCAATGGGTCGCTTAGCTGCTGGTGTCACAGGCGCTCGACTAAAGAAAGGTGATCATGTTATTTCGATGGATATCATCACTAAAGATATGACTGGTGGAAACAGAGAAGTACTTGTAATCACCGAAAATGGATTGGGCAAAAAAACTCCACTCAAGGATTACAAAATTCAGAAGCGGGCTGGTAGTGGAATCAAAACCGTGAAGATTACAGAAAAGACTGGTAAGATTGTTTCTATGTGCATTCTGGATGAAACAGACGAAGGCAAAGATTTGCTCTTAATCTCCAAGCATGGTCAAACTATTCGCACTCCTCTAAAAACAATTTCTACTCTCGGACGCGCAACTCAAGGCGTAAGAGTGATGAAATTAAACGGCGAAGACACTGTTGCGACTGTAACAATCGTATAAAAAAGACCGCCCCTGAAACTTGGGGCGGTTTTTATTTACTACTATTCAATGGGTTGCCGAGCAGCCATGGGTTCTCTATAATATAGAGGTTAATATTTCGAAAAGGGGCGTGTAGCTCCCACCGTCGCTGAAGCTTTGGTGGGCAGGCAGTTGGTTAGAGCACCAAGCTTATTTCCATGCCCATCGGGCAACTAATAATAGAGTGCCGGTGGGCACAACTTTTTGAAAAAGAGTTGCCCGGTATCAAATGCTGTTGTTGGGCGTGTAGCTCAGTTGGTTAGAGCACCAAGCTTATACCTTGGCGGTCCTTGGTTCAACTCCAAGCACGCCCACCAACAGCATTTGATTCGTACATTCGTTAGATTCATAATTCGTAATTTATGACTCCAGAAAAACAACAAGAAATCTTTGAAGATCGCTATGCTTCCAAGCTAGGCCTTTCTTATTCAGAATGGCTGGAAACTGCACCCGAAACCGAAGACCAAGCTTACGACAAGCTTAAAGAAATCGACGAAGAGTTGAAGCAAATCATGGAAGCATTATCGGCAGGATCAGCTAATTCAGAGACTTTGGAAGATGAGCGAGACCGACTTAAGCTTGAATATGACCTTATCGAAGAAATGTTTGGCTTGGAATTACATGATAGATAAATGTTATACATAGTACCAACTCCGCTAGGAAATTTAGAAGACATGACCGCTCGCGCCAAAAATCAATTAAGCGCGTGCGATTTTATTATTGCTGAAAATCCACCGCAAACACACAAGTTGTTGCAACTTTTAGGGTTGCCGAAAAAAGAGGTAAAACAATTTGCCGACCACAATGAACAAAAGGTACTCGGTCAATTATTAGAACGTATCAAAACCGAAAGTGCTTGTTTGGTAAGCGACGCAGGAACTCCAGGGATTTCTGATCCAGGGTTTAGATTAGTGAGAGCTGCTCGCAAAGAAAATATAGAAGTCGTATCACTGCCTGGAGCGAGTGCGTCGATTACTGCTCTTGCAGGCTCAGGGCTTCCAACTGATAAATTTTTATTTGTAGGTTTTTTCCCAAAGACAGAACCGAAGTTAATTCGCACAATCGAAGAAGCGAAACAAATCTCTGCAACTTTAATTGCATATGAATCACCGCAACGTTTATTAAAAACTTTGAGGTACATCGCAACAACTTTCCCCGAAGCAAACATTGCTGTAGCAAGAGAACTTACTAAGATGCATGAAGAGTATCAAATAGGCAGCGCAAATGAATTAATAGAAATTTTTACTGCAAAGCCAACTATTAAAGGTGAGGTTACAATCTTATTATCATTTAAGTAAATCGTGTCATGCTGGACTTTATTCAGCATCTCGAGATCCCGGATCAAGTCCGGGATGACAGGAGTATATGTCCGGACACAGTAAATGGTCTACAATTAAAAGAGCAAAAGGAGCAGCCGATGCTAAGCGGGCCGCTTTGTTTGCCAAGCTTTCAAAAAAAATAAGCATCGCCGCTCGTGAAGGTGGTAGCGGAGATATTTCGCACAATTTTAAATTGCGCGTGGAGGTAGAAAAAGCACGAGCCCAGAGCATGCCCAACGATAACATCGACAGAGCGATTAAGAAAGGGATGGGGCAGAGTGGAGGTCCTGCGATCGAAGAAATTATTTATGAAGGATACGGCCCATTTGGCGTTGCCTTAATCATAGAGGCGGCGAGCGACAATCGCAATCGTACTGTCCAGAGCATAAAGCACACGCTTACAAAAGCTGGCGGCAGCCTAGGCGCACAAGGCTCAACGGCTTGGCTTTTCGAAACCGTTGGCCAAATTATGGTCGAGAATTCTGGCAAAGACATGAGCGAATTACAGTTAATCGCCATCGAGGGCGGCGCCAAAGATATAGAGGAATCGAAAGAGGGATTAGTTATAACTACCACACCAGACGGCTTAGACAGTATTACCAAACAGCTAAAAGCCGTAGGTGCTGCAGTGGTCTCAAGTGAAGTCATTCGAAAATGCACTCAACCAGTTGAGCTGACTTCCGAGCAAACTGAAAAGATTGAAAACCTAATCGAACAGTTAGAGGACGATGAAGATGTCGTGTCCGTATTCACTTCAATAAACTAAACTTATGATCATATTAGGAATAGACCCAGGAACTGCTACAACGGGATTTGGGTTAATTAAAAAAACTGGCAAGCAAAACCCCGAATACGAAATTGTGGATTTTGGAGTAATCAGTACATTAAAAACCGATAGCGACGCAAAGCGTTTGCAAATTTTATTTTCCGACTTAACTGCGCTTATCAAAAAATACAAGCCACACAAAATCGGTGTCGAAAAACTTTTTTTCACAAGCAATCAGACAACTGCCATGACCGTTTCTCAAGCGCGAGGAATTGTATTACTAGCTTCGCAACAGGCAGGTTTAGAAATATCTGAATTCACACCTCTACAAATTAAAAATACTTTGTGCGGATATGGACGAGCAGACAAGAAGCAAATTCAAACTGTTGTTCAGCAAACTTTTAAATTAAAAAATGTTCCCAAACCTGATGACGCGGCAGATGCACTCGCCATAGCCTTATGTGCTGCGTGGAGAAAATAATAAAATTTTCTTATTTGAAGGTCTGGACAAAACCGATTAACGATGTTAGAATTACTACACAGTTCAGCAATAGTTGACTGATGTATTTTTTTATCAGTAATCCTTTGTGCAGAGATGTGCAAAGTAAGGAGAACTAATCATGTTCTTTAACGATGAAGATATGAACACTGGTTCTGACGATGCTACTACCGATGAAGGTGTTGCAACTGAAGAAACTGCTGGCGAAGGCGACGTTTCTGCACCTGCAGAAGACGGCGAAGAAGCTGGAATGTAATTTAAAACCCTCTACCTTGTAGAGGGTTTTAAATTTGTATTTCATACTATCTTTTAGCGGGTGACATCATCCGGAGGCCCTCCAGCAGCCCGCACGGAGGAGGACTGCTGGAGGTGGATGATGACAGGACCCGCCAATCAACTCCCGCGTCGCGGGCGCGGATCCTCGCCTGATTAAGGCAAAAACATTACTTAATCTTTACAAACTTCCGCTTACCAACTTGAACGACTATGTCGTTTTTTTGTTTGATTTCAATTTCCTGATCGGTAAAAGTTTTCTGATTGATCTTCACGCCGTTCTGAGACAAAACCCTGCGCGCTTCACTTTTACTTTCAACTAATTTCAGTTTCATCAATAATTCTGTAGTCTGATATTTTCCAGCCTTTATAAAAACAGTTTTTATGTCTGTAGGTAATTCTTTTTTACTAAACTGGCTTATGAATTTTTCTTTTGCATGTTTCGCAGACTTCTCATCATGATACAACGCAACAACAGCTTCTGCCAAAATTAGTTTCTGGTCTCTTGGGTGTGGATTAGATTTCAATATTTTTTTAATTTCTGGTAAAGGAATGTTTGTGCAAAAAATAAAGTACTTTTCAATCAGCTTATCATCCACCGACATAATTTTTCCAAACATGTCTGGAGCTTTTTCGGAAACATTAATTGTGTTGCCCCAAGACGAAGACATTTTACGGCCATCGGTTCCTTCTATTAAATCCACCATCAGCACTTCTTGTGCTGGCAAGCCCAAAGCTTCTTGAACGGTGCGGCCAGCCAACATGTTAAAGCGCTGATCGGTGCCACCAATTTCTACGTCGGCCTTAACCATGATACTATCGTAGCCTTGCATCAACGGATATAACAACTCACGTAAACTCACGCGCTTGCCAGCATTCATTCTCTTTTTAATATTTTCACGCGAAGCAAACTCATGGAGGCTAAACAGATTTGCCAAATTTCCAATCTCTGCAAAACCTAATTTCTTTAACCACTTTGAGTTGTAATGAAATTCGGTTTTTGATTTATCTAATATTTTATATGCCTGTGCTAGATAATTTTTTAAATTAGCCTTTACTTCTTTCTCGGTAAGCATAGGGCGCTCAGCGTCTTTATCTGATGTATCGCCAATTTGTCCTGTGAAATCTCCGATTATAAAAACAACCTTGTGTCCTAAATTTTGAAAAGCCCGCAGCTTCCACAACACTACAGCGCGGCCGATATGAATATTAGGGCTGGTTGGATCAATGCCCAGCTTAATTCGTAACTTCTTTCCGCTTCGCAATTTTTTTGCCAATCCGCCCTCATGAATGATTTCGGCAACTCCTCGTTGTAAAATATCTTGAATTTGTTCTTCTTTAGTCATGTTACTGTGTTCTAAATTACTCGTAATTATACCTGAATTATATCATTATTTAGATTGTTTGGCTTTTCTTAGGAAAAACGTAAAATAAATTTCATTTTTTAGTCAAAAATCAGTATAATCAAGTAGTATGTTGTATTAGATAATGTTTATATTTTTAATTTACTTATTACTGCTTACTCACTACTAATAACTTACCCCATTTATGAAAGTCTATAATTTCCAGTCAAAAAACTCTCAAGGAACATCCAGCAAAAATTCTTCGGGTAAAATTTCAAAACTATTTTCTAAAGGTTTTCTCAAAAATCTCCCTTGGCCAAAAATTGGTACATGGGTTTTCAGGATTGGCGCAGCTGGTGTGTTGCTTATTGCGTTTATGTTTATTTATTATAGCCAACAACTTCCTGACCCAAACAGACTGCTTGGTCGTGATGTTCCGGAAAGCACCAAGATTTACGCGCGTGATGAAAGTTTAATTTATGAAGTTCATGGTGAAATCAAAAGAACTTTAGTTAACCTAGAAGATGTTTCCCCGGATTTAATCAATGCAACCATATCGGCAGAAGATAAAAACTTTTATAACCACTCGGGTATTTCTTTCACCGGACTAGCTCGTTCGGCTATCGTGGATATTATATATAGAGAAAAGCGCCAAGGAGGAAGTACAATCACTCAACAGTTTGTTAAAAACGCAATCCTAACCAGAGATAAGTCTTTTATTCGAAAAATAAAAGAAATTATTATCGCTATTGAATTAGAGGCAAGATTTAGCAAAGACGATATTTTAAAGATGTACCTTAACGAAATTCCTTATGGTCGTAATGCATATGGAATTGAGGCTGCATCTCAAACTTATTTCAACAAAAAAGCTAGCGAACTTACTTTAGCTGAGAGTGCTTACTTAGCATCTCTACCTCAAGCACCTTCATTCTATAATCCAAGTGGCCCAAACTTTGAATCACTCAAGGCTCGTCAATTGTACACCCTAAACCAAATGACCGAGCTTGGATATATTACTGAAGAAGAAAAAGAGGCTGCATTAAATGAAGAGGTTGTTTTCGAAACAATTAAAACTGCAATCGTTGCTCCCCACTTCGTTCAATATGTAGAAACGTATCTCGCCGAAAAATATGGAGAGCAAACCCTGCAAGAGGGTGGTTATCGTGTTTACACAACACTTGATCCAAAACTTCAAGAAATCGCTGAAAGGGCGGTTCGAGAAGGAGTTGCGCGCAATATTTCTGCAAATGGTTACAACGGCTCATTGGTTGCTATGGATCCAAAAACTGGTCAAATACTCGCAATGGTTGGTAGTAAAGATTACTTTGGTAAAAGTCAGCCGGAAGGTTGTATTACAGGAAAGACCTGTCTATTCGAACCTAATGTAAATGTGTCTACCACTCTTCAACAGCCTGGTAGTAGCTTTAAGCCATTTGCTTATGTAACTGCTTTTGATCGAAACCATAAATATGCACCGGCAAGTATGTTGATGGATGTTGTTACTAATTTTGGCAACTATACACCACGAAACTTCAACTTAGCTGAAAATGGTCCGGTTTCTATGCGCAAGGCATTAGCTGGTAGTTTAAACATTCCCGCTGTTAAAACAATTGCTTTAGTAGGAGAGGAAGACGTGGTTAACACCGCACGCGACTTAGGAATACAAGCACCTTTTAGAGACTGTGGGCTTTCTCTTGTTCTGGGAGGTTGCGATGTCAAATTAGTTGACCATACTGCAGCTTACGGTGTTTTAGCAAACGAGGGTAAGCGAGTTGAAAAAACCAGTATCTTAAAAATTGTTAGCCAGACAGGTGAAGTATTAGAAGAGTATGAAGAAAAAAGCACTCAAGCCTTAGACCCACAAGCGGTTTACCAAGTCGTTCATGTCATGAGTGACAACAGCGCACGAGCGTGGGTGTTTGGAGCGAGCTCACCACTTCAATTAGGCAACAGACCTGTTGCTGCGAAAACCGGAACCACACAAGAGTTTAGAGATGGTTGGGCTCTTGGCTTTACGCCATCACTGGTTACTGGTGTTTGGGTTGGTAACAACAACAACACACCGATGCGACGCGATGCAGTAGTTACTGCTGGACCTATTTGGAATCAGTTTATGCGCGAAGCTTTGGCAGATACCCCTATTGAACAATTCAACCGTCCGGACGGAATTCGAAACATAACAGTTGATGCTGTATCAGGACTATTACCAACTCAATATACTCCGCAAACAGTCTCTGAAGTTTTTGCAGATTATAATGCACCGACTCAATACGATAACGTCCACGTTCCTGTTGAGGTCGATTCACTCACAGGACTACCTGCAACAGATTCCACGCCTCCCGAGAGACGAGTTACTGAAGTTTATAAAGTCTTTCATAGCGAACGTCGAAATGTTCCATCGTGGGAAGATCCTGTAATCGCATGGGCTTTAGGAAATGGTTTTAAATATCCGCCCAATAGTGGAATCACAAACCCCGAGCCTGGCGACAGCGCCAAAGTTCAATTCACAGCACCTTCAGATAACCAAATAATCACATCGCTTCCTTTTACAATCGGTCTAAATATTGATGGTGAAGTTCGAAAGGTTGATTTCCTTCTCAACGGAAGTATTGTGGGGTCTATTAACCCTGACAGTTCATCTTTCCAAACCACACTTAACAAAGAAATGCCAGATGGCACTCACACACTAGCCGCTAGAGTAACTTTCACTAATGGTAGTTCAGCAACAAACAGTGTTCGTGTTCGCTACTCAATCGATGGCGGGATATCGATGGTTAGCCCGGAAAGCGGTGACACTGTTAGCGATGGTTGGCAGTTAGAAGCAACTAGCGGTGAAAATTTTAACTCGGTAAGCTTCTATTATTCTTCTGGAAATACTGGATCTGGGACTTTAATCGGCCAAGCGCAAAAGGTTTCAAGTTCGGGAGGTTATCGATACCTGCTCGAATGGGACGACTTGCCGGCCCCAGGAACTTATCGGGTGTTTGCTAGATCGAGCAATGGGACCGTAAGCACTAGGGTTCCAGTCACTATAAATTAAAATATAAAAACCTCTCTAAGTCCCAGAGAGGTTTTTATATCTTCATTACTATTGACCGATTAGGCTCTTCACCTTCACTGACTGTTGTAATGTGTGGGAATTGTTCTGAGATGTAACTATGAACAAACTTTCTTTCATAGCGCGACAAAGAGGGGAGACGAACTGGTGTTTGTGAATATTTCAATTTTGAGACCGAATCTTTTACTAGCTGTTTTAATTGATACTCTCTTTGTGTCCGATAACCATCTACATCAATTGAAAAATTAATTTGCTCTGGGTGGTCTTTGAAGTGTCGGTTAACGATTGCAAAGATAATTGTTTGCAGTGCTTGTAGGTTTGCGCCTTGTTTACCAATCAGCAACTTAGGAGTATCAACAGAAATATTAAACAACAGACCTTTAACCAAACTGTGTTCGTATTCTACTCGGACCTTGAAACCAGCCAAGGTTAACAACTTGGTAATTACTTCTTGAATATATTCAATTACTTTGTAGTCCGTGTCCATTTTAGCTAGTTATTAAATTAGGGTTTGGTTTATGAGTTTTTTGAATGTAATACTGTTGGCCAACTGCGAATAATGTTGTAACTATCCAGTAAAGAGGTAGTCCTGCTGGAAGATTCCAAGCAATCACAACTGAAATGATAGGTAGTACATAAGTCATCTGAAGGTTCATCATCTTGGCAGTAGGGTCGGTAGAAGGGTTGTTCCCTTGCCACTTTACTATCATTCTTGATTGCCAATACTGTGCCGCCCCCGCCAATAACGCAAAGATAAAATTTGGTTGGGTTAAGTCAATCATTCCAAGGAAAGTTGGATCTAAGGATCCAGGATTAGGGACAAAGCTATACAAGCCTTCGAGATTTCCATTCAATGCTTTCTGTAACACATGAAAGAGGGCTAGTAAGACTGGAAGTTGTAATAGTACAGGAAGACAGGAAGATAGGGGGTTTACATTATTCTCTTTGTACAAATCAAGCATCGCCTTCGCTTGAGCTTCTCTGTCGTCTTTGTGTTTATCTCTTAACTCATTCATCTTTGGTTGTAAGGCACTTAATGCTTTCTGCCCTTTCAAAGACTTATGCATTAACGGAGCAAGGATGATTCGAATGATAATAGTTACGATAATAATAACGATACCGATGTCTTGGATAGGAAGAAAATCATAAATACCAACCAACAAATTAAGAATCGGTTGGTAAATTACTGCCTCATATATTGTTACAAAAAAGTTAAACATATTTATATTTTATCAATTTGCGGTTGCACAAACGGATTGCATTTAATAATTCTTTTTATTGCGAAACTTGTGCCCTTTATTGTTCCATGCTTTTGCAAGGCTGTAATTGCATATTCACTGCAAGTTGGATAGAACCTACAGAAACCATAAGGATACTTAACTTTGACCCAGCTGTGATCTGGTGAAAGTGTCTTTTGGTAAAGCTGGATAAATTTTATCAGAAGATAGTTCATGTTTTTAAGAGTTTGCTTTTTTTTAAAGCTTCTACAACTTCTACCGCTAAATCTTTGCTGGTGATAGTGGCTGCTGATCGCTTTATTATTATTGCATACTGACCAGATTTAATCTGGTTAATGTGTGGATGAATAGCTTGTCGGATAACCCTTTTCAGCCTATTTCTAGCCACAGCTGTTTTAACTGCTTTTGTCGACACTATTACTGTAAATTGGGCCAGTTCTGACTTGGGAATAGCGAGAGATTTTATAATAAAAGATTGACTAAAAAAACTCCGCCCTCTGGCTGTGGTTTTGGCAACTTCAGCATGTTTAGAAAGGCGGTGTTTTTTTGGTAACATATTTTAAACGGTTAACTTAGCTCGTCCTTTTAGGCGACGTCGGGCAAGAGTAGCTCTCCCTGTTCTGGTAAGCATTCTTTTGCGAAATCCGTGTACTCTAAGTCGTTTTTTAGTTTTCGGTTGGTAAGTTCGTTTCATATAAAAGTAAGATAAATTTCGAGATTACCAAGGAATTATAAGGAAAAATATTTAGTTAGTCAATGGTAAATGTATGGGTTTTTAATTTTTCCCCTTGATAATAATGATTTTCCCTTAACCCACAGCTTTTCCACAGGTTTTGCACAAGGAAATCAAATTCCCTTTTATTTAAGCGGGTTAATAGTATGCTTTGCATGTTGATAAGTCCACTGGTAGAATACAAAATATCATAACCTACTAAAAAAAGATACAAAATATGGATAATCAAAAGCTTTGGCAAGCAATGCTCGGATCTCTTGAAATAAACCTAAGTAAAGGAAATTTCGTTACCTGGTTTAAAAATACAGGGATTATAGAGAAGGGTGGTGATTATATAATTGTTGGGGTACCAAGTACCTTTGCTCATGAATGGATAAAAAATAAATTTCACAACCATTTACTTAAATCTCTTAAAACTATTGCTCCGGAGGTAAGAGAAATTAGATACCATATTGGTAACTTAAAACCACAAATTGAAAAACAAGGAACTTTACTTCAACAATCAGAGGCTACAAGTAAGAATACAGTTGTTTATAAAGCAGTAGAAAGCTCTACAAATGTTTCACTAAACAAACAATATACGTTCGAAACATTTGTCATTGGAAAAAACAATGAGTTAGCTCACGCGGCAAGCTTAGCTGTTTCAAAAACCCCAGGCTCTTTATACAACCCGTTGTTTATTTATGGGGGTGTTGGTTTAGGAAAAACTCATTTAGTGCATGCTGTTGGAAATAAATTGTTAGCAAGTAACCCAAGGTTAAGAATCTTGTACGCAACCAGTGAAAAATTTACAAATGATTTCATCACTGCTATTCAACAAAAAAAACTAGAAGATTTCAAAAAACATTACCGCCAAGTAGATATGTTGTTAATCGACGATGTTCAATTCATCGCTGGTAAAGAACAAACTCAGGAAGAATTTTTTCATACCTTTAACGAGTTAAGAGATCGTGGTAAACAAATTATTCTTACTTCGGATAGATTACCGAAGGATATTCCTGCGATTGAACAAAGGTTAATTTCTAGATTTGAGTGGGGAATGATTGCAGATGTTGGTGCTCCAAGTTTTGAAACAAGAATTGCTATTCTTAAAACAAAACTTGCGAAAGCGGGAATTATTTTGGAAGATGAGGTTGTTAACTTTATTGCGGAGAATGTTGTAAATAACATTAGAGAGCTGGAAGGTGCGTTAAATAAGATTTTGGTTTATAAAAATATGAGCCAAGACCCTTTAACTTTAGTGAAAGTCCAAGAATTATTAGAAAGTTTAACTAATAATAATAAACGAAAGTCTGTAACTATTAAAAAGATTGCGGAAAACGTTGCTGGTTTCTATAGTGTTACACTTGAAGATCTCTTAAAACAGTCTCGAAAAAAAGAGTTTGTTAAACCCCGTCAAGCTGCTATGTATTTAGTTAGAAAAGAATTGAATAGCTCTTTTCCAACCATTGGGGAATTCTTTGGTGGAAGAGATCATACAACTGTAATGCATGGAGTTGAAAAAGTTGATAAAGCAGTTAAGTCTGAAGATCAAATTAAAAAAGAATTAGATCTAATTCTCGAACGAATCTATAATGGATAAGGTGTGTATAAATTGTTTGTAACCTAAGGATAAAGATTAATTAAAGTTTTAGTAAAAAAGTTATCAACTTTTGTTCAAGAGTTATCCAAAGTTTTATCAAGAAGTTATAAACAATTAGTAAGCACAGAATATATAATATCTATTACCATAAACATTACTTACCAACATACCCACAACCCTTACTACTACGACTATTTAAATATATATAAATGAAAATAATAATAACCCAAGAAAATTTAAGAAATTCCCTCGCGGTGGTTAGTCGTGTAGTTGGAAGTAGTTCGACATTACCAATCTTAAACAATATCATGTTGGAAACTGATAATGGTTTGTTAAAAGTTTCAGGAACAAATCTTGAAACTGGAATCAGTACTTATGTTCGTTGTAGTGTTGAGAAGGAAGGTGGTGTTTGTATCGGTGTTAAAACAATTACTGATTTAATAAATAGTTTACCCAGTGGAAATATCACTTTGGAGTCGAAAGAGAATGAAACCTTGATCACAACTGAACATACAAAACTTTCAATTAAGCATTTACCAACCGAAGATTTTCCTTTAATCCCTAAAATAGACGAGAGTTCAAAAATTAAAATTTCTAGCACAGAATTAAAATCGGCATTAGATCAAGTTGTATTCTCGGCAAGTAACAGCGAAACACAACTAGAGATTTCAGGAATATTATTCTGGTTTGGGGAAGAAAATGTTTTAATTACCGCAACTGATCGTTATCGCTTAGCGGAAAAATCAATTCCATATCAAGGCAAGATTGATTATAAAATTATTATCCCTCACCGTAGTGCTCAAGAGATATCAAGATTGATTACTAACCTTAATGAAGATGTTGAAATCAGTGTTACCGGAACCCAACTATCTCTAGCGTTAGAAAACACTTATTTAGTAACAAGATTGATTGATGGGCAATACCCTGATTACCAACAAATTATCCCAGACCAGAGTAATGTAAATATAATTATTGACCGCCAAGAATTACTCTCGGCATTAAAAACCACCAGTGTATTTTCCCGAGGAACCGGTAGTATAAATCTAGATTACAATGCGGAAACAAATATTATAAAACTATTTTCAGAAGCCCATGATTTAGGGCAGGGAGCAGTAGAAATACTTTGTAAAATATCCGGTAGTTCAGGACAACTTGTAATTAACTACCGATACCTTCTAGATTTTCTAAATAACTTAAATTCTGAAACCTTGGTCATGAAGATTATTGACAGTAATGGACCAGTAACATTTGTTCCTGAAAACAGCGAGAAATACTTATACCTAGTAATGCCAATTAAACAATAACCCATGCATATTAAAAAAATTAACTTAAAAAACTTCCGTAATTACCCAGAACTAGATTTAAATATTACGAGTGAAATGGTGGTATTATCTGGACCAAATGCTGTGGGAAAAACAAACCTTTTGGAGTCAGTGTACTTTGGTTCGTTATTTAAATCATTCCGAGATGATGCAGAATATATTTTCTTAAAAAGTACTAATGACGCTCAGATCAAGATAGAATATGAAGATGCTGGAGAAACCCATTTACTAGAAATCTTTTTAGAAAAACGGGAACGAATATTTGCAAACTTCAAGATCAATGGAATCAAAAAGAAACGCAAAGAAGCGCAAGGTTCACTCAAAGTGGTTATATTTGAACCAGGGGATGTGGAATTATTTACTAAAGCACCGGAAGCAAGACGTAAATATTTCAATATGGTTTTATCGCAAAAACATCCTGAGTACCTAGAGTTATTAGCGAATTATAAAAAAGCAATCACTCAAAAAAATCGTTTACTAAGTGAATTGAAACAGGGTCGCGGTAATGAACAGGAATTGGATTCATGGAACGAACAGTTAGCAAGTTTCGGAACTGAAATTATCAACTATAGAAAAAAGTTTGTAAGCTTTTTGAATCAGAATCT
Organism: Patescibacteria group bacterium UBA926; assembly: GCA_002293685.1. Taxonomy (GTDB): domain Bacteria; phylum Patescibacteriota; class Doudnabacteria; order UBA920; family UBA920; genus UBA920. The sequence continues at coordinate 29,858 of DBDS01000003.1, forward strand.
ATCCGAGGTTTATACTAGTATTTCTAAGTTTCACCGAACAATAGAATTGGTTTACGAAACACTCGCAGGGGATACTGAAGAAGAAATCTTAAAGTCATACCGCGCAGAATTAGAGAAACATCGAGCTAGGGAACTTGCTTCAGGCCTAAGCCTCGTAGGTCCTCATAGAGACGACTTTTTCTTAAAGAGTGAAGGATTGTTCTTAGTCTCATTCTCGTCTCGTGGTGAGCAGCGTAGTCAAATTCTTTCACTAAAAATTCTTGAACTTGAATATTTAACCAAAGATGGAAACCCACCAATTTTACTTCTCGACGATGTTTTAAGTGAATTAGATGATACAAGAAGAACCTTCTTATTAAAGTACTTACAAGGAAAATTTCAAACCTTTATAACAACCACACATCCATTAGAAATGGTCGGACAACACGTAACACTTAGCCCAGCGAGTGCTGAAGTAGAACAAGAAGAAGTCGGACAACAATAATTTTAAAACCCGTCACTTAACGGGTTTTAAAATTATTAATCTACCCCGATTTGTGCGGCCGCACAAATCGGGGTAAGAAACTTGAGGAATTGTTTATAAAAACTTTTTGTATTCAGAATGATCACTAAGTATTTTTATCAGAGCCTTTAATTCTTCAGTGTTGTTTTTGTCAGCAATTAGTAATGCTTCTGGTGTATTAACAATAATATGGTTTTTTAATCCCAGTCCAGTTACAATTTGCTTTGGGTTATAGTTATAGATTAGCGTGCCTGAGGTGTTGTGTGTAGCTACTTTTCCAAGAAACAAGTTATCATTTTCCATAGACTGAATATCTTTAATCACAGCCCATCTCCCAATATCAGCCCATCCAAAATCTCCAACCAACATTTTTAACTGCTTAGGATCTTTACGAAGAATGTCTTCAAAGTCAAAAGCTTCGAGCTGGGGGTAGTACTTTTTAATCATCATTGACTGCTTAGGTGTTCCGATGAAGGGTTTGATCTTCATTAGTATCTCAAAAGACCTCGGATAATAGTGGTGGTAAAGAGAGAGAATGTGAGCACCACTACTGATAAAGTAACCAGTGTTCCAAAAATAATCTCCAGACTTTAGAAAGTTAACCGCCTGCTTAGAAGTTGGTTTGTCAGTGAATTTTTGGACAGATAATAATTCACCACCACTTTTTTTTGTTTGAATATAACAAAACGCAGGACTCGGATTTGTAGGTTTTACACCAACCGCAATGATTTGATCTGGACTAACCTTTACAATCTTCCCAGCAGAGGAGAGCGTGTTTAAATATAATTTCGGATTTGCAATATGGTCGTCGCTCCAAACTGTCGCAAAAACATCATCTGAAGATTTGCTTTGCATGATAAGTACGGCTAAACCAAGCGCTGGTCCACGGTTTTTTCTTAAAGGCTCTAATGAAAAATTAGAAACAGGAACTTGTGGTAACTGCTTCTTTATCATTGGTGCGTACTGTTGATTTGTTGCTATAAAAACCTGACTAGGTTTAAACCTAGATTTCAATCTTCCAAAAGTTTGTTCGAGAAGAGTTTTATCACCAACAAGTTTTAAAAACTGTTTAGGTTTATTAGCTCTGCTGGCTGGCCAAAGTCTTGTACCTTGACCTCCAGCGAAAATAATTACATTCATAGTTAGTTATTTTTATTCTTCTTCCTTTGTTCGTATAGAGTAAGAATTACGCTTGCAACTTTTTTTGGATGATGGATTTTATCAAACTCAAACCTTTCTTTAGCACCAGCGGTTTGAATATATACAGTTCCATAATCAAGAATATTTCCGAAAATTCCAATCGTCTCGCTGGTTACATCTTCAATTGCATCTAAATTAAGTTCGGACACTTCATGCTTAAGAAGTCCGTGTTGATCGATGTCCACCAAACGGCGTTCCGTAACGATTCCTAAATTTAAATAATATAATACCCAAATTAGAAACAGTGCCAATAATAATCCCATGTAATAAACTTGTAGCACTAAACTTATTATTGCCTGTGACTGAGAATCATTAAATAACTCTCTAGCGTCAATAAATAGAAGACGAATTATAATTGGAAGGAGCATCAGTAGTCCTACAATAGAAAACTTTACTGCGAGACGAAACCAGTGTTCACGAAAAACAAGATACACCTTCTCGTTTGGTTGTTGACTAGGGAAAAGTTTCTTTGGCATATTAAAAAGCTAATTGAAGGGTTATAAAAGCACCTATAAAACTGAGTAAAAACACTCCAGAATACGCTAGGCTAGCGAAGATGGCAATTGCTGGGGTTCTACCGTATTTAATCAAAATATAAATAGCTAGGAGCGAGAGGAAAGTAAAAGCCCCTACAGAAACATAGAACAATATATTAACTATTAATGAGACAATGTTTTCTGGCATGAGATTAAAAGATTTTATTTTCCTTATTTGTTATACCCAAATGCTTGTAGGCGAGATCAGTAACTTGCCTTCCTTTAGGAGTTCTAATCATAAACCCAGAACGAATTAAGAAAGGTTCGTGCACATCTGAAATAGTGTCAGTTTCTTCACCTGTCGCGGCAGCGATTGAGTTCACTCCAACCGGACCACCCCCAAAAGACTCAATAATTACTGTTAGGATCTTACGATCATGTTTATCTAAACCAAATTCATCGATGTCGAGCAGGGCCAGGCTTTCTGATGCGTGTTTTGTGTTGATTTTATCATGACCAGAGACTTGAGTGTAGTCACGAACCCTCTTTAGCAATCGATTCGCAATTCGGGGGGTGAATCTACTGCGGCGGGCAATCAAATTTTTAGCTTCAGGGGCTAATTCCGTGTTTAAGATTTTTGCTGAGCGCTCAATAATTTTTTCCAAGTCTTCAGTGGTGTAATAGTCTAGGTGATAGACCAGTCCAAATCTATCACGAAGAGGTGCAGACACTAAACCGATTCTCGTAGTGGCACCAATTAGTGTGAACCGGGGGAGTTCCATGCGTACACTACGAGCGCCAGGTCCTTTGCCAATCATAATATCTAATACCCTGTCTTCAAGGGCAGGGTAGAGAACTTCTTCAATAACTTTATTTAAACGGTGGATCTCATCAATGAACAAAACATCCCCTTCACTAAGGTTTGTGAGAAGTGCCGCTAAGTCCCCAGCGCGTTCGATAGCAGGGCCAGAAGTGGTTTTAATATTTGAACCAAGTTCTTTCGCGATAATATGTGCAAGAGTTGTTTTACCTAAACCGGGTGGGCCGTAGAGTAAAACATGCTCTATCGGCTCTTTCCTCATTCCCGCTGCCTTGATGACGATACTTAGATTATCTTTTAATTGTTGCTGTCCAACAAACTCTTCAAAAATTTGTGGCCTGATACTAGTTTCAAATACCCCCTCCTCAATAGAAGAGTCATTATTTAATATTGTTTCGACATCACTAGATTGAATCATTTGGCTCTATATTATTTGCAGGATTGGTTGGTGGTGGAGTTAGTGATGGTGTTGTAGTAGGAACTTCTTGATTAGGGTTAGGTGTTGCAGGCGCTTCTGGGTTAGGTACGAATTCTTCACGTTTTTGGAACAATTCGGGAGGTTTATAGTTCGAACTAAAAGTATTTGTTTCAGTCTTACCATTTTTGGTTACAGTTCGAGTCCAGCTAGCCTTCATTGCTCCGTTAGCCTGGCGGTCGAAAGTAATCGGCTGATTTAATTTAACTTCGCGGCCATCGCGAGTACCGTAGAAATCAAAAATTAAAATATCACTACCTTTAAAATATGGCCAGACGAGAATGCTAGAACCTGTATCGTTAGTGAATTTGATATCAATCACACCAGGGTAAATAGTTGCATCTGTTCCTTGAGGAGCATAATACTGAACAGCGTAAGAATGATTACGCCTTTGAGTTATTGGTAGGCCTGCATGCATGGCTGCCCTAAAAGTGGTTGAGGATACCTGGCACAAACCACCGCCTAATTCAGGAATGGTTTCATAGCCTTTTATTACAAGCTCCGGGAGAAACCCTTCACTTGCTTCAACTGGACCAAGGTGTTTGTTGAAACTGAATTCTTCACCAGGTTTGATAATAATTCCCTTCATTTTATTCATACCAACTCGTATGTTGTGACGTCTGTTTGCAGGGCTCCCGGTAAACTTGGATTCACCACGACCGATCAGTTCTGTGATTCCAAGGTCATTAAGTTCTGATAAGCTGCGACTAGGCTGAGCGGTTTTAATAGAAAGCTCTAAATTATTCTGACCTAATTCTAACCCTTGCAAAATCTTTAGGGTACTTTGATATCTATCGATCTGCTTACCAATTACTGGTGGGACAAAATGGGTTGCATAACCATTTTTTATGGTTAGCTCAGGGTCTTTTGATTCTGTATTTACTGAACTAGCAGCTTGTTTGGTCCAGGCATAAACTTTCGCAGGGTCATATTTGTAATTTCGGGTTTCTGGGGTAAACCCTTCTTTGGCAAGATAGCCATACATCACATAATCTTTTATGTTCCATTGTCCGGATTTCACCATTGAAAAAACCGGTAAAGAAAATTCGCCAGCCCACTCATTTTTAAGAGAATTAGGAACAGTGACCACTGTTGTGTCTGCGTAGGAGGTTACGGGGTCGTAGGTTGGTACCGGAGGAGGTAGGGGAGAGGCACCAATTTTTATTACTGGCCATACAAAAAATAAGCCAGTGACAACCAGTATTGCGACAGGGTATTTTACAAATAAAAAGCTATTTTGCATCGCGAGTAAATTTAAATAATAGTGCTTCTTTTGGCAGTTGATCAAGAATTTTATCTGCCCACTCGATTACCGTAATCGTTTCGGGGTGTCCCCAGTATTGTTCAACGCCAAGACTTTTTACTTCAGAAAAATTATTTGTTCGGTAAAGATCAAGGTGGTAAAGCCAGAGCGGTTTATCTTCTTTGTTTTTTGTGGTGGTTTGATACTGCTGCATCATCACGAAGGTTGGGCTAGTGATAGTGCTTCTTACACCCAACGCTTTTCCTAGCGCTTTGGTGAAAGTAGTTTTCCCGCTCCCTAAGTCACCAATTAACGCTAAGACTTCACCTCCGTGTAAGGCTTTAGCTAATTTATTGGCTTCTGTCTCTGCTTGGCTTAAACGGACGTTTTTCATAAACTGTGTCTATATATTACCGTAAAATAACGATATTGACCATTTTTCTAAAACTGGGTATATTGATTAACTATGTTCAAATGTAAGTAAATTATGGAAACTGAAATTACCCAAAAAATTGATTCAGCTATCAAACCGGCTCAAAAAATAGCCATAATTTTACCTGAAAGAATAGGAGTAGATGCTTTGGTCTCTGCTTTGGCTCTTTCACGAAAACTTCAGTTAGACGGAAAATCTACGCAAATCTATTCAAGTGCCAAAAAACTTCCTAAACTGGCTTTCTTAGCTGAGCATCAAAAAATCCTTCAAAATTTTTCTTCTTCTGATGAGTTTACGATTAGGGTTAGCGGATCAAAGGTTAAGCCCAAACAATTGCGTTATGAAAAAGAAGGTGACGATCTACTGATTTTCTTAACCCCAGAAACTGGACACATTGATGAAAGTGATATTGAGTTATTACCTCAAGCAACAGGTTACGATTTGTTGATTATCATTGGCGCGGTGAGTTTGGAAAAATTAGGGGCACTTCATTCAAAACATCCAGAGTTGTTTTTCAACACACCAAAAATAGTAATTAATAATCAGCTCGAACAAGAATACTTTGGTTCGATTAATTGGGTGGAGAGCAGTGCATCGTGTTTGAGTGAGCAAGTTGCTGAGTGGTTAACATCAGACGATAGATTATTAAAAGAAGATTTAATTAGCACAGGATTACTCGCAGGGATTATTGATGCAACACAAAGTTTTCGAGATCCAAAAACAACACCGCAAACCTTGGCGGTGTCCGCTCGTTTAGTTAATGCCGGAGCACGCAGACAAGATATCATTCAACATTTATTTAAAACTAAATCGTTTAATTTATTACAACTATGGGGAAGGGCGCTTGCGCGAATCAAAACTATCCCGGAACAAAAAATGTTGTACACACTAATTACCGAACAAGATTTTATAAAAACAGAATCAACCATTGAGTTGTTGCCACAAGTTTTACAAGAGTTAGTAACCATGGCGAGTACCTATCAACTAATTGCAGTGGCGGCAAAATCGAAAGAGGGTGTTCAGGTTTATCTTGCAGGACGCCCTCATATTAAGCTTCGCAGATTAGCAAAAGACCTTGATGAGAATATCGAAGCAGTGCTCGAGCCTCTAAACAGCCATTTCTATTTTGTGCAAATTGATTTGGCAAATCAAAACCTGGAACAAGTCGAAGAGATGATTTCTAAGTTAAAGCTAACTGGTATATAATAGAAGAGACAGTTTTACAAATGAAACCAAAATAAAAATGGCAAGTTTTCTATCGAACAATCCAGCTGGGCTTACCCGAGCTTTAGATGACCAGAAACGGCAAATTGAAGAGAATCAAGCTCAGCATACCGCGGCGATTCACCATTTGCCGTATTTGAAAATGCAGAACTTCCCTTTAGATTTGAACTCTTTAGCGCTTTTACCAGTTGAACAGGCTAAGGCTTCCGAAAGTGTACCATTTTTTAAAGAAGGGAAAGAGCTTAAAATTGCGACCACAAATCCAAATAACCAGCTGTTCAAGGAGTTAAAAAAACAGTTTGAGTCGAAGTATAAAATTACGGTATATTTTGTTTCTAAAAGTAGCTTTAATCATACAATCAGTTTTTACGACAAAGTTGTAATCCCAACTTCTAAGTTTTCAGAAACGATTCATATTCAAGACGGTGAAAACTACCCCGAAAAACTTAACGCAATAAATGATTCAACTATGTCCGCTACAGAAGTATTGACTATTTTATTTGGGTCAGCTGTATTGCGGGGATCTTCAGATATTCATTTTGAGCCTGAAGACCATCTACTTAAAGTGCGTTTCCGTGTCGACGGTGTTTTGCATGACGCAGTAGTTTTAAAAAAGAGTTGGCAGAAAGTTTTAACTTCAAGATTAAAGTTGATGGCGCGATTAAAATTGAACGTGGAGAACGAAGCGCAAGACGGACGAATTACAATCTTAAATAATAAACAAGAGTTAGATGTTCGTGTTTCAGTTTTGCCTTCAAGTTTTGGTGAAGCTGTTGTATTAAGACTTTTGGGAATCGGTGCTGTTGATGTAAGCATTAGCGAACTAGGTTTAACAGGAAAAGCTTTAGAAGTAATTCAAACCCAACTTCATAAAGCAAACGGAATGATTATTACAACCGGACCAACTGGTAGTGGTAAGACCACGACCCTCTATTCATTTTTAAGAGAACTTAATCAACCTGGTGTAAAAATAATTACACTCGAAGACCCTGTTGAATATAAAGTTGAAGGTATACAACAAACTCCGGTTGACCATCACGTTGACTTCAGTTTTGTAAAAGCATTACGAGCTGTGTTAAGACAAGATCCAGATGTTGTGATGGTTGGAGAAATCCGGGACCCAGAAACAGCAGAGACTGCTTTGCAAGCTGCGCTCACAGGACACATTGTGTTGTCCACGCTGCACACTAACGATGCAGCCGGTGCAGTTCCTCGATTAATTACAATGGGTGTAAAGCCTTTTGTTATTGCTCCAGCTTTAAACGCTATAATTGCTCAACGTTTGGTGAGACGGCTTTGTACAAGTTGTATGGAAAAAACAGAACTGGATGCACCGACTCTAGAAAAAGTAAATGGTCTTTTGTCTGAGATTCCAAAAAACAGTGAAGTCGAAGTTCCTAAGGATTTAGTATTCTATACAAGCAAGGGCTGTGCTCAATGCGGAGGACTTGGTTATAAGGGCCGAATGGGAATTTACGAGATAATCGAGGTGACCGACAAAATGAAAGAGCTAATATTAACAGAGCCTTCCGGTTTGGCTGTTAAGAAGCTAGCCACAGAGCAAGGTAGTTTAACGATGATTCAGGACGGGCTTATAAAAGCCACTCAAAAAATTACCGATGTCCACGAAGTATTCCGGGTCGCTGGCTAGATAATATCCAAATTAGCCAACAAAACAGCCAATTCTGGCTGTTTTTAGTATTGACAAATGGACTGATTTATAGTACAATTTAATGTTTTGTGGTCAGAATCGTGAATGTTCACGCTTTTGCTCAGAATTCACTGAGTGAGAAAAAGCTACTATACAACAAAATTTGGAGGATAATTATGCAAAAGATTTTTAGATTCGTAGTGTTGGCGTCGTTTTTTGTCGCTATGCTTTCCACGATCGGTTTCGGCCAATCTATGGCGGCGGGAGCAAAAATGCTCCCTGAGTCAGAAAAGAAAGCCCTGGTAGAGGGATACGAGCGCGGCGACTTTGCCGTCACAAGCTCGATCCCGACCCAATTCACTTTCATGATGGCAGGCGACTTTCGGGTCGGCGCCACCGTCTATGCGAGAAACACAACCCTCGTCAAGAGCGAGGTTACCGTGATAGGCGTTAGAAGGTATCCAAACGCTCCCGCGCAGTATCTGCAAGCAATGCAGATCGCGGGGAATGTTCCTGAGGGGGCCGTGTGGTACGCTCTTGAAGAAGGAAGAAAAGCTCTGTGGAATGAGGACGGCGGAATCGTTACGTACGAAGTCCTCGTGTTTAGTGGCGGTTCCGTGACCGTGTTTCGTACGGAAAGGGACTATTCGAACTATGATGCTTTCAATCGTGCTCAACGATTCATAACCGGCGGAAATTCTGTTTATGATTCGAGCGGCAATCTAACCGTGTATCTGTTTGGAAATTTTTCCGGGCAGGTATCTGTGATAATTCGCAACGAAAACGGTTGGGAATGGGCTGTGCCGATGAAGGCTATTACAAGCAACAACTTCATGGTCACAATCAATATGGCCGCGGTTCAGTATTTTGAAAAGTACGGTGATATCCAAATTGCCGTCGTCAACGGCAATCGAGCATCGGATCAATACACTATGCGAATCAACCGGTTCAACCAGAGTCTGGTTGAAAAGGAGAATTTGCTCCATCAAAAAATGGTCGAGATTTACTCGCCAAAATAATCTTTCAAATCAGCCCCGCGATTCATTTCGCGGGGCGCTTTTTTTATGTCTTAAAAACAGCTAAACTAAATATACTTATGGCTAAAAAAACACATAATTCACGCTATTTATTAATCGATGGAAACGCTTTGGTCCATCGCGGTTTTCACGCAATTCCAAGTCTTTCTACCAAATCTGGCGAACCAACGAATGCAGTTTATGGCTTTACCATGATTTTGCTTAAAGCGATTAAAGACCTGAAGCCTACTCATATCGCTTGCAGTTTTGATTTGAAAGGCCCGACTTTCCGACATCAAGAATACGCAGAGTACAAAGCTCATCGAGTTTCTGCACCAGACGAACTTTATGAGCAATTTGATCGTGTCAAAGAAGTAGTTCGTGCGCTCAACATTCCAATTTATGAAATTGAAGGATTTGAAGCGGATGATGTTTTAGGAACTATGGCTAAACAAATTTGCGAACACAACAAGAATGAATGTGATGTAATGATAGCAACAGGTGATTTGGACACACTTCAACTAGTGAACAAATGTGTAAAAGTTTACACGCTTCGCAAAGGTTTAACCGACACAACTATTTACGATGAAGCAGCAGTAGAAGAACGATACGGACTCACGCCACCTCAAATGATTGATTACAAAGCATTGCGTGGCGACCCCTCCGATAACATCAAAGGCGTAAAAGGAATCGGTGAAAAAACTGCCGGTGATTTAATAAAGGAATTTGGCAGCCTGTCCGAATTATACAAAGCGATAAAATCTGGCAAAGACTTGGGCGACAAAATCAAACCACGACCCCTAAAACTTCTTATAGAAGGCGAAGAAGATGCGCGCATGAGCTATATGCTTTCTACTATTATTACCGAGGTCCCAATTGAAGTGAACATTCCCCCGTACGAATTTACTTCATCTCACTTAGACGGAATCATGAGTATTTTCCAAGAGCTTGAATTCCGCAGTTTGCTAGATAAACTGCCAAAAAATTATATCCCTCAAAAAGAAGTTGTTGAACAAAAAACACCAACTTCTAGCGGGGCAATCGGTAAGCAGGACTATCAATTAATTGAGAGTATTTCCAAACTTGGGCCGGTTTTAAAGAAGTTGGCTAAGCAAAAGGAATTCGTAATTGATTCCGAAACAGATCAATTGAATCCAATCGATGCAAAAGTAATTGGCATTTCATTGTGCTGGGAAGAAGGAGAGGCTTACTACGTTACCGCAGATGTGATTTCTGAAAGCAAAGAACTTCAAGCAATATTGGCAGATCCAAAAATTGGAAAAATTGGTCAGAACATTAAATACGATATTCAAACTTTAGCTAACTCTGATTGGAAGCTTAGTCCAGCTATATTCGACACAATGCTTGCTTCATATCTATTGGATGCAGGAACGCGCCAACATTCTTTAACCAACCTTGCTTTCAATCGTTTTGGTTATCAGATGCAACCAATCGAAGATTTGATTGGAAAGGGCAAAGGTCAAATATCGATGCGTGATGTACCAGTCGAAAAAGTTTCTTGGTACGCTGCTGAAGATGCGGATATTACTTTCAGGTTAAAAGAATTATTGGCGAGAGATTTAAAAGAAGAAGGGTTGTTGAAAATCTTTGAAGAAATTGAAGTCCCACTTGTTCCTGTGCTGGCAAGAATGGAACGATGGGGGATTAAGGTAGACGCATCTTTACTTGAAAAACTTTCTAAACAAGCCGCGAGTGAATTAACAGACTTAGAATCTGAAATTTATAAGCAGGCAGGTGAAAAGTTTAATATCAACTCGCCAAAACAACTTCAAGAAATTTTGTACGAAAAACTAGAACTTACAGCTGGTAAGAAAAATAAGACCGGTCGTTCCACAGCGGCAGGTGAATTAGAAAAACTTCGCGATGACCACCCGATAGTTGATTTGATATTGAAGTACCGCGAACTCTCCAAGTTACAGTCGACGTACCTTGAAGCTTTACCAAAGTTGGTTAACGCTAGAACCAACCGAATTCACACCAATTACAATCAAACAATTGCGGCTACGGGCAGGCTTTCTTCAATTGATCCAAATCTGCAGAACATTCCTGTTAAAGGAGATGGATTAGGTAGTCAAATCCGCCAGGCTTTCGTGGCCGAAGACGGTTTCAATTTAGTTGCATTAGATTATTCTCAGATTGAATTGCGCATCGTTGCTCATTTGGCAAAAGATAAAAATATGAGCGACGTGTTCTTAAATAACGGAGATATCCATACTCGTACAGCTAGTGCTGTATTTGAAGTCTCAGAAGACAAAGTTACACCCGACATGAGGCGAGACGCGAAAGTTATTAACTTTGGTATTTTATACGGACTGTCGAGTTTTGGATTGTCTGCGAGAATTAGTGAAGTTAGTCAGGGTAGCGCGAAAGATTTTATCGATAAATATTTTGAAGCATACCCAGAGGTTTATGCTTTCTTAGAAAAGACAAAAATGCAAGTTCGCGAAAACGCGTTTGTTACCAACGAGCTTGGCAGAGTTCGGAAGTTTCCGGAAATTAAATCTTCGCAGTATTTCATCAGACAAGCTGCGGAGAGGGCGGCTGTCAATTTTCCTATCCAAAGCATGAATGCAGATATTATCAAAAAAGCGATGATAGAAATTCACGAGCTTATTCTTGGTCACGATGACGAGATTCGCATGCTGCTTCAAGTACATGACGAATTAGTTTTTGAAATCAAACAAGGTGAAGAAAAAAAGTGGATCAAAAAACTGAAACCAATTATGGAAAATTCTATTAAACTTTCAGTTCCAATTATTGTTGAGGCCAAGAGCGGGCCGAACTGGGGAGAGATGGAAAAGCTTTAAATATATTTGCTATACTCAAAATATCATTAACTGGAGAAACTATGAACAAACAAACTATGGCCATTATTGGCGTAATTGTGGTGTTAGTCGCTGGATTCTTTATTTGGAGAAACCAAGGCAGCGATAGCAACCAAGTGAGCGGCGACCGCATCACTGGTAGTAATAGTCTAAGTTCTTTACTTGGGATGGGTAAGAATTTGGTTTGTACTTTTGACTACGCTGATGAGTCAGGTGAACAGAAGGGAACCGTTTATATTGCTGGCGAAAAAATGAGCGGAGAATTTACTATTACCGATAGTGAAGGTTCTGTTCAGACAAGCATCATTCGTGATGACGAATATCAATACCTCTGGGGTGACGGTATGGAACAGGGAGTTAAGTTTAAACTTTCAGCGATGTCGGAGTTAGAAGGTGAAGCGACAACCCCAACAGAAACAGAAGAAAGCGTTGATTTGGATCAACAATATAATGTTGACTGTGATAATTGGAGAGTCGATGATTCCAAGTTTGTTCCACCAAGCAATGTTGAGTTCATGGATTATTCAGCACAAGCTGAAGCTACTGCAAGCATGATGCAGTCTTTGCCTGAAGCAGGTGCTCCACAAATGGACGCTTCGATCTGTGATCAAGTACCAGCAGGTCCAGCCCGCGACCAATGTATTGCATCTTTGCAAAGATAAAGTTTTCTACCCCGATTTGTGCGGCCGCACAAATCGGGGTAGAGGATAAAATAAGAAAGCACCCTCGCGCTGAGGGTGTTTTTTAGATCCCGGATCGAGTCCGGGATTGCTAAATCAAACAGAAACCCCGGCCAAAGAGCCGGGGCCTAAGTTTATTTAGATAGCTTAGCGATTGCTTTAGAAAGACGAGACTTGCGTCGAGCAGCTGTGTTTTTGTGGAGAACATTCTTCTTCACAGCTTTATCAATTGCAGACATGGCTTTCTTTAAGTTTTCACTTGCTGCAGCTGCATCACCGCTAGAAATATCTTGGCGAGTTGCTTTGACTGCAGACTTATACTTTGACTTGGTGCGCAAGTTAATAACTTGGCGGCGACGGGATTGTCGCATGGCTTTTTTAGCCGAACTAGTATTTGGCATATAGTGTGAAAATTTCGAGATAATAGTTTATAAATTGATGCTCATACTTCACCTTCGAGACACAAAGACAAAGCAATAACTTTGCTATTCTAACAACTTTCTGCGATTTTGGCAATAGTAAAAGCGGCTGTGGGAGCCGCTTGGGTTTAGTGGCGTTTGCTTAGCGAGATACTGAGTATTGTTGCGCATGCACCTACGGTAGCAGTTAATAGGACCATCACTACTTTATAACAGTAGTAAACAGTGATAACCACACCGAGGATTACAGCGAGAACAAAAAGCAAGACCGTTGGAAAGTGTAAATACATTCCTTTGCCTCCTTGACCAGAATGGACTAATAATACAATACATTTTGAAACTGGTCAATTACTTCACATTCTTCATTTTCTGAAGTTGTTTTAGTTCTGTAATTTTGTCGCGAATTTCGGCAGCCAATTCAAACTCAAGATTAAGAGAAGCTAGCTCCATTTGCTCATTTAGCTCGTCGATAAAGAGTTTCATCTCATCTTTACTTAACTTGCCCGGATCAATGTTGACCTTGTCGATGGTTGCTAGCTGTTCCTTTTTGCCTGCTAAACGTGACTCAGCGATCTTCTTGATAATGCTTTCCGGCGTAATCCCGTGCTTGGAATTATAATCCTCTTGAATTTTTCTTCTACGCAAAGTTTCGTCGATGGCGCGTTGCATAGAGCCGGTGATTCTGTCCGCATACATAATTACTTGACCGTTAAGATGTCTCGCGGCTCTTCCCATAATCTGCATGAAAGCTGTTTCGCTTCGCAAAAACCCTTCTTTGTCTGCATCCAAAATTGCAACCAACGAAACTTCTGGTAAGTCCAGCCCTTCACGCAATAAATTGATTCCAACGATGACATCATAGACACCAAGTCGCAAATCGCGGAGCGTTTCTAGTCGGTCGAATGTTTCGACCTCGGAATGAAGGTACTGAGCTTTAATTCCAGCCTCTACAATATACGCGGTTAGTTCCTCGGCCATGCGTTTCGATAAAGTCGTAACTAAAACGCGTTCGTTTTTGGCGACACGGATTTTTATTTGTTGGAGCAGATGATCGACCTGATTTTCGATTGGTTGGATTTCGATCATCGGATCAAGCAGTCCGGTTGGTCTGTTGATTTGTTCTACAGTTGTGATGTTGCGTAGCTCTTCTGGAGAAGGCATCGCTTTCTTGGTTTTGGTTATAAACTCATTTTCAACCAAACTTTTTTGAAGTTCGTAAGGACCTGGAGTCGCCGAAACATAAACTGCTTGAGTAATTTTTTGTTCGAACTCGTCAAACTTCAGCGGACGGTTGTCTAGAGCGCTTGGAAGGCGGAAACCGTAATTAACTAAAGTCTCTTTACGACTGCGATCGCCCTTATACATCGCGCCGATTTGAGGAATAGTTTGGTGTGATTCGTCGATAAACAGTAAAAAATCATCGGGGAAATAATCAATCAATGTAGAAGGGGGTTCGTCCGCAGAACGTCCATCCATGTGTCTGGAATAGTTTTCAATACCCGCAACAAAACCTGTGTTCGACATCATCTCTAAGTCAAAGTTAGTGCGTTGTTCTAATCGAGCAGCTTCCAAAACCTTCCCTTCTTTTTTCAGTTTTTTTAGCTGTTCCTTTAATTCGTCACGAATTTTATCCAAGGCAATCTGCATTTTCTCTTCGGTAGTCACGAAATGTTTTGCTGGGAAGATTTTTACTTTAGACATCTCTTCTAGTGTCTCACCAGAAATCATATGGCGACGCTGAATTTGTTCTAGCTCGTCACCGAAGAAGCGTAATGTGATTACAGTGTCTTCAGAGGCTAAAACGATTTCTAAAGTATCTCCCTGCGCGCGATAAGTTCCGCGTTTTAAATCGTAATCGTTTCGGCTGTATTGCAAATCGGTTAAACGGCGAAGAAGTTTATCTCGCTTGTAACTTTTCTTGGTATGAAGCTCGAGTGATAAATCTAAATAATCAGCCGGATTTCCCAAACCGTAAATACAAGAAACTGATGCCACAATTAAAACATCAGAGCGCGACATCAATGAAGTCGTTGCAGCGTTTCTTAAGCGATCAATTTCTTCATTAATCTGAGTATCCTTTTCAATGTAAGTATCGGAGCGGGGAATGTACGCTTCCGGTTGATAGTAATCGTAGTAAGAAACAAAATAGTGAATCGCATTATCTGGAAAAAACTCTTGAAATTCACTGGCGAGTTGAGCGGCTAAAGTTTTGTTGTGGCACATCACCAAAGTTGGCTTCTGAATTTTGTTCACAACATTAGCCATGGTGAAAGTTTTTCCAGAGCCAGTTACACCAAGAAGAGTTTGATGTTTGTAGCCAGCTTCAAGAGAGCTTATCAGTTTACCGATAGCTTGGGGTTGGTCGCCAGCCGGTTGATACTTAGTTTCTAATTTAAACTTCACTATATATATATTCTTAATTCACGAACACCTCTCTATTATATAGAACACGGGCAAAAGAAAAAACCGCCGGAGCGGTTTGAGGCTAAGTTGCGCCCTAAGCTTTTTTGCTGTCTGAGCTGTGTTTACTAACATTTGCTGGGGACGTTACCCAAAGAGCAATCCCGGCGAGTATAATCACGGCCAGAACAGCATCGGCTATATAGCTCTCTGAATAATAGTAGTAATAGGCCAACGCGGTTCCTGATGGAAACATCATTAGTATGTCCGCAATGGACAAGTAAATTTTGTCATACTGGAAACCTCTCCGGAAACTTTCCCAGATATCACCCTCTCTCCTCAAGAAAGCTCCCATGCGGTGCACCAGAGTTTCGAGCCGAACAATTGTACCTAACTTTGCAATGATGAAAAAGGGAATCCAGAAAAGGAATGCGGGAAGCTGGGTAATGCTGTGGGCAATGGAAAGCCCAACACAGATAAGAGAAATCAACAGTGCCACACTTTTGTGCCACCGATCATTTGCAAGCATCTCACCTCGATAGGACGACTGTAAATTAGTGTTCATATTTCCTCCAAAATATTGTATTAGTAGAACTCGGAATAATAACTCAAGTTGTCGTTGTAGTCAAGGTTAAGAAAAAACCGCCGGAGCGGTTTGGGAGAAGGGCGAAGCACAGATACAGTGCAATCAGAAAGACTGCTAGGACTTCAGGACCAACTTCGAATTGTCTGGCCGGTAGATTTTCAGGAGGCGGTTGCAGGGCTGCGAAACTTCCAGTCGATACTGGTGGTATAGGTGCTACGGCGTGCTGCCCATTCTTTCCGTCTTTGTTCTTTGGTCTGGGGTCGGTTTTCGGATCGTGATACATAGATTTCCTCCTCAGAAAAATTAGCAAAACAGAAAAATATCATAACTGATAGTACTTCACTTGTAAAGGTGTGGATGGTATAATTTTCCTATGTCCGAGGTAATAATTGTAAAAAACCTTAAAAAAACCTATCCTCTCCCAAGAAAGAATCGCAAAAATGGCGAGACTTCTTTTGATGCTGTGAAAGGCACTAATTTTTCTGTAGAGCAGGGAGAGATTTTTGGAATCTTAGGGCCAAACGGTGCTGGAAAGACAACTACCTTAGAAATTATTGAAGGGCTCACAGTACAAACTTCTGGTACAGTTTCGGTCTTAGGTCTGGATAACATCAAAGACTCTTCTAAAATTAAACAACAAATCGGTGTTCAGCTTCAATCTAGCGACTATCTTCCATCAATGAGCCTTGAGGAGTTACTTCACTTGTTCGCAGGGCTATATGGCAAGACGGCTGATATTGAAAAATTGCTTGGCTTTGTGAATCTAGAAAACAAACGTCATTCTCAAGTGAAAGATTTGTCTGGTGGCCAAAAGCAAAGATTTTCTTTAGCCTCTGCTTTAGTGAATGATCCAAAGATTTTATTTTTAGACGAACCAACAACAGGACTTGATCCACGTGCAAGACGCGACGTCTGGGATTTAGTTCGCAAAGTTAACGAGCAAGGGATTACTATTGTACTCACAACTCATTATATGGAGGAAGCGGAGTATCTTTGTCAGCGCGTAGCAATTATGGACTCGGGGAATATTTTAGCAATTAACAATCCTAAAAAACTTATTGAGGATTTATCTCATACCACTCAAATATCTTTTCTCACCGAAAAAGAAGTTGATCCAAAAATATTTTCCAGTATTTCTGACATCGAAAAACTATATAACAACTATCCAAAAGTAGTTATCGAAATTAAGTCTTTGGATATTATTGGTGATGTGGTTAAAACTTTGCAAGAGAAGAAAATTTCTTTTAGTAGCTTCACTATAAAAACAGCTAGCTTGGAAGATGTGTATTTAGACTTAACAGGTAAAGTTTACGAAGATTAATTTTATGAATCTATCCTTCCTACAACTACTGAAAATGAATTTGCGATTAATTTACCGCAACCCAACAGGGATGTTTTTCACTTTGGTGATGCCGCTAATCTTGTATACTGCTTTATCTATTTTGCCGATTGGTCGCGTTCTCGGTAGCGAAGTAAGTTATTCTGATTTTGTCTTGCCAGGAATCATCGCGCTTACAATTATGCAAGGCGGAATATACGGATTAGCTTATTGGTTTATCGATTTGAAATCACGTAATGTGATAAAGCGTTTCTTAGTCACACCGCTGAAAAAATCAGAGTTCATTGCGAGTGTTTTAATTAGCAGAATTATAATTGCTTTACTCCAATTAATACTCTTAAGCATTATAGGTTGGTGGTTTTTTGGTGCAACGATTAGTGGAAACATAATTTTTGCACTTGGCTTCGCAGCACTCGGCTCAGCAATTTTCCTATTACTTGGATTAATCATCACAACTTTTGCAGACACTTATGAAGCAGCTGCACCAATCACTGCAGCGATTGGCTTACCACTCACATTTTTAGGAAATATTTTTTATCCTATTTCGTCATTACCATCAGGATTAAGAACGCTAGCAGAAATACTACCAATTACGTATTTAGTTGACGGCATTAGAAGCGTTTATCTAAACAGCGGTTCTTGGTCTGATTGGGGCACTGATGCAGGAATGCTTTTGATTTGGCTTGTCATAATGATTGTATTAAATTTGTGGTTATTCAGGCTTAGGTCTTAGTATTGACGTAAGTCTCTATATTTAGTACAATCTAAAGTTAGAAATATACGAATGGAGGAAACTAGAAATGGCAGTTGTGGCATTGGTTAGCTTTTTGCTTTTTGCTCTTACGATTGAGAGAGGGTGGGTAGGTAATTATATCGCCTATAGTTCGTTAGGCATCTCCCTGGGATGTGCTTTGGCAGAAGGTTTAAGAAGGTCTTTGTATCAACTCAATGTAGTAAACATTGTTTTTTCATTTGCCCCAGTGCTGTTTCTATTTAGTCCTCACATTTACGGTCTAAACTTTGTAAGCGAGGTATACTATGGTACCATCTTTCTTACAACCTTGCTTGGGTTCTTCATTTGGACCCTTTATGTTTTCGAAAACTTTTGTAATAGAGTAGTCGAGGGAATGAACGATTTTACACAGCACATTAGTCGAGGAGGGTGATAAGGATTTGCAGCTCGGTTTGAAAAGACTAGCGACAAGCTGCAAATAAAACGCGAAGGCTTTAGGGCTTTCGCGTTTTTTTCTTTGCTTTAGTAATTTTAGGCTTGGCCCCGTAGTGTAGTGTGAATTTCTGGGGGAGCTTAATTTCGGTAAATTTGGATAAATCTTCGGGCAGTTTTGATTTGGGTATTGCCTGAACTGGAATGTTGAGAGCAAGACCTAGTCCTTGTGACAAAGCCACCCCAACTCTGATTCCTGTAAACGAGCCTGGACCACTACAGACTACAATTTGTCTTAATTTTTTCACAGAAACCTTCTGCTTTTTAAGAAATTTTTCAATAAGCTCAAGAGTCTTAAAGTTTTCATTAAAATCTAAGTTTTTCTGAAATGTTGAAACTTCACCTTTATTTATAAGGGCTAATTCAAGATTATGGAAATCAGTTGTGTCGATATAGAGTGTCATACCGTATTCTTAACAATAGCTTG
>DBDS01000006.1:0-100662 GCA_002293685.1 Patescibacteria group bacterium UBA926
GCTATTGTTAAGAATACGTATATGAAGCAGGGAAGTAAGACAACAAAAAAGCGCGTACTTATGGCACTTTCTGGCGGAATTGATTCCGCTGTTTCAACGCATCTGCTGATAAAAGCTGGCTATGAAGTTGAAGCCGCATTTATGAAAAATTGGTCTTCAACAGCTGGTTTAAAATATTCTGATTGTCCTTGGTTAACCGATCGTCAAGATGCTTTGCGTGTCGCGGCTCATTTTGGTATTCCAATGCACACTGTAAACTACGAAAAGCAGTACAAAAATACCGTGATGGACTATTTTTTTAAGGAATACAAAGCTGGCCGCACTCCAAACCCTGATGTGATGTGTAACAAGGAAATCAAGTTTAAGGTTTTGTATAACTGGGCGCGGAAGCAAGGATTCGATTATATTGCGACAGGTCATTACGCCCAAGTCAAAAAAGTTAAAACGAAACAGGGAAGTGGTGGTCGTCAGACTGTCATCATGAGCGCAGTGAAGGATCTCATAAAAGATTCTTCGGCTTCGTCCGCGCAAAATCTTACAAGATTTAGGCGGACTTCGCCTCAGAATGACAGCAAATATATTTATCAGCTCGTTCGAAGTAAAGATGAGTTCAAAGACCAAACCTACTTCATCTATAATATTCAGCAATCACAACTTCCCTACTTACTCTTCCCTATCGGTTCACTAAAAAAATCCGAGGTTCGCGCGCTGGCTAAAAAACTGAAACTTCCAAATGCCAACAAAAAAGAAAGCATGGGGCTATGCTTTGTCGGTCAGATTCGGTTAAAAGATTTCTTAGAACAGAAACTAAAAGTTAAGTCTGGACCAATCGTAGATATGAATGGAACCAAAATCGGCGAGCACCAAGGCTTAGCATTTTATACTATCGGTCAGCGACAAGGAATAAACGTTGGTAAAGATGGTCCTTGGTTTGTTGTCTCGAAGAATCTGAAAACAAACACTTTAACCGCAACGAATAATCCGAACGATCCAGCATTGCAAACTAAGCAAGTGGAAATCCATTCGGTAAACTGGATTACACCTCCAGCCCAATTCCCAGCAAAGCTTACCGGACGATTCCGTCATCAGGGTAGTTTGGAAAAGTTAACTATAACCAAACAGGGCCGAGGACAGTATTTAGTTGAGTTCGCTAAATCTCAAAAAGCGGTGGCGAGCGGGCAGAGTTTAGTATTATACGACGGCAAAGTTTGTGTTGGCGGCGGAGTAATTGTTTAGCAAAATTTAAAACCAGCCAAGTGGCTGGTTTTTGATTAGTCTAGAGTTACAGTGTTTATAATTTCGGCAAGTTCGTTCTGGAGGTTCGGTGCATTCGTTCCGTCGAAAGTATAGAAGTACTCCCCTACTTTTATCGTATAAATTATATTGTCGTAGTTGGTGGCGGTGTAACCGTTGCTGGTTATAAAGTCCGAACCGGCAAGAGCAGCTGTTCCTGCAAAACCTTCATCGCTTATAAAGATTTTAATGCTTGTTCGCGGCGTGGTTCGACTTAAATCTACAATGTAATATCCTTCAAGTTCGGTGTTGACATCGACGGTTAAACTTTCAGGGTGGGAGATTATGAGAGGGAATTGATCGTCGTTGTAAACTTCCCAATCTGTGGTATCGACATCAGTAGTAATTGTTTCTGTTTGCGGTGATTGAGTCGGCTGCTCTGTGGTGACAACTTCAACTTCTGGTTCGTAGACTCGATTGATTCTGGTTAAAACCAAAGCTGCGTACACTGCGCAGAGTACTATGAATGTGAGGAGTATGAAACTCCGACTAGGGGTTGAGTGATGAGTCAACTTCATTATAAAGATCCTTTGCTTGATCTAGTTGTTGTTTAGTTTCTTTACCGTCGTTGTAGATTTCGCTGATGTTACTTTCATTTCCACAGTAATACAAGTTTTCTGTTAAGGCGACGCAATAGCCGGGATTCTTTTGAATATAGGAGTATTTTGGGAGGAACCAAACCAAAAAGACAACCGTGCCGATTACAACTAGATAAAATACGTATTTAGCGATGTGGAGCATTTATTTCTGTTTCAGATGGATGTTTTATTTATTATAGCATACTTCCTGTCGTTTTGACTTGTCATCAGTTGTATAGACGAAGCTACTCATCTCCCAATGTCATCCCAGACGCCGCAAGTCGAACACGGCGAGACGCGGGCGATCCGGGATCCAGTATCCTAGAATCTTGAATAATTACTTAATTTTCGGTATGATACTCGAGTTAATCATTTAGATTGTGGGGTATAGCCCCTCCTTCGTCCGCCTTTGGCGTACTTCGGATGGCATGAAAGCTACGGAGTATGGACAAGGGTCTGAACTGCGAAGCTTTAGCGAAGCAGTTTAAGGCAAACGCCATAGGCTTACGCTAGTAAGCCGTTTATGATAGAGGTCCGCTCAGCGGACAAATAACCAGGTCAGTGAAAAATTGAATGCGATGGGGTATAGCCAAGTGGTAAGGCAAGCGGTTCTGGTCCGCTCATTCCTAGGTTCGAATCCTAGTACCCCAGCCACCTCGGGCTAGCCCGAGGAGCGTACGCGTCCCGGGCGCACGAGACGCGTCAGAAGATCGCCGTAAAGGCGGTTTTTTTAATAAGTAACTACTAAGTGAAGTATTGTCATCTAGAAATAGAGGATGATTTCACAGGTACGAAATTAAATTTTTCGCGTGAAAGTTCTTGCTATCCATCCCAGAATTAACCCTATTCCCAGGGTGAGAATCCATAAATACTTATTAACAGAACTGTTGGTATCGATAGTGATATTGTTAGAATTCTCACTACTTGACTTGCTGAATCCAGTTTGATCAAGAGACTCTTTACTTATTGCAAAGTCAAAAGTATGTTCAGCTAAAACTATATCGTTACGATTGTATCGAATGGCAAATGTATATTCACCAGTTTGCGGGAAATCATACATAACAGTAGCAACGCCCGATTCCTGCTTCTTCACCTCTGCAACTAGTAAATCTCTGTTTTGATTGTCTTTAGGTTTAATATTTACCCAAAGCGAATCAAATAACATTTCAGCACTTTCATCTTCTTGCAGTAACTCAAAAGTAAATGGCACTGGTTCTCCAAGTCCTGCTTTATCTTGATCATAACTAACTTTTATTACTGCATTATTAACTTTTACCTCCAAGACCTGTGCCTCTGCGTCAGCCAAGGCTATATAAGGTAGCGAGATTGCCATTAAAAGATATGTAAATGCTAATACAATATTTTTATACATTTTTTTAACTTAAAACGTGATTAAGTTTAGTATAGCAAATCCAATAGTTGCACATATAAATAGTTTAATTTTGCTCTTATTTGTGAGGCGTGGAGCGTTTGAAAATCAGAGGTAGTTTTGGTATACTTAAATCAATATTATGAAGACTTTTGGTAAATTTCAAAAACTCCTTTTCGCCCTTATTGTAATAATTGGGCTCCCTATTGCAGCTAGCCATCTATGCTCAGTTTTTAGCCATACCCCAAGTCATCATGAACAGAATCAGACCGAGCCAATTACTAATGCATACAATACAGATACTAAATATGAACAATGCTGTGTGAATAAATCAAGCAGTGAGCAACTTACAAATGCAACATCGAAAGTACAGAAATCCATAGTTGGCTTACAAAGTATTTTGGTAACTGCATTTCACACACCAATTTCCACTGCTACCGCAAGTAGCAGTTCATTACGAATTCCACCTCACATAGACAAACCTGATCCAGGTGGTGGCCTCATTCTTCGCTGCTAAAGAAGACGTTATGAGTTTACAAAACGACGATATTTTATTCGTCGTATTTAACCATGTAATGTCTTATTCGTAATGGATCACAATCAAATACAAAATCAAATACCGCCAGTAAATGAGTCGGAATCCAAGGGAGTAGTTCGCAACTCCTATGAACGAATGATGTGGATGTTGTCAGGTTCAATAATCGTGTTCGCACTAATTATTGGTGGATCAATTATATTTGCTGCAAACAACATCATTGCTCCTCGAATCGGCAATACCGTAGCTAGCAGTGCTCAGTTACCGATCGTTGAAAGCACGCCTCCACCGAGTGGTCCAATTAAAGTTTCTCTCGATAACGACCCAGTCATGGGGAATAAGGATGCGCCGGTGACTATTATTGAGTTTGGCGACTTCGAATGTCCTTTCTGCAAAAAATCATTTGAGGAATTATTACCGCAACTTAAGCGTGACTATATAGACACCGGGAAAGTAAAGTTTGTCTACCGTGACTTTCCTTTAGACTTCCACGAGAATGCCCGCAAAGAAGCTGAAGCTGCAGAATGCGCTCGTGACCAAGGTGGCGATGCAAGTTACTACAAATATCATGATCAAATTTATACTCAAACAGAATCAAACGGAACAGGCCTAGTATTAACACAGTTGCCGGTCATAGCTAAATCATTAGGATTAAATACTCCGCAATTCCAGCAGTGTCTTGATTCGGGTAAGTATGCAGATGAAGTTGAAAAAGATTATCAAGATGGAATGAGTGCAGGAATTACAGGAACACCAGGGTGGTTTATAGGAAAATCAAATACCGACAACACTATTACTGCTCCTGCTGTTGAAGGGGCTCAGCCATACTCCGTATTCAAAACGATGATTGAAGAACAACTCAAATAGTATGCAGGAAATCCTAAGATCAAAACATTTTCTGATCCCAGCAATTGCAATTGCGGTACTATACATTCTTTTAGTGACATATCTTATGAATTGGTCACTTTTCAAGGATACATTGTTAGGGGCATACTCGGTAATCTATAAATGGAGAATACTAACCGGTTTATTACAAGGTCTAGTTACTTCCATAACCCCATTTGTTCAAATATTACTGATACTGACTGCGCTACTGACTGGTATTAATCTGACTTTGGTGTACTTGCGATTGAAAGCTATGCGTGGCAATGGGAAGCTCAATATTATGGTCGGAGGAAGTTCAATGCTTGCTATTGTCGGAAGCGGATGCGCTGCGTGCGGTCTGCCAATATTGGCCTTGCTTGGCTTGAGTGGTAGTCTCGTTTATCTCCCAGGGCATGGTACTGAATTATCAGTCATAGCAGTATTGCTTCTGCTGACAACATTCTACTATATGATAAAATCTTACCCAACCGAGCAGGTCTGTAAATTAATTAATAAAGCTTAAATTATATGAATAAACAAACACTTATTATTGGAGGGATAGCGATAGCCGTTATTGGCGGAGGCATTTTGCTATCAATTCCCGATCAAAAGAATCAAAAACTTGAAGCCGGCACGGCATCAAAAGATACTCCTGCTATTGGTGAAGAATTTGATAACTTAGGTCAGACTCATATAGAACCTGGTGCATCTCATGAGTCCTATAATTCCAACCCGCCCACCTCAGGACCTCATCTTGCTGAGCCAGCAAAATGGGGAGTTTATTCCACCCCACTGCAGGATGAACAAGCTATTCATAACCTTGAACACGGAGGAATCTGGATTAGCTATAAGGATATAGACGAACAAACCAAATCTCAACTGGAAACCATAGCGAAAGTAAATGGTGGAAGCGTAATTATGTCTCCTCGGTCAGATAATGATGCTAAAATCACCCTTTCTTCTTGGCTCAGACAAATCAAACTCGAGAGTTATGACGAAGCAAAAATATTGGAATTCATCAAATCTAATAAAAATAAATCTCCGGAACCGATAGCATTCTAAATCTATAAATTAATTAAGTTCTACCAATGAAGAAGTTTGCCATACTCATATTAGTCATCGCAGGTATCATCACTACTGTGTTTTTTCTCCAAAGAGAAAATGACCCCGAAGTTGCCAGCACAAATACTGAACAAACCACAAATCAGACTCCTGCACCAGAGGCTACTCCTGCTACACCAACTCCAGAAACCGACCCAAATGTAAAAACATTTACTATGGAAGAAGTAAGAAAACATGGTCCTGAGAGTTGGGATAATGGAGATTCTAGTCCGTTATGCTGGATGGCAATCCATGATAAAGTATACGAGATTCCTGACAACTTTGTGGAAACCCATCCCGGAGGTCATGTAATTTATGAAGGATGCGGTACCGATGCAACCACGTTCTTTGAAACTCGGCCACAAGGTAGTGGTACGCCACATTCTGCCGATGCACGAGCTATCCTTGAAAAGTACTATATAGGGGACTTAAAAAAGTAACAATTATTAATTAACCATATGAAAAATTTTAGAATCAAGCTAATACTAGTAATACTCGCTTCCGGTCTTGTTGCTTGGGGTGCATATTTCGGTATCACTACGATAAAAAAGAACGGGTCACAAACATCTCCCAATATGATGAGTGGCGGTGCCATGGATCACGATATGGCATCTATGTCTACCGCGCAAAGCCATCGTGGCTATGATATCGAAGTGACCTCTGATACTAGTAACATTAAACCAGGGCAATCTACAAAAATCAGTTACAAAATTGTAAATGACAAAAAAGAAGTATTGAAAGATTTCACAATAGCGCATGAAAAACTTATGCATTTTATCTTGGTGAGGAAAGATCTTCAGAATTTTCAACACTTGCACCCAGATTTTAATAAGCAAACTGGCGAGTTTTCTGTTGATGTAACTTTCCCTGCTGACGGGCCATATCGATTATTCCCAGATTTTACTCCCACACCTGAAAATCCTCAGAAGTTACCAGTAACAGTCAATTATGATGTGGTTGTAGGTGACCAAAGTAAATATAAAGCTCAACCGCTTACGGTAGACACAGCTACCAGCAAAACCACTGGTGGATTCAATATAGATTACTTTTTTGGAACGACTCCTAGAGCAGGAGCCCAGTTAGATTATGGTCTAACTATCTCTGATCCAAATGTCGATGAGCAAGTACAGCTAGAATCTTACTTAGGGGCAATGGGACATGGCGTAATCATCAAAGAGAACACATTAGACTTTATCCATACACACGCCACCGGAATGGATATGGCAGGCATGGAAGGAATGACAGCAGCAGAACATGCCGGACATGTTGGTGAACCTGATACTGTAGATTTCTCTGCTACATTCCCTGAAGCAGGAAAATACAAAATATTTACTCAGTTCCAAGTAAAAGGAAAAGTTATTACATCGGACTACACTGTAAGTGTAAATTAATTATAGAAAAGTTGTTTAACTTTTTAACTCAAAGAAATTATGCAAAAAAATATAACATTACTAGGTGGGAAAATACATCGTGCTATTGTTACTGAAGCACGCTTAGATTATGTCGGATCTATTACTATTGACCAGAGCCTCATGGATGCAGCAGGTTATGTTGAGTATGAGCAGGTTGCTATTGTGAATCTAAACAACGGCAACCGCTTTGAAACCTACATTATTGCCGGTGATCCTGATAGCGGTGTCATTTGCTTGAACGGCGGCGGTGCTCGTCTTTGTTTGCCAGGTGACACGGTCATCATTATGTCTTATATCAGCATAGACGCCAAAGATTCCAAGGATCATCGACCGAAAGTTGTGTTTGTTGGCGAAAAGAATAAAATTACAAAGATAGGAGACTATGAACAACACGGAACCATTAGCTAAAAACTTTATACCAATCATACTTGGCAGTGATGTTAATGCGTATGGTATCGCACGTTCATTCTATGAAGCGTATGGTATTAAATCGTTGGTTGTCTGCCAAGAATTGTGGGTTGTATGCCAGAACACAAAGTTCATCAGCAAAGCCATAATAGATCTGAAACTTGAAACAGATGAAGCATTTGTCAAAACGCTAAAAAGTTTAGCAGCTTCGCTCTCCAAATCGGAGAGTGACTTGATTTTAATCCCTTGCGGAGATGCTTATTCTGAGCTTATCTCAAGAAATCAGAAGTTAATTGAAAATGAGTTCCGTTTCATCACAGTCGACTACAAACTGCACCAACAACTTAACCGTAAAGAGACATTTTACGAGCTTTGTGATAAATATGGTCTTGCCCATCCACCTACCTGGATAATCAATAAAGAGAATTACAAAGAACAAATCCCTGATCTTGTTTTTCCACTAGTCATAAAGCCATCAAACAGTATTATGTACTGGGATACAACATTCCCAGGCAAGCGTAAGGCATTTATGGCTCGAGATGAACAAGAGTATACAAAGATATTAAATGCTATCTATCACTCTACGTATACCGATGCATTCATACTACAGGAGTTTATTCCTGGAAACCGGGAGGGTGAATTCCATTTTTACTCTGACCAAAACGGTATAGTAAAGTTTATGCAGTTCGATGAGATGATTCTTGGCAGCCCTACTCCCGACGGCATTGGCTCTCATACCGCAGAAACCCCAATTGATGAACCTGAACTTTCCGAACAATTTCGCATTTTTCTTGATGCTATCGGCTATCGTGGGTATGGCAACATTGACTTTAAGTATGATCCCAGAGACAAAAAGTGGAAGGTGTTTGAGATAAATTTACGGCCTGCTCGTTGCTCATATGCCATGACAGCCGCAGGTCATAACTTAGCAGAGTTTATTGTTAACGATCTGATCCACAATAAACCGCTGGAATTTACGATTGCAACAGAATCTGTGCTCTATACACTGGTCTCCGACATACTTTTAAAAAAGTATGCTCAGACTGAATGGCTGCCTACAATTGATAAACTGCTTCAAAGTAAGCGAGTAGTAAGACATTACTTGCCAAAGGAAGATATGAATGTAATGCGCTTGATCGACCATCTACGAGACCAAATCAGGTATTTTTATAAATACCGTAAGTATTTCGGCAAGAGCATGATTACCGATTTGTAAGTAAGAGGTATCGGCAAAAATGTTAAAGATAAAAATAATCAAAAAATATGCTATTAGGTATTAGAAGTAAAAAAACAATTTTTTTACGGCACCTGTTTATGGCCGTACTATCTGCGTTGCTGGTTTACCTGTTTTACATTTCCTACTTTGACTGGGGGGTTGAAAGAGCGCTGTGGCCCGACTGGGGAGTGGATCACCCTTATTGGAGATCATGGGCGCATGCTGGGTTTGTTCTTCTTTTCTTCACCCTAATACTCGGACCTGCGGCCAAGCTATACCATCCGCTCGCACGGTTTCTTCCCTGGCGTCGAGAGCTGGGAATATGGTTTGCCGTGTTGGCAACCGGACACGCTTACGCTATATGGGATCGTTGGGCGCAACAAGATTGGGGCAGGCTATTTGGGTTTGAGTACATGCAAGAAGTGGGGAGTTATGTTATGGTTCGTCCTGAGGTTGGCATTATGAACATGATGGGGATTATGGTAGCGCCAATGATAATCCTATTAGTCCTGACTTCATCTGATAAAGCAGTAAGCTTTCTCGGCATATCTTCATGGAAGTGGCTACATAGTTCTTTGACTCACGTCATCTTTTATATTCTAATGCTCCGAGGCATATTGTACTTCTTCTTTTTCTTTCAGGCCTCGCCCCCTGACTGGAGATTTTATCCGCCAATATGGTTTTTGTATGTATTTTTAGGGATGGGGTTTACTGCCGTCCTGCTACAGGCAGCGGCTTTCGCTAAGACAGTAATTCAACAAAGAAGCTACTCACAAAAAAATAGTTGGTTTCAGGTAGCTGGCGTAATTGCCTTGTCTGTATTGTTTGTAACTCCCATGGCGCTCGCAACCGGTGTAGTGGCGTATTTTGACAGCAGGGTCATAAAGGAAGCTCCGGCATTGGCTAAGCAAGCACCAGTCCAGAAGTACTCGCAGAACTTTCACATGATTATTCGGGAAGCAGATAAAGACATTTTTCTTTGGATAAACAACATTGATACAGCGCCTATGTTCCGTCAGACGGTTAAAGTTGCAGGCGCACCAATCTCGCACCAGATTTATCGATTCAGCGAACGAACTTTATACGAAGCAAAATTAATCGCTGATGGAAAGTTTGCTTGGACTAAAGTGGAAAATGTGTCACCGGAAGATATTGGACTCACTCAAGTAGCTGCCGGACCTGGAGCATGGGCTACCCAATTCGGGGCTGGAGAACACCAAATTCCGCTAACGCAAGGAGGAGCCCTAAAGGTAAGTATCTTGAATGCCGGAGAATTAAATAGTGACGAAGTTTTTGCAATACCCGAAGATGCGAATCCAGTGCCGGCAGTGTTACGTCAAAACCCATGAGCAAGGTATATTACACCACTATCGATGGGCGCACGAAGATAGCGGAAAATACATGGGAAGTCTCCTTTAAGTACCCACTCAATTTTTCGTTTCAAGCCGGTCAGTACATTCAAGTCGAAGTTCCTCAGTTGTTGTATCCAGATTCCAAAGGGTCTTCGCGCTTATTTTCCATTGCTTCGTCTCCGATTGACCAAAAGAAAGTATCTATTGCTTTTCGTGATACCGGCAGTGGCTTTAAGCGTAGCCTGAAAGAACTGCCGTTAGGATCGCCAATAAATATTGAAGGACCTCATGGGTTTATTACTCTTCCGCAAAATTCAATCTATCCGCTTGTGTTGATAGCCGGAGGGATTGGTATAACTCCGTATATGAGCATGATACGTTACTATTCGGAGCGGAGTTTTACATTTCCCATAACACTTTTATACGCTAACAGAAACAAAGAAAGTGCGGCCTACTTATCCGAATTGCAAGATTTAGCTAATCGCAATAAGAATTTTATTCTTAAGCCCAAGTTTGGTAGAATTGACGAACAGTTTATACTTCAAAATACCAAAAAAACAGGGATAGAAAAGTATCTCTGGTATGTAGTCGGTCCGCCTCTGATGGTGGAAGATATAAAAAACAGACTGATTATAATGGGTATTAACCCTCTTCGAATACTTGAAGAGTCATATACAGGTTACTAGCTAAGGAATTTGTGATATTTGAGTTTATAAAACTTAAGAGTAAAGAAAATTTTGCCTGGACTTAGGGAAAATGATACCGACTTAATATCTAAAGTATATCGTATCATTACATAATCAATCATTAACTTGTAAATCTATGAATCAAAATAAATGGATATTCGCAATCGGTGGTCTTATAATAGGAGCAACCTAAGCGACTGTTATTGTAACTTCAACTACAAAAAAGAGTGCTGAAGTAGCAAGCACACAACAAGCAAATACTAACACCATTGGTACCATGGATCACAGCTCAATGCAGTCAATGGACTCAATGATGGCTTCAATGATAGCTAATCTTAAGTCTAAGACTGGCGATGAGTTTGACTATACATTTATAGAAGAAATGATACTGCACCACGAGGGTGCTATTGAGATGGCTAAACTAGCATTAACCAATGCAAATCATCAAGAATTAAAAACTATGGCTGGTGAAATTATTTCTGCTCAAGAAAAAGAAGTTAATCAAATGAAACAGTGGCAACAAGCATGGTACCCAGCTCATCACTAATAATAAGAACTATCTAATCATTAAACTATTTCAATGCATAAAGAAATTAAACTTCTTGTTTTAGCTATAATCCTGATAGGGATAAGCTCCCTTTGGTTGTTAAATCGAGGCATGG
Source organism: Patescibacteria group bacterium UBA926 (assembly GCA_002293685.1). Classification (GTDB taxonomy): domain Bacteria; phylum Patescibacteriota; class Doudnabacteria; order UBA920; family UBA920; genus UBA920. Next base: position 11,477 of record DBDS01000006.1, read on the forward strand.
ATTCGCCGATAAATTCACCAATGCAAGCATCTAAATCAGCATCACTACTGCCATGGCCCCTTGAAAAGTCAGATGAACGTCAGAAATTACTTAAATTCGGCATGTATGTCACCCCTGATCCTGCAACCAACCCTATTTCACCCCCAGAGCGGTTCACAGGTTACCATACTGGACTAGATATAGAAATATTGCCCGAAGAAAAAGAATCTTCTGTACCAGTCAAAACCATTTGCGAAGGAAAAATATTGTTTACCGGTACCATAGAAGGTTACGGAGGGGTTGTTATCCAAGAATGCAATATAAATAATCAACTTTCCAGCGTATTATACGGACATTTAAAACCTTCTTCAATTGCAGTTTCTCAAAATAACGAAACTATAAAACCTAGTAGTGCCATTGCAGAATTAGGTGATGATCGAACTGAAGAAACTGGAAATACTCGCAAGCACCTTCACTTGGGAATTCATAAAGGAAACCATATTGAATTTTTAGGATATGTAACTGATGAAAAAGATTTACAGGATTTTATTGATCCGTTACCACTACTTCAAGACTAACAAAAAGACACCATTATTGGTGCCTTTTTTGCATCTCATTACTTTGGTTTTGTAGTTCTATTTCTGGAACTTTGAAAGTTGCTCCATCTGGTTCACGGTATGTTATAAGCATAATTGAAGCTATCGATAAAAATATTATCCATATATAACTAAACCATCGAGGCTTATTTTGCCATAGTAAGTCTATTATTCTAATTACTCCAGCAAAAATCAAGTTCAAGCCTAGATATCTGTGGAATGTTGCAGTCCATTGGATAGCTTCATGATTGCCATGCTGTGGATGATATAAAAATAGTAAGCCTATCATCATTATTACTGCAGGCAAAATAAACTGCCACAAGTTTATCCTTTCAAAATTTTTCCGATTTAACAATTCGGCTGTCCCAGCAATTACAAATAAACAAAGCATAATAAAATGTTGACGTTGCTGTGGATCCAAGATTAGATAATTCCACACCGCTTCAAAGTTATTGAGTCCGTGATGAAATGGTAGGAAGGCAACCAGAGCTAGGGAGCTTGATATAAATAGAAACCAAGGCAGAATATACTGGCCTTTTTTTGACCTTAAATAGCCTTGTACTTTAGCTATCGTGAAGAGTACAATAATTGAAAATATACCTCCGGCTACCCAGTGCCCTATATTAGATAACAAACGAAGATCTTCCGGACTATTTAATGGATTCATAGACTAATGTAAATTAATGTACTTAACAATTATAAACTTTTGTTATTCCTTTGTTTATACAATATCCCTAACCAAAGAAGGACGACAACCCAAATCGCAATCCAAACTACGGGAGTTCCCCAAGAGATACCAAACGGTAACGTATAACTTGAAAGGGGAAATAGGAATGGCGTAGGATAAAATTCCGGTGTGTGGAATGGAATATCTAGTAGTACATGAAAACCCCAGCCAAGCATAGGCAAGTACCATTTTCTTCGCACGGCATAAATTGCTAAAAATACTAAACTAAAAATTACTAAACTATGCGTATAAGGGTATACAGTAGAGGCGAGATCAAATCCGCCTATGTTCTGATGGTGATTGAGGGATCCGACAAAAATCGCTGAGATGAAAGGTATCCCAAAGGCCAACAGGTCAGGCATTATGCCCCACCAAAAAGCTGTAAGGATTTCTTTCCTTGTTTTCTTATCTTTCTTAATTGTTCTTTGCAGCGCTATGTTATAGACACCATGTGCAATTATGTCCATGTTTATATAACTAGCTTTCCACAGTAAAAGGTATCATCATGCCAGCTTCAGGGTGTTCTGATATATGACAATGCGCCAGCCATTTACCTGGATTAGACATATCAATCAAAATTTCAACGGTATCGCCGGTTTGTACTAGGGTTGTGTCTTTCCAAACCAGATTAGTGTTAGCTATACCATTGATTGAAAGCACTAAGAACCTCTGACCGTGGAAGTGAATTGGATGTTGCATCGGGTGCATGGATTTAGGATCGTTGAAAATGCTGACTTTGACTTTATCGCCGACTTTGAACTTCCAATCAATATCCATATTGGCTTCGTTGGTGTCTCGGTCAACCATTTTCCATTTTGTGTTATCAGGCGTGGAGTTAATGTTCATCATAGCCATATTATCTTCCCACTCGATCTTATCGCCGTCTGACATCTGCCCGCCCATCATTGAGCCATCTGGCATCATATGACCTCCGCTATTCATGTTTTCCGCCATTCCTTGTGTCTCAACGGTTAATGACAATTTTTTATCAGGTGTTTTACCAAACAAACCACGCAGGGGATCAATACTTGCAGCTATATCCTTATTTATTCTCAATGCTGCAAATTCTTTGGCATAGGACTGAATCACGGACTCATTTGATACAGCAATTGACCCCATCGTATAGGTATTGTCTGGTGTTTTATGCTGAAGCGCAAACTTGCCTGGTTTTTCAAAAAGCACTTCTACCACTGCCCGTTCCGAGGGCGCTAAAATAATATTATCAACGAAAGTTTCTTTTTCATATTTTTCACTATCAGCACCAACTAGCTTTATTTTTGCGTTCGGAATTGATAGGTTAAATGTTCTGGTATTGGCGGCGTTGTTTATATAAAATCTGACCACTTCGCCCTGTTTTGCATCCAGTTTGTAATCAGTAGAGCCATTAACCAACATAGTATTGCCAAACCGACCCATGAGGGCATGATCAACTTTATTTTTATCATACGCAGCCAAGTGCCCATTCTCCATTAGTACGTCATCCACCATCAATACTTCTTCGCGATTTACCTGTGACCAATAACTTGCGTCGCTTGGTTCGACTAAAAATGCTCCATATAATCCTGAATCCTGAGAGTAGTCCTGTCGGAAATGTGGATGATACCAATAGAGTCCAGGATCAGGAAACTTTAGTTTATATGCAAAGGTGTCGCCAATCTCCACCACTTTTTGAGTGACATCAGGCACGCCGTCAAAGGCGTTTTCTACACGAACGCCGTGAGGGTGAATCGTGGTAGCAACATCAGTTTGATTAGTTAGGTTTACTATAATCTCTGAACCTTGCTGCACTTTTATGACAGGACCCGGCACTGAGCCGTTATACGCAAGCATTTTAACTTCGCTGTTACCAATCTTCTTTTTGACTATGGAAGCAGTGATGTTGTAAGTATCGCCGTTTTTAAGCTCCACCGTCTCCGATGATTTGGACTCGGTGAGCCCAGTAGTAGATTGAGAAAAAGTAGATTCTGTATCCTGAATATTTTTTGGGTCTTTAAGAAAATTTCCAAATAAAGCGGCAATCAAAATGCCAACCCCTAAAATCACTACGGATAGTGATACGACGGATAATTTCTTAGTTTTGGGGACTTGAGATTGCATATCCATTTGTTCTTGCTGTTCTTTTTTCATATTTTTATGGATTAATTAAATCTTTCTCAACACGTTTCAATAGCACAGCATTTACCGCAACTATAATTGAGGAAATACTCATAAGTAGAGCGGCAAATTCTGGACGAAGCATAATACCGAAGTTGGGAAACAGAATACCACCAGCTATAGGTATTGCTAGTACATTATAGATAGAAGCCCAGAAAAGATTTTGCTTCATTTTGCGGACTGTAGCTTTGCTTAACGTAATCGCTCGAAGGATATCCAGAGGATCAGATTTCATTAGAACGACTTTAGCCGTTTCAATTGCTACGTCCGTTCCTGCACCAATTGCAATGCCTACATCAGATTGAGCGAGTGCTGGGGCATCATTTACGCCGTCACCAACCATAGCAGTAAATTTTCCTTCCTCTTGAAGCTTCTTTACATAACTAGCCTTGTCCTCGGGCATGACTTCCGCAAACACTCTTTCGATGCCGATTTGACTTGCTACCTTGTCCGCAGTCATTTTATTGTCACCCGTAATCATTGCTATTTCAATCCCTAAGCTTTTAAAACGTTCTACTGCTTTGATTGCGTTAGCTTTAATTGGATCAGCCGCACCAATTACTGCTTTGATTTCACCATCAACTGCAAGAATCATAATCGTTTCGCCTCGTTCCAAAAACTCATTTATTTTCAAATCCAATGAACCTAAATCAATATTATTTTCCTCCATAAGTTTCACTGTACCGATCAAAACTTGTTTACCCTCAACAACCGCTTTAACTCCTAACCCTGAAAGATTCTGAAATTTCTCAACCGATTCATATAATTTTAGATTACGTTTTTTAAGTTCATCAAGTACTGCTCCTGCCAAAGGGTGGGATGACTTCGCTTCCGCTGCACCAACCAGACGAAGTGCTTCACCTGCATCAAAACCATCTGCCGTAGCTATATCAGTTACGATTGGTTTTCCATCAGTAAGCGTACCAGTTTTATCTAGAACAATGGCTTGTATTTTTGACACTTGCTCAAGCGTGGGCGCATCTTTTATTAAAATATTGTGCTTTGCGCCGAGACCAGTTCCTACCGCCACGGCTGTTGGAGTCGCAAGCCCTAACGCATCAGGACAGGCAATAACAACTGTTGCGATGGCAAATGAAAGAGCTAATAAAAGCGGCGCACCTACGAAAAAGAACCAAATAACAAATACCAGTAAACCTGAGCCAACTGCGGCGATAACTAGATACTTCGCAAATTTATCAGCTAGCCTTTGGCTAGGGGCTTTTGAATTCTGCGCTTCTTCCACCAAAGCAACTATCCGGGCAAGCGCAGTATCTTTGCCAATTTTCGTAGCCTTAAATTTAACTGAACCAGCTGTATTAATAGAGCCACCAATTACTTGATCACCAATCTTTTTTGCTGTTGGGATTGATTCTCCTGTAACCAAAGATTCATCAATCGCCGTTTCTCCTTCGGTAATTTCGCCATCCACAGGAACTTTATCTCCTGGTTTTAGAATGATAGTGTCGCCAAGTTGAATTTCTGATGTAGCAACCATAATCTCTTTGCCATCTTTAAAAAGTCGGGCTTGGGGTGGAACGAGGTTAAACAAAGCTTGCAAGGCATCGGTTGTGCCACGTCTGGACTTCATTTCCATCCAGTGGCCAAACAAAACAAAAGTAATAAGCATAGCAGCTGCCTCATAATACGAGTCGCTACTTCCTATTAAAGTCAGTAATACACTGAACCCATATGCGGCTGTTATACCGACGGCAATAAGTACGGCCATATTTAGCACTTTATCTTTCAGGGCAAAGTATGTTGAGTAAAGAAAAATCCAACCTGAGTACAAAAATACCGGTGTTGTCAGAATGAAAAGTAACCATGGAATCGGGATTGGTGACGGAAGATCTAGTTTTAAATAATCAATTCCTATAGGCGAATACAGGATAATTGGAATAGTGAGCAGCAATGAAAAAAAGAATTTGTTGCGGATATCAACTTCCATTAGCCTAGCCATCTCACGACCAGCAAGCCCGGTATGATCCATACCCATAGTCATCGTCATGCTCATTTTGAATTTATCCCAGAAACCCATTTTAGACATATCAGCCATTACATGCCCATCATGTTCCCCATGCCCTGATTTATTTTCAGCTTTAACAAGCATCATGCCGCATTTAGGACATGTGCCAGGTTTGTCTCGCTGTATTTCCGAATGCATCGGGCAAATGTAGTTAATATCTTGCGAATTTGTATTGTTATGATTAAGTTCCATAGCGGTATGAGTTGTATTTATTAATTGATAGTGTCGTTTTCTTCAGCAATAGTTTCCTGAGGCACATATTCTTCCGGGTGCATAATAAAAATGTCTTTGCAGGCATCACAGCACAAATGGTAAGCAACGCCACGGAATTTGATAATGGCAAATTCTGTCTTCTTACGTAATTTCTTTTTGCAGACTGGATCAAAATAGTGCATATTAGTCTCAGATATTAATTAAGGTGTGCCACCGTTATTACGGTTCCAAATACTGATACCATTTGGCATGTCGCCTGCGGGAATCCGAGCAATTTCTTTCCCAGTCGCTACGTTAATGATGGAAACATCATCACTCAACAAATTTGTTATGTAAGCAAATTTTCCATCTGAATCCACAACAACTCCGTGTGGAGCGGAACCGGCTGTGATGGTCTGATCTATCTCTCCATTTTCTACTGCAATTCGATAAACTGTATTGCCTGTAGGCTGGTCAAAGTAGTAACCTTGATCGGCAACATAGACAAAGTTCGAATCTGGAGTCGAATACAATTGAACCGGCCCCTTAGATTCTTTGGGTAGATTTATTTTCTCTATTTTCCCTGTAGTTGTATCTAATTTAGCAATCTGCTTCGTAGTATAGAGCGATACGAAGGCAAAGCGGCCATTCGGGGTGACTGCAGTCTGAACCGCACCGCTATCAAATGGAATTTGCTGTATTTTGTAGGTTGATATATCAAGAGTCGCAAGAGCCTTTCCGTCCAGGAGCGCAATAAATGCCTTCGCACCATTTGGAGATATTCTAAGACCATGGGGACCGCTACCAGTTCCAAGATCAAGCGTTTTCTCTATTTCAAAGGTTTCAGTATCAATCGTGTACATAAGCCCTTTCTCTTGAGCGGTTACATACGCTTTCTTGCTATCAGGTGAAATTGCAACATGGGCCAGGTGGTTATCAGGAGAAATAGAGATTCTTTTAATAATCTGGTCGGTATATGGATCTATAATAATAATTTGATCTAACGGTTTTTCAATGTTTTTCATGTCATGTTCTGAATCGCCACCTTCTTCAGCGTGGCCATTGTCATTCATCTCCATTTCTTGCATTGCGTTAGCGGTAACCCATACACTTTTCCCGTCTGGAGCGACTTGTACATTGTGTGCCATGTATCCGATAGGTGATCCTGCTCGGTCTGTTAAATCAATCGTGGTCAAGATTTTTTTCTGGACAGAATCAATCACTACCACTTTTCCTTCACCCTCAAGCGCAACATAGACTTTTTCATCAACATCAGATAGTTGCACCTTTTGTTCTTTATCAATGTCTTGCCGTTGCTCTTTGTTATAGCTAAATGCAATGACTCCGAAAGTCACAACCATAATGATGCCAAGCAGTGTAATCAATATATTTTTGTTACTCATAAAATTCATAATAATGATTAATTAAAACTTTGAAATCTTTTCCATGAGCATATCGTTATTTACTGCCATATTCGTATCATCAACTACCTCTCTCACTATTCCTTGCTTATCGATTAAGATGTAGGTATGACCGGGCGATTGCCCAGGGTGCATGGAAGAACCGACTGATAGCATGCCAAGTTTGTATGATGCTGTGTTGGTAGCATCACCATGATGAGCGTTTGGATCTGCACTCGCTGTATCAAAGAGAATAGTTGCTTTGGCTAAGTCAGGCATCTTTGCACTGGCTGTTTCCCAGCTGGTAGCAGGATCAGTCACTACCGATAGAGCGACGGTATCAGCGCTATTAAATCGCGGGTCTGTAGCAAAGGATGCCATTTGATTCCAGCAGGCCGGGTAGCACATAAGACCCTCATTGAAGAACAGCACAACATTCTTGCCCTTGAGGCTTGTGAGATCATAAATTTTACCAGTTTTGTCTTTAAGCTGGATATCAGGAAGAGGCTTGCCAACCAAATTATTGGTGGTAGCTACTGATTCTTGCTTCTGCTCAGCCGTCTTGCTGGTATTAGATAAGGCAATTCCTATCACAATAACAGCAATACCTGCTAAACCAATATATATAAATGTTTTCTTATTCATGTTTTTTAAATTGATTAATGGCGTAAGTGATTAATAGAATGAAGGTAAGAAGAACTAATCCAGCCCAGACCAGTTCTGGGACATTTTGTGTGAATCGGTGCACACCATGAACTGCGTTTGCAACAAGTATATTAGTAGTGAGCTGATAGCTTGATTCCATCGCTAACTTGTTTGCTAAGGCTAAGTAGATTATGTATATTCCCATGCCTAGGAATACAAATCCTGCGACGGTTTCAGCGAGGTTAAACCGCCAAGTTAAACTTCCTATGACGATTTTTCGGGGCTTACGCAAAGATGTAAATTTTTGAGTAAAGTTAATTTTATCTAAGAAGAAAGCGATAAGGAAAAGTGGCATCACCATGCCTAATACGTAGCTTAACGTATATACTCCGCCCCAAAGAACACTGCCACTAGTAACGGAAAGAGCCAATACTCCTGCGAGAACCGGTGCACAACAAGTGGTTGCTATGGCTGCAAAAATACCTAGTATGTAAATCGAAAGAGCATTATACTTCTTCACGGTCGGATTAACGAAGGACGGCATAGACATGTCCTTGCCGAACACTAGAGCAATTCCGAGAAATGCCAGCATTAATCCTCCTAATGTAAAGATGAGATTATGATATTGATTGAAAAATTGTGCTAATGCCGCTGCTCCAAGACCAATCGGTAAAAATATAGTTAAGATTCCAAGAAAGAACATGAAAGTCATTAAGACAACTTTATAACGTTCCTTAAATACGGATCCTAAATAAGAAGGGAGTAAGACCGTAATGCAGCAGGGGGCAAACAAAGCTGCTACACCGGCTATAAATGCTGCGACAATTGATGTGCTTGAAAGTAAATCCATAATATTGTTTATTCTTTAAATCTTTCGTCGTCTGTGATCGACAAGTCTTTGGCTGCATTTTTATTAATCGCTTGCTGGGCAATGAGGTAATTACAACTCTCATGGGTGCTGCACCACACTTCGCATTCTTTTGCGATTTTTTCGTCTGTATATTCTAGTTTACAAACTTTGCATTGATATGTGTCCATAGCTTTATTCTAAATTCCATTTAAATGATCTTTCGGAAATGCCACCTACGTCCTTAACCTTTAATTCAATAAACTTTGGCGACGGCTGAATCGCATTAAATGTTAGAGTGCCTTCGCGGTGATGGCCACCTGGGCCCGGTCCTTCCCAAGCCGTCGGCTGAAAAGTATTACCTGAATCATCTACTAACACCACTGCTTTAGTAGGGTCTTGATCTAAATCTCCGGAGTGGGTCGTAAACGATACAGTAAATTTCCAGATTGGTTCGGCCTTGCTTAATGTTACCGGAGTCGCCTTAACTACAACGGGTTGCTGCTCATCTGTCTGTGTTTCCCACTGCTTTTGATTCGTCATTTGCTGTTGCTGTGTCTGTTGTCGATCATCATCTACCTGATCATCTTTGTACACTACAAAGTAGTAGTACATCAGGAATACAAACGCCAAACCTATAATTATTAATCGCCAATATTTCATACGTGTGTTACTTTCCTAATTTTGTTAATCATGAAGATGATACCCGCAATATTAAATATTAGTCCTATCCAGAAGAATTGCGTCTGGTATTGAGCGACAAAAGTAACTAGTCCAACAGTTCCAAGAATAGGTAAGATGTTTGTTAGATAGTGAGCGCAGCAAGATATCATAGCAGCGGTTGATGTAGCACCCGTGACACCGAGCACTTTACCAGAACCTTGCCCATTAGCTATTAATTGCTTTAAATGAGTGTATAAGCTAATTTGAATACCGAATCCAATCGCTAGGCTAATAACGAAATACCAATACTGTGCAAATTGATCTTTGGCAAATGGCCAGTCAGAGATAAGCCCTACAACGACAAAGTAGATAACTAGCATTATTATGCTCGCTAATAGTCCGTATAAGATTGATTTTTTTATACTCAGGTTAGTCATAAGTTAAATGTAAGCGCTTGGGTCTTCTTCAAATTGCCACTTGCAATGGTCAGAGCAGAACTTGTAGGTTATTCCATCATGATCGTACGTAATATTATCAGTAGGTTTCATCCTACATACTGGATCTTTAGATGGTTTACCACTTTTTTCTTTAGGGTATTTTTTAAAGAATGAATTTAATATACTCATAACATGTTTTGTTTAATGATTATGGATATTTGATTTTCCATCAGGTTGAACTTTTTCAGTATCATCTTCCGGTTTATCACGGCCATGACCGAACATCATCAGGATATGAACCAGGACAAAGGCACCGATAAGTGCAAACCATCCCCAGCTTGAGACAATATTACCAATTCTTCCTCCAAATAATAGGAGCGCAATCGGCAACAACAAGCAGCCAGCCATCATCATCCACATCATTTTCGAATTATGATTAGAATTATGCATGACGTGCCTTTCTTTATTAATAATTAAACTAAATTAGGATCGCTCTATGATACTGGAATTATGCATCCAGACCATATAGGCTCCAAAGATCCATGAAAGCAGTGCTATCAATATTGCACCCCAAATGTAACTACCCAAACTTCCCCATGTGAACCAAGGCAAAGTCTCAAATAGGGTATGGTGTAGCTTAACTCCTTGCTCACTTCGGAGCGGTAAGTAACCACCTATTAAACAGAGCACATAAACTATTTCTGCACCGAGTATGCATTTTAGTGTATAGAGTCTTAAAGATAATTTTCCCATACATTTAGAATTAGTTGATTAAACAATCTCTCCACGTTTTTCGAGCATCATGTGGTGAATTGTTGCTAGTTGAAGCCATGTAGCTATGAGAATGAGTATTCCAGCACAGAGCAAGGCATCTATTTTTGTAACTCCCGCTACCAGATTGTCACCACCACCCAGGAGCGCACCAATAAATGTTATGACTCCTGCAAACCCTACTATAACGCTTGTCACATGCATTAATTTTGAGAATTTCATATTTTTAAATTAATTGATTAATTTTTGATCTCTTTTTCTGGAACGAGATTCATTCCGCATTCAGGGCAACTTCCAGCTTCGTCCTGTTTTATATTTGGATGCATCTCACAGGTGTAAGTAGTAGCAACGGATGATGTGTGATGATGAGCATCATCACCTCCGCAACACCCATGAGAGGTTATATCTTTAGTCTCACAACATCCATGCGTGCAAGTACCATTTTGTGTGTGATTTATAGCGTGATTCATATATTTTATTTATTTGATAAGGTATAAACTTTAATTAATTCCTTTATGGCCTTTTCGTCTTCACCCTTAGTTTGCATTTGGTGCTTAACATGGGTGCGAAGATGATTTTCCAATAAGAACGTATCTAAGCTTTTGAGCGACCTTTGGATGGAGAGAGAGTCTTCTAGTAAGACAGGGCAATACTCTTCATTCTCAATAGCTTTGATTAATCCCTCAGCTTGTCCTCTGATTATTTTGGCTCGATGAACTGCTCTTTTCTTAAGATTCTGATCTAGTGTGTGTTTCATAGTTATCCACAGCTTAATTATATAGTCTATACCCCCATACCCTATTTATACTACTATCTCCAAGAGGTGTCAAGTTAATGAAAAGGGTTATATAAATTAAGTAATTTTTCAAATAAAAAACCGGCCAAGACCGGTTTTTAGTATTAAATTCCTAAATCTATAAATTGTGGGTGTATCACGCCAACTCTGGCTTTTAATCCAGTAGTTCCTGCTGGTACTTCGTAGATCACTACAAACGTTTTTGGAAGATTGGGCTGCAAGTTAGATAGCAAGAATAGGTCTGCACCTTCTGGTACCCATTCACTAACATCACTTGAGCTGGTGAACTCGCGATTTTGACTATCAACTAAAGTAGGGGTAGTGATGCTCGCTAAATCTTTACCTCGGTTCTCTATTGAGATTGTGAGTTGGATAAACTTACCAGTAGAGGTTTTAGTCTTGGCGATTGTAGGATACCGAGAATCTTTGGCAAGCAAACTAGTTCCTCGATCTTTCACTTCATCAATTTGCCATACTACATCTCCTGAGGGTACGACTTGTTTCACTGCGTAGACAGTGTCTTTTGTACTCCCGTTTTCAGAGCCATTGTTGTTACCGTCACCGCCATTGACGGCAATAATTCCAATTAAAATAAAAAATCCAATAATTCCACCTAGAGTAGTTAGGACTTTATGACGCATGAACCAGTTACGCTGGTCAGTCTGACAATGGGGACACTTTTTTGCTTTGGCGTCTATTTCTTTTTGACACCCTTTGCATTTTTTCATAACGAGTTTTTTCTTTCCGCTAGCAGGTAACATAAAGCCCCACGCCAGCTGGTCCTTACGGACCCATATCAGTTTCCCGATATGACTCGTTAAAGTTGCTGAACGCAGGGTTCAATATCTTTAACGAGTTTTGATTCACCATGCCAGCGTGACCGCTGGTTTAGGCTACTTAGTTAATTGTTGAGGTAATTATACTATATTTACGTTATTTATCAATCAGCTAGCTAGGCTGAAAAAGCTTATGATTCCCTACGTTCTGACTTAATTGAGACAACTTTGTCATTGAGTACAATTATGCCTTTTAAACAATTCAAGAATTCCCGTTTTTCTATATCGGATCCTTCTTGGAGTATAAACTTGGCATAGTTCCTGATATCAATGTCTTGAACAACGATAGGAGTTTTAGTACCCAAAATTATCTGTTGAAACTTTTTATACCGCTTCACTTCTTGGCTAATTTTATCTTTTATCGGAATTAATTTAATATCTAATTTTTCGACCAAAGTTTGTAGTTGTTCTATCAGCTCAACTTCATTGATGTAGCCGGATTTACAGTTAGCATCTCGGGATTTAGTACAACCATAGTAGACATGCCTATTAACAGAACCGTCTTTCAGTTTCTTAAACTTTTCATCGGCAGATATGCCTGAGCCGCAAAGACCGCAAGCCATCAGTTTGGTAAAGGCAAACTCTTTTGATTCTTGGCTTCTTAGTACCTGGCTTTTCATTTGAGCTTGTACTTCATCAAATAACTCTTTGGTAATAATAGGTGTGTGTTTTCCAGTATACCAATTGCCGCTCTTTTTAGGATATTCAAAAACCCCATAATAGAATGGGGTTTGAAGTATCATATAGACATTACTTAGTGTTAGATTTTTTTGACCGTAAGCGGTTTTGAAATTCAGATCAAATTTTAACCAATTGTATATTTTTCTACCGCTCCATTTTTCGTAAGCTACCTTTTCAAACATCTGCTTTATAATCGGCGCTCTATCAGGATCAACTAAGGTTTCGCATTTCCGATCCATCCGTTTTTCTTTTAAGTAACCAGTCGGAGCAGGTTCTGGCCATAATCCCATTTCTACTCTGGTTTTCAGTCCACGTTTTACATTGATACTTTTATTATCGTTTTCAAGTTTTGCCTGAGAACAGAGAATCATCAAGAGAAATTTTTCGTTCGGCGAATTTTTAAAATGCTGTCCGTATGTTCTAATTTCCAATAACTTTTTCTCGTCCATTAGATCCACTACTGATCCAAGGTCACCCGCATTTCTACTCAACCGATCAGGTGCCCAGGTTAATATGCCGGTATACCTTCCAGATCTAACATCAGCCAAGATTTCTTTAAAAACTGGCCTTTGGCCTGATTCTTTAGCTGAGTGAGATTCTCGCCTGATATCGACTATATCCAGATTCTCCTTATCAGCTATGGCTAGCATTTCCTTAACCTGGGAATCTATGGATAAGGCTTGCCGTTCGTCTGATTCGGTAGACTTCCGGGCGTATAGGCAATACTTAATCCGAGCAACCGGGGCAAGGGTTTCGGTGCTAAATTGAGCTGTTTTATAGGTATCCATATATAATTAATGCCAGAGATCATTAAGTTTGCTAAGGCCTCTTGTTGATAACTTTTTTAGCTAAAATTTAGCTATTTCAGCTATTCCACATCAACGTAATCCCGATAGTAAAGCACATCATCATCACTGGGGATACCGCCGACCCACATCATGATTATGGTGCCATCGTCTGCGTGTTTCTCAAGTGTAGCGTTAATAAGAAGTGAAAAGGCGTCTGCAAGATCATCATGTTTTTCAACTCCAAAGCCTACAAGCTGCTCAATTAGCTTTTCACAGCCTTGCCGTGGAAACTTAATCAGACCAGACTTGATCGACATCGATGTAAGCGAAAGTCGGGTTCGCTTATCGCCCTTAGGCTTAATGGCTTCTGCTTCAACTCCATGAAATTCCAGCATCTGGGGAAGTGCTTCTTGATAAGCTACGCTTTCAACAAATAACGTATCCTGCGAACCTTTCATCACAGTGCTTTTAACATTTTTCATCAGATCGACCTGAGCCGGAAAGTTCAGCTTTTGCATTATGGGATTTGGCAGAATGTATATGCGTAACTTGTCACACCTGCTGTATACATGGGCAAAAACAACTGCTGTGAAATCAGCGGTGTCTTTTGAAGATATGGCAAGGTCAACTCCGGCGTATGTGCCCCGGTACCCTCTATGTTTGTCTCCCGGTAGCTCGTCATAGTATTGAATCCATTCGGGATATATTACTTGATCATCGCTTGGAATAATTCGAAGCAAATATTCTCGCTGCCACGATATTTCACTGGCAATTTTTAGTTTTTCTTCTTCAATTTCTTTAACAGTGGGGTACTTTCCCGGCCACAAGCAGTTGTCCTGCTCATCAAGTAATGGATATTGTTTGAACACACCAGAGGTCCGACTTTGGTTCACTTCTTCCTTAATCCGCATCAGTAGCGAGTCTTCGTGCAGCAGATTACCAACTATTATTAGTCTGCTAGTTCGATCACCGGCAGGCAAAACTTCGCCACGGAGCCAGTGATAAGTTTTTTCACGTCCTTCCCGGGTCTTAGTGGATTGTACATCTTCAACGTCATCACAAATAATGAGGTCAGGACGGTATTCATTATGGCGAAGTCCACGAATACTTTGGTCGGTAGAGGCAACTGTGATTCGCGCGCCGTGCTTGCTGAATACCAAAGAGTGCGAGCCCCATTCATCACTTTCTTCTTGAAATGGTCCTAAATCGCGTTTGAGTAAGTCATTATCTTCCAGCTCGTTTCGAATGTTCATCATGTGCTGCTTGGCTTGGGCTTTAGTTTGGCAGAAAATTATGCAAAACTTTTTTTGCTGCTTCCCAAGTATCGACCAAATCGGATAGGCGGTGGTGACCATGGTTGACTTACCAGAGCCACGGAATGCCACGATATACAGATTTTCGGTCGGACTTTTTTCGAGGTTGTGAATAATTTCCTTTTGGAAGTCCGCAGTTTCGTACTTCACATAATGGGCGTAGTAGAAGTGAAAGAAATACAAGAAACTGTCTTTTGTAATGGAAGTTCGCACTAAGCGATCCTTCATCATCCGGTTGACCAACTGGTCGTCAATTATTTTCATCGGTTTTCCTTTCGTTAATTTTCTTAATGGACCTGGACTTTGTAATTGCCGCAAGTCGCAGGGCTTGGCGTACAATTTTCGCTTGGGACGGCGTAAGAGCTTCGGATTCTTCTTTTGTAGTTACTTCAATCTTGTCTTTGTAATTGTCGTTTCGATGGCGCAGCCAGAAGCTAATCGCTGACCAGTTTTTTTCCTTGATCAGAGTTAATAATTGGCTTTCGCTCATGTCATTAACCAAAGCGACACCTTCGGCTAAAGCCTTGTCCATTTTGCTTGCAAAAGTCTTATCTTCCTTGCGCCACCTGTACACGCTGTTTCTTGATATGCCTGTTTTTTCACAGGCGACTTGAACAATTGGCACTTTAGCCAATTCCTCAAAAAATTGGTTTTGCAGTTTACTTTTCTTCATGGTGTTCGACTTTAGCCTTGATTCCGGTAAAGGACTCAAAGCGTTTAATGATTAAGTCACAAAATTTCGGCTCGAGTTCACAGCCGTACACCTTTCGACCAAGCTGGTGTCCAGCCAAAAGTGTACTTCCAGAGCCTAGAAAGCTGTCCAAAATAATTTCACCGGGCATAGTGCAACGCTTTATCGCTTTCTCGTGGAGCGTTACAGGCTTAGACGTGGCATGTTCGTACTCCTTGGAGGGAAGCCGTTTTGCCGTCCAGACATCGATAAATTCGTTCACCTGTGCCATTAGTTCGTTTCCGGTACCCATTTCCTTATTCATGACCTCGTTTAAGTCGGTTACAGCTTCGGCAAGGTATGGTTTGCCACGAACACCGTAAACCGCAGGTTCATAGACCTTATTGAAGGCAACCTTGGGTACTGGATTTTGGTTATTCTTGAGCCACAGGCAAACACGCTTGTTGCTTACGCCAAGCGATCGATAGATATCTTGAATTACACCAATATAGATCTGGTCGCAGTAGTAGAACACATGCGTACTTGGGTGTGACACTTCCAAGGCGGCTTTTAAGCTGTCATGGATAAAGTTTCGATATTCTTCGAATGTGCGTTTATCATTCACATTACCGCCATAGTCCTGTTTGCCACCAATACCGCCGTCATAATCAATTTCTAGGTTATATACGGGATCAGAATAAATCATTGACACTCGTTCCGATCCAAGCAGACGGTTAAGCGTTTCTTGCTTGGTGGAATCGCCACAGATAACTTTGTGGTTGCCAAGCGTGATAATGTCGCCGAGTTTAGTTTTAGGCGTTTTGATTTTCTTTATCTCTTTGTCTACGTCGAACTGATCCGGTTTAACCTCAACTTCTTCGTCCCAGAATTTAGCGAGCTGAATTTGGTCAAAGCCGGAATCGAGCAATATATTCAGATCAAAGGATTTTAATGCTTCAAAATCCCAGTTACCGCCCAAGGCATTACTGGAGATTAAATATTGCTTGGCTTCATCGTCGGTTAGCTTTCGGTTCGGTACCCGCACATCGATCAGCTCATTGCCACGGCCGAGGAGTTGTAGGGCTTTGATTCGCTGGTGGCCAGCTAAGATTTTTCCATTCAAATCGATTGCCGGAATTTCCACGATATTAAATTTCTTCAAGCTACGCTTGAGGTCCGACATCTGTTTGTCGGTGATAATTCGAGGGTTTACCTCTTGGGGGATCAGGTCATTGATCCGTTTTTGCACAGTGTGCCATTGTAGTTTTTGCATACATTTATTGCTTAATTGTTTAAAATGTATGGATAAACAAAAAGCCTATTCCACACACGAAATAGCTGAAGTTAAAAACTTCGCACTATTTCTTGCGCGGAATAGGCATGGCTTTTGAGGCGATACGCTATTCTACTTTTTACTACGCAGAAATTTTACACTTAAATTTTAACTCTCTGGATTGTTTTTTGCAATCCCACGCAGAATTCTTTTGCCGTTGACGCTTGCTAGAAACTCAATCGTGTCCTTGCCAGCCAGTATCGGGATTTGGTGTGGAAGCTCCAATAGAACCTTGTAGCCGTTCTTTTCTTCTTCCATGACCATTTTCACGAATTCTGGATCTTTCTTCATCATGTCTATCAGTACTGTCTTGCTTTCGGGGGAGGAGGTAGTAGGCTCGGCATAGCTGATTGAGCCAAAAATGCGACCCGGCTTCATGGATTTGAAGGCCTGTCTTACTTTCTTGCCTATGGACAAGGTAGGCTGTTTATGGGAAGTATGCAGTGTTATATCAGTTATCCGGATTGTCTTGTATCTCTGGCCTTGCCTAGGCACGAATGGATTTAGTCGTAATTCGTACTCCATATCTCGATTGTAGCATGCAGGTGTAAAATGTCAAATAATTATACACTAGGGCTTGCAAAGCCCGGTTATTTATGCTAAGTTGGATTTATGAATAGAATACAACAGCAACTTTTAGACCTCATCGCTAATAACGAGAACTTGGGCAAATTAAGCCTTAGGAAGATAGCAGAGCTGGTCGGAGCCAAAAACAAGCCCCAGACAGCCAAATACCACCTCCAGCAGCTTGAAAAGGACGGCTTGATCCAAATGAACCTAGAAGAGGGGGTCATAAAGCTGGTTAAGAAAGGGTTTAATAAGGCTAATATCAGCCCAATATATTCGGTTCCAGTGGTTGGAGCCGCTAATTGTGGACCAGCAACCATATTTGCCGAGCAGAATATTGAGCAGTACCTAAAGGTGTCCTCCAAGTTGCTCCCAAGAAATAAAAGCGGTCTTTACTCGATTGTCGCTGACGGTCCTTCGATGAATAAAGCAGAAGTCGAACCGGGCAAGACTATCGAAAGTGGAGACTTTGTTCTGGTTGATAGCGAATACACTAACTACAAAAATGGCGACATTGTGGTTGCGGTCATAGACGGAATGGCGACTATTAAGCGGTACAGGTATGACAAGACGCATAACCGTATTGTTCTCGAAGCTGATTCCACCGAAAAATATTTGCCAATCTTTATACACCAAGGTGACGATTTTCTCCTGAGTGGAAAAGTCGTCGGCATTATCAAAAATAATTAAGTACTAAACTAATGAAAAGAATATTTATAGCGTTTGCGATTGAAGATGTCCGATCTAGAGATTTTTTAGTTGGACAGGCAAAAAATGACAATTCACCATTTGAATTTGTGGACATGTCTGTAAAAAAACCTTGGGAAACAGACTGGGAAGCGAAATGTCGAGTAAAAATCAGAGGTTGTGATGGTATGATTGCGCTGATAAGCAAGTATACCCCGACTGCTACCGGAGAGTTATTCGAAATAACTACGGCAGAGGAAGAAAAAGTTCCTACTATGTTAATGTATTCAAGTAGTGATAGGCCATCCTTACCTTACCCACTCAACAAAAGGCTTGTAAACATCTGGAGCTGGCCTAATATTAAGTCATTTCTTAATCGATTATAAAATGAGAAAAGCACTTGTAATTGGAATTAATGATTATCCTGCCGCCCCATTGACTGGGTGCATTAACGATGCGTCTGCTTTTGCGAACACAATAGAAAAAAATGGAGACGGCTCTCCAAATTTTTCAGTAAGACTGGAAACTGATGTACCTACCAAAGCCCAGCTTAAAACCATGATTAAAGAGTTGTTTGATGGTCCTAATGATATATCGTTGCTATACTTCTCTGGACATGGTTTTTTAAACGAACTTGGCGGATATATTGTTACGCCGGATTATCAGGAGAATGACGAAGGGGTTTCAATGGATGAAATTTTGACTATTGCAAATCAGTCAAAAGCAAAAGATAAAGTTATTATCCTAGACTGTTGTCACTCTGGCGTTTTTGGCTCACCTGCTTTATCAGGCAATGTTTCCGCTCAGATTTTTGAAGGCGTTGTAGTTTTAACAGCAAGTCGTCCGACCGAAAGCGCAATCGAAGTAAATGGTCACGGAATTTTTACAAATTTATTAATCGATGCATTACAGGGAGGAGCTGCGGATCTACGAGGTCACATAACTCCTGGTAGTGTATACGCATATATTGATCAGGCATTAGGAGCTTGGGACCAGAGGCCTGTATTTAAAACGAATGTGACTCGATTTACTTCTTTGCGTACTGTAACTCCGCAAGTTCCTACGGAGGTTCTTAGAAAAATAACTGAATACTTTCCTACTGCAGAGGAAGAGCATGCATTGGATCCTACATACGAATTTGATAATAAAGAAATAGCTATTCCTGAAAAAGTTGCCATAATGAAGGACTTGCAAAAATTTGTCAGTATAGGATTGGTAGTACCTGTTGGGGAAGAACATATGTACTATGCTGCGCAAAATTCTAAATCTTGCAAGTTGACTGCACTTGGCTATCACTATTGGCGTTTAGTTAAGGAAAATAAGCTTTAGAAAGAAATATAGTTACACGCCCGTGTAACTATATAACCCTAATCTGTGTCACTTTTGTCATTTTTTGAAGGTGCTCGAGACCCGTCGATTCTGTTATAATAAAAACACTTAGAAAAGCCTTACAGGGCTTGACCGAACCACGGTTCTAGCTCGAAGAGGCCAGCCACAAGACTTTTTTATCGTGTGACCTAGATGGGTCAATAAAGATCGCCTGATGGGCGATTTTTTTTGTTATTTCAATTTTTTCGAATGAGCGCAACTTTTAACTTAATCTCTGATAAAAATGGTATAATAAAATTATGAGAATTATGAAGTACTTAGCATTATTTTTGCTATCCATATCTTTTAGTATCCCTCAACTAGCCGTTGCTGCTGACCCACCAATTCTTCATCTGAAATTCGATGACGGAACTGGAACTGCACCGATTGATAGTAGTGCCAACAATGTCACCACTTCATTCACAGCCACACAACCAACTTGGTCGGAAACCGTTGCTCCCGTGGCCTTTAGCAACCCTTATTCACTTGATTTTACAGGTTTAAATGATGGTGTGAACGTTGCTTGGCCAACTGAATTAGATTTCGCCAGCACTGATCCGCGTACTTTTTCCTTTTGGTACAGGCCAACAGCTAATGGTGAAGGGCAGTATTCAAGAATTATCAGCTGGAGTAATGACCGTTTGGAAATTGCAGGCACAGAAGCCGGACCAACCACACACAAGATTACATACTTTGACGGGAATTGGCACGCTACAGACATTACTTTAACTTTGAATACTTGGTATCACGTTACTTTCACTTATGATGGAACAACCGCTAAGTTTTATATTGGTGATGAGTTGCAAGACGAGCACCCATTAGCTGGCCGTTCATTAAGTGGAACATTAATGATTGGTAATAGAGTTCAAGATGGTAATGAAGGTATAAATGGACAGATTGATGACGTTCGGATTTATGATTATGCGCTCAACGAAACTCAAGTAGCTAATCTTGCTGCTGGTTCAAATGACCCTGATTCTGCACCAGATACAACTCCACCGATTATCTCTTCTTTAACGGCAAACAGCATTACCAGCTCAGGAGCTACTATTACTTGGACTACTGATGACCCTTCTTCCACAAAAGTTATATACTCTATAGATACTTCCTACGGAAATTCCACCTCGGAAACTAACACTGTTACTAGGGTGACTAGTCACTCTACCAACCTTACAGGTTTGTTAGCTTGCACGACTTATAATTATAAGGCCGTCTCGGTTAATGCGGCTAGTGGTTCAACTACATCTTCTGCTAGTAGTTTTACCACCACTGGCTGTGCTTCAAGAAGTAGCAGTGGTTCAATTGTGGCGAAATTCGTTTGTAAAGATGCCTCTGCGCTTAACTATTCTAACTTCGGTAGGCATAATCAGGATTTATGTAAGTATCAGACTGTCTCAACTTTGCTCATAACCCCAATAGCCAGTCCTGTAAGCATTGTTAGGAATTTATTCTATGGTGTAAGCGGGGAAGATGTTAAGAAGCTACAATCAGTACTTATCGGCGAAGGTTTTACTATCCCTGCTGGTGTAACTGGATTCTTCTATTCGCAGACTCAATCTGCTTTGCGTGAGTTTCAAAAAAAGCACGGTATTACTCCGTCCATCGGTTACTTTGGTCCTATTACTCGAGAAAAAATGAAGTCTTTGAACATTAATGGTCTTTGGTGGTGAGGTAAGCACTATATTTTGATTTCAGCAGGTTGTTCATCAAAGATTCCTGCTCATTCCTAGGTTCGAATCCTAGTACCTTACCGTATTAGGGTGCACTAATACCGTCATAACTGAGAAATATAAAATCGCCGAGCAGGCGGTTTTTTGTTATCATAAACATATGGACAAACATCGAATCTACAAAGTGTCTTTCGCGAGTGTGTACCCGTATTATATTGCGAAGGCTGAAAAGAAGGGACGCACCAAAGCAGAAGTCGACGAAATAATTCGCTGGCTCACTGGGTATACTCAAAAAGCATTCGAAACTCAACTTAAAAAAGAAACTGATTTTGAAACCTTTTTCAAAAAAGCTCCCAAGAAAAATCCGAAACGCAAACTTATCAAAGGAGTAATTTGTGGTGTGCGAGTTGAAGAAATCCAAGAACCAATTATGAAAGAGATTCGATACCTTGATAAATTAGTCGATGAACTTGTAAAAGGTAAAACAATGGAAAAGATTTTTCGAGAAAGATAAAATTTATTTACTAAAATGAAAAACAAACTCGATTTATATAATATCAATTCAATCAGACCTTTCGTTAGAAATATACTTAAGTACAAAAAGTCTGGAAGTGTTTTGGATTTGGGAAGTGCCGCAGGTCGTCATTCTTTGTTTTTAGCAAAGAAAGGATTTACTGTTACCGCAGTTGAAATTAGTAGTGAGTTTACGGCCGCGCTAAAAGAAATAGTTCGATTGCAAAAACTTAAAGTCAAGGTAGTTATCGGTGACGTAACTAAATTCACACCAAAAAAGAAATACGATGTAATAATCTCCACAATGGTCTTACATTTCCTACCTTATCAAATTCAGTCTAAGCAAATTGAATTAATGCAATCTAATACAAAACGCAATGGACTAAATGTAATTTCTTCATATTCAGATAAAAATAAAGATGGCATCAGACCTTATCCGCTGATGAAAGATAAGATTAAGGATGCTTATGAAGGTGCAGGGTGGAAAATTTTACATCATCATGTGGGACGCGGCACTCATGTTATTGACCCCCGTACTGGAAAAAAGGGCTCAGGTTTTTGGAAAGAGGAATTGATCGCCCAGAAAGTTTAATTTTTGTATAATTTAAATTATTATGATGCTATTAAGCAACTACTTACGTATACTTCTCATAGTTGGAGCCATCTTACTTATCCCGTTATTTGGTAATCTGTTTATAGACGGCTGGAACTGGTCACCGATGGGTTTTGTTTTTGCGGGAGCATTATTATACATCACAGGTTTAGTAATTGATTTTGCTAGAAGAAAAATCGCTAATCCCACTAACAGAATTATTGCTATAATATTGATAGTCTTGGCTTTTTTGGCGTTTTGGTCGGAGCTTGCTGTTGATGCTGTGTCCCAAACTCTTAAGATAATCTTTTAAAAATAATTAACAAAAAACATATGGCACAAGTTAGTACGTATTTAAATTTCAATCGCAATTGCGAAGAAGCCTTTAATTTTTATAAATCAATCTTTGGGGGAGAGTTCGATGAACCAGGTTTTATGCGGTATGAAGGAGTTCCGGTTGAGGACGGTCAACCAGTACTTCCAGAAGATGAGAAAAACTTAGTAATGAACGTTGGTTTAAAAATTTTAGGCGATCATTTGATTATGGGGTCAGATGTTAGTGAGGCTATGGGTATGACCTATGTTCCCGGTAATCACATGTACATTACACTCCAGCCAGATTCTCGCGCTGAGTCAGACCGTTTGTTCGCGGCACTATCCGAAGGCGGTAAAGTTGAAATGCCAATGCAAGACATGTTTTGGGGAGATTATTATGGCTCCCTCACAGATAAATTTGGTATCGGTTGGATGATAAATTGTTCAAGCAAAGAATAAATTATAACCGTCTGTGGCTTTTCATAGGCGGTATATTGTTATGCTTAAATTATGAAAAATAAACTATACAATGAGCTCGCAAAATACTACGACCTTATATATTCAAACAAACCATATTCAGAAGATGTAAAATACCAAAACAGTCTAATTAAAAAATACAAGAAATCAAAAGGCAAAGATTTTTTGGAGGTAGCGTGCGGGACAGGACGCTATCTAGAGATTTATGAAAAAAAGTATGATTGTGTAGGAATCGATCTGAATGAAGGCATGCTCAGTGTTGCAAAAAAGAGAGTAAAGAAGGCCAAACTTTTGCAAGGGAACATGATTGATTTTAAATTGAATAAGCAGTTTGATGTCATAGTTTGCTTATTTAGTTCTATCGGTTATATTCACAAGATTAGTGATTTGAACAAGACAGTTCAGAACTTTGCAGACCATCTTAAGCCAGGCGGTGTAATAATAATTTCTCCCTGGTTATCGAAGAAAGCTTATAAAGCCGGAACTGTTTATTTAGGAACATACAGAGATGAAAAAATCAGTCTCGCCAGAATGACAACTACTAAGCTAATCAAGAAGAATATTTCAGTTTTAAATTATAAGTGGATGATTGGTGAAAAAAATAAAGAGATTAGAATTATTGAAAATGACCGTCACGAATTAGCTATGCATGATAAGCAGGACTATCTAAAAGCATTTCAGAAGGCAGGACTAACAGGTAAATTCATACTCAATAATCCCGAGGGTCGAGGATTGTACGTGGCAACTAAAAAAAGCTAGAACAGCTTCCCGTGATTATGGGGAGGTTTTTATATGATATAATTACAGATATCATTATTTTAACCATTTTATGAAAAATCTTCATGAAGCTTTAGAGCGTTATCGTGCAGTGGCAATCTTTGTTGCTTTAGTTGCTTTGGTCTCAGTGTTATTTATCTCAATTTGTTATTCGGCAAGAACTGTTTTCCGTCAGCAAGCTAATGACCCTCAAATTGAAGTCACAGAACAAGTAGCGGGAATTGTCCGCCAGGGCGTACCAATCGATGCAATCGTTAGTAGCGCAGAACAAATTGACTTGAACTCTAGCAAGGCATTGTTCGTGATGATTTTCGACAACGAGCGATCTTTGGCTGGATCTTCTGCACAACTTAATGGAGAAGCTCCTTCAGTTCCTTCTGAAGTGTTCGATAAAACAAACGAGATGGGTGAGTATCGATTTGATTTCGAACCATCTGAAAGCTTAAAGTTCGCTGGAGTAATGAAGAAAATTGATGATAGCGCTTACGTATTAGCGGGTCGTTCACTTTCTGAGATGGAAACTAGGGCAGCTGCTCTCGAACAACCATTATGGATTGGTTGGATAATTTCAGTGTTACTATCTTTATTACTTACTGCATTACTTAGACCAAGCACAAACATCGCAATTGTAGAAGAAACAAATGTGACTGTAATCGAAGATTAAAGTTAACTTTCATTTCGCATGACAAAACGGCGACTTCGAATCATTGAGTTCTTAATCATCGGAATTGGTCTCGGTGTGTTTGAAGATTTACTAGCTATTGTTTTAGCTACAGACGCAACAATCAATTTTCAAATATTATTGGGTGTTGTTGCCGTAGCTGTACCGTTTGCGTTTATAAGTGAAGTGATTGTGGATCACCCAAAATTTTGGGAGAAGATAATCCCGGGTCTAGCTAGACGAAACGAAGACGCTGTTTCAAAAAAGCGATTGCGAATCCTTGAATTTCTTGTTGTAGGTATTGGTATGGGAATCACGGAAGATTTACTAGCTGTTCATTTAGCAACAGGCACAAGTCTTAGTGCCGACGTTCTAATTATAGTAGTCGCAGTTGCAATTCCGTTTGCGTTCATTAGCGAGATGGTTGTTGATCATCCACGTTTTTGGCAAAATATCTTTCCGAAGCTTAAAAAAATTGCATAATCCTTTTCTGTCATCCCCGGACCTCTAAATATTTATTTATGTCATCCCCGGCGCCGTAGGCAACCGGGGATCTTTCATAAAACAAAAGATCCCGGATAGCCCTTCGGGCTTCCGGGATGACATTTGTGTGTGTCGGGCTTCCGGGATGACATTTGTGTGTGTCGGGCTTCCGGGATGACATTTGTGTGTGTCGGGCTTCATCCCTTCGTTCGTCGTTGGTTGACTTCGGAGGGCTTCCGGGATGACATTTGTATTATTTGCGGAATTGCAAATCGGTGTTTTAGTTTATTCTTCTGAATGAGCTGCGCGAGTTTTTTCGATATATTCTAGTGCTTTATCTGCGCCTTCGAATTCTCCAACTGTGACTTCCTTATTTTGTAAGAGCTTGTAGGTCTCAAAGAAATTCTTGATTTCTTTAGGGGAGTGTTCTGGTAGTTCACTCATTGATTTCACATGCTCGAATCGTGGGTCTTCAGTTGGGACAGCAAGTACTTTGTTGTCGATTTCACCACCGTCATTCATGTTCATGAAACCGATTGCGCGAGCTTCAACAACTGAACCCGGGTGAATCGGATTGGTAGAGAATAACAACACATCTGTGTGGTCGCCATCGTCCGCGCGAGTTTCTGGAATAAATCCATAGTTAGCAGGGAAGCGTTGTGCTGAATAGAGTACGCGGTCTAGTTTGATAACATCAAGCTCTTCATCGTATTCGTACTTATCTTGACTACCTTGTGAAATTTCGATAATCACATTAAATTTTTCTGGTTTACCAAACGGTACATTTTTTAAACCCATATTACTCCTAAGTCCAAATTGGACATCACTGATTATGCGCTAATTATACTGAGGAAATGAGTGATAAGCAAGAGCAGTGTTCTCCACCAAGATAAGGGATGGCTTGTGCTTAAGTTTGCTATAATTCAGTTATGACCTTTAAACAACAGGTAATTGAAGTGGTCAGAAAAATTCCACGCGGGAAGGTAGTTAGTTATGGACAAGTCGCAGCAGCAATTGGCAGTCCCCGAGGCGCACGTCAGGTTGGTTGGGCACTTCACACGCTTGATGGTGATCATAGTGTGCCGTGGTGGCGAGTTATAAATAATGAAGGACGCATTAGTATAAAGGGGAATATGATGTCCACGCCTTTACTTCAGAAAAAGTTTTTAGAGAGTGAAGGAATTAAAGTTTCAAAAAATTTAGAAATCGATATAGAAAAATATAGACACCACTTTGCGTCGCTACTGCCGATGTAACGTAACGACAACTTTAGCATGAACATTTTTGTTAAAATTTTAAAGTATTTTTTATTTGCCGTATTGGTGGTTTTAATTTTGAACGTTGGCTTCATTTATACCATCGCAAAGAGCCGACCGGAAATTGAACGCGCTGATGCAATTATTGTGTTAGGCGCCGCAATTAATACACCAGCGTTAACAAACCGAACAGCTGAGGGGTTACGCTTGTATCAAGATCGAAAAGCCGAGGTAATGGTTCTTTCTGGTGGAAAAATTTCTGAAAGCGATATTTCCGAAGCAGAATATATGGAAAAAGTAATCAATCGATTTAGTGATGAACCTGTTGAATATTTATTAGAAGAAAATTCGGGAACAACTTATGAGAATATAAAAAACTCCCAAGCTAAGCTAAGAGAAGCGGGGAGAGCTGATAATGGCTCGGTTATAATTGTGAGTGATGAGTTTCATTTAGCTCGCGGAGTTTTATTAGCCAAGCGCGCCGGTTTTGAAACAGTTTACTGGAGTGCCCCAGCACCAAATTACTATTCACAAGAACAATTACGTTTTTACTACTTTCGCGAATTCATGGCCATGATAAACTACATCCCTAAATTCATTTTTGGGTAAACTTGCATTTTAAGACGGTTTTTGATAGAATAAAATCAACTAAATAACCCAAGACAGTTGGTGGCGAAAGCCCTAAATTTGGCTAATATAAGCCAAAGCCCACCGAGGAACGAAATGAGCGCTAATTATAGCCTTATATTTTTGACTCGGTACATACCATTAGGTAAGACCGAGTTTTGTGTTTACTCACCCTGTCATTCTGAGCCCAGCTTGCTGGGTGAAGAATCTTGTTTGAGATCCTTCGGCCGTTGGCCTTAGGATGACAATCACTGGTTTTTAGTTTCACCCTGTTAAATGCCGCGAAGCGGCTCTTGCCTTAAGCAAGATTTAAGAGGGTAAAAGGTCGAAATTTCATAGCACCGAACCATCTGGCTTTGTCAGTGGTGAGGTGGCGAAGGAAAGGGGAGGCAGATTCGCGTAGCGAATCGTTGGAAGGGTGCGGGTTAAGTCCAAACTTGGTTTGGACTGCTAACCGCGGAAAACCCCTTCCGAGAAGGTTAATCCTTTGGGATTCACTCCCAAAGGTGCTAACCGGGTTTTCCCCTCCAAAGGTATTTTATGGCAAAAACAAGGCAACAAAAGGAACAAGATTTGCAGGAATTAGTAGATCGTCTAAAGGACGCGAAGAGTGTTGTATTAGCCGACTACCGCGGTACAACAGTGAAAGAAATTGACTCTTTCCGCCGCGCACTTGGCAACGAAGCTGTAACAAGCAAAGTTTACAAGATTTCTTTGATCAAGAAAGCTTTCGAAGCAAATGGCATCGATGCATCAAGTCTTGATTATAAAACTCCAGTAATTCTTTCTGTTTCTCAAGACGATGAAGTCGCTCCGGCGCGCATCGCAAAGAATATTTCAAAAGATGTAAAGACAATCAGCATCTTAAGTGGTGTACTCGATGGTCAATTTGCATCTCGCGAACAAGTGTTGGCGTTAGCTGACTTGCCAAGCAAAGATGAACTTCGTGCCAAAGTTGTTGGTACGATTAACGCTCCAGTTTCTGGATTCGTAAATGTTCTTGCTGGTAATCTCCGTGGCTTGATTAATGTCCTTCAAGCTGCATCTCAGAAGTAGAAAACCTTCTGTCATTCTGACCCTAAGCTTTCCGAAGGGGAGGAATCTTGTATTCAGATCCTTCACTGCGTTCAGGATGACAGGAAATAGCATAATTAATTATTTATAAATATGTCAGAAGAAAATAAGACAGTTGAAGTTCCTGCAAAGTTTGCTGACTTAGTAGGTTCTATCGAAAAGCTTTCCGTTTTGGAACTTTCCGAATTAGTTAAAGTATTAGAAGAAAAGTTTGGTGTATCCGCTGCCGCTCCTATGATGATGGCTGGTGGACCAGCTGCTGGCGGTGCTGCCGCAGCAGAAGAAAAAGATGAATTCAGTGTAGAATTGACATCTGCTGGTGAAAGCAAAATCAACGTGATCAAAGTTGTTCGCGAAGTTACCGGTCTTGGCTTGAAAGAAGCTAAGGATATGGTAGATGGCGCTCCACAAGTTGTTAAAGAAAACGCTCCAAAGGCAGAAGCTGAAGAGCTAAAGAAGAAGCTTGAAGAAGCTGGTGGTACAGTAACTCTTAAATAATGTCATTCCGGACTTGATCCGGAATCTAAAAAAGACCTCCGTTGGGGGTCTTTTTTGTTGGCAATATGGTAGTCCTATTGGTTTGCACGGTCTGCAATTTCTTTGAAAAACTTCTTCCATCTATCAACTTGATTTTGAGCTTCAATAGTTCTAGGGCCTATGAAAGGTCTCCCATCCCATCCTTCTGATTTACCAGCCCATGCTCCTGGAGCAATTTTTGTCCATCCAGCCTCGATTAATCTTTCTTCTTGTTGCTGTGCTTTCTCCTGTCGCTTCTTTTCTCGGTAAGCTCTTCCCATATTCAATTTTCCTCCAACCTATATTTAAAAACTAACTCTTAGCAACTCACTTCCATTTAGAATATGAATGTTGCGGGCGGATTCGTTGACTGCAAAGTCTCTCATGTCAGTGAATTGATCGCTGGTTAAAGTCTGAACCATGCCACCATCTTTGTTTAGGATCACAATCCTTCGTTTTGATGGATCGAGCACGTAAATGTTTTGGTAGTTTATTTCGGTGTAGAGTTTGCCTGCATCAGAGAAGTCGGTGATTGCTGAATTAAATGGTTGTTTGCTACCTGCGTTAAACTTATGAATAGTGCCGCCGGATAAAACGTAGATGTTTCCATCAATGGCTAAGTCGACTGCATCACGAACTACATCATCAGTAACAGAAGTGGTTTGGCCGCCGAAAGTTCGTCCGGTTGTGGTGTAGCTTTTTATTTGCCCAACAGATCTATCGATTATATAGACTCGGTTGTTGGTTGGATAAGTTTTAATTCCTCCGAAATCAGCAGTGCTTGGGATTCCGGTGGTAAACCTTCCAGTTACGATGTCGCCATTAATATCCCAGATGAATAGCTCACTGCCGTTGTAAATCGCGGCGAGGTTATTATTGAGGGCGATACTATCAAGGATAGATTCACTAGAGCGAAGCGCGTTGTCGGCAATCACTGTGCTGGTTTTGTTGTAGCTAACAATTGTGCGGTTGGTTTCGGTTGCAAGAAAGTTTGGTAAATCAATTAAATGTTGGGCGTTGCCAAGACTTCCTAGGTTAGTGACGTTAGCTTGTTCAACTTTACTTAGCTTTTTGCTTAAATCATCAGCCATTGTGCGTAATTCCTGTGCAAGGTTACGTTGGGCATCATCTGGGAATTCCGCAGGGAGGTCAGCGATTAACTCTTGGGCTTCTGAAAGTAAACCAGCTGCCTGGGCTTCATCACCATAAAGAATCGCCGCATTACTATCATTTAGTTTGCTTTCAATTTGTTCAAGTTGGGCGCTAGCGCTTTGAACCATCTCAGTTTGATTTTTGTTCACTCTTACAATCACTAGATTAGCCACGAGTGCCAACAATAAAATTACTGCGGAGATTAAGAAGAATTTTTTCTGTCGACTAAAATTTGAAATCTGACTTGGTTGAAACTTTGCTGCTGTTTTCTTTAGATGGCCTTGAACTATGCTAACCGATTCACCGCTCCTATCAGCAACTCCGCGCCAGAAACTCGGCTTTAAATATTTATTTTTTAAATCACCAGCAAAATTTTTCGCAATTAACATTCCAGTACTGGCACCAGTCATAACTTTAGATTTAATTTTTGGCGGGATCCAACTTTTTCCTGATTCTTGTTCATCATCTTCTTGTGGTCCGGCCAAGTACTGACCCAAATCTACTTCTTCATCTGTTATTGAACCCGCCTCCACCTGAAGTGCGAAGATAGTACCACAAGCGACTTCTGGCCCCATCTCAGATTGGAGATATTCAATCATACTTTGTGCAGCTAGAGGGAGTTCGTTTTGGTCTAACAAAGATTTAATGCGATCTATGGAGATATGGTTCAACAACTGCGAAGTTGAAAGAATGAACATATCATTAAGCTTGAGTTTGCCTTCCGAAAATTGTTCAAAAGTTTTAAGAGGTTGATTATTGCTTGATGCTTCGGTGACAGAAACAAACTTACCTTCACGATAAAGTAGGGCAGATATCTTTCCAACAGTCGCAACACTCAAAATATTGTTATTTTTTACAGCTACAACTGCATTGAGTTTGCCTAGCCAGTGAGTTTTTCCTAGAGTGACAAGTTTGGCAAGTTCTTCATTGATGGTTGCTAGTGCGTTCTCAAAAATACTTGCGCGGTAAGTTTTTCGGTAGCTACGCTTGAGTGATGCAGTAATAGCTTCGGCGATGCGTTGACATTCTTCTTTTGCCGCAGGGTTAAATAACGGCATTTCGCAGATTACATAGAGTTCAGTGCCAGATATATCGATGGTCTCGGCAAGAGTGAATACAAAACTACTCGCTTGGCGATTATCGCCGAGTTGGATTTTGACTACTTGGGTTTCTAATTCGGTCATGAAATTGGCAGAAAATGAGAGATTAAAGACATTCCCAGTGTTTTTGCTAGCTGAATCTGAGATTGAATATTGATACTACTATTATACCATTTTCTCACAGAATTGCAGGGCTTTTAAATAAGTACTAAATTTTGGGTATGTTATAATAATTTTACTTATGGTTACATTACTTTCTGATATTCTTGATTCGAAACAGCCAGCAGATTTGTTAGCTTTTTTATTGGTTGCTCCTGAGCGAGCTTTCTCGGTTCGCGAACTGGCTGTTCGGCTAAACACTACCTCTGCGAGTGTAAATAACTCTATTAAAACCTTAGAGCAAACAAATTTTGTGAATTCTTTTAACAAAGGAAGCACTAAATTTTACTTATTAAATTTGCGACACGCCCAGGTAAAGGGTTTACGTGAGCAATCTTTGGCAGAACTCGGTGCGTGGCCTGATGAGTTGTTTGCGAGTCTAAAAAAACTTGGTCAGTTGTCAGGGATTTTCTTATCGGGATTGTTTGTTGGTCGAACTGAATTACCCGTGGATATGTTGTTAGTAGGGAAGGTGAGTTTAGGTAAATTAGAAGGTTTTCTTGATACAACAAAGAAATTAACTGGAAATGAGATAAATTATAGTATTATGACGCGCGAAGAGTTTGAACTGCGCCGTGATACTTTCGATAGATTTATTAAAGATATTTTTGACTACCCACACATAGTTGTTTACGATAAGCCGAAGCCTACGCGCGTAAGATCAGAGAAGAAGACTGTTGTTAAAACAAAGCCTAAGTTAAAAGTGAAAGCTAAAGCTGTGGTGAAGAAAAAAAATACTAAGAAAATCGCAAAAAAAGTTGTAAAAACTAAAAAAGCAAAAACTGCTTTAAAAAAGAGAAAATAATATATGGACATCTTCTATCAATTATATGAACAATTTTTGAGTTATTTTCCAAGCTTCTTACATCCAGTAATTTCGATTGGTTTAGCTGTTTTGTTCGTCTACTCTGTGTTTCAAGCCTTGAAGCAAAACATTATTTTCATAATTATATTAGTGGTTTTATTACCTGCTTCAATTCCAATTTTAAAAAGTGTTCTGGATATAATTGTTAACATTGTTAAGTTTTTATTACCTTAGAGGAGTTGGGGATAACTAGACTAACAGCCGATATTTCGGCTGTTTTTGTATGTTTGACATAGGGTGAACGATTGTATACTATACATATACAAGAGAACAAATTTAATTGAAACATATGAGCATCACAGATAGACAAAAAGAATTACTGGAATTTATAGTCAGACAAATTAGGGAGCACAGTCTTCCACCCTCGCTTTCCGAAATGGCAGATCACCTTGGGGTTAAATCAAAGAACGCGGTTTCAAAATTATTGGCCAGTTTAGAAGATGGTGGTTACATAGAGACTTCTGGAAAGGCTCGGGGCGTGAAAGTTTTAAACAGCTTAACCGATAGTTTGCAAAAAGGTTTAATCAGAGTTCCGGTGCTGGGTTCGATTCAAGCAGGTTCTCCTCACTTAGCAGAAGAGTTTGTAGAAGAATGGGTGAATTTGCCGCAAACCTTAATCAAGGGCCGGCGCGATGTCTTTCTTCTGAGAGTAAGAGGGGATAGTATGATAAACGCAGGAATCCATGAAGGAGACTTAGTAATAGTAAGACCAACTAGAGAAGCCAAGAATAATGATATCGTTGTCGCACTGCTTCACGATGAAGCTACGGTGAAGAGGTTTGTACAGATTAAAAACAGAGCATACTTAAAAGCAGAGAATCCAGATTATCAGAACATCTATCCAAAAGAAGAGTGGATGATACAGGGAAAAGTAGTAGGCGTAATTCGAAACTTGGAATAAGGCTCGTTGCGCTCGTAAATTTGACTATCTCCTTTGTCGTCAGTTCCGGTGCTCGCTCTGCGTACGTTTCAGTACGCGGCGCTCCGCTCCTCACTGACTTCGCGGATCTGATTCAAATTTACTTCGCTTAGATTTAATTAATTATCAATCAACTTATATTTAACAACCGTAATTTATACGATTATGTCTGATTTAGAATTAACAAAAAAAGAAATCATAGCCAAGTTGCAGAAACTTTGTGCGCACTGTGCTTCCAAAAGAAAGCATGTGTGCAATGTTCAAAGGATCTCTCTTCAGGTGAAAGCATTTCGAGGAATTCCGCTTATTGTCAACAATGAGTTCCGTGGTGTAATATATAGCCAATAACTCCCTAGTTAGCCGAAGGAGGGCTATAGGTCATGTATGAACATCCCGAAAAGCGAATGGGTAGTATTGCTACGCAGAGCATTAGTAGTTTCAGCTTACTGAACTTACTTTTCTCAGTATTGTTGGTCTTTGCCTTAATTTTCCTTCGGAAAATTAGGTGACAGATTACTCAAATTGGGTTAAAATCTCGTTATATTAAGTGTCTGTAATAAGACACTTTTTTCTTTTTCCCCTTAAGTATGAGCAATATTCACATCGAATAGACAGAACTGCTATTGACAAAAAGGGCAAAATGAAGTATACTAATCAGATTTATTACTAACCGCCAGGTTGGAGTAAATCAAGTAATTCATTAACTGATTGCTGAAAAGGATTTAGCCTGTTGCTAAAAACAATTTTCACCAATCATGAGAGCAATTAAAATGCGTAACATTTTAACTAATCGTCGTTTTGGTCTTTTGGGAACAATTTTGGCGGTAGTTGCTGTGAGCTTGGTACTAGCCTTGATCCCTCAAGTTACTGCAGTGAATACATCTGCAGATAATTGTACTAACCCACCAACAACCCCAACATTGAACTATTGGCCAATCACTTACGATGATGTGAATACACCAGAATGTCATGACTTCAGAGCCATCGACGCTGCTGTGTATAATCCAAACGGTTCTCCTGTCTTTTCACAAAGTGAAGCAGATTGGCAGAACGGTTTACAGTTGAATGTAGGCCAAGAAGGTGTAGCGTTAATTTACGTTCACAATGGTGCTGCAAACAACTTACCATCAAGTCAAACTTTGGCTAAGAATGTGAAGGTAACCACCGCGACTGATACTCGCGCTGGTAGCACTCACAAATTGTCTGTACGTTTAGCTGGTGACAACACTAATGTTGTTAACGAAAGCTTTACTGTACACACCCCTGCAAACGCTAAATTGGAAGTAGTTCCAAACAGCGGATTCATGTACGACTACGAAGGTAACTTAGTTTTGGATTCTCAAAACTTGAACCTTGGAAACTCTACATATACATTGGGTGACCTTGATGCGTGTTTTGAATACAGCATCTTCCTTACTTACCGATTCAAGGTAGTTGCTGAACAGCCACAACCACAGAACACAAACTTATCTATCACAAAGAAAGTTCGTAGTCTAGATAAGAACACTGCATTCGCAGATTCTGTGACTGTTGATCAAAACGAACGTGTTCAGTACCAAGTTGTTGTTCGTAACACTGGAAACAATGTTGCAAAGACTACAACTATGACCGATAATGGCACTTCTGGTGTTCAAATCGATGCTGGTTCTACAACTGTCGGTATTGCCAATGATGCATTACTTACTAACGATTTATGGCAGGGAGCGATTCCTGGAACCGTAAATCTTGGCGACCTAGCAGTTGGCGAGCAACGTGTAATTACTTACACAGGTAAAGTTACTGCTGCAAGCGGAACTTTAGTAAACACTGCAACTGCAATTGCAAGCAATGCTTCCCGGGTTTCTGACACAGCATCTGTAATTGTTCGCACTGTTACTCCTGGTCATGGAAAACTTGCTATTACTAAGCAAGTGAAGAACCAATCTACTGGCACTAACTTCTCTTCTGAAGTTAACGCTCGTACCGGTGAACGTGTTGTCTTTAAGATGACTGTTACCAACACTGGAAACGCAACCTTGCACAACGTTCGCCTTACAGATCCTATTCCATCTGGTTTGCAATTTGATGATTCAGTTGCAACTGAAGGAACTCCTAGTTATAACGCAAACACTTTATCTGTAAACTTTGGTAACTTACCAGCTGGTGCAACTCGCACTGTTGAGTTTGCTGCTAAAGTATTAGCAACTGGTAACACTCGTATCTGTAACGTTGCAACCGCAACTGCTGATGGGGTTAGCTCCGTTCAAGCGCAGGCTTGTGTTAATGTAATTACAACTCCAAAGCCTGGCACTCCAAACATTGTTCTTTCTAAGAAAGCATACAATGATACTAAGAAAGTAGATGCAACAACTGTAAACGCTAGTCGTGGTGACACAATTACCTTTACATTGACAACTACTAACACTGGTACTGCAGACGCTGTTAACTACGTAATCACTGATGATTTATCTCAAGTATTACCACTAGCAGATATCGTTTCTGCAACAGGTGGTCAAATTAATGGAAATGTTCTTACATATCCTGCAATGACTATCAAACCGGGCGAAACTGTTACTAAACAGTTTACCGTTCGCGTTAAGACTTCATTAGCTCCAACTTTGTCTTTCCAAATTAAGAATACTTATGGTAACACTGTTGTTATCAATATTCCTGGAAACATCGTTTATGAAGCTCCTAAGACCGGTGTAGCCGGTGTTGCTGGCGCTTCTGCTGTAGCTTTCGCTGGTCTTTTGACCGCTGGTGCAGTAGCTGTACGTCGTGGTCGTGATATCCTTAAGTTCATTTTCGTTTAATCGAAACTGAACAAGTTATCAAAAAAACACCCCTCAAGAGAGGGGTGTTTTTTGTATTAGTAGTTATCTGTTGGTTTCTTTTCCCAGAAAAGAATGAGTAAGCTTTTCACTAGTACTTGCATATCAAGAAGTAGGCTCCAGTTTTCGATGTAGTAAGTATCGAGACGAACTTCTTCATCAAAGGGAAGTGTCGGCCATGAAAACTGGGCAATCTGAGTGAAGCCAAATATGCCTGGTTTGATAGTTAGAATTCTCCCATTGCTCGAACGGTATTGCTCGACTTCATCAGGAAGATGGGGTCTTGGTCCAACCATACTCATATCACCGATGAATACATTCCAGAACTGAGGGATTTCATCAAGTTTAGTTCGGCGCAGGAATCGACCAATTTTTGTAACTCTAGGATCCTCTTTTATTTTAGTTAGAGGTCCGCGTTTGTTTTCCTCTGAAGCTTTCATTAATTCTAGATACAGAGCCCGCGCTTCATCCTTACCATATTTATCACCAACACTGAGATGGGTGTACATACTTCTAAGCTTGAAAAATTTAAATTTTTTTCTTTGCGCACCACACCGTTCGGCGCTGTAAATCACAGGGCCTTTACTGTCTAGTTTTATCGCAATCGCCAAAATTAGAAACAGTGGAGAGGTGATAATCAAACAAATAAAACTGATGATTATATCGGAAATTCTTTTGATTAGCTTACCCCAACCGTCGAGTGGGGTATTCTTCAATCCGATAATTGGAATACCTTGCAAGTTGTTTAATTCAATAATGTTTCGTTGTACTTCAAATAAATTTGGGACAAAAGAGAATTGCAAACCATTTTGTCTTGCAAAAGCAACAAGGGTTAGATTATCTTCCGCAGAAGTATTGTGATTAGTTTGAACTATTTCATCGAAAGGTTGTTTCTGGTACGCAGTTTCAAGTTCAGCTAATAGATTTGGATTATTATGTAGCTCTGCCACAACTTCGTAACCAAATTTGTGGTTGCGCAAAATTGATTGAATAAACTCTGCTTCTGTTCCGGAACCATTAATTAATGCCAGTCTGTGCAAGCCATAACCTTTAGCAAAGAGTGCTTGCTGAATTGATTTTAAAATTAATCGACCGAATAAAACCAGCGCAATACTGATCAACCACACGGCTAAAATAATAAAACGAGAAGGAAAAATCGACTGATCGAAGAAGAACAAAACAACAGTGATGAAAGCAGCGAGAGTTAAACCTATAGTAACTCGATTAAACTCGAACAAGAATTTACGAGTTCCGCGCAATGAGTACAATCCAAGCAAAGCAAAAATTAGTAATACAATCGGTATTACTTTTATAAGAATTAGGATAAATTCTGGAAGGGCTAATTCGAATAGAATTGGACCAACCAAGTTGTCTGATTCGTAGCGGATTTGGTAGGCGATAATTCCCGCGCCAAGTAAGGCGAGTGCGTCTACGGGAATGGAAATCAGGTTAAATAGTAATTCAGTTTTTTTCATAATATCAGGGTAATTATATCATTTTGTTGGGCACCACGCCATAATCGTCAGAGCCCTAAACTTATGGTATAATTGC
This sequence comes from Patescibacteria group bacterium UBA926, assembly GCA_002293685.1. Classification (GTDB taxonomy): domain Bacteria; phylum Patescibacteriota; class Doudnabacteria; order UBA920; family UBA920; genus UBA920. Next base: position 48,467 of record DBDS01000006.1, read on the forward strand.
ACAGATTAAAGGGATTTTTAATATATTTTTGAAGTATGAATAAGACAGCAGTGTTATTTGGTGGCGGCGGATTTATCGGTTCGTATCTCGCAGTTGAGTTATTAAAAAACAATTTAGTTGATGAAGTCTTGTTGGCAGATATGAGTTTTCAGGAATATCAATGGCCTAGAGAATTGCATAAGTTACGCTCCGAAGGTCGAGTTGCGACAGTCACATTTGATGTTCGAAGAAAAGAAGATTTCACTTACCTCACAGTTAAACCAGAAATTATTGTAAATCTGGCCGCGGTTCATCGCGAGCCTGGACATGCTGAACATGAATATTACGATACAAACATTCCTGGTGCAGAAAATATTTGCGAGTGGGCGGAACAAGTAAGTTGTTCTAACATTATCTTTACTAGCAGTATCGCTGTGTATGGAGCGAATGATTCCGCCAATCCCGAACCTAAGACAGAGCAGACACCAACTAAACCAAATTCTCCTTATGGAATTTCAAAGTTGAAGGCTGAAGAAATTCACAAAGCTTGGCAAGAAAAAAATTCGGAGCGAAAACTTTTAATAGTTCGTCCGGGTGTAATTTTTGGCGCAGGTGAAAACGGAAATGTAACACGTATGCTAAAAGCTTTGAAGCGTGGTTACTTTGTATTTGCTGGCAACAAAGACACAGCTAAAGCCGGCGGATATGTGAAGGAGTTATGTCGCTCAATGGTGTGGATGTGGCAACGGCAATTACAAAATAATTCAGCGCAAGAATTATATAATTTCACAGTTGAACCAACTCCGACAGTAGGACAATATGTAACAGCTATAAATAAAGTTTTGGGGAAACCCTCAAGAACAATTAATTTACCATATGGACTGTTAATGTTTGGTGCTCAGGTTATTCAGAGGCTTTCTAGTATTGTCGGGCGAACAGCTGGAATCAATCCAGCGCGAATTCGTAAACTTCGTCGGTCGAATTATATCGTGGCTGAGGTACTACAGAAAGCAGGTTACAAGTATCATTATGACTTAGATTCAGCTATGCGTGATTGGCAAAACGAACGACCGCAAGACTGGAATTAGTATCAATTTAATCCACCTTCTCGGTGGATTTCTTTGTGGATTTCTTGTGATTAGTCTGTGGATTGCCTGTGGATTTTTTTCTCAAAATAGTATATACTTTTGCCACAAGAAAAATTTGGAGGATAACACTAGTGAACATCAATTCTACGGACAAGGTAGTTAAGAAGAAGGTTAGCCATAATCCTGGAGTAGCTGAAGCCGGTATAATCTTGGAGTTTATCGAAGGTTCTTTGTTTCTTATCAACAAGAAAAAGCGCTTCGATATTTACCCGCCGTCACCGGCTTGGTTAAAGAGATCTCATAATCTTGCAAAAAGAATCGAGGAATTTAGTAAATTTTCAGAATCAATTCCGGCAGAACGTTTCGAGGGACCTTGGATTAAGCATGTGGGTGGGATGAGCGCAGCTCATCATAATTCCAATGGCGATATTCACCTCTATCAAATTGATGACGGTCTGCTGTCGAAGTCTTTACCTCCAGTTGGTACGGACGAAAACCAACTTACTTACAAGGATCGTTCACGATTCTTTTGTAATCGAGTTTTTGGCTTAGATATTAGGGGACAACGTTTAAAGAGCAGGATTCATTTTCACGCTTTCAGCTTAGAAGATGTCATCACAGAGTCCTTGAAAGTTGAGGGGCAAAGTGTGATGCTAGCAATTCGCAATTTAATCGCAGCAGACCACGGTCCTGATGGAAACTACATTAAGCGCTCGACTTTAAAATTTTTTAGTCACCGTTCTCGTTGTCCGGATGGTGTGCCAATGAGTCAGCATCTCAATCTGGTGATGAATAAGCCAAGCTGGTTTCAACAACAAGTGTCTTTATGGCAACGTTGAGCCGTTTGCAACTAATTTTTAGCTGTCTTCTAAGGCAGCTTTTTTGTTGCCAAAAACCTCAATTTTTGATAATATATGCTAGTTAATATGACAAATTTCGAAATAATTTTATTTTATAAATATGTACTTATAGAGAACCCAGCTGAGTTGATGCTTCATCAAAAAGAGCTTCAACAGCGCCTTGGTTTGAAAGGTAGAACTATCATTGCCACTGAGGGGATAAATGCCACCTTAGAGGGTACTACAGAGGCAATTGATGAGTATTTAAAGGATTACCTAGCTGACCCTCGTTTTTCTGATACCCATATAAAACGTGGTTCAGGAACTGGTCAGGCTTTCCCACGAACTTCAGTGAAAGTACGCTCAGAAATCGTGGCACTTGGTTTGGATAAATCTTGCGACATCGACCCGAATCAAGTTACGGGAAAACGCTTGGCTCCAGAAGATTTGCACCAGTGGATTGGTGAAGGTCGTGAGTTATATATCGTTGACATGCGTAACGCGTACGAACATTTAGTTGGTTACTTTGAAGGTTCAATTTTACCGCCGATGACCAACTTTCGTGATTTACCAAAGTTCGTTGATTCAATTAGTCACCTTAAGGACAAAACAGTCGTTACAGTTTGTACTGGCGGGGTGCGTTGTGAGAAAGCTTCAGGCTATTTGGTATCACAAGGATTCTCTGATGTATATCAGCTTGATGGTGGAATTGTTTCTTACATGGAAAAATTCCCCAACGAAGATTTTCTAGGCAAGTTATATGTGTTCGACAATAGGATCGCAATAGGATTTTTCACCGATGATCCTAAGCATAGAGTCGTTGGGAAATGTGTATTCTGTAAAGAATCAAGCGAGCGCTACACAAATTGTTTAGTGAATGATTGTAACCGTAAGTTTATTGCTTGCGAAGACTGTCAGCAAAAGTTAGGCGAGAACTTTATTTGTCCGGCAGAACTTGGTTGTAAAGAAAAAACTCGCGTAAGTTAGAAATTAAAATATTCAAATTAATTTATGTCCGAAAATAATGCCATTGTTATTGAGGGCCTCACGAAGTCTTATAAAGACGTAGAGGTTCTCAAAGGTATTGATTTAAAAGTGGAGCGCGGTACCATGTTGGCTTTACTTGGCCCAAACGGAGCTGGTAAAACCACAATTGTTCGTATCCTGAGCACGCTCTTAAAATATGATTCAGGAAAAGTAACTGTTCATGGTTACGATGTGAAAGACCAGGCTCATGAAGTGCGTCAGAATATTGGTCTAACTAGTCAGTATGCAGCGTTAGATGAGTTTCTAACTGGTATGGATAATTTAGTAATGATGGGTCGATTGTTTCATCTTAGTAAGGAAGACGCCAATAAACGTGCTCATGAATTACTAGAACAGTTTGATTTAGTCGATGCGGCTAACCGCCCAGTGAAAACTTATTCTGGGGGTATGCGTCGTCGTTTAGATTTGGCAGTGAGCTTAATTCCAACACCTCCTGTAATTTTCTTGGACGAACCAACAACTGGTCTCGATCCACGAAGTCGTTTGGCAATGTGGAATGTGATTAAGAAGCTTGTTGAAGCAGACGTTACAATTTTGCTTACCACTCAATATTTAGAAGAAGCTGATCAGTTGGCCGATAAAATTGCAGTCATTGATAACGGAAAAGTTATTGCCGAAGGAACCTCTGATGAATTAAAGAGTAAAGTTGGTAACGAACGTTTAGAGCTGGTAATTAAGGACTCCGAGAACTTTGCTCGAGCAGTTTCTGTTTTGGCGAATTATAAGTTTATTAAGAACGACGAAGAACGAACTATCAACATTACTATTGATAGCGGGGTTCAAGAGATTGCAAAGATTTTGTCTCTCATTGAACAAAATAGCGTTCAGATTGAATCATTGTCTCTTCATAAGCCAACACTAGATGATGTGTTTTTGCAGTTAACAGGCCATGAAGCCGAAGACAAGAAAGTAGAGGATAAATAACATGGAAGAAACAAAAATGGTTGGGTTGTATCAACCCCAACAACACTCAAAACTTTATTGGATTTTTAGTGACTCACTAACATTCATCAAGCGTAGCTTAAAACTGATCTTCCGAAACCCGGATCAATTAATCGGATTGATCGTTCAACCGATCATGTTCATGCTTTTGTTTCGCTATGTATTTGGTGGAGCAATTGACACTGGCGGTCCAAGTTACGTTAACTTTTTGGTAGCTGGAATTTTGGTTCAGATGGCAGCGTTTGGTGCTCTGACAACATCTTACTCAGTGACCTACGACATGCAAAAGGGAATAATCGACAGATTAAAGTCTTTCCCAATTGCTAGTTGGACAGTACTAACAGGACACGTTGTTTCCGATTTATTCCGTAACTTTATTTCTTCGCTGATTTTGTTGGCGGTCGCATTCCTTGTGGGTTTTCAGCCAACAGCTTCACTTTCTGATTGGGTATTAGTTGCTTTAATTGTGATGTTGTTTACATTCGCAATCTCATGGTTATCAGCTGTACTTGGCTTATTAGCTAAATCAATCGAAGCGGTGCAGTGGATGGGATTCTTGCTTGTCTTCCCGTTAACGTTTGCTAGTGCAGCTTTTGCGCCAACAGAAAGCATGGCAACTGGTCTTCGCATCTTTGCACAGAATCAGCCAGTCACTCATGTGATCGAAGCGATTCGCGCGTTGATGATCGGAACACCAATTGGTAATCACGGTATCATGGCAGTGATATGGTGTGTGGCAATTATTCTAGTTGCGATTCCACTCTGTGCGTATTTGTTCAACAGACAAGTCTCAAAATCATAGATTAAATGAGCCCTGCGGAACGCGGGGCTTTTGAATTTCCCTGTACAAATCCTTAAAAAAGTGTTAGTATTGATGAAATAACAACCCGCACTAGCGGGTGTATTTTTTCGCTTATGGCAGATACAACAATACTTCGATTCTCTGAAGTTACATTTGAATACGGTGTTAACAAGCGCGTTTTGGACGAAGCGAGTTTTTCGGTTCGTTCTGGAAGTCGCATTACTTTGATGGGACAAAACGGTGCAGGAAAAAGCTCTTTGTTTAAACTAATCACTGGTGAGTTAAAACCAACTGAAGGTTCAATCCACATCACCCCGAAAGATGCAACTATTGCTATCGCAAGACAGGTAATGCCTCAGGAGATGTTCGAATTATCAGTACATGATTATTTCGCAACCGCTTTCACAGAAAAAACTTACAACTTAGATAAGTTAATTGTTGATGTGTTGGAAGTTGTTCATTTGGAATTACCAAAGGAACAATTTACTGAAAAAAAGATTAAGTTCTTTTCAGGTGGACAACAAGCGCGATTGTTACTTGCTCATGCACTAATTCAGAATCCAGATTTACTTTTGCTCGACGAACCTACTAATAATTTAGACAAACAAGGCATCGAACACTTAACAGGTTTCTTGATGATGTATGAAAAAACTTGTTTAGTAATTTCTCATGATGCGGATTTTCTTAACGCATTTTCTGATGGGGTTTTGTATTTAGATGTATACACTCACCAAGTCGAACAATACTCCGGAAACTACTACGACGTAGTTGAGGAAATTAAGAACCGAATTGAACGCGAGAATCAACAGAACGCTCGTATGCAGATGCAAATTAAAGAGAAGCGCAGTCAAGCGGAAGTATTCGCCCATAAAGGTGGAAAGCTCCGTGCGGTTGCAAAGCGTATGCGTGACGCTGCAGAGGAAGCGGAAGAAAACATTGTAAGTGTTCGCCAAGAAGATAAGACTATTCGTGAATTCAAAATCCCTGTTCAAAAGTTCGATCCATTTTTCGATGGTAAGATTTTAAGCTTTAACTCAATTTCTGCTTATCAAAATGGGGAATTGGTCATCAAAAAATTTGAGGAAGTTATTAGAAAAAATACCCATGTTTTAATTTCCGGTCCAAACGGTATTGGTAAAAGTACTTTACTTGAAAGATTAGTGGCAGGCTCAGGTGAAGGTTTTCAAGTCGCTCCAGAAATGACTGTTGGGTATTACAAGCAAGATTTTACTAACTTTGATTTTAAGCAAACTGGCTTTGATGCTCTTAAAGAGGTCATGAACGAATTTGATGAACACGTCTTGCGTTCAACTGCCGCTGGGTTTTTACTTGATGGAAAATTACTTGGTAATCCAATTGAATCTTTATCTGAAGGTCAAAAAGGACTACTCGCTTTCTGTCGATTGATGCTCCAAAAACCAGGACTATTAATTTTAGATGAACCTACTAACCATATTAATTTCCGTCATTTGCCTGTCATCGCTAAAGCATTGGATGAGTACGAAGGTGCTATGATTATGGTTTCTCACGTTCCGGATTTTGTTTCTCAGATTCGCATCGACAAAGTAATTGAATTAGATAACTTAAAATAATACCGTGTACTATTTTTATATCCTACAATGCAAAGACAATTCGTTGTACTGTGGGTATACCACAGACTTAAAACAGAGAGAGCAGGAGCATAATCTTGGACTAGGCTCAAAATATGTTCGCTCTAAAGGCGGAGGAAAAATAGTCTACAGTGAAAAATTTAAATCTCGCTCCGAAGCTTTAAAACGCGAAGCCTTAATTAAGACTTGGACAAGACAGAAAAAATTACAACTTCTGGTAACGAAATAAAAAAGAAGTAGCTAGCTACTTCTTTTTGTCTTTTTTAGGTTTCTTTTTTTCTTTCTTCTGAGCGTTATTACCTTTAGCCATATTTTGTAAAGTTAATTCTACATATAGTTTATCAAGTTTTTACAATTTATTCAATCTCAACCAGCTTCGTGGTATAATGCATATAAGAGCTCCTTATGTTGAAAGCAAAAGCAAAAAGAAAACTTAAAAAAGGAACCCGTTTTGTTACCAAACTGGTTGAGTCTACAGGAATTCCTAAAGGTTATTCCACAACCGTGGCTTGGTTTGCCGAACGGATGGCAATCGCAAGCTTTGCCTTAATCGTGGTATCTTTTGCGGCGGGCGCATTTTTCGTCATGAAATTGGCAGAACCAATCGGCGATAGTCGTCCATACAATGCCGCGGCTGAGCAGGCGTTATTAGCAGAAGAGGGGATAAGGGTATTCTCACAGCAAGTTATTGATGTCGCATCACCTGTATTTGCCAAATTTGTAAAAGACAATCGTGAGGAAGTAGATATGGAAGCAGTTCAGCTTGCTGAGCGGAAAGTAAAATTACAAGCATATCTGGCGAGCAAAAAATCTCCTTTCGCAGACGATCCAGCTGCAATCGAAGCTTTTGCTACTTCACCAAATATGAAAATGATGGTCGCTATTTCTTTCGTGGAAAGCACTTTCGGAAAAAATTGTTATTATTATAACTGTAGTGGTATCGGAGGAACGCCACCGAACCTTCGTAAGTACAACAGCTATGCAGAATGGATTAAAGACTTCGATGATTTGTTAGAACGACGATACAAAGATATTCCACCAGAAGGTTTTCTGGGTTTGTATGTTCAACCAGGAAGTCCTAACTGGATTTACGGTGTGAAGCAAGTACTGAGGGAATTTGAAGAACAAGGAATTGTATAAAAAAATGAGCCGCCCGAGAAATCGGACGGCTTTAAATTCAGAGCTTGATGTTTTTCGCAAGTCCTAAGCTTTTTAGAACAGAGATTAACATCCAGCTGAAATCAATTTGGTACCAGTGAAGTCCGTGTCGGGCTCTAACTGGTTTGTCGTGATGGTTATTGTGCCATCCTTCACCAAAGGTTAACAGAGCGACCCACCAATTATTTTTAGAGTCATCGTCGGTTTCAAACATTCGGCTACCGAATTTGTGGCAAACAGAATTGACCAACCAAGTAAAATGCAGACCCACAGCGACGGGAATGAAAATTCCCCAAAGAATCGCTTCTATTCCGTCAAAGGCGAATAAAACTAGAGCAAGAATAGTGCTTGGTAACCACCAGAATTTATGAAAAAATCGATGCACCGGATCGGACATCAAATCCTTCGCATACTTTTCCAGAAACGGAGTTTCCGAAAGACGACCTTCAGTATATATCATCCACCCGATATGAGAGTGCATAAAGCCGTTCCTGGGCGAGTGTGGGTCATTGAAGGTGTCAGTTTCCTGATGATGCCTTCTGTGAACTGCAATCCACTTGATGTGACTGCTTTGCAAAGTTAGAAGTCCGCAAACCGTGAGTGTGTATTCCACCCATTTCGGAGTATCAAATCCGCGATGGGTTAACAGTCTATGGTAGCCGACAGCTAGTCCAAGTCCGTGGCTAATTGGCCAAATGAGCAAGGCTAACATTGGATACGCTACTAATGTAAAGATAGTTTCGTAGTAGATGTATGAATAAATTGGTGCTAATATAGCACCAATGTGGAATATTGTTATTCCAATCACAGTATCTAGCCGAAATTTATCATAAGGTTTTACCCCAATCTGATAAGTCTCTGTGACCATAAATTTCCCCCTGTATTTTTGTTTTTATTATCTCATAGAATTGGGGGTTTGTCATCAGAAAATTCGATAAAAAACCCCTTATTCTAAAGGGTTTTTGAAGTAAAAATCGTCTTTAAGGTTGGAAAATTTCTTCGGGCAAGAGTCGAACTTCTGTAACGTCGGAGAACTGTTCAGCGGTTTTAGTGATTTGTGATGCTAGTAAAGTTACCCTACAAGAGCCACCTGATGTAAATCCAGGAACAGTACTGAATTCTAATAGAAGAATTCCATTCGAGAGTTCAGATTTAAGCAATTTAAAATCGGGATTTGGGAATTCGGTACTAAAGCCATTGTTTGATTCGGATTCAAAAATTTCTCCTGAGATGAGTAGATTGATTGTGTCTTCAATTGGATTTTGGGAAGCGGTGATAACTCTTGTGACTGGAAGAACAGAATCTTCATTACATTGCGGCTCACCGTTCTCTGATAGTTGTCTGTCGGCAGGCTCGTTGTAATAATAAAGTTTCACGGTTTGAGTTTGCGGAACATCCCTTTCTTGTTCAATAACTGCTTGCTCCGGTTGATTGCTATAAACCACTACACCAATAACTCCTAACATCAAAACGATTGCCAGTAGAATATATGCACCCTGTTTATTGGCCATATAATGAAGTTAACTTATTTAGTTACAGAATACCATATCAAGGGCTTGTGACAAACTGACTGATTGGTTTTTGCGGATTTCATGTTGTAGCAAGTCAAGATTCAGAATAGGAATTATGGTACAATTTAAGCATGATTAATGTAGATTTTAAAGGAATTTTGTTAGAAAAAACCGATTTGCCGTTCGAAAATGTAGGGGTATTGAACCCAACTTGCATACAGAAAGATGGTCTCACTCATATGTTTTATCGAGCGGTGACTGGTAATAATCTTTCAAGTATTGGTTACTGTCAGATTGATAAAGATAAAGTCTTGAGTCGTGCGACAGAGTCAGTTCTTGTTCCAGAATTTGATTACGAGAAGCATGGTGTTGAGGACCCTAGAATAGTTGAGCTTGAAGGAACTTACTATTTATTTTATACAGCTTATGATGGAGTCAATGCTTTAACTGCTTTAGCCACGAGTATCGATTTAAAACATTTCGAAAAGCAAGGACTGATTACTCCTTCAATTAAATACAGTGAGGCTAGAGAAATTTTTGCTTCACCAAATTTATCTCCTCGTTACGAGTGGTATGCCAAGCATTACGAAGAATCAATTTCCCCGATCGTTATGTTGTGGGGTAAGGATTTAGTTTTATTCCCGGAGAAAATCAATAACCAGTATTTTTTACTAACCCGAGTCATGCCAGGGATTCAGTATATGTTGTTGGACAATTTAGACCAGTTAAAAGATGAAAATTTTTGGAGAACACACTTAAAAGATTTAGATAAAAGAGTTGTGATGGATCCAAAGTTTTGGTACGAAACACGTAAGATTGGTGCAAGTTGTGTGCCAATTAAAACTGATAAGGGATGGATACAGATCTATCATGGTGTAGAAGATAGTCCCGCCGGAAATATCTATAGAGCATCAGTTGCATTATTGGATTTGAACAACCCTCAGAAAGTCATCGGTCGTCTTGCTGAACCACTAATTTCCCCAGAACAAGAATGGGAAAAAGTAGGAATAGCCAGTAATGTGATTTTCCCTTCAGGGGCTGCAATTCACGGTGACGAGTTATATATCTATTACGGAGCCGCAGACAGCAGGATAGCAGTAGCTTCAGTGAAAACCGATGAACTACTAAATGAATTGTTAAAGAGCGCTTAGACTGGCGCGGAAACTCAAGAATATGGCTGAATCGAAAACACCTTTGATCGCTTGTCTGAGTACATACCCTCCACGCGAGTGTGGAATTGCCACATTTTCTCAAGACTTAGTGACTGCATACAACAATCTATTCTCACCCCATAATGCAATGGGGGTTGTTGCTATGCACAATGACACCGTCGACTCAAAATACCCAGTAGAGGTTTTATTCACTATCGACCAACAGGATCAGCAGAGTTATATCAAAGCTGCCGATCGTCTGAATTCCGACGAACAGATTTTGCTTGTGAACATTCAGCACGAGTTTGGCATTTTTGGAGGAGATTGGGGAGAGTACCTCGAGATTTTCCTGCAGAGAATTAACAAGCCCGTCATTACTACTCTCCACACAGTTTTGCCTAACCCAGACCAGAAGGTTATTGGCCGAATGAATGTGTTGGTAAAGTATTCTGCAGAACTGGTGGTTATGACAGAGCGTTCTAAACAAATTTTGTTATCGGATTACAAAGTCCGCGCTTCAAAGATTACGATAATTCCTCATGGGATCCATCCTCAGTTATATCACTCTTCAGATGAAGCTAAGAAGGAACTTAATTTACCTAATGTGCCAATGTTAACCACATTTGGATTGTTGAGTGAAGGAAAAGGTATTGAGTATATACTCCAAGCGTTGCCGGAGGTAGTAAAAAAATATCCTGAGGTACAATATTTTTTAATCGGCAAAACTCATCCAGGTGTAGTTAAACAAGAAGGAGAGAGATATCGCGATTCACTATGGCAGTTGGTACAACAATTGGGACTGCAAAAAAATGTAAAGTTCATCGATCGCTATTTCGATGTGCCGGAGCTTTTGCAGTATTTGCAAGCAACCGATATTTATATTTCGGGGTCTCTAAATCCTAATCAAGCCGTAAGCGGTACATTAACATACGCGATGGGCGTGGGTCGGCCAGTTGTGGCAACGGAGTTTTCTCAGGCTAAGGAAGTCGTTACAAATGAGACTGGAATTCTGGTTCCTTTTCGGGACCCGCCAGCTTATGCCAACGCCTTGATTGGATTGCTGGATAACGCGGAACTTCGCAAGCACTTAGGGAAAAACGCTTACTTTCAAACCCGGCATATGACCTGGCCAAACGTGGCTTTAGCTTACTCTAAAAGTTTTGCAGCCAAAGCTCCTGAGGTCGGTTCACAGCACAAAAGCATCCCGCCAATTAAACTTGATCATGTTACCGCTTTAACCGATGATTTTGGGATTTTTCAGTTTGCCCAGCTTCATGTCCGCAATCCACAATCTGGTTATACTTTAGACGACAATGCCCGGGCTTTAATGGTTGTTACAAAGTACTACCAGAAATCCCAAGATCAGGAAGCTTTACGATTACTTCAAATTTATCTGAACTTTATCGAAGCGGCGGCAATTGGTAATGGTGAGTTTCGTAATTACTTTACTGTTCAAAGAAAATTCGACGAAGCTGCCAACCTTAGAGATAGCTTAGAAGATTCCAACGCGCGATGTCTGCAAGCTTTAATGTGGGTGTGGGGAGCAGATTTAGTGCCAAAGGAACTTCGTGAGCAAGCCAGGAAGTTGTATCGCCCTGGATTAGTAAATGAATTTCGCTCGCCGCGTGCAGCTGCTTTCTTTATCAAGGGAATGTATTCTTTGCGCAAGCAAGCTGGGATACCAGAAAAAATCAGACGACATTGCGATTTCTTGGTTGGTGGATATGAAGCTAACCGGAGTGAAGGTTGGGAGTGGTTTGAACCACAGCTTACATATTCGAATGCACTTATTCCCGAAGCATTATTGCTTGGATATTTAGCCACCAAGCAAGATAGATTTTTGGAAGTGGGTAAAAAGACTTTAGATTTTTTAATCGAACAAACTTTTGTCGAAGGTCGGTATGTGGGCATCGGACAAGATGGTTGGTTTGCCAAAGGCGGCAAGAAAGCTACGTTCGATCAACAACCAGAAGATCCTGCGGCTATGGTCCATGCTTTAAAAACTATGTACCGAATTAGTAAAGACGCAAAGTATAAAAAATTAATGTATGTTGCGTTTAATTGGTTTATTGGGGATAACGTGCTTGGTCAGTTTGTTTACGATAGCGTAACCGGTGGTTCTTATGACGGAATTAGTGAAAACCAGACTAATTTAAATCAAGGTGCCGAGTCCACTTTGTCGTATTTGTCGGCGCGGTTGTTGATGTAAAATTTGTAGAATTATAGGGGAGTTGAGACACGCTTCAACCCGTTCGATTCCTCTATAATCATTACCAAAGTAAAAACACCACTAACGTGGTGTCCTTACTTTGGTAGCGCTACGGGGAATTACGCGTCGGCTTTCTTCTGAAAGCCTCCTTGCCCGGGGTTGCATAGAACTGCCCCCGGCAGTTCTATGATCGCTCGGTTTCAGTTTTCTCTGCAGAGAAAACCTTACCTCACTTCAACCCGTTCGATTCCTCTATAATCATTACCAAAGTAAAAACACCACTAATGTGGTGTCCTTACTTTGGTAGCGCTACGGGGAATCGAACCCCGATTACGTGGATGAGAACCACGCGTCCTAACCATTAGACGATAGCGCCTTAATACAGGGTATTTTATCATCCCCAGCAACCTTTGAAAAGAGTGGTATAATAATAGTATGAAATACTTTCTTATTGCAGTCTTAGCACTGACTATGGTTGCAGGTGCGTGTGATAACACTAAGATAGAAGGCAAGGTTCCAACTTCTCCTGTTGAATCTTACGAACCACTACCACGCTAAATTTCTTTTTGTTTAATTAAAACCAAAAAAATATTTTTGGTTTTAATTGTGTCTACACTCCTTGACAAGTGTAGTAAAAACTGTCAATTTTGGAGTACCCCTAAAAAACGATCCGGAGGATATAGTCAAGTTTGGCCCATTGGTTGGGAAGCGTCGCCTTGCAGTATAAGGTGTTCGTAGTGCACAACAGACCGTGCTCACAGGTTCGACTCCTGTACAAACTCATTAGACCCTTTCCTCCGGGTCTTTTTTATTTTAGATATCTGCTTGCTGTGATTCCGAAGAATTTTCTGTGACACTGTTATCTTGTATTGCCGGAGCTTCTGGTAATTTGATTGAGGAGGTGAGTTCTTCAAAGCTAGGCAAGTCATTGATTGAGGTAACCCCAAGTTGTTGGAGAAATTCTGTTGTCACTTGGTACATAGAGCTGCGGGCATCAGAAGGGTTTGAAACTTTTTCAATTAAACCGCGCATCAGCAACGCACGAATAGAGTACTGAGAGTTGACGCCACGAATGGATTCAATTTCCACTTTGGTGATTGGTTGTCTATACGCAATGATGGCCAAAACTTCGGCAGTGGCTTCGGTGAGTTGTTCGCGCAAATCACTGTTCAGAAAATCGGTAACTGTGTCTGAATTATTGCTATTGGTAGCTAACTGGTATTGCGAGCCGCTATGCAGGAGTACAACTCCCGAGTCTTTACAAAATTGACTTAATTCCTCGAGAGCAGTTACGACTTCAGCTTCGGTTGCGTTCGCAAACTTCACCAACTGCTTAACAGTTAGGGGTTTACTGGTGACGAATAAGAGGCTGTGAAGTTTAGAGGTTAGTTGGTTCATGGTTTGTTTCTTCTTTGGTTATTGCCGGGTTGTAGCGGGTAATTTTGACATCAGTAAACAAGATATCTTGCTCGACGCTAAAAATTCTTTGCTTAATTAATTCTAACAGAGCAAGAAAAGTTACAATAACTTCATCTTTGTTTTTAGCCTCTGATAACAATTCGCTCAAACTTGTTTCAATTTTGTTGGCTAGCCTGCCTTGTAAATCCGAAATTTTAGCTTGAATCGATACTGCTTCTTTAATTCGTGCTTTTGGTAAACTGTCTAATTCTCTGAGCTGTTGAAGGACCTGAAGAATGGAAGTGTGCAGAGTTTCGGTGGTAACGTTTGGATCGGGAAAGAAATTGATTCGTTCATTGAAAATCGCGGAACGCGTAAAACTTTGCTGTCGTCTCGCATCTAACTGTTTTAAATAGCGAGCCACCTCTTTAAATTGTTTGTAGAGAATTAACTTTTCGGTTAAATCTTCCTCTGGTTCTAATTCATCATCGGTAGCGACTTCGAGACTTGGCAATATAGCTTTGGATTTAATGACCAGTAATTTTGCTGCAATGTTGAGATAGTCGGCAAGAGCCGTTGCTTCGATTTGCTCCAACTCTTTAACGTATTGCAAAAACTGCTCGGTCACTTCTGCGAGCGCGATATCTGTGATGTTTAATTTCTGATCTTCAATTAGTGAGAGCAGTAAATCTAACGGACCTTCGAATTGTTGTAATTTTATTTTGGCCAATTTTCTAAGGAGTAAGTCTCTTTACACCGCGATATAAGAAAGAAACATCGCGAATGCTTTCCAGGTTGAATAATTTCATTATCATACGTTCTGGTCCTGCACCGAATCCACCATGTGGAGGACATCCATATTTAAAGAAGTCTAAGTAGAACTGCAATGATTCAAGTTCCATTCCACGCTCTTTGGCTTGCTTAACAAGCACATCATATCGATGTTCCCGTTGGGCACCAGTAGTAATTTCTACACCATTCCAGAGTAAATCGAATCCTCTAGTCAATTCCGAATCTTCTTCAAGTCGCATATGGTAGAATGCGCGGGTCTGATGAGGATATTCTGTAATAAATACAAACTCATGATTGAATTTTTCTTTTACGTATTCTGAGATATTTCGTTCTTCTTCAGGACTTAAGTCTCCGTCTTTTTCGGAAGTGATTCCGCGTTCTGTTAAAATTTTCTTTGCTTCAGATAATGTAATTTGTGGGAAAGGTAGGGTTGGAACGATAACCTCACGGTTGTGAGTGGTTTTGATTTCTTCACCATACTTTTCTTTCACACGTTCGATTGCTTTCGCCAACATTGCTTCTTCTTCAGCAATGATGTCTTGGTGTGATTTGATGTAAGACTTTTCAAGATCGAAACCTTGAAACTCTGTAGCGTGGCGCGTTGTGAAGGATGGTTCTGCACGAAAAACTGGACCGAACTCAAAAACTTTTTCGAAGCCAGCTGACATCGCCATTTGTTTGTAAAATTGAGGAGACTGAGCAAGATATGCCTTACGATCGAAGTATTGTACTTCGAAAAGCTCTGCACCAGACTCGCTAGGACTGCTCATTAGTTTTGGTGAGTGAATTTGAATGTAATCATTTGAGACACAGTAATCTGCTAATGCTCGCTCAAATTCTGTCCAAACTTTGTAAACAAGCTGTTTTTCAGGTCGACGTAAGTCTAAGAATCGCCAGTCGAGTCTGACTTGTTGGTCTGGTTCTTCACCGCCTTTATTAAAGACAGGGATTGGTAGCTCTGGTTGAGCAGGGGATAGAATTTCAATTTTCTCTGCAGCTACTTCGAATCCTGTAGCTGCTTTTGGTTCTTCTTTTACTTCACCAGTAACTTCAATGACACTTTCTAGTGAAAGGTGTTTCAGTGATTCTAATAGAGTTGGTTCGAAAACTACCACTTGCACAGAACCTGAAATGTCTCGTAAAACTATAAATTTAATTTTACCTTGATCGCGAATCGCGTGGGCGAAACCTTTTAAAACTACTTGCTTACCAGTGTGCTGGTGTAGGTCGGAAATGTGTATTCTGCTCATATATTATTTTAAGATTATATTGCATTATATCAGTTTTTCTTGGATTTAAGCAAAGAATTTAGGCAAAGAAAAAAGAGCAGCGATTTGAGTCTACTGCCCTTGGGTGAGGACTTACGAGTCCCCCTTGGAGGAATGATAAGTATGATTGCTAAGGGGCGATTGCTCGCCCCGCCGATCGATCTAAAAATACATGTTATTTGCCGCCGGGGCGGCTACGTCGGTGAAGGGTTCATGTCGAAATTCTCCCTTGTGCGACGTGATTGTCGCACTTTATACTGAATTTTGGCGCCGCAGCCGTTTAGGCTCCGGAGGTGCCGGTGGTCGAGATCGTCGTTGATACACTGTTTCTAACTGCCTGTGACATACCAGGCGGAGAATTGATTCTCATCTTCATGATTAATGTCCTCCTATAGACTAGACTTATTTTGTAGATGGGTGAGTCTGTCATGACCCACCCTTCTATGTTCGGACGACAAAAGTCGCCCAGTTCGCCCCTAATCTTTTCTGAAAAGGGTATTTACGAATCGCGAATCGAGGAGCACTGCTTGTTGCGCACCGCGAACTCCGCGCCGCCAAGACAGTTCGGTCTATGGCGTATTATCGTTAGGATTGGGTTTGTCGCCCATCTTTGGATCAGACAGGGTATATATATTAGGCGACAACGCCCACGTCATCCGTAACGAAATCGTGAGAATATATTACCACTAATTCCTCATTTCGTCAAATCACTTGGGCTACATTTTGCAAAAAACCGCATATTTATGGGTGTTTTATATTATAAAGATTTGGGTCTGATATAATTAATTTATATAAATCGTTTGGATAAATCATAAAATTGAAATTAAAATAAAAATGCTTAAAAAAATAGTTTTAGATTTGGAGACGCAAAAATCTTTCGAAGAAGTAGGTGGTAGAGGAAAGAATCATTTATTGAAGGTCTCGGTTTGCGGAATCTATGATTATTCCCGCGATGTTTATGAGATCTATGAAGAGCATGAGCTGCCAAGAATGGCCCCAATTCTTCAGATGGCCGATCAAATTATTGGTTTTAATATCAAGCAATTCGATTTCGCAGTTCTTCAGCCTTACTTGAACTTCGATTTGGCAGGTTTACCAGCTTATGATTTGCTAGAAGAAATTGAAAAAGTGATAGGGCATAAAATTCGTTTAGAAGCAGTTGCTCAAGCAACTTTAGGTAGTGGGAAATCAGGGAATGGTCTAGAGGCATTGTTGTACTACAAGAACGGCAAAATGGATCAACTTAAAAAATATTGTTTGGATGACGTAAAAGTGACTAAGCAAGTATATGATTATGTGTTGAATAATCAGAAACTTTTATATCGAGATTATTTCTCTATCAAAGAGATAAAACTTAAGTGTGAAGAACCTGTAAGCCGGATCGGTGTGCAACGCCAGGAAGTTTTGTTTTAATCATAAAACGAAACGGTAATTTTATGAGAAAAGTAATATATCTAATTCTGGTAGTTCTTTTCATAGGTCTTTGGCTATTAATGATGAATGTTTTTTCTGGAGATGTTGTTTTTACTAATAGCTTTTTCGTTGGTGAATTTTCAATTCATTACTATGGTTTAATTCTTGGAATAGCGGTCCTCAGTGCTTACTTATTAGCGAAGCGGCGTGCCAATAAGTTTGGAATTTCTGCATCTCAAGTAGACGACATATCCGTGTGGTTAATCGTAAGTGGTTTTGTTGGGTCCCGATTATATCACGTAGCAAGTAGCTGGGACTACTATATAATTAACCCTGTCGAAATATTTTTTGTCTGGAATGGCGGATTGAGTATTTTTGGTGCAATCATTGGTGGATTGATTGGGCTGTATTTCTACAAAAAATTTAAGAGTTCTAATTTAAATTATTTTGCGATGCTGGATTGGCTTGCGCCGAGTGTTATCTTAGGGCAAATCATTGGTCGTTTTGGTAACTTAGTGAACTACGAAGCATATGGCATACCGACCGATCTTCCGTGGAAGATGTTCGTGCCAGTGGCCAACAGATTATCTCCCTACGAAGCTTTTGAATTCTTTCACCCACTATTTTTATACGAGGCGTTAGCTGGTTTACTCATTCTTCTAATTTTGCTAAACTTCTCACGTCTTAATAAATCCTTAAAACTACCTAAATTTTGTGGTCAGATATTCTGGATATGGATAGGTTTGTACGGATTGGTAAGGATTTTCACTGAGTATTTAAGAGTAGATAGTCCATATTTGGGCTCAATTAAGCAGAATATGCTTGTAGCTGGGTTAATGGTTGTGACAACAATAATCGTAACAATGATAAGTATTAGAAATCAGAAAAAAACTGAACATGAATCCATTTCGACATAAAATTATTAGCGCGATTTTTGCATTAGCATTCGTGATTATGATGCAAGTAATGACTAGCGGTGAACCTGTGTTTCGGTATTTAGTGCCGACGTTCTTTGGTTTCCTGGTGGCAATGACTATTTATAACTGGCGCTACTTGCTTTCTATTGGAGGAATCTCTTTTTGGATACTAGCTAGAGTCCCAGTCTTTGTTCTAATTTGGTTTGGTTTAATTTTCATTGTTCCTTTTGGTTTTGTTCGTTCACTATTTTTATTTGCAAGCTTACCGATTATTTTTGTTTTCGAAACTCTTGTTGCAAATAAAGGACAGCAACTTGGTTGGAATTTATTTTTATTATCTCTTGCGAGCCTGCTGATAGGATTATTTGGTTTTCATTACTACTTCCCATTATCCGGACTTCTCTATCTGGGTTTAGTTTTTCTTGGTGTTACTGTTTTAGTTCGGATTTCTGTTGATGCTGTCCCTCATTCTGAAAGTGTGAAATGGTTTGCCTCTCTAGTTATCGGATTATTCGCCGCAGAGTTATTTTGGATACTTCAGTTTTTACCGTTACATTTCTCAGTCTTAGCAATTTTGTGTTTCAACATACTGTATTTATTGTGGGCAATATACTATCATTACTTATACCAGAGCCTGACACGAAGACAGATTCAATTTAATCTATTATTAGTAATGGTCTTTTCGTTTATAATATTAATTTCTTCACCTTGGACAATTCAAGGATAACTTTATGAGTAAAAAACTTATTGCGCTAATCATCTTAATTATTTTTGTGCTTGTGGTTGCTGTAGATTTAGTAATTGGTAACTATATTTCAGCTCGACTATCGACAACCAACTGGGCGAGAGAGTGGGGATTATTTAATCCACAGGCTCCGATTGTAGTTACAAATAGAGAAACAGTTCGGATTAATTCTAACAATGATGTTGTAGATACTGCTGAGAATGCCAAAAGCAAAACAGCGACTTTGGTTTACATTGATGGAGCCGAGATGGTTGCTACTGGTAGTGCAGTAAACTGGACTAGTGATGGTTACTTTGTCACTTCGGACAGTGCATTAAGCGTTGGCGGTAAAGTTTACGCTGTAATTACTTCTGGTGGCGATTTGTTTCCGGTGGAAGCAGCTTATCCTGATCCAGCTTCCAATATAGTTGTTCTTCAGACAGCGGCGCGCGGCTTAACAGTTTTTTCATTAGCTGAAGAGAGTGATTTGCGCGTAGGAAATCAAGTTGTTATGGTCCAAAATTCAGTAGGTAATAATCAAACTAGATTTTATACTGGTTTTGTAAAGAGATTGTCGAATGATATTTCTGGAATAACTTTTGAAAGCGATATTATTTCTCGTTCAATGGAACTAACGTTACTTGAACCTGTTCCAGCTGGTAGTGCTGTACTTAACCTCTCTGGAAGAATGATTGGAATTTGGGACGGGGAAGCGGTAGTCCCTGCAGAGAGTGTTCGAGAGTTAGTAAACAATTTATTAGCGAACGGACGTGAATATGCCCGTCCTGCGTTTGGCTTCTCTTATCAGATGTTAAATGAAGTTGAATCAAAAGCTTTGCAAACAGAGCGCGGTGCTCGAGTTCTAGCTGTGGTTGCAAACAATGCGGCGTCGCGCGGTGGGCTTAGAGCAGGGGATGTAATCACTGAAGTTGATGGGCAAAGAATCAATGACAATTTTAATTTAGATAATTGGCTTAGACAAGTGAAGCCTGCTCAATCTGTAAATTTTTCAGTGTTTCGCGCTGGTTCCACTGTTAGTTTGATTATCGTTGCTGAAGAGCTGTAGTTCAATAAATGAAAAAAGAATCCTCTGAAGCCCGTCAGTAGAGATAAGAATCCCCCGGAAGCCCCGCAATAGAGACAAGAACCCCCGGAAGCCCCGCAATAGAGACAAGAACCCCCGGAAGCCCGCAGGGCTATCCGGGGTCTGGATCCCGGGTCTTCCGCCCGGGATTTCTATTTAGGAATTTAAAATTCTCTTCGGCCTTCTAACGCTCTTTGCAGAGTCACTTCGTCGGCGTATTCTAGGTCACCACCCATTGGTAAGCCTCGTGCTATCCGGCTAATTTTGACTGGTGTTTCGCGGAGTAGTTTGGCAATGTGCATAGAAGTAGTTTCGCCTTCAAGGTTTGGATTGGTCGCAATAATAATTTCAGTGGCGCCAAGTTTGTTAATGCGGTCTATGAGTGAATTGATGTTTAATTGGTCGGCAGTGATTCCTTCCATTGGATTCAGTACTCCACCAAGCACGTGAAATAAACCATTGTATGAACCGGTCTTGTCGAGGGCTATTGCGTCCAATGGCTCTTCGACAACACAAATTAATTGTCTGTTACGAGTTGTGTCACTGCAAACTGAACACGGATTTGATTCGGCCATGTTGTGGCAATCAGAACAGAAAGTAATATCAGTGCGCACATCTTTCACGCTATCCGATAGCGATAGGATTTCGACATTATCTTTTTTGAGTAAATAAAAAGCTAGGCGTTGCGCCGATTTCGGCCCAATGCCAGGTAGCTTAGAAAATTCATTGATTAATCTTTGAAGAGAAGCAGGGAGTTTAAGCATTTAATTTGTCCGAAAGTTCTTTGGCTTTATAATGGAGTTCGGAAATCTCGTTTAAGCGGCGCTGAAGGTCGAGGTTGTCTGGCTCGTGTTCCAGGTCTGCTTTTAGTTTTCGGATTTGACTTTCACTGCGGAGGTTAATGGTTAAGAGGTTTATTTTTATAGTATTTTGCTTGTTTAGGTCTGTTGCCTTTTGCAGATAAAGCATTTTTGCCTGCAAGGGATTCATTGCAAAAATATCTGCTCCCAATAGTGCCGTTAATTCTTCACGTAATAGTATAATTTTATCTGAATCTTCAAAAAATTTATTATCTTCCGGATTTATAAATCTATATTCACTTATGATTAGTTCTCATTCTCATCAAACCCTTGAAGGGTCTGCATTACTGTTTCAGGGCTGGTGTCGAAGCTCTTGTCGAGGTTACGGAAGCTGGCGCGGGTCGCATCGAAGAATAGATCGATTTGCCCGGTTGGACCGTTACGATGTTTTTTAATGTGAATCTCAGCGACGTTTGGTCTACTAGAATCTGCCCCTTTGTACATATCTTCACGATAAATAAACATAACTACGTCGGCATCTTGCTCGATGGAGCCAGATTCACGAAGATCGGCTAGTTGAGGAACTTTGTCGGGACGGTTTTCAACCCCACGAGACAACTGTGAAAGCGCTAATACAGGAACGTTAAGTTCACGGGCGAGGATTTTTAACGAACGAGAAATTTCGGAAACTTCTTGCACACGGTTTTCTTGGCTACGGCCGGCCATAAGCTGTAAGTAGTCGACGATGATTAAACCCAATTTGTTTTCCATTTGAAGACGGCGCGCCTTTGTGCGGATTTCCATAATATTGCCGCCGGCAGTGTCATCAATAAAAATTGGTGCTTCACTTAATAAACCCATGGCGTCGCCAAGTTTACTGAAGTCTTCATCGGTAAGTTGACCGGTACGGATTTTCCACAAATCAACGTCAGATTCGGAAGCAAGTAATCTATCTACTAATTGGTCTTTTCCCATTTCGAGAGAAAAGATTCCGACAGGAGTTTTGGTGTGGACTGCAACGTAGCGCAAAATGTCTA
Source organism: Patescibacteria group bacterium UBA926 (assembly GCA_002293685.1). Lineage (GTDB taxonomy): Bacteria > Patescibacteriota > Doudnabacteria > UBA920 > UBA920 > UBA920. Next base: position 70,236 of record DBDS01000006.1, read on the forward strand.
GCGCTAAAGATGTTTTACCCATAGATGGGCGAGCGGCCAAAATTACAAGGTCAGATTTTTGTAGACCACCAAGTTTTTTATCTAAATCTACGAAACCAGTTGGGATACCACGCAAAGCACCAGCGTTACGATGAAGCTCGTCGATACGATCAAAACTTTCGTGAAGTACTGCACTGATTGGAATAAAGTTTTGTTGTAAGTGCTGCTGAGAAATATTAAAGAGTTTTTGTTCAGCGTTGTCGAGAATATCTTCAATTTCACCTTCTTCAGCAAAAGCTAAATTTGTGATTTCTGAGGCTGAAGAAATCAAACGACGCAGAGTCCCTTTTTTGCGAACGATGCCTGCGTAGTATGTTGCGTGGGCTGCAGAGGGAACAGAATTTACTAAACTCGCTAAATAACTTGCACCGCCAACACGCTCGGTGTTTTTTTGTTCATCCAAAAGGTTGGATACAGTTAGGACATCAATCGAAGTGTTGCGTTCAAATAATTGAGTAACAGCTTCGTAAATTAAACGATGGCGTAAATCATAAAAATCGTCGCTGATTACTTGATCGGCAACTTTAATGATGGCATCTTTATCCAACATTAAACACCCGAGTAGGGCAGTTTCAGCTTCTAAATTTTGAGGCGGGAGCCGGTCTATTTGATTCGCCATTTTGGTGTTTAGTTATCTCGGTCTCTGCATTGTAGCAGATATCCGAAAGCGGCTCTAATTGACAAAAGGCGAGGTTTTATGACCTAATTTGTGGCTTACTTATGGATAACTTTTTGACCATCAGCAGTATCCAATACTTCGTAGCCGAGTTTGGCAATTTCGTCGCGGAGTCGATCGGACTCAGTGAAATTTTTATTTTCTCGGGCGGATTTTCGTGCGTTAAGTAATTCTTGAATTTCTTCGGAGATTTCTACTACAGTTTGCGGTTCTAACCCTAGACCTAGCACTGATTCATAACCAGATAAATTTTGTTTGTTTTGATGAGCCACCGCAAGTGCTTCTGCTGTATTAAGATTATCGTTTAGTGCTTTCAAAAAATCCTTGTCTGGTTTTGCACCTGATTCAGTGTAGGCTTGTTGTAGTTTCTTACGGCCAGCTTTCGATGCTTCAAGTGCTTCCCAAGTAAAATTGGTTTGTTGTTGATAGCTGCTTTGTAAGTAGAAGTAACGCAAATCTAATCCAGAGAAACCTTTGGAAACTAAATCATCCAAGCGATAGTCGTTCTTTAAACTCTTGGACATTTTCTTTCCATCAACTTGTAAGTGTTCAAAATGAACCCAAGTTTTCGCGAAAGGATTATACATCGGCTGGCTTTGCGCGATTTCATTAGTGTGATGAGGGAAAATTAAATCTACGCCACCTGTGTGGATATCGGTAGTACTATTATTAAAAGCAATTTGGTTAATAGCAGAACATTCAATGTGCCAACCTGGGCGGCCTTTGCCAAGAAGTAAGTGATCCCAATAAATTTGACCATCAGCTTCGTCCCAAGCTTTCCAAAGAGCGAAGTCGCTTAGATCATCTTTGTCGTATTCATCGTTTTTGATTCGAGCACCAACTTTTTTACCTTCAATAAACTTTTCACCCACTAGGCTGCCGTAATCACCAAACTTTTCTTGATACTTTTCAATACTAAAATAAGTACTGCCATCGTCGGCCTTGTAAGCAAAACCTTTTTCGATTAAATCAACAACGAATTCTTGAATTTGTGGGATGACATCTGTGACATTGATGAATCTAATCTGTTCAGTATCGATTCCAACTTCTCGCAAGTCAGAAAAAAACTTCTCGGCATAACGTTGTGTGTAAGTTTTCAATTGAGAAACACCTGCGTCATTACCAAACTCAGAGACCGTTCCTTTGATTGTCTTATCATCTATGTCTGTGAGGTTGATTACCCAATCAACTTCTGAACCGTTCGCTTTCAGTGTTCGAACTAAAATATCAGCCATGATGAAACTGCGAAGATTGCCAATGTGGGCAAACTCATAGACAGTTGGTCCACAAGAATAGACTTTTACTTTCTTGTCTTTGGTAAGATGTAGACTTTCTTCCTTTTTTGTGAGAGTGTTGTAAATCTTTAACATACGGAAATTGTAACAAAAAAAGTCGCATTAAGCGACTTTAAGTGATTTATGGATAGTTTCGAGATGCTTTTTTCTAAGTTTTCGCAAGCTTATGCTATCGCTGTGTAAGCGCACGATGTCGGAAAGATGTGCGCTTCCTACAAAGTGAGGAAGTAAAACGTAATCAGCACCAGCATTATATAAATCAATTGCTTCGGTTTCGTCGCTAGCAGCAACAATAATTCGAGGCTTTCTTTTTAGAAGCTGAACAGCTTCGACTATTGCCATTGTGTCATGGAAGTCGGGTATAGTAGAAATTAAAAGCTTGGCTTCATGAATGACTGCTACCTCCTGAATATATGGATCTGCTATATCGCCACAGACTGCGGACAAACCTAAGTTGCGGTAATGACTGATTATATCCGGATTAAAATCGATAATAATGAATTGAGATTCTTTTTGTTTTTGTAGTTTAGAAACCAAGTGACCGCCAAGTCGGTTAGCTCCCACTAAAACGATATGTTTGCGGAACACGGTATCGCCAAGATGCTCTTGATCCTTCCCCCCTTTTTTACTTTTGGTTTCTAGCCATGTAAATGCGACTTTGCTTAACCATGAATAGAGTTTGTTTGAGTAAATTACGCCGTACGAAGAAATCGCAATCGTTGAAATTCCTACCATAGTAATAATCGTAACTTCAGTTTCGGTGACATGACCTGCGGCAAGACCAAGTGCCATTAAAATTAAACTGAACTCTGAAATCTGCGCAACAGTCACACCTGTTAAAAATGAGGTGCGAATTTTGTAACCCATGAAACTCAAAATGATTGAGACAATCAATGGGTTGCCGATTAAAACAAATAACGCAAAAATTATTGCTGGCCAAATCGCAACCGCGATATTATCGAATGATAATTGCGAGCCCAGCACAATGAAGAAGATAACAATGAAGAAATCACGGAGCGGTTTTATGCGACCACTAATTTGGTAATGTGCCCCAGTGTTTGCTAAAGCGAGTCCGGCAACGAAACCGCCAATCGCTGCGTTAAAACCAATCCAAGGAGATGTGAAAAAAGCTGCAAGACCAAGTGCCCAACCGAGAGCAAATAACAGTAGTAACTCGTCAGATTTAACAAGTGAGTTAATGAGTTTGGGAAATACGGTTCTGCTTAAAGCAATTACAACGATTGCAATCATGAACGCTTTACCAAGCGTGATGATAATTTTTTCAAACACTCCATTTCCGACGAATGTGCCAAAACTTCCGTCGTTAGTAAGTCCGGCTAAGATTATTAAAATTAATATAGCCGCAATATCCTGAACTAAAAAAATACCCACAGCTAGTTTTCCATACAAGCTCTGCATGTCTTTTTTCTCTGACAAAAGTTTTACAACAATAATCGTTGAAGAAAAAGTTAGCGCAATGGCAACATACAAGGCTGGAAGTGGTGCCATTCCCAAAACTGTCGCTAGGAAAAATCCGATGCTTCCAGTGAATAAAATTTGCCCAACACCCGCAATTACCGCGGCCCTACCAATTCGTTTCAGTTGAGAAATATCTAACTCCAAACCAACCATGAACAACAAAAGGGAAATACCTATTTCTGCCAAGCCGTGTAATATTTCACCATGATGAAGTCGATACAAAGCAAGAGGACCTATCAAAAGTCCGGTTAAGATGTAAGCAATAATACTAGGCTGCTTTAAAAAGTGCAGGATGTATGCAATAACTCCAGCAGCGGCAAGCACTAATGTTAATTCAAAAAATATATTTTCCACGAACTTTTGTTTTTCTTTCTAATCGAAATTTTTACAGCTTCATTATAACACAAAAGTTGCTTTTATCGGTTAAAAAAGCTATAATTTCTTCATGGAAATGCCCAAGTACGATGCAATATTTATGGTCGGTCCGCAAGGATCTGGAAAAGGAACTCAAGGGAAAGTCTTGGCAGAAAAGCTGGGTTATTTTTATTGGGAAATGGGTGAGATCCTTAGGGAAGAAGCAAAGAAGAGCACTCCTTTTGGAAAAAAGGTGAAAGCTCTTATCGACGCAGGACATCTTTTAGAAGACGACGAACTGTATAGAATACTCAACACTGAACTTCCTGAAGTTATAAAGCACAAACGTATTTTGTTCGACGGCGTACCTCGTCGCGTTGGGCAGGGTGTTTATTTAATTCACTATTTAAATCAAAACGGTTATACAAAGTTCGGAACAATTGTTATTGATGTTCCTAAAAAAGAATCTATTGCTAGATTATTAGAACGAGCCCATCATGAATTCCGCACCGATGATACTCCAGAAAAAATTGCTTATCGCTTAGATTTATACGAATCAGAAACTAAACCCGTAATTAAATTTTTACAAGGCATTGGTGATTTACACACCATTGATGGAGTCGGGAGCATCGAAGAGATTAGTAAAAGAATTAATCAGGCACTGGGGATCTAAATGGCGAGAGAGCAGAAACCTTTCAATTTAATTTTGCTTGGCGATGTGGGAGCAGGGAAAGCAACTCAATCCGCACACTTTGCAAAAAAATATAACATGTTTGATTTCGACATGGGGAGGGAACTAACTTTATTACGTAAGAAAAATTCTAAAGTTGATTCTGCTCAAAAAAGAACAGCGGATAAAGGAATCTTGACTCCAACTAAAATCGTTCGGGACATTCTTCAATCAAAAATCGCTAGGACACCGAAGACAAAAGGAATCTTATTCGATGGCCATCCCAAAATGATCGGCGAAGCTAAGCTTGTAAGAAAATTATTGACCGAACAAAAGAGAGCAAACCCGTTAGTAGTTTATTTGCTAATCCCTCGTGAGGAATCAGTTAAGCGAGTACTATCCCGCAAAGGCTATAATGATACTCAAATCAAGAAGCGTAGCGACGACACAATTGCCGGTTTAAAGAATCGAGCCAAGTATTATCGTGATCAGATAAAAAAAGTTACCAAGTATTTTGGTGACCACTATGAATTTGTTTGTATCGACGGGATAGGAACTCCTGCCCAAGTTCGCACAAGAATACAAGAAGCAATCACACAGTTTCTAGAGAATAAATAATTATGGCAGATTACACAAAAAAACCTGAAGAGATAGAATTAATCGGCGAAGGCGGAAGAATCCTTGGCGGTATTTTGAAGCGCACGGCTATGCTCGCAAAGCCAGGTGTTTCTACTGCGGAGTTGAATGATTTTGCAGAACGCGAAATTCGCATCGCTGGTGGACGTCCAAGCTTCATGGGTTATGGCGATAAAAAGAACCCGTTTCCTGCTGGGTTATGTACCTCAATAAATGATGCGGTCGTTCATGGTGTTCCTTCAAGTGAAGATATTCTTCAAGAGGGAGATATAGTTGGACTCGATATTGGAATGGAGTACAAAGGTTTTTACACTGATACGGCCATTACAGTGCCTGTGGGGAAGGTCTCAGCCCGAGCCGAAGAAATAATGAAGGTCACTAAGCATGCTCTAACAGAAGCAATAAATTTAGCAAAACCAGGTAACAAAATAGGGGACTTAGGTTTTGCCATGCAAAGCATTGCCGAGAAAGCCGGTTTTAGCGTAGTTCGTGATTTGGTTGGACACGGTGTTGGATATGCGGTTCATGAAGAACCTTCCGTTCCTTGTTACGGCAAGCCAGGAACAGGAATTAGTCTGGTAGAAGGAATGGTCTTGGCGATTGAGCCGATGGTGTGTGAAAAAAAGCCACGAGTAATTTTCGATACCGATGGTTGGACAATTCGTACCTCCGATGGTGGTTTAGCTGCTCACTTTGAGCATACTATTGCAATCACTAAAAATGGTGCTAGAATTTTAACAGAGAGAAATAATTAATAATAATCGATACTATGGAATACTCGATTTTGGATACTGCTACAAATCAGCCAGTATTTGACCCAGTGTTTATGCTGTTCGGTGTAATATTGGGAATCGCATTATATTTATACAGTGCGTATTGTTTGTACCACATCGCTAAAAAGACCAACACCGAAAATGAGTGGTTGGCTTGGATCCCGCTAGCTAACATTTATCTCATGGTAAAAATTGCTCGTTTACCGGTTTGGTGGCTTTTGGTTTTCTTAACAGCGTTTATACCAGTTCTTAATCTTTTAGCAATCGTACTTCTTGGTTACATTTGGTGGAAAATAGCTGAAGAGCGTCGTCGTCCAGGTTGGTGGGGAATTTTGATGCTCATTGGTCCTATTAACTTAGTCATAATTTGGTTCTTGGCATTCCGTGAAGCCGAAAATCAGATCGCTCCAATTTCTACACCGCCTAACACACCACCGTCAACAATTATGTAAAGAAAAACAGAAGCTAAAGGCTTCTGTTTTTAATTTTGTCTGAAAGAGTTTGTGCGAATTCGGCGATTGGAATTACTCCAAGGTCTTGATCGCCGCGGCCGCGAACCGCAACTTTGTTGTCAGCCGCTTCTTTGTCACCGACTACAAGTAAGTAAGGAACTTTTTGTGAAGCTGCTTCTCGAATTCGCTTACCGACGGATTCGGAACGAATATCGATTTCTATGCGAAGCTTTGGAATGACTGCTTTTAATTCTGCAACCACTTGTTCGGCATAAGCTGCGTGTTTGTCTGAAATCGGTAACACAACCGCTTGTATTGGTGATAACCAAACAGGGAAGTTACCGGCAAAGTGTTCAATCAGGAAACCAATAAATCGTTCGTGAGTTCCAAGCGGGGCACGGTGAATGACGGCTGGGGTTTTGCGTTGTCCGTCTTGGTCGATGTATTCGAGTTCAAATCGTTTACCCATGAACAAATCGAGTTGGTTGGTAGAGGCAGTGAAAGAACGGCCAATTGAAGAGTAGATTTGAAAATCCATTTTTGGTCCGTAAAACGCCGCGCCTTCATTTACAACTTTGTAAGGCACACCGGAAAGCTCCATAGCTTCGATGGTCATCTTTTCGGCATCAACCCAATCCTGTTCATCGCCATGGTACTTATCCATATTATTTGGATCGCGCAATGCTAATTCCATTTCGTATTCGGTGATTCCTAAAGTTTTGTAGTAGTATTCGTGAAGTTTAATTACTTTCACAAATTCTTCAACAGCATTTTCTTTTTGCACATAAATATGAGCATCATTCATTTGCATACCTCGAACCCGCATCAATCCAAACAAACTTCCAGAATCTTCATATCGATGGCACCAGCCATATTCAGCTAATCGTACTGGTAATTCCCGGTAACTCTTAGGACGAGCTGCAAAAGTTTTGTGATGAAACGGACAATTCATTGGCTTGATGTAATAGTTATCATCTTCAATTTGTAAAGGCGAGTACATACTGTCTTTGTAAAGTGGTAAGTGCCCGGAAGTGTAAAACAAATCTTGCTTAGTGATGATCGGAGTGGTTACTCTTTGATAACCCCATTCAGTTTCTGTGTCTTTCGCCCAGTTTTCCAGCTCTTCTTTAATGATATTTCCTTTAGGTAGCCAGATTGGTAAGCCTTTACCGATTGATTCGTCGAAGTGGAATAAATCTAATTCTTCACCTAGTTTTCGGTGATCACGCTTTTTTGCTTCTTCCAGCATTGCTAAATGTTTTTCTAAATCGGCTTTGGTTTCAAAAGCTAAGCCATAGATGCGGGTCATCATTGGATTTTTTTCATCACCGCGCCAGTAAGCCCCAGCGATTTTTTCCAACATAAAAGCATCTACATTTAGCTCTGTGGTATTTTCAACATGGCCACCCCGGCAAAGATCAATGAAGTCGCCAGTTTGATATAGGGAAACTTTTCCGTCTGAACTTTCAACTTCTTCCGATTGCTCGTGTAATTTAGTGCTACCGAATTTTTCGATATCATTAATTAGTTCAACTTTAAATGGTTGATGGCGTTGTTCAAAAAAACTTTTAGCTTCCGCAAAATTCATCTCTTGTCGCTCAAAACCTAGATTAGCTTTCGCTAATTCCTTCATACGAGCTTCGAGTACAGGTAAGTCTTCAGGAGAAAGTGAGGTAGGTAACACAAAATCATAGTAAAAACCGTTTTCGATTGCCGGCCCAACACCTAGCTTGGCATCGGGAAATTTTTCTAACACAGCTGCCGCAAGAAGATGGGCGAGTGAGTGCTGTTTGTTTGCGAGGTCGGTCATATTGAGTTATAACTTAATTGTAAGGAGGAATTTATGAAACGAGTAGTAGTTTATTTTGGTTATGGGTTTGTGTTTCTCTTAGTTATCTTGTGGCAAGTTAATTCGTTGTTTGTGCTAACAGATATATTCGGCAAGGAATTTAACTTCAAAGCCGTATTGGGTGCAATCCTTGTTGTGGATATCGTATGCCTCGTAACTCATCTGTGGGAGTCTAGAGCTGAGAATAAAAATAACCCCAGAAAACATTGATATACATCATTGCTTTCTGGGGTCTAATTTATTTAGACGATTCCGTCCCAGTTCATCGCGATTGGCGACCTTTTGAAATATAAAATTGATTTAAGCTCAGTGGTTGGTAGCCACTTCATCACTTACAATTATTATACATAAATTTGAGATAAAAAAAAGCCCCCGAACATCGATCCGGGGGCGTGTTGGGGATCGTAGAATTTGAGGATTCTACTCGGTTACCTGACGTTTTGCGTCAGATCTTGATTAACCCTCCTAAGGGTTGTATAAGTGTGGACAAAAACTTTGTAAAAGGCCAGCCGGATCATAGCATGGAGGGGCTCCCCGACTGGCTAGTGATAAAACTTCGGTTACGAAGTATTTATTGTCGTCTTCAGCCTGAGCTGTAGACTTGGTTATCATACGGTGTATGATTACATCCATATAATTTCTTTCATGGCTTGGCTTGGTTCAGTCCAAGTTTTTGTCACGAAAGGTTATGGTTCATCACGAACATCTTACCATAATGAACTATGTGGGTCAACTAAAAATCCATTCGATCATATATCATGCTTACTTCAGGGAGAGCTCGTAGTTGCTGGATTAGCTCCCGAGAAATTCGGACGCTGGACTTGGTTTTAATCACATTACTGTCAGCACCTGAGCCAACTTGAAGAAATACCGGCGCATTACCAGGATTTGATTCTAATAATTTTTTTATATGATGCAGAGTTTCCTGATTTTTGATATCAGGTAGATGAATGGTGAGTTCTTTTTGTTTTTCTAGTTCATTCACAGCCATCAAATACAATTCATCGTTAGGTAAATCCTTTATTTCATTAACTAGAACTTTTGGTTCACCATCTTTATATGAAATTTTCCCGGTTACGCGAAGGACACCATCACCATCAAGATAGCCCACAGCCTGTGGCATAACTTTTGGAAAGATTAGTAATTCAACTGAACCGCTTTTGTCTTCGAATGTAGCGAACGCCATTGGGTCATTCTTTTTTGTAACAGTCCGTTTTGCTTTCGTTATGATTCCAGCAATCTCAATCGTTCGATTATCCATAGATTCATTGATCGTGAAAATCCTTGTAAAATCTTTAGTCACTTCATTGTATCTATCCAGAGGATGACCAGACACAAACAAACCAAGATGTTCTTTTTCAAATTTCAAAACATCATCCGGTGGAATTGGTGAAGCGGGCTGAAGCTGTAATTTGCCAATCTGAAAACTTTTACCAAACAACGAAGTTTGGCCAGAATTATCGTTTTTGAAGTGCTCTCGCAGGAAATCCAGCACGCGATCGGTGCTGGCAAGAAGCACGGCTCTGTCACCAAATTTATCTAGGGCACCAGCTTTTACCAAAGCTTCCCAGGATTTCTTGTTAAAATTTTTGCTGTAACTCTTGGTAAGAAAGTCTTCTAAAGATTCAAAAGTGATACCAGCTTTATGGCAATCGATAATCTTGCGGATTACATCAGAGCCTAAATTTTTAATTGCTCGGAGTCCAAAGCGGATGGTGTTTTCGTCGATTACGGTAAACCCACCATAACTTTCGGTTACGTCTGGAGGAAGCACTTGAATGCCTAAATTCCGACATTCTTCGAACGCTGCAAAAATTTTGTCTTCGTCTCCACTTTCGGCACTCATTAGTGCCGCCATAAACTCTACGGTGTAATTCGCTTTCATGTAAGCGGTTTGGTAAGAGACTTGGCTGTATGAAGCTGCGTGGGCTTTGTTAAATCCGTAAGCGGCGAACGGTTCGATAAGTGTGAATAGTTCTGCGGCTTTCGTACTGCTCATTCCATTTTGAATACAACCATCGATAAACTTAACTTTTTGTTTAGCCATTTCGGCAGGGATTTTTTTACCCATGGCTTTACGAAGTTTATCGGCTTCCTCCCAAGTGTAGCCGGCAATCTCGATAGCTGTAAGTAAGACGTCGTCTTGATAAACGAGTAGACCAAGTGAGCGAGCTAGATAATCTTTCATTCGCTCATCAAAAAATTTAACCAAAGAAGGATTTCGTTTGCGGGCAATGTATTCGGGAATAATTCCCATTGGTCCTGGGCGATACAGCGCAATCATGGCAGAAATATCAAAAATGCTTGATGGTCTGAGTTCTTTCAGGTGGCGAGTAATTCCCGAACTGCCCAATTGGAACACACCAAAAGTATGACCTTCGGAAAGTAGCTGATAGGTCTTAGAGTCATCGAGAGGAAGTTTATTAGGATTAATCTCGATGTTGTGACGGATTTTAACAAGTTTAATAGCCGCCTCTAAAATACTTAAGTTACGGATACCTAGCAAATCCATTTTGACAACACCAATTGCGTTACCGTCGGCTCCTACATCTAGCGCGTACATATCGTACTGAGTGATAAGACGATTACCGTCGGGTTCAACTTGAAGGGGTGTGTAATCGGTGAGCGGTGTTGGAGTGATGGCAAGCGCCGCAGCGTGAATTGATGCGTGACGAACACAGCCTTCCAGCTTTTTGGCGATGTCTATAATTCTTTTTGTCTCGGCGTCAGTCTTGTAAATTTCTGCTAATTCAGGGTTTTGATCGATGGCTTTATCTAATGTCATCGTAAACCCTTGTTTACCAAGAGGAATCATTTTGGCGATACGATCGCACTTCCCGTAAGGAACGGCTAAGGCACGGCCGACGTCGCGCACAACCGCGCGGGCTTTCATTGTTCCGAACGTGATAATTTGGGCAACTTTATCGTGCCCGTATCTATCTGCTATCCAGCCGATTACTTCGTCTCGCCGGTCGTCGGCAATGTCTAAATCGACATCGGGCGGGGTTGGTCTGGATAGCGTTAAGAATCGCTCAAAAGGAAGTTGGTATTCGAGCGGGTCGATAGCACTGATGTTTAGTAGATAGCCAACTATCGAACCTGCTGCGCTACCTCGAGTGTTGGTTAAAGCTCCTAGTTGATGAGCGCCTGCAACAATATCGGCGACCATCAAAAAGTAAACGGCGAAACCTTTTTGGTTGATTATATTTAGTTCGTAATCGATACGTTCTTGGATTTCTTTTGTCACACCTCCCTTGTTTGCATAGACTTCCTTTGCGCGTTGATTGGTTTGGTTAGTGAGTTCTTGTTCCGGCGTAATTCCTTCGGGTAGGGGAATATGAGCAAAGTACCTTTGGTTAATGGGTATTTCGATATCGACTTGATTAGCGATAATTTGTGTACTCTTGATCGCTTCTGGGACGTCGGCAAACTTTGCAATCATTTCTTCTGGCGTCGAAAGTGATAGATCATGGCCTCTCATATCTAACCGGTTTGGTTCATCGACACTGCGACCTGTACCGACACAAACTAGCACGTCTTGGGCTTCGGCATCTTCTTTATGTAAATAATGACAGTCTTGGGTTGCAACCTGACGTACGCCCATTTTGTTACCTAAAGCAATCAGTAATTCATTAGGCTGTAATTCTTCATCGTGTAAGCTATTTCGCTGGAGTTCTAAAAAGAAGTTTTCTGTTCCAAAAATTTTAAGATGCTCTGCTAGAGCAGCTTCGCCCGCTTGCTCAGAATTTTTTAGACTCCGCGGGACTTGGCCGCGAGGACATCCCGACAAAGCAATTAATCCATCATGGTATTCATTCAACACTTCCAAATCTAAACGAGGTTTGTAATAAAAACCTTCGGTGTTGGCAATCGTGGTTAATTTCATCAGGTTTTGGTAACCTTGATAATTTTTTGCCAGTAGAGTGAGGTGATGGTAGTCAGCGTCAATTTTACCTTCTTTCATTTTCATACCTCGCGGAGCGATATAAGCTTCGAGACCTATTATCGGTTTGACCTCATGCTTACGGCAAGTGTTGTAGAATTCGATTGCTCCGTACATCACGCCGTGATCGGTGAGGGCGAGCGAGCTCATTCCTAAATCTTTTGTGGTCTGCACTAAATCTGAGACTTTGGATAAGCCGTCGAGTAGGGAAAAGTGAGAATGGCAGTGAAGGTGAGTAAAAGACATTAAATCAACAAACAGGGTTATTTTTGCTATACTAAAATTATCATAACATAATCAATTGGTCTCATGTCATTGAAGGATAATTTGCAGGTTGAAGCTCAAAGTGTCGTCGTTGGAGCGAATGAAGGAGTTTGGAAACTTAAGACTTGGTTCGAGGGATTATTGCGTTGGCAAAGAATTTTGCTGATTATTTTAATAGTACTTATGATTCCTGGATATTTTGCTGTGCGATATGGTTTAGAGTTAGTTTTAGTACGCCAGTATGCCAGACAAGCACTCGTTGCTCATTCAGCATTCACTGACCCAAATCCGTTAGTTGTTTCCAGAGTAAATATAATTCGAAATTCAAATGATACCGTTTCTGGTTATCTGACTGTTCGAAATCCAAACTTGGATTTAGGTTTAGATAATGCAAGATACACTATTAATTTTTTAGATAGCGCTAGTCAAATTGTTTTCACTTCAACAGGTTCTCTGTATTTGCTCCCAGATCAGCAACGTTGGATAGTTGTACCTCGTGTGGAATCTACTAATCAAATTACATCAGCAGAAATTAAGTTCGGTGAACTTAATTGGCAAAAACGTTTAGAGATTCCTCAAGTAGAACTTCGCATGAATGAACCATTTACTTATCAGCAAGAAAGCCCCTTGGCTACAGTTACTGAAGGAGCGGTGGTCAATAATAGCCCGTATAGTCTTCGACAGGTTTCGTTGGTAGTGGTTTTGTATGGGGCTAATAATCAGGTGTTAGCTGTCACGTCTAGAGAAGAATATTCATTACAACCTTTTGAACGTCGCGCGTACATTATTCAATGGCCAAATGTGAATCGTTCTGCTATAACTCGTATTGGTCTTGAAGCTTATACAAATACTTTAGATCCGACAAATTTAACAGTAGCAACTAATCCGTAATTAACATTGATGCTAGCGTTTCTCAACCGACTAAAATTTTACGACCTGCCGCTGCTCATTGTCAGCGGCTTATTACTTACTTCTGGGTTGGCCATTCAATATGCGATTTCGTTATCTGAAGCTGATTTAAGTGTATTCTATAGACAATCAGTTTACGCGGTTGGTGCGATTGTTGTTTTTATTTTGGTTGCGAATTATAACTATCAGAGATTTTCAAAAATAAATCGTTTACTGTATCCGATTCTGCTAGTTGCTTTGTTATATCTTCAAATTTTTGGTGATCCGATCCGGGGTAGTGCTAGTTGGATTGACTTTGGGTTTTTTCAGCTTCAACCGGCTGAGTTAGCCAAAATTATTATTGGTGTTGGATTAGCACGCTGGTTATATGTGAACCGTGGTCAGATAAATTCTTGGCGCAATTTGGCATTAACATTTATTTACGCTGGGTTACCAGCAGGACTTGTTTTCTTTGAACCAGATTTAGGTTCGGCTACTATCTTGATGTCAATTTGGTTTGGCTTGATACTAATTAGTCCAATTCGCAGAGTTTATATAATTATTTTATTAGCTATTGCTATAGCTGTTGCTGGGATTGGTTGGCAGTTTGTATTACGCGATTATCAGAAACAACGAGTAGAGGTATTTATCAATCCTGATTTAGACCCTCAAGGCGGTGGCTATAATGTTCGTCAAGCAATGATTGCTGTAGGTAGTGGTCAATGGTTTGGTCGAGGGTTGGGCCAAGGTGTTCAAAGTGGCTTACAATTCTTACCAGAAAAGCATACTGATTTTGTATTCGCCGCAGCAAGTGAAGAAATCGGTTTAGTTGGATCGTTTTCAATTTTAAGTTTGTATGTAATTTTATTATCAAGATTAATATTCATTATGAAAAATTCACGTGATGATTTAGCTATGTATATAACCGGTGGCGTTTTATTCATGATTGCTTCTCAAGCCACAATTAATATCGGTATGAATGTTGGACTTCTCCCTGTAACTGGAATTCCACTCCCGCTTCTTACAGCCGGAGGTAGTTCGATGCTTGTAACAGCTATCGCTTTGGGAGTTGTGCAAAACGTCGCAAAGCAATCAAAAGCACTCAAGTTCTAGCCATATATTCCTAAGATTTGGACGGTTTTACAGACCTTGAAATATGCTATAATGGTTGCGAAAGGACTCTATGAGAAAATACGACATTAAAAAAGTTCTAGGCTGGTTAGGGTTTATGTTGCAGTGCCCAGTTTGTAGTACTAAATATCAAGTTTCAAATATCAAAGTCTTGGATAGTCATCAAGAAGAAGATTTTCCAGAAGCTCATTTATTAATTCACTCCGATTGTCATAAATGTAAAAGCTCAGTAATGTTTAATATTGATATTAGTGGTCCGGATATCTTTACAGTTATCGCCAAGACTGATCTAACCAAGAAAGACAGCTCTAAGTTTAGCGATTTTCCGGCACTGGCTTTAGATGATTGTATTCAGATTCACGAATCAATCCAAAGTTTTGACGGGGATTTTATCAAAGCTCTCAAGACCAAATAATCTCAAGATTTAGTACCTTTACCTATAAAGGTAAGGGGTCTTTTTGTTTAAAGAAGGCGAGCACGTGCGCCAATCTCCCAAGACTTGCCAAAATTAAAGATTTCTTGTATACTTCTGAAGTATTTAATAACTTTATATGGAAAAAATTCAGTTAAAAACAGCTGTTCGCGAACTAGTTGGTCGTAACAGCAATAATCTTCGCAAGGCAGGGAATATCCCGGCTGTCTTGTACGGACACAATATTGGAAACCTAAATCTTAGCGTGAACGCGATTGATTTTGAAAAAGTTCTTCGTAAAGCAGGTGAAAGCACAATTATCGAACTAGATATGGCTGATGGTGCTAAGAAAAACGTTTTGATCCAAGACGTGCAGTATCACTATCTAAATAGCCAACCGATTCATGTCGATTTCTTCGAGGTTTCTATGACCGAGAAGCTTACTGCTACAGTTCCTATTGAATTCGTTGGTGAGTCTCATGCTGTAAAAGCTTTGGGTGGAACTTTGGTAAAAATGCTCACAGAAGTTGAAGTCGAATGTTTACCAGCTGATTTACCTCAACACTTCGAAGTAGATATTACACCTTTGCAGGATTTCAACGCGATGATCACAGTTGCAGACATTCCTCACGATTCTGCTAAAGTGGAAATCAAGGCAGAACCAGAAGAAGCCGTGGCCAAGGTTCAAGAACCTCGTGATATGGAAGCCGAGCTTGCAGAGCAAGTTGATGAAGCTTCAGCAGTAGCGGCTGCTATTGGACCAGAAGAAGGTACAGACAATAAAGTTGCTTCAGAAAAATCTGAAGAAAAGTCCGAATAATCAAAATAAAATCACCCTGATTTCTCAGGGTGTTTTTTATTTCCGAAAAGAACTTCCTAAACCAAGAAGGGCTCCAGCAAAAGCTGCTATACCATACAGCGAAACTTTACCCGGCACCAAATTATGAAGTCCTCTCTTATGAAAGGGCTCTGTAAAGGATATAGCATCTAATATGCAGGCAAGTGTCATTCCTGCGGCGATGCTGACTGCAATTTGTAATATCCGTTTTGTTGATTCATTCACAGCAAGCCACCAGCCTCCGAAAACTGCAAAGCCTGATGCCATCCAAAAGTAGTCTTTGACTAAAAATGTACAAAGTGAACCTAGAACCAGCAGTGCGAGAGCAAAAATCTTAAACCAATCTCTGCTTGGTTGAAAAGAAATTACTTCATGCATTTTCATACCTCCGTTTTTTATTATTATAATCTTCGAAACCTAATTACACAAATTGACGAATTAGGTTTAATTTGCTAGTTTTATAGCAAATTTAGTAGGGGGTAAATTTGTGTACGGAAAAAAATTAGGAAAAATTCAGCCTAATGAACTAGTGCTGATAGTTTTTAGCTGTAATGGAGAAAAATTTCTTTGGTTTCGAAATTCTACTAACGATCCCGAGGAATTTCTTCCAGAACAAATTCATTTTGAGTTAACTGAAGAATTTAATTCAAGTCAAGAACATCGTGCGGCGTGGAATAGGCTTGTTAATACAGCATTAAAAAAGTCAGAACGATTTGGCTTGCTTGATGCGACTCTTCTACATTCGTTAAGTCAAGCAAAACTACCCGAGAATGAGTTGGCAATAGCGAGTTAGTTTATGAATGTCTCGTGCGAAACTAAGTTTCGCGCGAGGCATATTTTTTTTAAACCAGTATCTAATCAGTTTCTTCATGCTCGGGTCTATTTCTAATAACACTAAACCATTTCTGTTTAAGCAATTGGGAATTTGAGTGAACAGCGTTTCGTAAAGCTGGAAATCTTGACCGGGGTCCACGAGCGCGGATTTAGGCTCGTGTTTTAAGTTTGACAAGAATTTTTGGTAATCTTTTTGCGGAACATAAGGCAAATTAGCGATTATTAAATCGAACTTATTCTTGTCTTTACTTAGTAAATCTTGAACTTTAAATTTTATTTTTACCTTATGTTGTTTGGCATTATGTTTTGCAATTGCTAATGCCTTGTTAGAAATATCCGAAGCAAAAATTTTGGGCTTGTTAGTAGAAAATTTTCCTATTGAAATAGCTAGACAGCCAGAACCCGTGCCGATATCAACAATTTTTGGCGATTTTGTGTCCTTAGTTAAAGCTAAAGCTTTATCTACTAACCATTCAGACTCAGGACGGGGGATTAGAGTATGTTCATTAACTTTGAATTTTAAACCATAAAAATATTTGTACCTAAGCAGGTAAGCAATAGGTTTGCCGTTTTTAAATTCCGCAAGAAGTTTTTTTAGCTTTGATTCTTGAAGCTTAGTTAGCTTTTGCTCAGGGTGTAAATATAAAAACTCCTTGGACTGTTTGAGAACATGTCCGAGGAGTAATTCAGTTTCTGGGTTAGGATAATTTGTTAGTACTTTGTGAATGGTCATTTGTTAGAAATCCTGGGTTTGACCCGGGATCTAGACCCGAGCTTCTGCCGGGGATGCTAAATTATTTTGTAACAGCTTCTTTACGGAGCTCAAAGTCGGCTTTTTCTAGTGCCGAAAAAATTGGCTCAAATCCGCCTTCCATTACTAAGTTGATTTGGTTAAAGTTTTCATTAATGCGGTGATCGGTGACGCGGTCTTGTGGGAAATTATAGGTTCGGATTTTCTCACTGCGATCGCCAGTACCAATTTGGCTACGGCGTGCGTCGGTAATTTTTTTCTCTTCAATTTCCTGATAGTAAGCACCAACTCGAGCTCTGATTACAGCCAATGCCTTTTCTTTGTTCTGAGATTGGCTGCGCTCGTCTTGGCAAGTAGCAACAATCCCTGTTGGAATGTGAACGATTCGAATAGCCGAGTATGTTGTATTTACACTCTGACCACCGGCGCCAGAAGAAGTTGTAGCTTCGATTTTTAAATCCTTCATGTCGATTTGAAAATCTTTTTCCTCTAATTCTGGCATTACAGCAATGGTTATGGTAGAGGTGTGAACGCGTCCTTGCTTTTCGGTTTCTGGTACACGTTGAACTCGGTGCACGCCAGATTCAAATTTAAACTTGGCATACGGTGCGATTTGACTTGAACCTTTAGCTGTTACTTCAAAAATCACTTCCTTGAAACCGCCAGCGTCGCTTTTGGAACTCGAAACAATCTTTACGCTCCATCCTTGTGATTCGGCATACTTGCTGTAAGCCCGAAACATCTCTGCGGCAAAGAGAGTTGATTCATCACCACCAGCTCCGGCGCGCATTTCTATAATGACGTTTTTATCGTCGTGTTTATCTTTCGGGATTAAATCAGTTTCGATTGCCTCAGTAAGTTCGACGATTTTCGCTTCGAGTAACTCGATTTCCTCAGCAGCCATGCCGCGGATTTGTTCATCATCGTTATCAAGTAGTTGTTTGTTCTCTTCAATTTCTTGTTCAGCTTTTGCTAAAGCCTGAATCTTTTCGACAGTAGGGAGTAGTTCAGATTGGCGTTTGCCGGTTTTGGCAATATCAACATTCTCGCCGGAGCTGAGCTGCTCCGTGAGTTGCTGATATTCGTCTGAAAGTTTTTGAAATCCTGCTTTCATATAAGTATTATACTTTATTGCCATACATAAAACCATCCAGAGTGGATGGCTTAATTTGTTATTCAGCTTTTGCGCCGCGAGTCTTGCGGGGCTTCTTTTCTTTCTTGGCTTCAGCTGTTTTAACAGCAGCTTCGCGACGCTTCTTAAAGCGATCAACGTTTCCTGTTGTATCCAAGATTTTTTGCTTACCAGTGTAAAATGGGTGACAGTTGCTACAGATTTCTGTTTGAATCGCTTCCATGGTTGAACCAGTGGTGAAGGATTCTCCGCAAGAACAAGTCACTTTTACATCGGTGTGATATGTTGGATGAATTCCAGTTTTCATAAATGTTATACGCTTCCATTTTTGACCGACTTCTTTGTCAAAAAGCTCCGCTTATCCTCGCCGTAACTTTAATTACGGCTCGGTTATGCTCGCTTTTTTCCTCGAATTCGTCTCAAAAATGAAACCGTTCAGAGTTTAATTTTTAGCAAGATATTATTTAAATACCCAGTGATTATAGGTGAACTTGCCAAAATAGTCAAGAGTTGCTAGAATATTCGGGTAATTAATCAAACATACTTTGTAGATTGTCCTGTCACTTTTGGCCGACTGGCGAAAGATTGGCTCGCAAAGTAGAAGAATAAAGGACATCGCATTGGCGTTTGCCTCAATTGCGCGAAGAAAAGCGCGGCTGGCGTGAGCCGTAGTTAAAACTACGGTGAACGACAACGCAAGCTTTTCGACAAAGCAATTGGGCAAACCCAAAGGGCGAAGTTCGTCTGTAAGTCTGAATTTAGTTCAGGCTTCAGACGAACGAGCGACAATGTGATGGAAGAATATGAAGACTGAAATTAGTCTCTTAGATTTGCTCAAATCCGGCGCGCACTTTGGTCACAAGACCTCACGCTGGAACCCAAAGATGAAACCCTTCATCTTTACAGTTCGTAACAACATCCACATCATCGATTTGGAAAAGACTCGGACTGGTTTACAAAAAGCTGCTGACTTCGCAGGCGAAGTTGCAAAAGCTGGTGGAACTATTTTGTTCGTTGGAACAAAGCGTCAATCTCGCGATATTGTTAAGCAAGAAGCAACAAACTGCGGCATGCCGTTTGTGAACCTTCGTTGGCTAGGTGGAACCTTCACTAACTTTCGAACGATTCAAAAAACTATTCGCAAGCTAGAGAAATTACAACAACGTAAAGATTCTCCAGACTTTGATTTGAAGTACACTAAGAAAGAACGTTTGTTAATCGAACGTGAAATCGAAAAACTTACAAAGCTATTTGAAGGTCTTAAAGATATGAAGCGAACTCCTAACGCAATTTTCATCACCGATATTCATCATGATGACATCGCGTTAACTGAAGCTCGTACAATGAAAGTCCCTGTCATCGCTATCGTTGATACTAATACTGACCCGAGTTTAGTGGACTATGCAATTCCCGCAAATGATGATGCGACAGCAGCTGTGAGCTTGATTACTGCAACTATTTCAAATGCAATCAAAGCTAATAAATCAGCTAATACAGTTGTGACTGCAGAATCAACTACTTCTGCTTAATAATTAACACAAAAAATTTATGTCTAACGATTTAATTAAAGAGTTGCGCGAACAGACCGGCGCAGGAATTATGGATGTTAAAGAAGCTTTAGAAGAAGCTAATGGCGATAAAGAAAAAGCTATCGAAATTCTTCGCAAGAAAGGTTTAGCAAAGCAAGCAAAGAAAGCTGACCGTGTTGCGAACGAAGGTATTGTCGAAAGTTATATTCATGCCGGTGGTCGAATCGGCGTTCTTGTCGAAGTAAACTGCGAAACCGACTTTGTAGCTCGCACCGACGACTTTAAAAATTTGGTTAAAGAAATTGCGTTGCACATTGCAGCTGCTAATCCTTTGTATATCTCTTCAGAAGATGTTCCTACTGAAGTAATCGAAAAAGAAAAGGAAATTTACAAAGAGCAATCTGCAGGCAAACCTGATGATGTTATCGAAAAGATGCTTGAAGGCAAGATTAACAAGTACTTAGAAGAAGTCTGTTTATTAAGTCAGCCTTACGTGAAAGATCAAGATAAAACCATCGGTGATTTACTTGGTGAAGCTACAGGAAAGATGGGAGAAAACATTCAAGTTCGAAGGTTCTCACGCTTCATGCTAGGTAACTAGTTAAAAACTCATTGAACAAAATAGTAGACATGTCATCCTGAGCGAAGCGAAGGATCTCCTATGTCATCTTCGGTGTCCTGAGCTTGCGAAGGACGACCGGTGATTCGTGGGTTCCCGGTTTGAGTAACGGATCCCGGATACTCATCCCTTGAAGGACTCGTTCGGGGACTTCTGTTTATACACAACAAAATCCGCTTCGTGCGGATTTTTGTGTTTCAAAAAGTGGTATAATAACTTCACGAGTAACCATTTAATTTCTAATCCGTGCCATATAACACAATCATGAACATTACATTCGTTCTCTCGATTCTCGGCGTGATTTTAATGGTGCTCCGTCATCTGCCGCAAGCGACTCGCGATCAAAAGCAAATGAAAGCTCGGAAAGCTTCCGCGTCGCAGACAATTGCGACCGAAGCGCTCGAAGCAAAAGGTCTGCCTGCTCAAGCTTATTCCCGCACTTTAGGAATTTTTAAGTTAATTAAGCACAAAATCTGGCAATTCGTTTTGGAAGCAAAGGGACTTAAACAGTCTCCAAAAATTAGTTATCAGTTTCAGAGAATATTTAATGCTGGAGAAGGGGATAGTCAGCAGGCGTTAATCAAGAACGAAAAATATTACATCGACCTAATTAAGCGAAATCCCAAAGATAACACTTATTACGATATGCTCGGACAGTATTATTTAGAGCATAAAAAAATGAATGACGCTGTGAGTGTCTATGATTATTTAGTTAATCATGTTCCAACTGAGGCCATCTATTGGGTGCGATTAGGCTTAGCGTCCTTGTACCTACAGGAGTATGGTCGCGCTGAAGAAGCTTATTCTAAAGCCGTAAAGTTAGACCCAACCAGTCCAAGTCGTTTTTATAATTTGGCTTTAGCTCAGCAAGGTTTGAAAAAATATTCCGATGCAGTTGTGTCTTTAACTAAAGCCTTAGAACTTGAGCCGAATAATACTAAATATCACGATCTCAGATTTGAGATGGAGTCAAAAGCAAAGAGCTCTGTACCGCTTGAAAATATTCACAAAAAGAGCTAGACTACTTGGGTATTTTGTCCCACATCAAACCGTCTGCCACTTGCTGAGCGAGCGCCTTTGCAGCCCAGTCCGCTTTGGCGGACGTAGCGCAACAGCGTGAGCGAGCAAGTGGCAGACATGTCCCACGCCGTTGTAGCTCCCTCCTTCGCTCTCGCAAAGCTCAAGCTATGGAGGGCGAGAGTTTAGTTAATAGCACTGCTTGCACTTCAATATCTTTGGCAGTGCCAAAGCGAAGTAGTGCCGTTGTAGCTCCCTCCTTCGCTCTCGCAAAGCTCAAGCTATGGAGGGCGAGAGTTTAGTTAATAGCACTGCTTGCACTTCGTAGCTTTGGAAGTGCCAAAGCGAAGTAGTGCCGTTGTAGCTCAGTCGGTAGAGCATCTCCATGGTAAGGAGAAGGTCTGCGGTTCGATCCCGCACAACGGCTCCAGAAATCAAAATAAAAAACACCCGTGAGGGTGTTTTTATGGTGGGCGGTAGAGGACTCGAACCTCTGGAGCCAAAAGGCGCCTGATTTACAGTCAGGTGTAATTGCCGCTATACGAACCGCCCATAATTTGTTCTAAAAGATTTTAGTCGCTTTAAATGTTTGGGATTCCTGAATCCAATTTCATTGATATATCGACTCAAGTCTATACGCCTAGTAAGGTAAATTTTATTAGCACTAATCTTTGATGGCGAATAGCCAAGTAATTCTAACATACTTTTGGCATCTTTGAGAAGGGGTGTAGATCTGTTGGTCAAGCTCATTTGAAAACCTTCTTTTAACAGATAGACTGAGCCGTCAGTGTCGAATAATCCACGCAAACAACTTTCCTGATAAGTTTTATACTGAAAACACCATTTTGGAATTCCAATTTGGTCCCGCACTTTATTGGAACTTAACCCCATTGCGATAAGCCATCTAACAATTTTCGTTGAACCAAAGTAGACTTCATGATACCTCTTTGTGCGTAGTAAAATTTTTGGTTTTATTCCAAACAGTTGTGATATAAGTTTGGCAACATAGTGGCTATACCGCTCTTTAACTCCAAGAGTTACAGTGATTTGTGTTGGAGTGATATGACCATCACCGAGCAAAATACCAATGAACTCAGCTAAGTCTGAGGAGTGTTTAGGAGTAATGACATCTTGGCGCTGGTTATTAAACCCAGTCTTTTTATTTCTAATCGTTTTAATATCTAATCTGATTAACCGATCATAGACACTATTTGACTTGAGTTTTAATAAGTCCGCGATTTGATTAATGGATAAATTACGTTTCACATATAAATCTAAAAGCTCTGCTCTGTACTTTTTCCTTATTTCTTCAGACCATCTCTTTGGCATAATATTACATTAACCACTTCGTTATTATACCATAAGAAAAGCACCTTGAGGACAAAGGTGCTTTCAGTTAAATTTGTGGGGCCCGACTAACCCTGTGATAGGGTGGTAGAATCGGATTCCCCTTAATATTTGTCCTCTTTTTGAAATGATATTTGATAATAAGCTTTGATAGTAATTATATGGTGCCATACCCACTAGACTTTTGCAAGGGAATATGGTAGTATTCTTAAGTTAGTTGGACCGGCTTAGCTCATCCGCCATCGCCGCAGGCGAAAAAAGATATAGCTAAGGAATCAACGGCCAATTGAGACCGACACAGTTTTGCTGGGTCGGAGTAAGTAAAAAATTAACTATAACTGGCCGGCTTAGCTCATCCGGTAGAGCAACGGTTTTGTAAACCGTAGGTGGTCGGTTCGAGTCCGACAGCCGGCTCCAGTAAAAATAATTCTTTAGCGAGTGAGCATCTGGCTTTGCCAGTGCGAACGAGGAGCAGGGCGGCTTGCCGCATCTGCGACCAAATAATAGAGCAACGGTTTTGTAAACCGTAGGTGGTCGGTTCGAGTCCGACAGCCGGCTCCATCGGGCCAATCATCCCTGCGGCTTACGTGCCTCCGACTGTGTCGAAGTCACTTCAGCCTCCAGGATGTTGTCCCTCTTCCCAAATCGCTTAACCTCGCTTGCTAAGCAAGCTTCGGCCCAAGCAATTTAGGAGCCCTGATAGTTTTCAATATTAAGATAAGAGATATGTCACAAGATCACAGAATACAGTTGGAATGCACAGAGTGTCGCAATATCAATTACAATACAACCAAGAATAAAAAGAACACTCAAGCTCGTCTTGAGATTAAGAAGTATTGCAAACATTGTCGCACACAAACCGCTCATAAAGAGACTAAGTAATCAGCCCCGCCTCGAGCGGGGTTTGATATAATAGGGTAGTAGAGTTAATACTAAGCCGTGCGGGCTTCGTATAATGGTAGTACAATGGTCTCCAAAACCATTTGCGTAGGTTCGATTCCTACAGCCCGTGCCAAGCAAAGTGCCTCACCTTCGGGTGGGGCAATTTGCTTGTTAGGACTTAGTAGGAATCGAACGGGTTGAAGTGAGCTAGGTTGATTCAGTAGAATCAACCGCAGCGAACGATCACAAGACTGCTGGGAGCTGTCTTGTGCAACCCTGTACAACGAAGTCAGTCTTCAGACTGACGAGGCGGAATTCCTACAGCCCGTGCCATAGAAAATACATCAGCATCAGCTGATGTATTTTCTATTGTAATGTGGTAGGAATCGCACTGGTGTATAATTATTCTATGGAAGATACTTTAGAAAACAGAATTAAACAGATAGAAAGAGTGGTTAGCACAGATGTGTTGTTGAGTCAGACGCAGGATGAACCACAGATAAAGGATTATTACATAAAGAATCGATTGGCGTATTTATTGTTCCATAATTCAAATGGGTATTTACACATGGGTATTTCAGCCAATGATGAATACCAAGAAGAAGATTTAGAAGTCGCGGTTAACCAAATCAATCAGGAAATTCACAAAAATCAATATGCTGATGTAGTTGAATTAGGTAGTGGTAGAGGTGCAAATTCATTTTATTTAGCAAATAAAAATCCTAATCTCACCATAAAAGCAGTGGATTTATCTACCAGACCATTAGCAAAATATACATCATTAACCAATATAGAATTTTTTAATAGGGACTTTCATAATTTAGACTTTATTCAGGATGAGTCCGTGGATTTGGCCTTTGGGATTGAAACATTTTGTCATAGTGATAATAAAGAGAAATTGTTTTCAGAAATATATCGTATTCTAAAACCTGAAGGCAGACTGTTCATTTTCGACGGTTATCGAATCACAAAAACTAATTTAAACAAAATGGTAGAAAAAGCAAGTGTGTTAGTAGAACATGGTATGGCAGTCAATAAGTTTGAGGTAACTAACGATATTGAATCTAAAGCTACTACTGCGGGTTTTACCTTAGAAACTAAGGAAGACTTATCAATGAACATACTCCCCACTGTAAGGCGGTTTGAAAAAATGGCTCAAAGATTCTTCAATCACCCAAAGTTAGCAAGATTAATATCAAGTTTTTTGTCTGAAAAATTCATTCGAAATAGTGTCGCAGGTTATCTAATGGTTCCTTTAATTGAACAAAGGGTAGTGGGTTATTATAAACATGTTTTTATAAAGTAAGTTCTAACTTCCTCCACCACGCCCTGCCAAATATAATCGCCCTTTGGGCGGTTTTTTTTTGATATACTTAAATTAATTAAAGATTTGCAGATGAGTATAAAAGCAATTGGTTTTGATTTCGGTGGGGTACTGGCTCTGCATAAAAGCGTGATGCCTGAGATATCCGCTACAATTCAGATTCCTCTTGAGGAAATCAGAAAGTCTTATTTTCAAAAAAATCGATTGGCAAATGTAGGGGATATGTCTTACGAGGATTTGTGGTTAATGATTTTAAAAGAATTTTCCAAAGAAGAGTATTTTAATGAAGTAAAGAGATTGTTGGAAATTAATGCAACGGTAGATTTAAACCGTCCCGTTATAGAGTTAGCAGAACGCTTATTGGAGAACGGATATAAAATTGGGCTGTTTAGCAACAACACTAGTGCGAATGGTAACTTGATGCGTGATGAAGGATTAGATAAATTGTTTGAAGTTTTTTTAATCTCAGCAGAAGTGGGACATCAAAAACCGGAGGCCGAGGCTTATCAGCTGTTGGCTGACAAGTTAGAAGTGAGTTTGAATGAGCTTGTTTTCATAGATGACAGTCCAACCAGTTTAGTTGATGCAGAGGAAGTTGGTTATACTCCAATTCTTTTTGAATCGTACGAGCAGCTTGTTGCGGATCTACGTAAATTAAATATCAAAGGCGTTTAGCTGTGAAAAAAATTATCAAGGTGAATGACAAAATGCAGAAGGGTTATAGTTATGAACTCACTGCGCCGACAGGGAAGAAGTTTTATCCTGAATTCAAACCACAACTTACCCCAAAACAAATGTTAGAACTAGGTGTGTTCGGTGGAAAGTACATGACTGATTGTAAAAAAGAATTCCCAAAGGATTGGTATACTAAAGCAAAACTCAGCCCTGAGTTTAGAGACAAATCTATAAATTATTTTAAAGTAGACGCTAGTCAACCGCTTTCTGTTTGGCAAAAAAAAGGCTGGATTCACGATGAAGATCCACGCGGTTGGTTCCAGTGGTATTGTCGCTATTACCTTGGCCGTCGTATGCCGGAAGAAGACCAACGTCAGATTAAACGCTGGAAAGCAATTCGCAGACATATCGCGCAACTTAAAAAAGCATGCCATCCCCGAGATTATTCATGTAGACCTCGTCAGCGCCAAGCGCTTCTGCACTGGGCCTACGACAGCCGCAAACTATAAATCTTATGAACTATTGGAAACTCGCCGCAACTTTTTTAGTGTTTGCATACTGCTTGTTTTATCTTTCTACTTTGAATGATTGGCATTTTATCGACAATGTTAATTTAGTCATTCATGAAGCCGGTCATGTCGTGTTTGCTCTCTTTGGAAATTTAATCATGCTTCTTGGCGGAACGATTTTACAATTACTTGTTCCAATAGTTTTCATTTTGTACTTTGTTTTTCAAAAACAAATATATTCTGCAAGTTTGTTAATGTATTGGCTAGCGATAAACCTTTTTAATGTTTCAGTGTATGTAGGCGATGCGGTTACGATGAGTTTGCCGTTACTAACCAGCGACACAAGTACTCACGACTGGAATCAAATCTTTACGATTCTTGGAATATTAAACCACACGGATATAATCAGTGGCATAATTTTTGTAACCGGTTTACTAGTTATGGTTTTAGCTTTGGTTTTAGGGTTATTAAATAGCGGTAAAGTGGATAAATCTCTATCTAGTGCGCAAACACTAAATCTTTGATATCCTAAACCTATGAAAAATAGTAAATTGAGTTTTGGGCAAAATCTGAAACAAAAGTTTTGGCGTATGCTCTATCCAATATTCCCAACATTAGAGCATAAATTTTTGTTTCTACATGAAACTGAAAGGCAAAAATTTCATATTGGCTGGTTAGCTCAAGGAAAAACTTTGGCAGAACTAAAGCTCCATCTATCTAAAGAGTGGGGATTTGGAAATCACTTCGTGGCATGGGAAGATAAAACACAAGTATTGTCGTGGCGAAAACTTGATAGCTTTGAGAAACAATATCATTTGCGAGTTTATTCTGATGGTGAAATCCGTGGTCATTATGAATTTACACCAGAAGCGGCGCCGTATAAACACTTTACCGAGATAGATGAGCAGTCTAAAACAGAAGACTTTCTAAAATTTCTCGGCGAATATGTATCTCAGACGAAATATGTCGGCCATCTTATACCGGATACTTCGGTTCCAAGTCAAGAATCAGAAATTACTTACCAAGGCGACTCCAAATAGCGGGTCGCTTTTTCCTATCTATTATCTGATATTACAGGTAAGATAAAGGTATGAATGCTCAAGGAAAAGAACGAATTTATGAAAAGCTGCGTGATTATCACGTAAATAGCTTTGAATCTGCGCTCTCAACAGACAAGATGGATAAGCTTCGTGTAGAGTTTGCAGTTATCGAAGATGCCACAGTGGCTATGCTTTTGGGGTTGGTAAATGGAAAATCAGAGTATATTGATTACACTGAAGATCTAAAAAACATCAAAAAGAAATCTAAAATATCACCAAAGGGTAATCGTGATGAAGACGAAGATAGAAAATTCTTTATCGAAAAAATTGATTCACTTGAAGGGATTTTAAATCAAGCGTTAGATGCAAAGTTCTTGCTTCGTCCAAGTAGGGCAGACAAGGCTGCTAAAGCGAAACTAGAAGCATCTAAGTAGTTTAAAATTTCTAAACAGCAATACCACCTCCGGGTGGTTTTCTTGTATAATATAAAAATGAACCTGACCGAAGAATATAACCTAGCCGTTGCTCATCAACAAGAGCATGGTTGTAGTGCACCACCTTATGAGTCATATCAAAAGTTATTTGATATAGCTAAACAAACTAATTCCCAAAGAATTTTAGAAATCGGCACTGGCGTTGGTTTTACAGCTTTGGTTTTGGCAACAGCTTGTGCTAATGCAGAAATTGATTCAATCGAAAAGGATTCAGAGCATGTAGAAATTGCGAGTGGATACATTCAATCACATGGTTTATCAAATCGCGTGCATATTCACAACGTAGTCGCAGAAGACTTTTTGGCGTCTCTAAAACCGGGGTATGATTTAATCTTTTTCGACGGCTTCCAAATCCATTATGAGTTTTTACCGCATTACGAAAGATTGTTAAAACCATCAGGCATTCTTGTACTAGGGAATAATCATTTATCTAGCAAAACAAGTGAGCAGTTTTTTGGCGAGTTGAATGACAATGGTCAGTGGAAGATTTTAGAAAAGTTTGGTGAAACCACAGTTGCAAAAAAGAATTAACTTATCCACTTGACATATACCCCCCTGGGGTATATTTTTAATTCAGAAAGGAACCGTATGAATACACAGCATCAAAAATTATTAATTAATCGGCTTCATAGGCTCGAGGGCCAATTAAAGGGTGTCGAAAAAATGGTGAATGAGAATAAATATTGCGTCGATATTATTACTCAATCACTCGCAATTCAAAAATCTTTACAAAGTTTCAATCAAACTTTACTAGAGAATCATTTAACGGAGCATGTTGCTCATCAGTATAGAAATAGAAAGGATAAGCAGGCAACTGCAGAGTTGCTTAAAATTTATAAATTAAGTCGCTCTTAGAGCGGAAAGGTTTTATGGAAAATTCAAATAAACACATTTGGTTTGGTTTAGGAGGTGTTGTTTTAGGTATTTTACTAAGTTTAGTTATAACACAATCAGGACTTGGGTTTATGAAAGATGGTGGTAAGCAAACCGCCCAAAGAACAGAAACTAAGAAGCAAATTGATCCAAATGATCACATGCATAGCGCAATGCAAGGCATGATGATGGGTTTGGATAACTTAACAGGGGCTGAATTTGATAAGGCATTTATTGATCAGATGATAATTCACCATGATGGTGCAATTGATATGGCAGAAGCTGCACTCGAAAATGCCGAACGACAAGAGATTAAGGATTTAGCCAGGGAAATAATTTCTGCTCAAACTCGAGAGATTGAGCAAATGAAAGCTTGGAAAATGGAGTGGTATAAATAATGCACGATCATCAACAAATGGATCACAGTCAACATGAAGGTGAGGGTACACCGATCGAGTATCTAAAATTTGCTGGAGTAATTTTATTCATAGTTTTAGTTTCGCTATTTTTGTATAACCAGTTCGGCAATAGTTTTACAGATTGGATGCGTTACTTCATGGGAGTATTTTTCGTTGTATTTGCAGGATTCAAGTTTTTAGACCTTCCAGGTTTTGTATCTTCATATATTGGTTACGATATCATAGCCAAGCGCAGTATGTTTTATGCGCAATCATATCCTTTCATCGAACTAGCTTTGGGGTTAATGTATTTGTTTGGCAGTAGTTGGGTTGATTACATTACTTTGCCATTGATGACTATCGGTGCAATTGGGGTGCTTCAGCAACTATTGAAACGTTCTAAAATTAAATGCGCTTGTTTGGGAACTTACATCAAATTACCGTTAACTACAGTCAGTTTAGTGGAATATTTATTGATGGGCGTGATGGCTGCTTACATGATATTTATGTAGTCTTGAATGAGCTTGAATTTCTTGATACGATTAGCTCTGAATAATATCAACTAATGACTGCACTAAAACATATTGCAATTATTCCAGATGGAAATAGGCGATGGGCAAAAGCTCACCGCCTTTTACCTTGGCAAGGCCATGAAGAGGGGACAAAGCGATTTTGGGAAATCGCCCAAGATGTGGTTGATTCTGGCGTTGATAATTTAACTTTCTGGTGTGGCTCTTATGGGAATCTTCAAAAAAGAAGCTCACAGGAGGTAGGTGTGTTGTTTAGAATTTTAGCTGAAGAGATTGCTAAGCCTCAACTTCTTGATTTGCTATTAAAGAATAAAACTAAACTAGAAGTTTTTGGTGAATGGGAAGAATTTTCTCCCAATGACAAACTTAAGGGTTTGATGGAAGAAATTAAACAAAAAACCAAAGATTTTACAGGTCGTAAACTCACACTATTGTTTGGATATGATGGTCAGCGTGAAATGTTAGCTGCGCAAGAAAGTCTACGAGTTAGTGGTGAAATAGTGACGGAAGAAAAATTAAGAAAAAATCTTTGGACAGGTGAATTGCCTGATGTCGATTTAGTAATTCGCACTGGAGGAGAACCTCATTGGAGTGCAGGATTCATGATGTGGCAAACTGCTAATAGTCAGTTTTATTTCACTGAAGATTTATGGCCTGACTTTAAAGTTGAGCAATTAAAAAGGGCACTCGAAGATTTCAAACACCGTGAGCGTAGATTGGGGAAGTAAATAATACAATAATAAATCTAAAAACTCTTTACCCCGATTTGTGCGG
>DBDS01000006.1:100826-179055 GCA_002293685.1 Patescibacteria group bacterium UBA926
CCGCACAAATCGGGGTAAAGAAAAAGCGCTCGAAGAGTACGAGCGCCGTGAGCGTAGATTGGGGAAATGATACTAAAATTCATTCCCAATTAAAAATTCTGGCCAGTCCTCAATTTCATTTGACACTTGTCTAAGCCCCAAAGAGTAGAGCAAGGTGAAGTAGTGTTTTTTTCCAAGTATAGTTTGCTCGATGGCATGACTTAAGCCGTGGATATTGATATCTTCACCATTCCACTGCTTCATGAAGACAAAGTGTTCTAAGAAACTAAGAGCAGCCACTTCGGATGAAGCACTGAAGACTTTAGTTTGAACAAGGTTCATTTTATCCCTCCTTACTTGTCGTCAAGATGTTCAGGCCATGAGTCTGAATCTATTTGCCTGGAATCCTTTGTTTTTACTTGTACCTTGTTTAGCTGTGGGTTTTTTAACTCTAAGATTTTTTCGCCACTACTGTGAATTGAGAAAATCGACCTACCAGACTTCTTCTGGTTAATTAACCAATGAGTCAAAGAAACAGCTAAGTTAATGAATTCTTTGTTAGATTTCAGATCAGTTTCTTTCATCATTTTTGTCCACTCTTGGTATTGCTCAGTAGACAATTCGAGTACAATCTTTTCACTCATGCTTTTACCCCCGTCTTCAGTGGTTCAAGTTAGAAATCATTTCGCTGATCTCACTTGCTTCATCAGAATTGGAATTTTTCTTTAATTTCTGTACTGCATCTTTGTTGCTACATCTAAACAGGACAATCATTGATGCTTCGGGAACATTAACCGAGTGAGAAATTGAGACCAACTCGAAGTCTGTTAAGGTTTCGTTAGTTGTCTTTGCCCATTCTGTAAAGTGCTTTACGAGCTTAAGAATCAAATCGTCATAGCTTAAATCTAAACGTTTCAAGTAAAACGTGTTGGTGTACACATGCCTCACTGCAGTGTGTGGGTAAAGTAACTGATAAGGGTCGGTTCGGGTCTGAATCTTTAGATTACCAAATATCTCCTCAAAAAAGCTCCGCTTATTACGGGAATTTCGTTTCATTTTTATCCTCCAGAAAATATATTTAAACAAAAGCACACAAAGCTTATGCAATTCTCACGAAAGTGGGAACCCAAAATTTGTGTATTTTTGTTTTGCTTCAAGCAAGCTCATAAGCCGGATTTTGTTTCTACACAATAATCTATCTAGGCTACTTGTTGCCAAGTCGCTCGTGCTGCCTACCTAATTTGGCATTGCACTCAAGTAAGAATTTTGCCGTTTCACCTCAACCTTTCACAGTTGAGTTCGCCCTCCTTCGCCAAGGCTACGGAGGGCGCCTCGTCCTTTCGGACTCGGCGTCACTGTTCGCATCTCTAGGATTACTCCCGACGGGCGTTACCCGCTACTATCGTTAAAAGCTCATACAGGGTTCGCTACCGAATATCATTTTTGCCAAATGATTGCTCTTCTGGTAAGAAGTTTGAAAAATTTTTCAGCTTAGTGATCACTAAACCTCAAAATTTGTTTCAATCCTTTTTACTTAGAACATCAAACTTTATTTCAAAAAGCACATTCGGTAACGAACCCTTGACCCTTCAACTAAGTGTCCGGACTTTCCTCTACTATCTGGTCGCGGATCGGATAAATCCGCCCGCTCTCGTTCGCACTGGCGAAGCCAGATGCTCACTCGCTAAAGAGCAAAGATAGTAGTAATTGCGCGGCTTGCTTAAAGCCTTCAAATAATGCCATAAAACAGGGTGTTTGTCAACCCTGTTAAATGTTTTCGATTTAACAGGGTCAATGCCTGAACCACATAAATTAGTGTATAATTAGGGTAATTGAACAAATTAGTAATCATATTTTTGTGAATTCCGATCAAAACCAAAAGCAAGCGAAAATTGTGCTTGCCCATGATTCATTTACCCAATTCGGCGGCGGCGAACGAGTTATAAAGGCTATGCATGAAATCTACCCAAAAAGTCCGATTTACGCTTTGGCCAGTAGTCCAAAAGTAGAAACATATTTGGATGGCGCAATTATCAAAACTAGCTCACTTCAAAAACTATACAAACTTTTTCCTCATTTGCAAATGTGGTTTGTGTTTGTTCCGATAGTTTTAAAGTTTTTCAAAATTGAAAACACAGACGTGCTGTTGAGCTCGAGTTCTGCTTACATTAAAGGTGTGAAAAAGCCAGCCGGAAGTATTCATATTAATTACTGCCACACACCAACTCGATTTTTGTGGAATGATGTAGTTTACGCAGAAGGAGAAGTCCATCCTTTTTTGCGACCATTCATGCGAATATATTTTTCGTGGTTGCGCCGCTGGGATTTGCGCACGGTAAGTAAGATTGATTACTTCATCGCTAACTCAAAAGAAGTTCAGAAAAGAATCAAACGATATTACGATCGTGACAGTGAATTAATTTACCCAAGTGTAGATACAGAGTTTTGGAAACCAACTATTGAAAAGCAAGATTACTTCTTAATTGCTGGACGTATCACACCATACAAAGGTTATGACACCATTATAAAAATTTTCAATGAACTCAAACTTCCCTTACACGTAATTGGTGAAGGCCGAAATCAGAACTATCTAAAATCCATTGCAAAACCAAACGTTAGGTTTTACGGAAAAGTTTCAGACGAGGCGTTAAGAGATCAGTACAGCGGCGCTTTGGCGTTTATCTATCCGCAGGTGGAGGATTTTGGATTGATGCCACTTGAAGCATCTAGTTGCGGCACACCAACTATCGCTCTTGCCAAGGCAGGTAGTTTAGAAACTGTTGTGGGTGGTGAAACAGGGGAGTTGCTCGAAGAGTTTTCTGTAAAGACTTTACAGCCAGTTATTCAAAAAATTTCAGAACATAAATATCACACAGAATTGATGCAATCTCATGCACAGAAATTTAGTAAGCAAGAATTTCAATCAAAAATTAAACAGTTTGTAGAACAGGTTACTAATGCGCATAATCGTTGATATACGAAGTTTACATACCAAAGAATTAAGTGGTGTAGAATATTTTACTACACAGGTTTTAGAGCAACTTTTTGCAATAGACAAAGATAATCAATACACGCTTTACTACAACGCTTTCAAGAAAAAACAATTTGACCAGTTCCATTTTATAAATGTAGTTCTTAAACAAACTAGGATTCCGAACAGATTACTTAACTTTGTTTTTAAGTTTTTTAAATACCCGACAATTGAATCGTTAGCAGGTGAAGGTCGGGTGCTGCTTATGCCTAATCCAAATATGGTCGTCGTGAGAAGCACCACGAAGTTCGTGTTGGTTGTTCATGATCTTTCTCCAATTTTGATGCCAGAAATGTACTCACTGAAAGCCCAGATGTGGCACAAGTTTATCAACATTCCAAAACTCGTTAAGCGTGCAGACAAAATTTTAGCCGTGTCGGACTTTACCAAGCAAACTCTTATCGACAAACTCGGCATTGAACCCAATAAGATTGTTTCTGCCCCATTGGCTGTGGACCATGAACGATTTAATAAAAATCTTGATATTGTAAAACTGCGTTCAGTTCGAAATCGTTACGGACTACCTGGTGAATTCATCTTGTTTCTTGGTACCATCGAACCACGTAAAAACTTAGGTAGATTAATTTCAGCTTTTGAACAGTTAAGTGGTAACACGCATCTGGTTATTGGTGGTAAATTGGGCTGGAAGTACAGCGAAGTTTTGCGTCAGATTGAACAAAGCAAGAAACGAAGCATGATTCATTACATCAATTATGTTAGTGAGGAAGATAAACCATATTTGATAAAGCTTGCTAGTGTGTTTGCTTGGCCGAGTTTATACGAAGGTTTTGGATTACCACCTCTTGAAGCAGCTGCGGTTGGAACTCCAGTACTTACTTCAAACGTGACTTCTTTACCAGAGGTGATGGGCGAGAGTGCGTTACTAGTAAATCCTTACAACATAGAAGAAATTACCCGCGGTCTTGATACTTTATTAACTCAAGAAATTGTTCGTGATAAATTAATTAAACGTGGTTTTGATAGAGCGTCAAAGTTTTCATGGGATAAAACTGCAGAGAAATTAAAGAGCTTACTAAATTAATGACTATTGGATTTGATTTCAGAATGGGTGGAAGTGGGAATGCGGGCATCGGCCGGTATAGTTTTGAGTTGTTATCTGCGATGCTTGATCTAAATAAAGGTAAGCATAAGTTTGTTGTATTTTATAATGAAGCTGCAACTAATGAGGAGGATATTAAAGAGTTACGAAATAAAGGGGTGCAACTAGTAGTGGCAAACTTCAGGCATTATTCTTTTTCGGAACAAATATTTTTTCCTCGGCTTTTGAGTAAGTACAAATTAGATTTAATGCACTTTCCAAATTTTAATGTCCCTATTTTATACCGCGGTCGCTATATAGTAACAATTCATGATTTAGTTCATCATAAAATTAGCGGTCATAAAAAAGCTAGGTATCATAAGTTTTTGGCTTATAAGTTTATTGTTAACAGGGCTGTAAAGAATGCAGTGAAAATAATTACTGTAACTGAAGCAGCCAAAGAAGAAATTTTATCCTTTATACAAATAGATCCGGATAAAATTTCAGTTACATACGAGGCTCCGAACCGTTATCAAGGACAAGCAGTGAGTTTCGAGAAAGTTGCTGCTCAATATTTATTACCTAGGCCTTACTTATTATTTGTCGGGACTTTAGAACGCAAGAAAAATTTAATAAATTTAGTCAAAGGCTTCGACAAATTTATTTCAAAGTATAAATTTGATATGGATTTGGTGATAGCAGGAAAAATTGATCCACACTATCCTGAGATTCGAACTCAGATGCTTCAGATAAAACACAGAGATAATTTAGTATTCACTGGCTTTATTTCGAATGGGGTTCAAGCGACACTGTATAAAAACGCGTTTGCTTTTATTACAGCCTCTATGCATGAAGGGTTTGGTTTGCCAGGTCTCGAAGCTATGGAGTATGGTATTCCCGTCTTAGCTGCTAACACAAAAGTTTTTAATGAAGTTTATGACAATGCCGCAATCTTTTTTGATGGCATGGATACGAATGATATCGCTGAGAAAATTCACATTCTTGTGAAAGATCAGCCATTTTATGAACAAATGCAGAAAAAAAGTTTGAAAAGAAGCATCGAATTTGATTGGCAACTCACTGCTAAAAAAACCTTAACAATTTATCAGGAAGCAATGCAAAACTCCCCAGCAAAGCCTATTACTCCTCTTGAACCAGAAATTGAATAATATGAATAAAATTAAACCAAAATATATTTTCTTAGCAGGCGGCCATAGTGCCGGTCCGATTATCCCGTTACTTGCAGTTGCAGAGGAATGGCACAAAGAGCATCGTACAGTGCGCCCGGTTCTGTTAGACACTAAAAGTTCAGTTTCTGAACGTATTGCTAAGGAAGAGAATTTAATTTTCGAGCGAATAGTTACGGGAAAGCTTCGCCGTTATTGGGCTTGGCAGAATTTATTTTTACCATTTTTAGTCTTGATCGGATTTCTAAAATCAATATATTTAATATTTAGATATCGTCCTATTGCAGTGCTGGGGGCAGGTGGATTCGTGCAGATGCCAGTTGTGTTAGCTGCATGGCTTTTTAGAGTTCCTAGGTTCATTCATCAGCAAGATGTTGATGCAACACTTAGTAATTCACTCTGTGCACCTTTCGCTAATTTAATCACGGTGACTTTTGAAGATTCAATCCGAGATTTTCCCCAAGGTTCTGGCTTGGGAGATAAGTATATTTCAACCCATAAGGTAATTTGGACAGGGAATCCAACTAGGTACAAAGCAGAGGAATCGGAAACAACCAAAGAAGCAGCCCTAAAAAAATTTCAACTACATAAGGACTTACCAGTATTATTAGTGATAGGTGGTGGTACTGGAGCAGTTGGTCTTAACAATTTAGTTTACCAAGACCTAAAAGCATTAACTTCGGTTGTTCAAGTTATTCATGCTACTGGAAAAGGAAAATTGGTGCAAAAACGAGCGACAAATTATCACCCTTTTGAGTATTTATCTGATGTGCAATCCGCTTACGTCGCAGCAGATATTATTTTGTCTAGAACTGGTTTAGGTGCAATGACAAGCATTGCGGCAGTAAAAAAGCCAGCCATCTTCATTCCAATGCCTGAATCACATCAGGAAAAAAACGCTGAGTTGATTTATAGGTTAAAAGCAGGTATTGTATTGGATCAGTCGGAAACCTCGACTCAAGATTTAATTTCCGTAATCAGACAATTATTATTCGATCCTGAGAAAGTTAAACAAATCACTCATAATTTAAACAAACTTTTCCCTGAAAATGCTTCTCAAAAAGTTTATAAAGCTATCTCTGATTATTTAGAAAAACATGAAAGCAAATAAGCAACAACCAAAAGTTGGCCTAGCATTATCTGGTGCCTCATCGCGCTCGGTGTTTTATATTGGGTTTTTAGAAGTACTCAAAGAGAATGATTATCCAATCGATTACATTGCGGCTTTATCCGGGGCGACTATTGTAGCTGCAAGCTTTGCTTCTGGAACGATGGATAAGTTAAAAGATTTCTCAATGGAATTAAATAAAGAAGTTATGTTTAATTTCTTGGAACGCAGTAAAGGTAGGGGTGGATTGTATAATTTAGGACGATTCGAGGAATTAGTCAGATTATTTTCTAAGGATAATAACTTTGAAGATGTAAAGCCCAAGCTTGGATTTGTAACGACAGACATTGTTGCAGGTGAAGAAGTCGTGCTTCAAGTTGGTGATATTGCCAGAGCTATCTGTGCTTCTTGTGCGTTGCCATTTGTGTTTGAACCTCAGGTTTGGGGAAATAAAGTTTTAGTAGATGGGGGAATTGTAAATGTTGTCCCAGGGAATGTCGTTAGGGATGCTGGAATGGACATTGTAATCGGGATTGATTTGCGCTCAACTCGCCATGTGTTTAGTAAATGGCAAATTTTATCGCGCAAAGCGGTAAATAAACTTCGTTCAATATTTTGGCCAAAGCAAGCGGAAAACTGGTGGAATCACTTCAGTGATAAAATTAAGTACTCTGAGTTTTGGCAGAATTATTTGTACTTGGGTTCATATCATGAGCCCGAGCTAGAAGATCCAAAGATGTGGTCAGTTATTACAAAGTCGCTAGACATTGCAATTGCTTCTCAGGAGAAACATAATAAGAATGAGAATTATAATTGCGATTTATTAATCACGAAAGAATTGAAAGTGCCTTTCTTGAAAAAAATTCTTTTCGTAAGGTTTATGCACTTTGATGATATGGAAGAATATTACCAAGCGGGTCGAGAAGCTGCTATAGAAAACTTGCCCCGCATGTGGCAGATATTGAAAGATAAACAAAACGAGCTGAAAACTAAGCAGGAACAACTCCAGAAACTATTTGTAAACTAATGCATCTAACTGAACAATCAAAAATTTATTTTATCGGCATTGGAGGAATTGCTATGTCTGCGACTGCTGGCATTGCTAAGCAGATGGGGTTTGAAGTATCCGGTAGTGATAGCAAAGAATTATATTATCCTGCTAAGGGAGTTTTAACTGATGAACATATCCCTTACCATATTGGATATGATGCTAATCATGTTAAAAATTTTAGCAACACAATCTTTGTGGCTTCGGCTGGCGAGGACGAGCGTAATCCAGAAATTGCAGAACTTCGCAAGAACAATGTTCATATTTACTCCCTGTCTGAAATGTTGCGCGAATTATTTTCTGATAAACTTCGCATCGTCGTAACAGGAACCCATGGTAAATCAACCACAACTGCCATGCTAGGAAAAGCTTTATCCGAAATAGATAATAGTAGTTTTATGACTGGCGCTGTGTTAACTGATTTAAATAAAAATTTTCACGTTGGCGATGGCCACTACGCAGTATTTGAAGGGGATGAGTATAAAGCTTTATACGATGACCCAACACCAAAATTCATTCAGTATGAACCAGATATTTTATTGCTAACTAATTTGGAGTTTGACCACCCAGATATGTTTGAATCACTGGAAGATATTAAAAATGAATTGGCGTTGTTAATTCACCGTATGCCTGATGATGGCGTAATTGTCTATAATTCAGATAATGCGGAACTAGTAAAACTTGTTCATGAATCAAATCTTGGTTCAATAAGTTTTGCGTTAGACACAGATTCAGATTTTACGGCAACAGAAATTCAAACAACTAATGACTACACAAAGTTTTTAGTTAAACGCCGTGGTGACTTTCCTTCGGAAGAATATAAGATTACAGCATTTGGCAGAATTAATGTTTACAATGCTCTGGGACCAATCGCTCTACTTCGGACACTAGGCTTCTCAATTGAACAGGTGCAAAGTGGTTTAGATAACTATGAAGGAATAAAAAGACGCTTTGAGTATATTGGTCAGCATAGTTCTGGAGCAAAAGTATTCGATGATTATGCACACCATCCAACTGCTGTTAAAGAAACTTTAGCAACAGCAAGGCTTCGTTTCCCTGACAGCAAGATTTGGGCTATCTTCGAACCTCATACTTTCAGCAGAACTGAAGCAGTGATTAACGAAATTAGTGAATCATTTATTGACGCTAATGAGGTTCTAATATCTGAGATATATCCTGCTAGAGAACGAAAAACAGAAACTAGCATAACAGGAGAAACTGTTGTTAAACATATCTCAAAACACACCCCAAATGTTAAGCTCATTCAGAATAAAGAAGAAGCTTTGCAGATATTGAATGCTGAATTATCAAAAAATGATGTCGTCATTATTATGGCAGTTGGGGATTTCAATACTTTGGCGCAAAAACTAACCAACACTTATGCAGCTTAAAAAGAATGCATTATTATCCCCATACACAACGTTCTATATCGGTGGGCCAAGCCGATATTTGATTTTCGGACAGGATGTCGGTGAACTTATTGAAGCTGTAGAATTTGCAAAGGATAAGAACTTACCTTTGTTAATTTTTGGTGGAGGCAGTAATTTATTAGTTTCAGATTCCGGATTCGATGGTGTCGCGATAAGATTAGAAAATATTGGGATGGATATTGTTAATGAGACAGATGAAGAAGTTCAGCTTTCTGTGGATAGTGGAGAAGTTTGGGATGATGTAGTTCGATTCGCCTGTGAAGAAAAATGGTGGGGAATTGAAAATCTATCTCATATCCCAGGTTTTAGCGGAGCATTTTCTGTTCAGAATGTCGGTGCTTACGGGCAGGAAGCAAGTGGTGTAGTGGTGAGCGTAGAAGTTTATGATTTGCAAGATAATGTAATAAAGACTTTAAATTACGATGAACTTAAGTTCGGCTATCGAAAAAGTATTTTTAACACAACTGAAAAGAATCGATATGTAATTCTCAGCACTACATTAAGACTCCAAAAGAATGGTGAGCCAAACTTAAGTTATGGAGACTTAGCTGATAGATTTAAAAATTTAACTCCGACCATTCAAGAAATTCGAGATGCAATAATCGAAATTCGAAATCAAAAGTTTCCATTCCCATCTGAACCAACAAAAGGAAATAGTGGTTCATTTTTCCGTGGACCGATTCTAAGTGATAAAGATTTCGAGCTAATGCAAATAAAGTTAAGCGAAACCTTAGGACATGATTCTTTGGAAAAATTGGAAAAGATGAAATCTAGACTCAAAGTTTCGCAAGGTTATAAAACACCCACAGCCTTTTTGATTGAAAACTGTGTGGGAAAAGAGTTAGTCGTCGGTGGTGCAAAAATCAATCCAAATCAACCTGCCATCATCCTAAATTATTCAGGCCAAGCTACTTCAACTGAAGTTTTATCATTATACAAGCAAGTTTCAAGTGCAGTTTTTGAACAGACTGGGGTTAGACTAGAAATAGAGCCTGAGTTAATTGGCTTTACTAAGGGGGAATTGGCCGAGTACGGAGTTTCCTAGACCTCAAGTGCTATAATGAGTGTAGAAAGGAAAATATGAACATCAATATAAAAGCTACCAATACAACGTTAACCCCGTCAATTAAAAGTAACGTCGAAAGCAAACTTTCTGTGATTGAAAAATTTACTCGCCCTGAAGATGTGATTTATGTAGAACTAGCTGAGGACACCCATCACCAGAGCGGAATGTTCTTCAGAGTCGATATTCAGATTAGCCCACATGGAGTTTATGCAGATGCAAACGGTAATGATTTTTATGAAGCCTTAGATTTGGTTATTCCAAAAATTCAAACTCAGCTCACGAAAAGTAAAGATAAAAAAATCAGCCTTCGGAGAAGGCTGGGTAATGTGATTCGCGGTTTTAAGCGCAGTGATGATTAATGGAAGACACCTTTGCGGAAGAAAAATTGAATTCTGTCACGAATTTGTTCGCGAATTCCATCTTGATCTTCAAGAGTCTTGTTAATTTCGACTGGTAAAGTCGAGTACTCTAGGACATATCTCAAAGTTTCAGAGATATCTGTTCTATCTCTGGGTGGCAATCCTCCGAATATGGTCTTCGCTACAGTAGGTTCAAGGGCTACGAAAGCTGTGACTTTGCCAGATATGTCTGGTGCTTTCACAATTCTTTCACGGCATTTACTGATATCTTCAGATAACATATTTCCTCCAAAATAAGTAATAGAATAGCTTGGCGAAAGCCAAGCTTTCCAGTATAATAGCACAGTATCTAAAATAAATCTATGTCAATATTTAGTAAATTATTCAACTTCTCTTCTGGCGGTGGTTTGGGAAAATACCAATCAGAATTGGGTGTAATCAATGGCCTAGCAGAAGAAGTTTCTGCTTTATCCGATGACCAAATCCGCGCAGAAATTCAGGGTTTTAAAGATGAATTAAAATCCATTCAAGATGAGAGTAAGGTATTCAAGAAGTTAATAGAAATTCGTCCTCGCGTATTTGCACTAACTAGAGAAGCATCTAAACGAGCTCGTGGGCAATTTCATTACGACGTTCAAGTAATCGGCGGTTTGGTTTTATCGGAAGGACGTATTGCTGAGATGAAAACTGGTGAAGGTAAAACATTAACAGCAACTTTGCCGTTAGTCTTGTTTGCTTTGGCTGGACGTGGTACCCATTTGGTTACAGTTAATGATTACTTGGCTAGATGGCAGGCAAGCGACATGGGAAAGGTTTATGCTTTTCTTGGTTTATCTGTTGCAAGTATTCAACATGAAGCTTCGTTTCTATACGACGAATCCTATCAACCGGAGCAGGAAGAAATTGATGAAATCGAAGCGGGTACTCAGGGTTTAACTTTGGACGTGAAGCACATGAGACCGGTGCCAAGACAGGAAGCTTATCGAGCCGATATCACATACGGAACAAACAATGAGTATGGATTTGATTATCTTCGCGATAATATGGTTCAAAGTGTGGATCAACTAAGACAACGCGATTTGTTTTATGCAATTGTAGACGAAGTTGACAGCATTCTAATTGATGAAGCTCGGACTCCATTGATAATTTCCCAACCAGACTCTGAACCAACAGATAAGTATTATCAATTTTCTAAGATGGTAGACAAACTTCAAGATAAAGAAGATTATACTATTGATGAAAAACATAAAGCTGCCAGTTTGACTGATGACGGAATCACTAAAGTAGAAAAAATTCTTAATGTCCAAAACATTTACGACACAAGCGCTGGTGTAACAACATTACATCATATTGAACAAGCTCTCCGTGCAAAAACTTTGTACAAGCGTGATCGCGATTACGTTATCCGTGATGGCGAAGTTGTCATTGTAGATGAATTCACAGGTCGGCTGATGTTTGGTCGACGTTACAGTCAAGGTTTACACCAAGCGATTGAAGCGAAAGAAAATGTAAAGATTCAACAAGAAAGTAAAACGTTAGCAACAATCACTTTCCAAAACTTATTCAGACTTTATTCCAGACTTTCTGGTATGACCGGTACTGCTAAAACTGAAGAAGAAGAATTTTTCAAAATCTATCAGCTGGAAGTTACACAAATTCCTACCAATCAACCAATGGTTCGTATCGATCAATCCGATTTAGTATTTAAAAATGAACCAGGAAAATTTGCGGCAATTGCCAGAGATGTAAAAGAGCGTCATAAGAAAGGACAACCGGTTTTAATCGGTACAGTTAGTATTGCCAAAAATGAGTTGTTAGCAGAAGAACTCAAAAGAGCGGGCATTCCATTTGAAGTATTGAACGCTAAGAACCATGAACGTGAAGCGCAGATTATCGCCCAAGCAGGAAGTTTTGGTGCAGTTACTGTTGCGACAAACATTGCTGGCCGTGGTGTAGATATTCTGCTCGGTGGAAATCCAGTTGATAAAGAAGAGGCTGAGCGCGTGCGTGAGGCCGGTGGATTAGCTGTAATCGGTACAGAACGTCATGAATCACGCCGCATCGACAATCAGCTACGTGGACGTTCCGGACGTCAGGGTGACCCAGGTTCAAGCCAATTTTACGTTTCCATGGAAGATGACTTGATGCGTTTGTTTGGTGGAGCTCGCATGCAAGGCATGATGGAAACTCTAAAGATTCCAGACGACCAACCAATCGAAGCGAAAATGATTTCGCGTTCAATTGAATCAGCTCAAAAGAAAATTGAAGGTCTTAACTTTGATACTCGTAAAAGTGTTCTTGAATTTGATGATGTCTTAAATCATCAACGTAAGAAAATTTATTCCCGTCGTCGCAAATATTTATCTGGAACTAAAGATCAGGAACCAATTAAAGGTGAGATTTTAGAATCACTTAAATCTAGACTTGCTGAAATTACTTCTGTTCATTTCGGGAACCTTGATTTCAAAGAAGCGTTAGAGCAAATTTCACTGGAAGCCAGTGCGATATTGCCAAATCTAACTGATGAAGTTAAAAATCAAATTTTTGAACGAACAACTTCCGCTGCAGACAGCGAGTTTGTAGTTTTAGATGAGCTTAATAAGTTGGCTGATGAAGCTATGGAGTCAAAGAGTAAAGAGATTGGTGAAGAGCTCTACGAAAATATTCTTCGTTCCATTACACTTCAAGCGATTGATAGACTTTGGATGGAACATTTGGACACTATGGACCACTTGCGTGACTCGGTTCGTTTGCGAGGTTACGGTATGCGTGACCCATTAGTTGAGTATAAAAAAGAAGGTCACTTATTATTCCAACGGCTGTTATCAGAAATCGATCAACAGATTTTAGGTGCTGCTTTAAGAATCGGTGTTGAAACTCATACGGACGACAAGGGTCAACAACACCATCATGCTACCATTAATATGACTGGTGGTTCAACCAACAATTCTGCACCTACAGCTGTAGCTGAGCAAAAAGATCCACGTGCGGGTGACATCGGCCGTAACGATCCGTGTTTCTGTGGTAGCGGTAAAAAGTATAAGAAGTGTGGCTTGCTGAATACGGCAGAACACATTAAAAACTTAGGAAAAATCACATAACACCCAAATAAGACTAAAAGGTTAAACCCTGCGAAAGCAGGGTTTTTTAATTGCCTTAAAAGGTCGCGGCGCCCTAGCCGACAATAGGGATTATAAGAGCGTATATCTAACCAAAAAACAAAAATGCTAAAAACAATTTTATACATAGTGTTGGCAATAGTAGCTGTGTATATCCTGTGGCAAATTGCCACCTACGACTGGTGCCAAGTATGGTACGGCATAAAATGTATGCCCCCGTACTAGGACATACAGCCAGTAGTTAGTCAATTAAAACAAAAACAAAATGAAAACTAAATATATCAAGATTACCTACTTTGACAGCCCGTATAAAAAATTTATACCGCAGCCAAAGACCAAGAGAGCAAAGAACCATGGACAACGCAAATAAAGCAAGTTTGAGCCAACAAAGCCGTTTGCTAGAAATTCTACACAAGTATTGCCCTGAGTATTACGACTATAACGATAGCCGCATGTGGGATTTTACGGAAACACTAACTAAGCGGCATGCCAGCGAACTCATTACCGATTATTACGACGGCAAGGTTGATAGGCTCAAAGCTGAATTTTATCAATTTATTAAAGAGAGAAAAGAACAATGAACCAAGTAACTACAGGCGCAATTGTGTTTAGAAAAGCTGAACGCAAACGCGCAAAAGCACGCATAGCATTATGCGCCCCAGCTGGCGGGGGGAAAACCCACAGCGCCCTACTCATTGCCAAGGGCTTAGGCGGCAAAATCGCAGTAATTGACACTGAGAACGGCAGCGCGGAACTTGAGGCAGGCAAGCCTAATATCCCTGAGTTTGATGTTATCACCATGCACGCGCCGTTTGACCCGATTAAGTATATTGCCGCAATTGACGCAGCGGAAAAAGCGGGCTACGACATTGTGATTATTGACAGCCTTACCCA
This sequence comes from Patescibacteria group bacterium UBA926, assembly GCA_002293685.1. Classification (GTDB taxonomy): domain Bacteria; phylum Patescibacteriota; class Doudnabacteria; order UBA920; family UBA920; genus UBA920. The sequence continues at coordinate 115,087 of DBDS01000006.1, forward strand.
CGCATGGGCAGGCACAGGCGGTTTGCTTGATAAGGTAGACACCATTAGCAAGGCAAGCAAAAGCGGCAATTCCTACACAGCATGGCGTGATGTTACCCCATTGCACAACAAGCTGGTAGACAAAATGCTGCAAAGCACCTGCCACATTATTGCAACCATGCGCAGCAAAACTGACTATGTGCTGGAAACCAACAGCAAAGGCGGCATGACCCCTAAGAAAGTTGGATTAGCGCCAGTGCAGCGCGAGGGCATGGACTATGAATTTACGGTTGTATTGGACATTGACCAGTCAAGCCATGTGGCTACTGCCACCAAAGACCGCACCAGTTTGTTTGACGGCGCACCATTTGTGCCAAGCCCTGACACTGGGGAAATTTTGCTTAACTGGTTTAACAGCGGAAAAGCTGAGGAAATGCCAGCCACCCCTGAACCTACCGCACCAGCCGAACAGCCAGCGCAAACGGAAACCGAACCGCAGGCAGAACCCGAAAAGCCAAAGCCGACTGTAGCACCATTAACTGAACGGGCAACAATTACCCAGCTGGACGAACTTAGAAAGGTAGCGTTAGACACTGCCGCAGTAAAGGACGACGAAAACCTAGTTAAGTGGATAAGCCTAATGTTTAATGTTGAGGTTAAAAAAGTAACTGACTTAAGCGCAGCCCAAGTTAAGGAAATTATGGACGCGGTTAAAGCACTAGACGAGGCACCAAATGTCTAACGAAATTACTAGCATTACTGGCGAAAAGTTAACCCCTGAAAGCGTAGTAGGGCAGATAGTGGAACTGGAAAATGAGGCAGCCACCCACAGTGCCAAAGCAAGAGAGGTGCAGGCAAAGGCTGACGAACTGCGCAAAAAACTGGTAGACACCTTGATGTTGCTGGGGATTGAAAGCGTACGGCATGCCAGCGGTTATACAGCAACAGTTGCTCATAAAACCGCCTATAAATTACCTACTGCTGATGTGCTGATTGAAAAGCTGAAAGCTAACAAGCTCAACAACTTTATTAGCAAAGTGCCAGCGCATGAGGAACCTAACACCACATTGCTTACCACTTGGCTAAAGGAAAAAGCGCCTAACGATATTGCGCAAATGTTTGGCGACGCAGTGCAAATTAAACAAACTGAGTTTTTGCAACTTAGAAAAGCAAAATAATAAAGGATTAAACCAATGATAAAAAAATATCAAGTATTAGTGCGTGAAGTTTATGAGAGTGAGGAAACGGAAACAATAATTGTGAATGTTAACTCACAGGAAGAAATAGCTAGCTGGAAGTTTAGCGACTTAACCCCTGAGGAAAAACGGGATTATGTAAAGCAAGAAGTGCCAACTGGTAAAAACAAGTTGGAAATATCCAACAGTGAGTTGTACCAACAAGTTTTTAATGTAAATGATTTGAAAATTGAGGACTTGGTGCTTTATCTAAACCGCGTTAAGTAGTTTGGCTGTTGCGCCCTAGCCCGTATTGCGCAAACGGGTTAGGCATAGTAGCTAAAAATTTTTTAGATACCAAATGAAATAAATCTTAAAAATCGCTGAAAACCAAATCAATGGAAACCTACACAGAAATTAAAACATTAAAAGCACAGGTGGAATTTGTACTACAAACCCGCCACGAAACCCGTAACAGCGACGCTGAACTGGTAACGGTGGTTTGCGGGAAATTTGGCTTAGACCCTATTAAAACAGCCTCAAGCATTGAGCGTTGCCGCAGGTGGTTTAACCAGCGCATGGAATACCTGCCAACTGACGAAAAGATTGCGCACCAGCGAAAAATTAACATTGAGGAATGGCGGGCGGCAATGGGCTACAAGGCAAGCAAGCTGAACTGGGCGCCGCCAAGCAAGCTGAATGAGCCGATTATAACCCGCGTAAAAAGCGAAACCTACCCATACAAGGATTATATTATTACCGATTTGGGAACCAGCATAGAGTGTACCTGCCCGCGGTTTACCTACCACAAAACCTGCAAGCATGTGAAAAAGCGCAGCGAGCAAATCTCATTGTCATTTACCCAGCCATTATTTTAACTGCCATGGGCGAAAAACTACTTATTCCAAATACAACCCAAATACCAAACCTAATTTTAGACCATTTGCTGCCAGCGTTAGCGGAACCTGAAACCAAATGTATTTTGTATATTTGCCGCAGAACTTTTGGCTTTGGGAAAAGCAAAGACCGCATTAGCCTTAGCCAATTTACGCGCGGAATTAAAACAAAGGACGGGCAAGTGCTAGACCATGGCACTGGGCTTAGCCGCCCAGCAGTAGTTTGGGCATTACAGCGATTAGTGGCAGCGGGCGTTATTTACACTGAACAAACTACAAAAGGCAATTTTTTTGAGCTAAACCTGAATTTGAACATAGAGGCTGCGCTAAAAATCATTAGCGACATGCGCCTACAGCAGAACAAAGAGCGTAAGGAAAAGCCTAAACAGACCACCCTATTTAAAGTAGTTAACCGCGTTAACCAGTTAACGCCGTTAACCAAAAGTGGTAAACGCGGTTTACCAAAAGTAGTTAACGAGGTTAACCCACAAAACCAAGAGAAACCAAGTAACAAAACCAAGACTATTGCAACCGCTGACGCGGCTGCGACTGTGGATAAAAAACAGCATAAACCACACACAGAATTTATTGAGTTTTGGCATAACACGGTTAAGCAGACTAGAGGAATAAAGCCACTAATTGCACCTATGGACGGCAAGAACCTAAAGCGTGTGCTGGAAATGAACATACTGACACCCCTGCAATTACAGCAATTAGCTATTTATTTCCTAGCCCACGGTAGTTTTAAGAGTTTTAACCCCAGCATATCTGTACTGCTCAGTAACGGCATACTCAATGGACTTATGAACCGTATGCAGAATGACCCGAACTTTTGGCGGGAACTTGATAGCTTTTCTACCCATTACTTACGGCAACCTAGCAAAAACAACCACGCCTTGGTCGGTAGGCTGGCAGAACTTAAAGCAAAGTTGTTTGTAATGAAGTAAATTAACCGCTTGCGCATTTAACTGGCTACCTTAGCAGGTTTTTCTCTTAGAGGGGGTTTTACCCGCTGGGGTGGCTGTATAAATGCGTGAGCAGAAAACAAAAACAAAAATATGCCAACTTATGACAAAGACAATAACTTAATTGAGCCTACTAGGTTTACTCCCGAACCTGAGGGCGACGGCTTTACCCCTGCCGTGTCTACAAAGCGGGGCAAGACACAAAAGAACCACACCCCGAAAGTTAAACCAACGCTAAAGCGCAGGCTAGCCAAATGGCTGGTACTGCTGACCCTAGCCCTTGGCTTACTGCTCAGTGCGGCATACGGCATTGATTATTTCTTTGACCGCAACACCATTAACTGGCAGACCCCGATTAAGCTACAGACCCCTATTTACCTAAGCCCGCGAACGCAGGCACAGGCAAAGCAGGTTGAAGTGGTGCCTACAGCGCAAGCTGTGGCACCCGTGGCAAAAGAGGAAGTTAAGCCAGTAGTGGACTATGACGAAATACTGCGCATTGTCTACCGCAAGGAAAGCAGCAGCGGTAAAAACGACGGCTGCAAGAGGCAGGGAAAGTATAACGGCTATGGCTATGCCCAAAGCACCCACAGCTGGAAATGCTTTGACAGCCACGCCGAGGTAACGGGGCTGGTTAGGGCTTGGTTTGAAAAGCGGGTACCTGTTATGGGTTTGCCAGCCGCCCTTTGTTACTACAACACAGGGCATAAGACCGCTGACTGCCCTTACTACAGGGATTACTTGAAATATGCAAAATCAGAGTAACTACTGGCAACAGTACCGCCTTGAGCAGAGAATACGCCGAGGCAACAGGCGCACTTACTGGTTGCAGGAACTAAGCAGACTTAAGCGGGCAGGGTTTACGGTGCAGCAGCTTGCCCAAGACCACTACCGCATAAATGGCGAACTAGACTTTTACCTAGTGCATGCTCAGTACCACAACCTGCAAAACGGAAAGCGCGGGAAAATCCTACACAACTTAATTGGCTTTGTGCGCCGTGCGGTGGCAGACAACTACCAATACCGCCAAAGCTATGAGCCGCGCAAAGTAACCGTTTATTTGCCTGAGGATTAAAAAATTAACAAACAGAGAGAATGAAACAAGAAATACCACACTGCTTAACCTGCGGGCATGAGCAGACAAGAATAGTAAAATTAGTGCCTGACGACAAGGGCAACATGCAGACCACCCAAACCTTTACTTGGGTTTGCACTAACCGCGCCTGTGTTTTCTACATTAACTTGGGCAAGGTAGCGACTTGGAAAAACGCAGTAACTCAAAATGTATGGGCTGGATAACCATAGCGAACACAAACCAAAAGCCTAATGGCATGAGTTATGGACGAGGGGCTAGGGATTTTGAATACCAGCAAAAGCGGTTGTTGAACCTGAGAATGACAAACAGTATTGGCAGGTTTTTAACAGACAAGGCTAAAGAGCTTTTGACAGACAGGCAAATTAAAATGCTTACCCGCGGAACCGCCCAAATTGCCAAGTGCAAAGAATGTGGCTTTAGCTTTATTGCCATGCGTGGGCAAGTGATTAGGTATAGGGGCTTGCAAAACATGGTTTGCTGGGCGTGCATACATAACCAGCCTAAGACCAAAACCTACAAGCGGTTATCTGACTTGTTGGGGCAAATCAAGCAAGCCGTGGTTGACGAGCAAAACAAGGCAGAGGGCATTGTTGAAACTGATAACGAATAAAGCTATGGGTATTTTAGACACAGTGGAAAAACTTAATAAGAACCCATTACAGCCTGAAAACCAGCCCCGCAAAAACTGCGTGGTTGACCAAAGCGAAGTAAACGCCATTTTAGACAAAATGGACAGTAGCCGAGAGAACCGCATTAAATACCGAGAGCGATTTATGCGCTACAGGGTAGACCACACAGACCGCATTGAGGACGGGGAATACTAATTAAGAAAAAAGAAATGAACATATTAACAAAAATTGTGAACCTGCTGACTGGTCAATGCAACTGCACTTGCCACAATTACGGCTACCGTAGCTGTAGCTGGTGCAAACTTGGGGGCAAGGTATGGTGGTAATTAAATAATTAAGGCATAAACCAATGAGAAAAACAAAGAAAAGAACAACCCCAAAATTACGCTTTGCCTGCTGGAAAAGTGGCTGTAATGCTAGATTTAAAAGTTATCAAGCCCGCGACGCGCACATACCAATTGCCCACCCTGAACCACCGCGCCCAAAGCGTACTGAAACCCAGCGCTTGCAAGGTGGTAGTGATATGCGGGTTGGCAAGAAAGTAAAGTTTATACAAACAGGCACTATAAAAAAACTAACTCATTTTTTAAACAGCGATACGGTAGAGGTTGATGTAGATATTTATACCGATAGCTGGGAAAGGCTTTAAACCATGGCACAGCTACAATTAGCCTTTGATAAGGCAGCGGAAAATAAGAACCGCAAGACCATTTTAAAAATTAACCTGAAAGATATTTTAGAGCAGGATAGCGCCTACACCCAAGTGCAGGAACAGCTAGCTGCTTTAGGCGAAAAGCGCAAGCAGATTTTGCAAAGCATTAGCGACGCATACCCTGAGTTGTTTAATGAACTAGCAGAATTGGCTGCGGCTGAGAAAAACGACAAAGAATTGTTGACTGATTTGGCGGTTAACAGCCTAGCTAGTGGCGAACCGATAGAGGTTAAAGACCATGACGGCAACCCATTGGAACCAGTATTTAGCGTTAAATTTAAGAAAGTAAAATAATATGCAATTTACACATTATGAATTTGCCCATATAAAAAAGGCAGATAAAGAATTTAAGGAAAAACTGCAACCTTACATTGACGCCATTGCAGTGTTGGTTGAGCAGTACAGCAGCAAGAATACTGCCTATTTCCCGCCAGTAGAAATTGTTAACGATTTTAAAGACCGCCTGTGCATAGAAATGGCGGGCACTGGCAGTGAGGATTTTCATACCCTGCGACAAAAGCCGTTGATTGCTTACGCCATTGAGAAAAGCACCAAAATACTTATGGAACTGGACGAACCGAAAGTTACCTTGGCTGAGGTAAAGGTAAAGGGTGGCAAAATCAAGGTGCGAGGCAGAATAAAGGAAGTATAAGCATGACCATTAAATTTGTAATAGCGGGCAATCCCTTTGACCCAAAGGGCAACCCAGTGCCTTACACCCGAACCACCCAAGGCACCAAGCATACTGAGCGTTACCAGCGTTATGTTAGGTGGGTTAGCTATGTGCAGCAACATTTTTGCGCACAGAACCCTGACGCCACTGGCATGGGCAAATACACGCTAAATATATTTAGACACAAAAAGCCCATACTGCTTGCCCCCGAATTATGCGCCCGTGTGGATATTAAGATACAATGGGCAAATAAAAAGGGTGGCGACGGCGACAATGTGCTAAAGGGAATACTGGACGCGCTTTTTGTGCAAGACAAATGGGTTAGCGGCAGTTACGACTGGGCAATAGACGCGGAACACGGCGGGGCTGTTGAGGTTAAAATAACCTTTATGCACATGGACACTGGCGAGCCTGTGGCATTAAATGAGCTAACCGACTTGAGCGTTAAGTGCGTAGCCCATAGCAACGAACTGGTGCGGAAAATGGCAGAGAAAAAACTAAAGATTAAACTATAAAAATATGAGTGAATTACCAACATACGCGGGCGAGAAAGTTATTACTGGTTACGAGGTGGGCAACCTGAACTTTGCCGCCACCCTGATGTGCCTAGGCAAAAAGGTGTTGGGCGCCAAACCAAACCCTAAGCACCCCCACCTGAGCATTTTCATTTTTGAGCAGGACGACGAAATTAAGGGCTTGCACAAACCCTACACTAACGGGGCTTTGCTGGTAGAGCCACGGCTGTTTACCGAGAATGTGCGAACGCTAAAGGACATTTCTAACAACCTAAGCGCCTAGAGTATGCAGCATAAGTGGAACCACGACCAGACAGCAGACGGCACCTATAACCCGCTGGTTTGCGACGGCATTTACGAGCCTGACGCCTCAGTTGGGCTGTGCGTGAAGTGCCGCAGGGCAGCAGACGCCCACGGCTTGCCAGTCAACGACCACACCAAGTGCATAATGACTTGCGAGGTGTGCGGGGAAAAGTGGCAGTGCAACAAGATATACCCTGACAATAAAGAGTGTGAGGGCAAAAAAGAAATTAACCAATAACCAACAAATATGATTAAAGCTATTAGAAAGTTTTTATTTAAGCGCCAGTACCTAAGAGCAGTACAGCGTGAGATTTGGACTAATGACATTGAAATTGCCCACCAAACTAAGGGCATAGCCGATTTAGAGGCAGAGCAGGTTAAGCGCGAAACAGAGCGCGAGGCATTGCAGGCTGAATTTGACGAGCTGAGCAAGAGCCACCAGCGGGCAGACCGCGACAAAGCCAAAGAGGTTGCAAAGCAACTGACCGATAAAAAGCAGGTTATTGGCAAGTACGAAATGAGCGCAGTACAGTTGCGCAAAAACATTGACAGCAAGAGCGCCAGCAACGAATACTTACACGGCAAAATCAAGTTTGTTAAAGAACAGTTTTAAACATGGCAAAGCCCAAAAATAAAATCCAATTGCAGTTTTTGCATACCACCCCTGACGGGAAAGTGGACATAAAAGAGGTTGAGGCGCTTATTAGCGCTATGTTTGACGGTGTGCTGGTAACTTTTAACGACCACCTGCACCTGCCAGCTGACCAAACACTGCACCTTTTGACTGTGATTTTAAACCACACTATGGAATGGGCTAACGACAAACTTAAGGACGATAAACTAAAAGCCATGTTTGGCGTAGAGGGTACCGACAATGCCTAGACACAATAAAACCCGTGAGCGCATTTTAATGGAACGGGTACGGGCAATTTTGGCGTTTAACCCGACATTTAGCGCACGGCAAATATCCGACCAGCTGGAAAATGACCACCGCGACCCAATAAAACTGACCCCACAGTACATAATAAAACTGCGCGATAAAATCAAAGCCCAGCGAAAACACAACATTAGCATAATTGCCGTTGAACAGCGCATTGCCCAAATGCAGGACACGGCAGCTGCGGTGGTAGAAAAAATGGTTGAAATACTGCTAAGCCCCAGCAGCTTAGACAAAGACCGAGTAGCAGCAGGAAAACTGATACTTGAGGCTGACCGCAACTTATTCCAAGCTGAAATGGACGCAGGGATATTTGAACGCAACCTTGGCAGCCTTGCCTTAAAACACAAACTGGTGCTAGACCCTGACCGTAGGCAGGCTATTAGCCGAGCCATGCAGAACTTGGGCGTAATAAAACCAACAATTGATGTACAACCAACCCTTACCGACAGCCCTACAGGAAATAACGCAGCAAATTGACGACATAGCCGCGTTAACCCCTGAGCAGCTAGCCAACTTGATTGACGACCCAGAGATTAGGGTTATAGCCAGCGAAAGTAGCTTTGCTGTTTTTATGGCTGCCTATTTAAGCCATTACTGGAACCTGCCAGCGGCAGATTTTCACACTGAACTTATTGCGTTGCTTGAGGACTGGAAACAGGAATTGCTGGCAATCACAGGGTTTAGAGGCAGCGGCAAATCTAGTATTGTGGCGTTGGCTTTTGTGATGTGGTGCGCACTGTTTGAAAAGGCGCATTTTATTATATTGGTTAACGAAACCGACGAGGTAGGAAAACTTAGCATTGCCAACATTAGAGAGGAACTGCAAAGCAACCCGCTTATTGAGCATGATTTTGGCACAGTAATATCTAGCGAGCAGGTTAGCACCAAGTTTAGCGAAACCAATGTTTTGCTTGCTAACGGGGTGCGTATTATGGCACGCAGCCGTGGGCAAAAAATCCGTGGGTTGAGGCACCGCCAGTACCGCCCTGACTTGGTAATAATTGACGACTGCGAGGAAATAGACAAAGTGCAGAGCAAGATTTACCGCGACAAAACCGAACGCTGGATTAGGGGCGTGGTTATTCCTGCCATTGAGGAACTAAAAGCCCGCCTGATTATCATAGGCAACGAGCTGCACCGCGACGCACTTATGGCACGCTTGCGCAAAAAAGACAAGCCTGACGCCATGGGGCATATTTTTACTAACCGCAGTTACCCGCTGGTTGACGACAAAGGGCAATGCAACTGGGTGGGCAAATACCCTGACAAGGCAGCGTTAGACCGCCAGCTTGCTAAAGTGGGGCGCCTTATCTGGCTGCGTGAATACCTGCTTAAAGTAATACCTGAGGACGAGCAGATTGTTAAAGACCATGAGATACACCGCTACACCGAACTGCCGAACTACATTACCGTGGTTGCCAGCGGTGTTGACTTGGCTATTAGCCAAAAGCAGACTGCCGACTATACCACCATGGTGGCTGGTTTGGGCAGCGTGATTGAGGGCAAGCCAAAAATTTATGTACTGCCAAAGCCTATAAATGCTAGGCTTGGTTTTGCTCAGACCATAAGTACCATGAAAGCGCAGCAGGACGCTTTGCGGGCTTACGGCATGGCTATGTTTTATGTTGAGGCTCAAAGTTACCAAAAGGCAGCTATTGAGGTAGGCGAAATGCACATGTTGCCAATTACCCCGATTACCAGCGTGGCTGACAAGCGGGCAAAGCTCATGGCTATTGCCCCATTTATACAAAATGGTACTGTGCTATTCCCTGAGGCTGGCTGTGAGGAATTGGTAGACCAAATACTAGAATTTGGCGTAGCCGAGCATGACGACTTGCTGGACGGCTTAGTTAACCTTATTTACGGGATACTGCAAAACGGGGGCGTGCAGTTGCCTGAGGTAGTGATATTAGGATAAAAACAAAATGGAAAACAACATTACACCACAAACTAGGGTAATGCGCGAACTACCACCCGAATGGCAACACCTTATGCAGCTGGTTGAAAAACTTGGCTATGGGGAAATACAGATAATTGTTAAAAACAAAAAACCCCATGCTATTAAGAACCTTGCCCAAAATATAAACCTTACCGAGCCTGAGGACTTTAGGCGTGGGCTGGAAACGCACATTTTGTAGTTATGCACACTTTATGATATTGCAATGATTTAAAAATTATGATATAATGAATGTACTGAGGTGTGGCTGGGCAACCAGCCTGCCTAAACAAACTTTTACAATACGGGTTAGTAGCCTAAATTGACGAACAATAGGGCTTACGCAAATTACTCTTTAACAGGGTAGTGGGCGTAAGCCCTTTTTTTATTGCCTAAGCCCTGAAACTAAATGAACATTTTAGACAAAGCCCTTGGGGTTGTTGGACTGCTGCGCAAGAGCGCCAGCTACACTACCAACTTAACCACAGACGCGTTGAGCGTTTGGCTGAATGAAACCAAAGTTAGCGATAGCCGCGCTTTGGGTGTTTTTAATAACTGGGTTTATGCCTGTATCAAAGCTATTGCTGAGGAAATAGGGCGAACTCAGTTTATTTTAATGGAAGTAAAAAGCGACGGGGATAGCGCCAAGGACGAACACCCGCTGCTTGATTTATTAGCTGCCGTTAATACGCGACAAACTGGCTTTGAACTTTTATACACCATTGCCTGCCATTTAGAGGCTACTGGAAATGCCTATATTGTGCTTGACGGCGTGGAAAGCGAGGGGCAAACCCCTACCGCATTACACCTGCTGCCGCCTGACCGCGTGAAAATGAACATTGGCGCACTAGGCGTTGAGGAATATGTATTTAGCAACGGCAACAGCACTAAGACATTTTACCCATACCAAATTTTACATATTAAATACCCAAACCCACGCGACCAGTACAAGGGTATTGGAACCGTGCAGGCTATTGCCGACTGGATAGACGCAGACAACTACGCAACCGAATTTAACCGCAAATTCTTTAAGAACGGCGCCCACATTGGCGGTTTTCTTAAGAGTGATAGCGCATGGACTGCTGAACAACTGGAATACTTACAAAAATCTTTTGAGGGGATTTACAAAGGGGTTGATAACGCATATAAGACAGCAGCCTTGCCAAAGGGTACTGAGTTTACCCCTGCCCAACAGAGCCAAAAAGAAATGGACTTTACCGAGGGGCAGAGGCTTACACGCGACAAAATCCTTGCTGGGTTTAGAGTACCGCACATTGTGCTGGGGCTTGGCGCAGGCGAAAGCCTGAACCGCGCTACTGCTGACGCCGCACACTATGTATTTATGAGCCGCACAATCAAACCGAAAATGCAGCTTATTTGTGATTACCTTAATGAGTTTTTGGTGCCATTGTTTGGCGAAAACATTTACTTAACTTTTGTAGACCCTGTACCCGATAACCGCGAGGGCTTAATGGCTGAAATGACGGCAGCAGTTGGCGGGCAACCTGTAATGAGCGTGAACGAGGCACGCGAACGATACTTTAACGCACCGCCAATACAGAACGGCGACGCGGTAATGACCAGCTTTAGCACCATACCGCTTGGAAAGCCTGAGGAAAAGGCGCACGCCGCAAAGCAGAAAACTGGCGGCGGTAAACCTACCCACAGAAAGACCAAGCACGCAAGGGCTGCCACCAAGCGCAAGGAAATTGCAGAGGAACTGGCGGCAAAGACCGCAGAGGTGCTGGAAAAGCACAAAGAAAAACTGGCAAAGATTGCCACCAAGAGCATTACCGACTTAAGCCATGAGGAATACGACGCATTACATAAAAACTTTGTGGTACGGGTTGAGCCTTACGCTAAATTACTGGGTGCCAAAGTACGCCAGCATAATGACAATGTTTTTGCCGAAATAGAGGAAAGCCTAGCCGAGATTGTAAAAGCAGAAAAGCAGCCGCAGCTGTTTGACTTGGAAAAAGCCAATGAGGCACTTAAAAAACTGGCTGCGCCAGTGCTGAATGACTTGTTTAACAAAGAGGCTAATGCAGCGGCAAACCTGCTGGACGGCAAGGCAGTTAAAGAGATTACGCCCTTTAAAAAATCAGACGACGACGAACTGGACGACTACCTAACCCCTGAGGCACGCAAGGCGCTTGAAAAGTTTTACGGGCTATTTGCTGACCACTATAACAAGACCACCGCATTGCTACTTAAAGACACCATTGCTGAGGGGCTTGCAGAGGGGGAAAGCCTAAGCCAGCTGGTAGACCGAGTAAGCACTATTAGAGGTTTTAGCGACGAGGCGCGGGCTGAACTGGTAGCAAGGACTGAGAGCTTTAGAATAGCGAACTTTGCGACCCGCGAAAGCTGGAACCAAAGCGGGGTAGTAAAAAGCCTGAAATGGTATACAGCCGACAGCGAGGCATGCGCATTTTGCGACGAACTGGACGGCAAAATTGTGGACATTGAAGAAAACTTTTTAGAGCTAGGCGACACTTTGACAGCCAATAACGGGCAGAGCCTTGACATTAGTTACGCAGATGTAAGCGGTGGCGCACTACACCCAAACTGCCGTTGCTACATACGCCCTGAGGAAATAGAAGTTTAAAAAAATTAAGCAATTAACAATTATGGACAACCAACTAAAAAAACTGACAGCCGAAATAAAGGCTAAATTCCTTGAGGCGTTAGGCAAAAAGGAAGTGCAAGAGGCAATTGCTGAAACCAAGGCGGCAAAAGACACAGGAACCTTTGAAGTTGTGATTAGCACTGCTGACCGCGACAGACAGGGCGACATTATCATGCAGGACGGCTGGGTGCTTGATAACTACAAGAACAACCCAGTAGTGCTGTTTGGGCATGATTATTGGTCATTGCCTATTGGCATTTGCGACGAAATTAAAGTTGTAGACGGCAAGCTGGTAGCCAAGGGGCGCTTTGCAAGCCACGATTTTGCGCAGGAAGTGCGCAAGCTGTACGACGCAGGAATGTTGCGAACTACCAGCGTTGGATTTATACCGCTTGAAACAGAGGGCAATGTGATTTTGCGTGCTGAACTATTGGAATTTTCCTTTGTACCAGTACCAGCTAACCCAATGGCATTGAGCCTAGCCCACGAAAAGCAAATCAATTTAGAGTTTGCTTTTGCCAAAGGCATTTTAGTTAAAGAGGATACACAGCCTGAACCAGTAGAACCGACAGAGCCAGCTGCTACTGAACCTGAGGCGCCTAAAGAGGAAACACCCACAGAACCTGAAACCCCAGTTACAGAGGAACCTGCTAGCGAGGCTACTACTGAGGAACCCACACCCCCAGCCGCCGCCGAGAACAACGGCGACGAACAACAGCCAACTGGCGGGGATACAACTACCGAAACTAGCCCGCAGCCTGAGGCTACACAGCCTGAGGGCAGCGGCGAGGGTGCTGGTGAACCTACCGAACCTGAACAAAAGGCGGTAGAGGACGACGAACCGACAGACGGCACTGATGTTACGCAGCTACTAGAGAAAATGGGGCAAATGATTACAGCCCTAGCCGACTTGCATACGCAAGCGGTTGCAGCAACGGTTGATAAGGCATTAGGGGAAATTGCGCAAAAAGCGGGGCGCACCCTGAGCAAGCAGACCCGCGCATTACTTGAAACCACACTTGCCAAGATTAAAGAGAGTGGCACCGCCATTGAAAAGTTGCTTGAAACGGCAGACGCAAGCGACGACGGCGACGGGAAAGCAGCAGGCGAGGCTGCGACTACCGCTAACGACGACTTACCGCAGGGCTTTGCAGAGGTCAAGAGTGCATTGCAACGGCACATTGAAACCCGCGAGGTGTTGCGCATGGTGGCTACGGCAGTAGGCAACTCTTTGGAAAAGTACAACAAAGAGATTAAAGAGCTACGCCAAAAGTAGTTACAGCAAAGCCTAGCATTACAGCGACTAGGCAGAGCTTTAAAAAATTAACGCTGTAAGGACAACGAACATGGACGAGAAAATTTTGAAGGAATTGCAGCCAATGTTTGAGCAAGTTGTTGACCAAGTTATGGAAAAGCGACTTGGCGACGCTATCAACCCTATGGTTGCAGCGGAAACCAAAAAGATTGTTGCCCAATTGAAAATGGAACGCAGCCTTTTTGGACAAGACCGCACTGGCTTATCTGACGAACAAAAGAAAGATTTTGTTAGCGCAGCTAAAGCCATTGTAATGGGCATGAATGTTGACACCAAGGCAAACGAAGCCTTGATTAGTGAACAGGACAGCCGCGGTGGTTACTTGGTAGCTACCGAAGTTGCAAACGCTATTGTACGCATTGCGGCTAGCGTTGGTGTAGTTATGAACCAAGCTACTAAGTGGACTATGAACACTGACCAGCTTGATATTCCTGCTTACACTGGCAGCTTTTTAGAGGGCGAATACCTTGGCGTTGACGCCGCTGGTACTCCAACAGCTATTACCTTTGACAGCGCAAGCCTTGTTGCTAAAAAGTGGCAAGTTGCGTTTGTTGTAGGCAATGACTTGCTTGCAGACGCCAGCGTTGAATTAGCCGATTGGTTGCTGGCACTTGCTGGCGAGGCTTTGGCTAACCGCGTTGATAAAGAGGGCTTGGCTGGTGCAGGTACCCCATTTGTAGGTGTACTTAACCACCCTGATGTTACCGTACACACTTTTGCTACTGGTAACGACACCTTTGCTGAATTTACTTTAGACGAGGCTAGCGACATGATTGCTAACCTTGACGAAAGCATGCTTGACGGCGCTGCGTTTTACATGAACCGCACCGTTTGGGCAAAGGTACGCATGAAGAAAGACACTGCTGGCAACTATGTATTGCCTATGGCTGGCGCACCCAGCGCAGCATTGCTTGCTAATTACGCTGGTAATGTTGGCGGTACCCGCCCAGTTGGGGAAATTCTAGGCTACCCAGTGTTTACTACCCGCCACTTGCCTGCTAACAGCGCTACTGCTGTAAGCACCAAGTTTGCCATTTTTGGCAACTTAAAGGCTTTGGCATACGGCGACCGCGGCGAAATGGCTATTGCCAAGCACACTAGCGGTAGCTTTGGTGGCAAGGAAATTGCTCTTGCTGACCAAGCTGGAATGGTGTTTAAGCACCGCCACGCTGTAACTGTAGCTTTGCCTGCCGCATTTGTGGTTGCAAAGACTGCTGCTAGCTAAACCTAGATAAGAATATAAACCCGTTGGGGTAGGGGTTGGTTGCACAGCTGCTACCCCAAAGGGATTTGAAAATTAAGAATGTTAACGGCGTATGACTATTGAATTATTAAGACCGCTTAGTATCCGTGGCAGCCGCTTTGAAAAAGGCGCAGTCATTGATTTTCTTAGCGACGACGAGATTAAGGCTTTTGACACTGCCGACTACAAGGAATATACGCCCATTGTAGAAAGCAGCGCAGCGGAAACCGAACCAGCGACCACTGGCGAGCAGGAAACTGCCGAGGTTGAGCAGGTTGTCAAGCCAAAAGCCCGACGCTCACGAAAGGCGTAAAAAATGAAAAGTGTATACGACGCAATCAAAGCTGTTGTGTCTTTGGTACCAGCTGTGCGCACCGCAAGTGCTAACGGTACTGGTGTAGACACCTTGGGCTACAACAGCGCAATGATTGTAATTAACGCAGGCGACATTGACTTAACCACAGGAGATGAAACCTACAACTTTAAAGTGCAAGACAGCGCAGACAACAGCACATTTGCTGATGTAAGCGGTGCCACAGCAGTTGTTACTGCTGACAACGACACTAAAGTTATCCGCGTTGAAGGCTTGGGTACTAGCGTTGACCGCTATATCCGTGTAGTAGCTACTTTGGCTGGTACAACCCCTAGCTGCCCATGTGCAGCTACCGTGTTGCTAGGCAACGGCTACAACAAGCCTGCTAACTAGGCTTTAGCACTGGCTACCACACCCTGACTTGTTTGGGGTGTGTAGCGGCTGCTCAAGCTGGGGGTTGGTGCCGCCTTTGGTTTAAGCCCCCGCTGTTTGCGGCAACCCCCGAATAATTGCGGGTGCATAAACGGCACGAAACACCTGCCCCTAACGGGAATTAACACGACAAAATTATGGCTGAACAAATTTACACATACGCATTAACCACTGTGGCACGGGTTAAAACCCGACTAGGCATTACGGTTAGTGCCAATGACACCCAGCTGCTTAGGCTCATTAACGCCGTAACGGATTTAATAGAGGGCGAAACTGGACGCAGGTTTTTGCGGGGAACCGTAACAAGCGAGGTACACGAAATACGGGGCGCAACAGATATGATACCCGTTAAACAAATCCCTTTGATTAGCGTAACGAGCGTGCAATATAGCACTGGCATTGGCAGCAACCGAACATGGACTACTTTAGACACCAGCTTGTATGAGATTATTGGCGACGGCAAGAGTGGACTAATTAAAGTATGGGGCGGTTTAGGCAGAGGTGTTAACAGCGTGCGGGTTACTTATGTTGGCGGCTACTTGATTGACTTTAACGAGTTTGGAACCAGTAGCCATACCCTACCTGCTGACTTAACTGACTTAGCAGAAAGGTTGGTAACGAAATACTGGAAACGCAGAGAGGCTGAGGGCAAGAGTAGCGAGGGGATAGCGAACGCAAGCATACAGTGGCGCAGTGATTTGGAAAAAGCAGACCAGCAGATTTTAGACCGCTACCGTAGGCTACCTGAGTTTGTATGATTGAGTACGACATTGAGGGTTTAGACGCCATAGTTGCGGGAATGAAAAACTACCCCGAACGAGCCAACCCCATACTGGCGCGAGGGATTAACGCAATACTGGCAACCCTGCACAAAGAGGCTACCGACGACAACCTGCAATTTAAACTGCCACGCAACCGCCGTACAGGCATGTTGCTGAACAGCTTTAGCACAGGTATTAGGCTGGCAAGCGCAGGGAAATTAGAGGGCAGCATTAAACCGACAGTGTTTTACGCAGAGTATGTGCATGAGGGTACCAGCCGAATTAGACCAAACGCCTTTATGCCGAGAATAGCAAAAGCGGGCAAGCCCGAAACCCAAGAGCATATACAGAGTGTGGCTGACCAAATAGCCAAAGCAATTACTAACTAAGCCATTATGAGCAAAAGCGCAGACATTAAAAACGCAATAAAAACAAGCCTTGATACTTTGGTGCCTGCGAGCTTAGGCGAGGTGGTAATAGACGACTTTACTATAGACCCGATTAACCGCGACACTGGCACCTACCCGCTGGCGGTTGTTACCACCCCCTCAATTAGTAGTTATGCGGAAACCAACCGCGATAACATGCGAACCTACACTTTTAAAATCACTGTGGTTATGCGAGGCGATAACATAGCCAATGCAACAGAGGTTGAGGACTTGGTAGAGGCAATTATTAACCTGTTTGATAACGACCCTACCCTTGGCGGGGTGGCAAACGGGGCAATAGAGCCAGCAAGCAGCGAACCGCAAGCACTGACCACCCCTGACCGCACATACATTTGGTTTGAGGTAACGCTGAGAGTTAAGGCATTAGCCACATTAACCTTTTAAACATTAAACAAATAACCATGATTAAAGACGCAAAAAACAAAGCCATGCAGCCTGAGGATACCCAAAACAAAGCTGCTACAAAGCAAAGCGGTAAAGAGGAATACCATTTTGCAGGCGAGGGGAAATACGAACCCCTAACAGTGCAAGCAAGCAGTGCGGCTGAGGCACAAGAAATTTGGGAAAAAGAGAGAAAAGAAGTTTAGCAATTAGCATTAACTAACTACAAACTTATGAGCAAAGGAATTGGAAAATTACTACAAATTGGTATTGCCAAGGAAACCGTCCGAGGCACTGCCGAAAGCACAGCGACTTACTGGCTGCAAACCGACGAGTTTAATGTGCTGGAAAAAGACGAAAGGGTTATTAACGAGCAGACCCTAGGCGTCATTGAGGCAAGCCAAGGCGAGGATATTACCCGCCAGTGGGCTGAGGTTACTTACAAAGCGCCGATTGGCGATAAGCATTTTGCTTTGATTTTATTGGGCGTGCTTGGCTCATTAAGCACTGGCGACAACGCAGACAGCGACGCGTCAATTAAAGACCACACCATTACCGTGGCACAAAGCGCACAGCACCAAGCCATTAGCTTGTTTAAGAATGACCCGCTTGCAGGGCAGGACTACAAGCACGCATTGGGCTGTATTGAAAGCCTTGAAATTAACTACGAACAGGGCAAATACCTTGAATACAGCGTTACCTTTAAGGCTAAAAAGGGCGCTACCGCAACATTGACCCCAAGCAACACTACCGAAAACCGCTTTTTACCGCAGCATGTTGTGTTTAAAATGGCTAGCGCACAAAGCGGATTAACCGCTGCCAGCGCAACTGTTATTAAGAGCCTAAAGCTGAAAATTGAAAGCAACCTTGAGCCTGACTGGGTGCTTGGCTCAGTAGCCCCTGCTGACTTTTTGAACAAGCAATTGGCAATTAGCGGCGAACTTGAGGCTATTTGGGATAGCGAGGCTACCATAAAGACACCTAGCCTAGCTGGCACCAAAAAGGCTTTGCGCTTAGACATGATTAACACTGATGTAACGATTGGTAGCGCAGCAAACCCGCAAGTGCGTATTGACTTGCACAAGTGCGTATTTAGCGAACACAGCACCCCAGTTAAGCTGCACGACATTATGATTGAAAGCGCACAGTTTACAGCACACTACGACACTACAGACAGCAAAATGATTACTGCCGTTGTTACCAACGCAGTGGCTAGCTACTAATAAAAATAATTAAGGCATAAACCAATGGACACAGAAAATACAATCACGCTTGAAACCCCCTCTAAAAAAACACTGGTATTGCGTAAATTTTTTACCGCACGACAGCGCAACGAATTGCGCGGCATTTACCTAAAGAACCTGAAAGTTAGCCCGCAAGGCGGCACAGCCGAGGTTGGCGAACTTAACGGGGAAATTGTAGAGATTGCAGAGCGCAAGCTGCTGGAATTGGCGGTTATTAGCTATGACGGTAACACCGAAACCCCAGTTGAATTGTTGCTAGACGCAAGCCCTGCTGAATATGACTTTGCGGTAGCAGAGGCAGGAAAGGCAGACACGGGTTTTTTAGCCCAGACGAAATAGAATACACCGCTTACCTGTGGAAACGGTACTTTAAGGGCAGCCGAGCAGAACTAACACAAGATATGCTAGCTGCCCTTATTTGCAAAGAGTACGGCTGGACACGCGAACAGTACCTAGACCAACCCGCTTACTGGCTGGACATAATTACCAGCATGCTGCAAGCAGAGGGTGCGGGAAACAAGAATAATTAAGCACCAACGCTATGGCTGAAACAGACATTAGCATATTAGTTAGAGTAAAAGACGAGGCAAGCGCCGCAATGGGCAAAATTAGCGGCAGCATAAATAACCTGCAACCAGCTTTTAAAACAATGACTGTTGCGGGTACTGCTGCGTTGGGTGCAATTGGTGCTGTAGCGTACAAGTCTATTAAAGATTATGCCGAGGCAGAAAAAGCCCAAAAGCAATTAGAGCATGCCACATTGCAGGTTGCCAAAGGAACCCGCGAGCAGTTAGAGGCAATGAAAGCCTTGAGTAATGAGCTTGAACGCAAAGGCGTACTAGACGGCGACGCAATAGCTACTGGCTTGGCGCAGTTGCAGACTTTTGGCTTAAGCACTGACATGGTAACAAAGCTGGGCAGCAGCATGGCTGACTTAGCCGTTAACCAATTTGGCGTAAATGCGGGGGCTGAGGAATTGACCCAAACAGCAAACATTATGGCGAAAGCCCTTAATGGTCAATTTGGCGTGCTTGAAAAAAGCGGAATTAGATTTACCGAGGCACAGCGTAAGCTCATACAGTTTGGAACCGAAAGCGAACGGGTTGCGGCATTGCAAGAGGGATTGGCACAAAACTTGAAATACACCAACGAGGTTGCCAGCCAAACAGTAGAGGGTAGCATGGCTAAGTTGCAGGTACAGCTGGGCAACATTAGCGAAAACATAGGGGCGGCATTACTGCCAGCACTGACGCAGTTGGTTACTTACATTACCCCGATTATTGAAAAGGTTGTTAACTGGTCAAGCGAAAACCCTAAACTTATTTCTACTATATTAGCCGTTGGCGCAGGTGTTGCGGCACTTGTTACCGCGCTAGGCGCAATTGGGCTTATTATTCCCGCTGTTATTAGCGGTGTTACCGCGCTAGGCACCGCCTTGATGTTTTTGGCTGCCAACCCTATAGGCATAGTCATTGTTGCAGTGGCAGCATTGGTAGCTGGCATTGTTTTGGTTATTAAACACTGGGATTGGGTAAAGGAAAAAACGCTTGAGGTGTGGAACTCATTACCAAACTTTGTACAAACCGCCATACAGATTTTGTTAATTCCTTTGACTGGCTTAATTGGCGTAATTGTTTTAATTGTTACCCATTGGGAAACCTTGAAAAATGCGACCATAGCGGTTTGGAACGCAATCACTACCGCCGTAATTGGCAAATTTAACGAGATGAAAGCAGGCATACAGGCTGGTTATGAAATTATACTTGCTATTGCCAATGGTTTTAGTGCGGCTTATACAGCAGCCTCAGACGCAATGTGGAATGGGATAAAAAACAAAGTGGCAGGCGTGTGGGATAGCATAAAATCAATTGTTACTGGCAGTATCAACTTTTTAATAGACAAGATTAACAGCTTTATAAACAAAGTAAACTCAGTAGCAAGCAAAGCTGCTGGGATTGTTAAAATCAACGCCCCGCAAATTCCTAACATACCTTACTTGGCACAGGGTGGGATTGTTACCAAACCTACTATTGCAATGATTGGCGAGGCGGGCGCTGAGGCGGTTATACCTTTGAGCAAAGCAGATAAATACGGCTTAGGTGGCGGTAGCGGTTTAACCGTGGTTTTGCAGGGTACCTTTATGACCAGCCGAGAGCAAGCAGACTATTTTGGCGACATTTTAGCTGGCGTTATTAAGCAACAAATAAGGATTTAACCAATGGCTTTAGTATTAAAAATTAACACCGTTGACCGCAGCAGTTGGGTTGACTGGAAAAGCGTTACCAAGGACGAGGGGCTTACTAAAGAGCCTGATACCTTGGCTTTTAACATAAAGGAAACGCCCAGCAAGACCATACCAGCAGTGGGGGCTACAGTGCAGCTGCTTGAGGACGCGGTAAAGATTTTTGAGGGTACTATAGTTGACCGTCGCAGTTTGGTTATTGGCGGCGTGCTTAAAGGTTACTCATTTGTTTGCAAGGACTTGGTGCATGAGTTTGATAAAACACTGGTTAGCAAGGCTTACAACAATGAGGCGATAGACGATATTGTGGCTGACATTGTTAGCACCTTTACCAGCGGGTTTACCACCGCGAATGTTGAAACTGGCTTACCGACCATAGACAGCGTGCGCTTTAATTACGAACAACCTAGCAAGTGTTTGCAAAAATTGGCTGATTTGATTGGCTATGACTGGTACATAGATTATGACGGCGACATACACTTTTTTAATGTAAGCAACAATGCCGCGCCATTTGATGTAGAGGACGATAACGGCAAGGTCATTAGTGATAGCCTGAACTTTGACCAAAACATTATAGAGCTGCGCAACAGCGTAATTATTAGAGGTGGGGAATACTTGAACAACTTAACTGATACCACTACCCCTGACTTGTACGAGGCAGACGGCAACCAGCGCGTGTTTACCCAAATTTACCGCTACAGCAATGTTGAGGTTACGGTAGCAGGCGTAGCCAAGACCGTGGGCATAGACAACATAGACAACCCTGCTAGCTTTGACTGTTTATACAACTACACCGAAAAGGCTATTAAATTCCCTGAGGCAAGCAAGCCAACCGCAGGGCAGATTGTTAAAGTATTTGGCGACGCCCACATACCGCTTATTGCCAAGGTGCGCGACCAAATCAGTATATCTACTTACGGCGAGTACCAAGGCTTAATAGTAGACAAAACCATTGAAAGTATTGACGAGGCACATACCCGTGCAAAGGCTGAGCTGACTAAATGGGCAGACGGGGCATATAGTGGCGGGTTTAGAACCACGCAGACAGGGCTAAAAACTGGGCAATATATCCGAGTTAACAGCGCCCTGTTTGGTGTTGATAGCTACTTTAAGATTAACCGCATTACTGCACGGGCAAACAATTACGGCACCCTAGAATACACGGTTAAGTTTTTGGCAAGTGGCGAACTTACCTTTGCTGACATTATGGTTGGATTGCTAAGTAAAGACCGCCAAAACATTAGCGTGGCAGACGACGAAGTTATACAGCGCCTTGAGGTATTTCCTGAAACCGTAACCCTAGTGGAAACGAGCGTTACCGCAACTAAAACAAGCCCGCCATACAAGTGGGGGGTAGCTGCCAATGATTTTGACTGGAATTTTGGCACATGGAGTTAAAACTATGAAACATATAATACCCGAAAACTTAAAAGGCATTACTGGCAAATTTTACGCTAAGCGTTACCGCAAGGGAACTGTAGATAAAGTGCAGCCATTGTTTAGTAAAGCCAACATTATAAAAAAGCGCGAGGCGTGGGCGTGGTTTGCTGTTGACCAACTAGGCTTTAACTGGTTAGTTCCTTTTGCAAAGAGGTTGCAGCGCAAGTGGGTGCAATTAGAAAGCAAGGCAGAGGTAATACTGAATGAAAACTTTTTAGGCATTGGTGCGGTAACAGACAATTTGGTAGTAAGCAGCAGCAATCACGGGCGCAATCTGATTTGCCAAAGACTGGCAGGGCTGACTACTTACGACTTGGCAGTTGGTTATGTGGAAATGGGAACCAGCGCAACAGCACCAACCAATGCTGATACAGACTTAAACACTGCTGTAGTGCGGGCAGGCAGCCCTGCATATACGATTGCTAATAATGTGCTTACACTGCGATTTTTCCTAGCTGACGGCACGGTAGCTAATAACACTTATAACGAAATGGGTACATTTATTGGCGGTAGCGCAACCTTAGGCAGCGGGCAAATGTGGAACCACGCATTGTTTAGCAGCCCTTATGTAAAGGCAAGTGGCGAAGATACCACAATAGAATTAGTAATAACAGTAAATTAAATAAAACTATATGAAAAGCAGCGCAGTAGCGGCAGGCGATACAGCCACAGCCGCACAATACAATAATTTAAGACAAGACGCCAGCGCGTCAAGTTTTTTGTACCCGTCTGCACAATCTAGCCCAAATATGACAATAAAAATTGAGGCTGGACTAGGATTTATAGGACAGACGAAAGTTGAATATGCAGGGGGGAATAGCCCAACAATGACAGCGCCAACTGTTAACCCACGCATTGACTTGGTTTATATTGATAGTGCTGGAACTATTACAATCGCAAATGGGGCAGAGGCAGCCAGCCCAAGCGCACCAGCACTTGTAAATAATACTATACCAATTTGCTATATCTACCACCGAACAACAGCGACAGGTATTTATGATACTGATACTGCTGGGCAATCTTATATCTATAAAGATTTGCGAGCTTTTCTTACGAACCCAGCAGTTGTGCAGGGTGGTAGTAATATGCAAATTTTTGAAGCCGTTGGGGCTGGAACTTGGAACAAGCCTACAGGTACAGGTGCAAATAGTGTTGTTATTGTTGAAGTTTGGGGTAGCGGTGGCGGCGGTGGTAATGGTGCTAACGCTACTGGCGGCGGTGGCGGCGGTGGCGGTGCATATTTTAAGAAAGTTTTTAAAGCGTCTGAACTAGGCTCAACAGAAAGTATCTCAGTAGCGCAAGGTGGCGGCGGTGGCTCAACTAACGGGGCAGCAGGAAACAACGGCGCCAGCTCTACTTTTGGTAGTGGTGCAACCCTAGTTACAGGATATGGCGGCGGGCGTGGACGAGAGGGCGTTGCA
Organism: Patescibacteria group bacterium UBA926; assembly: GCA_002293685.1. Taxonomy (GTDB): domain Bacteria; phylum Patescibacteriota; class Doudnabacteria; order UBA920; family UBA920; genus UBA920. Next base: position 138,776 of record DBDS01000006.1, read on the forward strand.
GACGGGCAAGGCGGCGGCGGTGGCATGTATGGTGCTGGCGAGGGCGGCGGCGTCGGTGGTAGTGGTATTGGTGGTAATGGTGGTTTAGGGGGCGCACCCAATATACCAAATAATGCAACCTTTACCCACCCGTCTGGTTATGGATTAGGTGCTAACGCTGGCAATGGTATGAACGCAGGGAATAGCACTACTGGTGGTGGTGGCGGTGCAGATAGCACACAAACCCCAGGCAGTAGCGTGTTTGGTGGTGGTGGTGGCGGTGCAAGCGGGAATGGTGGGGTTAGTGTTTACGGTGGTGGTGGTGGTGGCGGTGCAGGTGCCACAACAGTATCAACTTGTTTAGGCGGTGTAAGCCCCTTTGGTGGGAAAGGTGGTAATGCAGGTAATGGAACAATAGCAGCAGAGGACGGACAACAGCCAGGCGGTGGTGGCGGCGGCTCAAGGGGTAATTCCGCTGGTAGCAGAGCTGGCAATGGCGGTAATGGGAAAGTAGTAGTAACAACTATATTCTAAAAAAATGAAAAAAATAATTTACACACTTAATATAAATAACTACGCCCCCGAATTAAGGGCGTTAACGCGCCCGCACTTAGAGTTTTACGCTAAAAGGATTGGCGCCGAAATTATAGATATTACAGAGCGCAAATACCCACACATGCCTGTGGTTTATGAAAAGCTGCAAATCTATGATTTAGCACAAAAATATAGAGCAGATTGGAATATATACATTGACAGCGACTGCTTAATACACCCTGAAACAATAGATTTTACTAACTTTTTAGATAAAAGCACTGTTTTCCAAGTAGGTAGCGATATGGCGGCTATTAGGTGGCGTTACGATAAATATTTTTTGCGCGACGGTAGAAATATTGGAACATGTAATTGGTTTACCATTTTTAGCGACTGGTGCATTGATTTATATAAACCGCTTGAAGATATGGAACTAGACGAGGTAATGCAATATATGTATCCAACCGTTATAGAAAGAACCACAGTAGTAGATACTGCCCATTTGATTGACGATTTTGTGTTATCAAGGAATGTAGCGAGGTATGGGTTGAAGTACCAAAATTTAAAAGAATTGTTGGAAAAAATTGGCTTGCCAAATGCAAACTTTTTTTGGCACGAATACCTAATTACCACCCAAGAAAAAGTGGCAAAGGCTAAGGAAGTCATAAAACTATGGAAAATTAACTAAATTAAGCATGGCAGAAGATACACAACAAGACCGACGCACCCCTGAGGTGCCACCATACCCACATGCGGTACAAAGCGACCATGACGCTATTGTAACCTTAGTTGCCGAAACACGGGCGTTGAGCAGGCAAATAAGCGAAATGAAAAATGTAGAGCTTAAAGACATTAGGGCTGACATTAAAGAGGTAAAGGACAATGTGGCTGACCGAGTGCGGGATTTGGAACAAGAGAAAATAGACAAGGCAGAGGTGTTGAAAATGCAGCAGGACGCTGAGAAAATACACACCGACCACGAAACCCGTATTAGGGTTAATGAGCAATTTAGAGAAAATTTTAAAGGCAAGTACGCCATTTTGGCGGTGCTTGGCAGTGCGGTTATTTCTGTTGTTGTATCTTTAGTGATTTTAGCGGCTAACAAATTAACCTGAAAACATGGATAACGAACTATACCCGTTGGGTGCGGTTAAAGACCCTGTAGACGAACGCGACATACTCTATGCTACCGTGGCTGAACCAGTGGCTAGTTTGCCGCGCAAGTTTAGCCTGCGCGATAAGCAAAGCCCTGTGGCACGGCAAAAGTACGGCAGCTGTGTTGGATTTGCCAATAAGAGCGCGTGCGAATACCACCGTAAACGACTGCTTAATATAGACGAGGTTTTAAGTGGCAGATTTACATATGGCAGGTGCAAAGAATTAGACGGCAGACCAGACGACGAGGGAACCTACCCACGCTTAGCACTGAGCGTTGCATTTGGCAAAGGCTTGGTGCTAGATAAGGATTTTTCTAACTCTAAACCGCCCAGCCCCACCCACGCAGACTACATAAAGGCACCAGCTGACGAAATAACAGAGGGTGCCATACAAAGGGCAATGGTGGGTGGGTTTGTGCGGGTGCGCAACCTACAGGAACTTAAACAGGCATTGGTTGAACACGGCACGGTGCTTATTACCGTAAGTGTGTACACGCAGTTTGACAATCCCGAAAACGACGGTTTTATACCATGGGCAGCACAGCGAGCCAGCAGAGGCAGCCACGCAATTGTTTGCACTGGCTATGACGACGATTTTAGAGGCATTGGGGCAATTGAAGTTAAGAACAACTGGGGCGAGAACTGGGGCGACGACGGCTACGGCTGGATTGCTTACGACTACGAGGGCGAGGGGGCAACCCCATGCTGGGATATGTGGGTTATTGTTGGCGAGGATAAAGTTAATGCGCAGCTAACCAGTGGGGCGCCTATAAATTTGGTTTACCCAGTAGATACGCCAACCCCGTTTGTTACCCAACCTTTTGGCGCCCGCCCTGAGTATTACAAAAAATACGGCATGGCAGGACATAACGGCATTGACTTTAGAACCCGCGACACTAATAAACGGATATTAGCCTGCGACGACGGCGAAGTTATCTTTGCTGGCAATGACGGCAGTTATGGGCAATCAGTAAGGATTAAGCACAGCTGGGGCATGAGCATTTACGCACATAACAGCCAAATAGTAATACCGCTTTATGAAAATGACGGCAGCAGCCCTAAGAGAGTAAAGCGTGGGCAACATATTGCTATAGCAGGGGCTAGCGGCGACACTGGCAACCCGCCCGCAGAACATTGCCACTTTGGGATTAGAATTAACGGCGTTAAGAACCCAGCCTACTTTGACTGGGTAGACCCAGCGCCATATTTAAAGAAAGGCGAACGCATGATTGGATACAAGCACCCAAGCAACAGCACAGTATACCTGCCTATTGGCGGTGGTACTTTAGTGCCTATTACCGACTGGGCTACTTTTTTAGCTTTGGGCGGCAGCGAAAGCAGTATTGTACAGCTCAGTGCTGAACAGTTTGCAAAGTATACCGTGGCAAACGGCGCGGTATTTACCAAGGCTTAACCGATTAGATTATTAACTACCGAAAGTTTAGGGGGTACGGGGGGTATGTATGGCTTGAGGTAGGCAAAGGGTAAATGTTTGAAATTTATTTTAACATTTATTGCCCTAGTGGTGCTGGCAACCCCAATAAGCACCCATACAGCGACAGCTGACAGCAGTTACTTAACCTATGACCAGCTTAAGGCTTATACCGAAAAGCAGGCAGAGCAGCAATGGAGTGCGCAATTAGTTGCTTATGCCCAAACTTTGGTAGGCAAAAGGACTGGCACCTGCGTTTTATCACTGCGCAACCACTTTGGTGTGCCGCGGGCTGATGTGCAGGGCTTGGCTAAGAGTACAAAAATTAACTCAAAGACAGGCAAGGTAGGGGCGGTAATTGTATTCCGCAATTTATCAAAATATGGGCATGTGGGCTACATAATTGCAGACCATGGCGACACATGGCTGTATTTCCACAGCAACATAGATTGGCGGGGTACAGGCAGAATAGACAAAATAGCAAAGACAGACAGCCGCATTAGCGGTTACAGACTAATTAACTACAAATAAAATGAAACTAGCAGGAAGTGAAAAGTTTGAGATTGACTGGCTAGGCGTCGCAAAGACCGCCCGCTTGTTTATTGTTACCGTTGGCGGTGCAATTCTGACCGTCGCGCTTGAACAGGCGCTTAAGGAATTTGTGCCAAGCGTAAACCTTGGGGCATACGAATGGCTGCGCCCAGCAATCTTTATTGGTTTTAGCACCGCACTGGAATTTGTGCGCCGCTTTGTAACCGATTACAGCAACCGTTAAATGAGAGGCGCAAGAGTATTGCGCCTTTTGCTTAAGTGCTGCTGCATGCACTTAGTTAGCAATACATAGGGGGTACCAATGAATGTGCAAAATACTTTGCCCGAAATGCTTGGAAATTACGCAAGGCACTAAGCACCATATATTCCCCAAAAGATTTTTTGGGAATGGCGACAGTACGCCTTTGCTGTATCTTTGCAGGCATTGCCATAGTGAGCTGGAAAAAATAATACCCCAATTCCAACAGTTGGAAAAAGAGGATTATTTACAGCTTACCCGTGAATTTTTGACCATAGAGGTGTAACCATGAGAAAACCACGCGATAGACTATGCAATGAAACCTGCTAAACCGCGCTGGGCAAGCAACCGCAAGCCCACAAAATCCTACCGTTTACCCTGCCAAGGCTACCCAAGCCAGCTATGAAAGGCGCCGACTACCCCAGTTTGGCGCCTTTTTCTTTGGTTTGACACAGGGGTTGCTTTATATTAGAATATGCTGTTAACTGAATAATTGACCGCAGCCATTAAATTGGTCGCTTACCACAAGGTAGGTTGAGGCAAACTGCGGTTTTGTGTTACAATAACCCCGCAAAGACTGTATAGATATACGCCTTTGTAATTCCAATTGGAATTGGGGTTTTTTACGCCCTTTACCCCGATTGCGCCGCAAGGCGTTGTTGAATAAAGGAACGCACAAAACCTACTGATTTGCCTCAGTAGGTTTTTGTGTTTTATTAAGCAAAATGAAATTTAGCGAGGCAATCAAAGAATTTAGCGCATGGAAAGGCTTTAGCGTGAAAAATAATACCGTAAGTGGCTATACTGGCGATTTACGGCTGCTTGCTTTATATTTGCGCGACCCCGAAATTACCGCAATTAGTTGGGGCGACATACAGCAATACCAAACCGATTGCATAAAACTGGGCTGGGATAGCAATACTTTTGTGCGCAAGTTTATAGCTTACCGCAAGTTTTTTGCTTACTGGCACAGCAAAGACCCAAAAGTGCTTGACCCCGAATGGATACCAGTAATGTATGCCGAAATGAAACAGCCGCGGGTTATAGACGAGGCAAACTATAAAAAGCTACTTGGGATTTTAAGCAAAGACAGCAAAGACCCGCGGCACCATAGGAACCGCGCCATGATACAGCTACTATGGGATACTGGCGCCCGCAACGGCGAACTGCTGAGTTTGAACCTAGACGACATTGACTTAAATAAAATGTGTGCCGTGATACGCACCGAAAAGGCAAAGTTTAGACGGCAGTACAGGCAAATTTTTTGGACAAAGGAAACCAACGAGAGTATAGGCAATTGGTTGTCATTGCGCGAAAAGTTAAACAGCAAGTATTGGCTGATTAAAGACAAGGACGCGCTATTTATTTCTGTTACGGGTGTAAAGGCTGGCACTAGGCTAAAGGTTGGCGGGTTTGCGGAAATGCTGAGGCGGTACTGCGAAAAGGCGGGTATTGACCACTATAACCCACACAGCTTTAGGCACCACATGGGGCATGACATTATCAAGAAAGGCGGCAGCAATTCTGATGTAAGCAACATACTAGGGCATAGCAGCTTGCAGAGCAGTTTTATTTACACAATGTTAAATGACAAAGAACTGGAAAAGAGATACAGGCAATTTAAAGGTCGTTAATTGCCAACAGATAGTAAAGTGTTATAATTAAGGCAAATAAGCAATTAAGGCATAAACCATGGACAACCAAACACAGCCAACCAAAAAGGCTATTTACAAGCGCTGGTGGTTTTGGGTGTTGGCAGTTGTTGTGCTGTTTGGCGTCATTGGCGCATTTGACGGCGACGGCAGCAAGACCGAACCTACTACCCAAGCTGAGAGCAGCACCACACAGGCTTACGCATTTGATGTGCCAAGTTTAATTGGCAAAAATGTAGACGAGGTTAAAGCAGTATTGGGCAACCCTACAAGCGATACCGAACCTACGCAGGCACAGTTAGCCAATGGGCTGACCAAGGAATGGGAAAAGACATTTACCAAAGACGGCGTTAGCATGCTAGTAACATACAGACTAGCAGACCGCAGCGTGGTAGACTTTTTCATTTCTACCAATGACCCAAGCGGTATGACAAAAGACACCGCTGCGCTTAAAAAACTGGGCAACATTACCCTAAGCGACAGCAGGTATAAAATTGACTTTGTAGAGGCGCTGAAAGACAAGAGCCAATACACTGGCATTAAAATTACCCCTACTGGACTATAATAGAAAACCCCGACATAAAAGTTGGGGTTTTTATTTGCACCTGTTGGCAAAAGGGTGTATACTTAACTTACTATGCTAAATAACACAGAAATTACAAATAAAGGTGGGCGCCCCATGAACACTGAGGCAGTTAAGTTGGTAAAAACCCTAAAAGACGACAATAACCTTAGTTTTAGAGAGATACTAGAAGTTATGCAGAAAAGGCTACGCCGCAAGCTGGATATTAAGACCATTTACAGGTGGTACCATTACCGCCTACCAGCTGTGGATAAAACGAGGGGCTAACCCTTGCAAGTGTTGGCAAAACCTGCTATACTGTATATGTACATTGAAAACTAGCTTTTAACCACTGCCTGCCTACCGAACCCGTAATACACCACATTATGGGCTGGGTAGGCAAGCAGGCAGGGTTTAACCCCTTATGTGGGTGTGATAAAAAGTATAAAAAGTGCGGCTTAGCAAACACAGCTGAGCATCAACGAAACTTAGCAAAGCAATAATTCTTAACATGGCACAATCGGCTAAAGCAACTTTATTAGAGAAGGAAGCTAAGGCCGTTTTGTTATGTAAATTTTGCCAAAAGAATTCTAAAGGCGTTTTAGTCCCAGGTGAAGGATCTTCCAGTGCCAAATTAGTTTTTGTAGGTGAGGCGCCTGGTAAAAACGAAGCTATCACCGGTAAACCTTTTATTGGTAGGGCAGGTAAGGTATTAGATAATTTAATTACAATAGCTGGTCAAAAACGCGAACAAGTTTTCATAACTAGCGCTGTAAAATATTTGCCCAAAAATTACATCACTCCAAAGCCTGAAGATATTAAGCATGGTCGCAAGCATTTATTCGCTCAACTTGATATCATTAAACCACAGCTGGTTGTATTGTTGGGTAATGTTGCTGTTCAGACAGTTCTAGGCCGAACGCTTCCAGTAGCTCAGCATCACGGCACGATGTTACAAGAAAATGGTCAGACATATTTCATTAGTTATCACCCTGCCGCACCGTTGTATAACCCCAAGCTTAAAATAATAATTGAAAAAGATTTTAAAGCTCTCAAAAAACTTCTATGAAGAAGAACAAAGCAAGGCTAAATCCAGACATAACGCCATCTAAATACTTTATTCAAATTGAGCCAAATTTGGCTGATTTTACCTTTGAGGGAAATGAAGTAATATACTTGGACATCAAAAAGAAAATTAAAAGTTTCAGCCTTCATTCTGCTGAGTTGAAAATTACCGAAGCTAAACTTGTTTTAGGACAAAATTCATATTCTACAAAAATAAAGTACAATCCGAAATCCGAGGAGGTGCTTTTAACTTTTCCAAGTTCAGTTTCAGGTAAGGCGCGGTTGCATTTAAGTTTCCAAGGAGTAATTAACGATCAGCTCAGAGGTTTGTATCGTAGTAAATATACACATAAAGCGAAGGAGCAATATTTAGCGACCACGCAATTTGAAGCAACCGACGCGCGACGAATGTTTCCATGTTTCGACGAGCCTTCACACAAAGCTAGGTTTATCTTAGAGGTGATTGTTCCTAAGGAACACACAGTGATATCCAATACAATCGAGCAAACAATTTCTCCACACAAACCAGGATACAAAATTGTTAGATTTGAACCAACTCCAAAGATGTCTACATATCTTTTAGCTCTCATTTTAGGTGAGTTAGAGCACCTCAAAGCTAAATCAAAGCGCGGTGTGGAGATTAGAGTTCATACAACTCCTGGGAAAAAACAGCAGGCCAAATATGCATTAGAGTTCACAAAAAAAGCACTAGACTTCTTGGAAGACTATTTCGGCATTCCTTATCCAATGCCAGTTTTAGATTTGATTGCTGTGCCAGACTTTGGTGCAGGAGCTATGGAGAATTGGGGAGCAATTACTTTCCGAGAAACCTTACTGCTTGTAGATGAATCACAATCACCGTTTTCACAAAAACAGCGTGTCGCTGAAGTAATCGCTCACGAACTAGTTCACCAGTGGTTTGGGAATTTAGTGACAATGGAGTGGTGGACACATCTATGGCTTAATGAAAGTTTTGCCACTTACATGGCGTACGTTACAGTTGATGCAATTTACCCTGATTGGAATTTCTGGACTAAGTTTGTGCTAGAAGAGCAATCGTTTGCATTACAACAAGACAGTCTGCACGCCACTCATCCAATTGAAGTTCCTGTAAACCACCCTGAAGAAATTGCAGAAATATTTGATGCGATTAGTTATGCAAAAGGGGCGAGTGTACTCCGCATGCTCTCAAACTATATCGGTGAAGATCACTTTCGCGATGGATTAAGTTTGTATTTGAAAAAACATTCTTATAAAAATACTTCATCAGTTCACTTATGGGAAGCTTTTGAAAAAATTTCAGGTTTACCAGTTCGACAAATAATGAAAACTTGGACAACTAAATCTGGATTTCCTGTTATTTCGGCAAAATTATCAAAAAATAAACTACATCTAGCGCAAGAAGTATTTAAGCAGCTCTCCAATAAGAAGGTAGGCAAGGAATTATGGCCAGTGCCATTACTAATCGAAACAGGTGATAATCAATATCTTTCACCCATGTTGATGAAATCAAAGACTGCAAAGGTTGCGATTGATCCTGCTTCACAATACTTAAATTTAGACTATAATGATGCGAGTTTAACAATCATCAATTACGATATTGCATTACTAGCTCGATTACTTCCTCTGATGCAAGAGAAAAAGCTAAGTACTTTAGATAGACTTGCACTCGTCCGTGACTCTTTTCTATTGGCAAAATCAGGGAGATTGCCTACCGAAATCTATTTAGAAGTTCTCACGTTTCTGAACAACGAACAAAGCTATGTTGTTTGGTCTGAAGTAGCCAAGGGGACCAATCAACTTCGCAGAATGTTAGCTGGTACTAAAGCTGATAAGGATTTTGAAAATTTCACAAAACAAATTTTTTCGGAATTACTGAACCAGAAATCACTAGGACTGAAACCAAAAAAAGGCGAAACTAATAATAACGCCATGCTTCGTGGTATTGCGTTCGCTGAAGCTGGCTTATCTGGATACAAACCAGCAAAGAATGAAGCCATGAAATTATTCAAGCAAGCTCAAAGAGGAATGGGGGTTAATCCAAATCTAAGAAGTGCTGTTTACGCAATTGTTGCAAAGTATGGTGGTTTAACTGCTCACAAGAGCTTACAAAAAATGTACGTCGAATCAGACTTTGCTACGCACAAACAGCAACTTTTATTTGGAATGATAAACGGATGTACTGAGCAGAATCAGAAAGTTTTATTGAACTTTATTTTTAGTAGTTCAGTTAGAGACCAGGATAGGCCTTTTGCAATTGCAGCAGCAGTGACGAATTCAGAAATCAAACATTTTGCATGGAACGCAATAAAATCAAACTGGCCAGAACTGTTAAGAAAATATGGCGGTTCAAAAATGATGGGTACTTTAATTACCGGCGCAACTAGCTTTAACTCGAATCGTGAACTTAGTTCTCTTCAGAAGTTTTTAAAAGGTAAAAAAATCCCTGCTGCGAAACAGTCAATAGCTCAAACTCTTGAAAAAGTTCAGATAAATATCAATTGGCAAAAGCGAGACATTTCCTCAATATCCAAATATTTAAGGGAATTTTAGCTTTGCAATTTTTAGCCGATTTGCATATAATATCTAGAGTAAATACAAGAAATTAAGAAAGAAATATGAAGCCATTCTTAAAACGATTTTCGATTTTTTTGTTTGTGATTCTGATTGGGTTGGCAGCTGGTTGGATTGTACATCCTGAAGGTTCCAAAATTAATTTAAAACCTCTCGGAATTGATTATGAAAAAACTTTTGATATAAAGCTTGGTCTTGATTTAAGGGGAGGTGCTCATTTAGTTTATCAAGCAGATTTCACTGAAGTTGCTGAAGAAAATAGAGCTGAAGGTTTGGAAAGTGTTCGCGATACAATTGAGCGTCGCGTAAATAGTTTCGGTATATCTGAGCCACTGGTACAGATCCAAGGAAATGATCAAATTGTGGTCGAACTTCCCGGTGTTGCGGATATTAACGATGCAATTGAACAAATCGGTCAAACACCATTGTTAGAATTTAGAACTCAAAGAGCTGAATCAGAAATTCCAGAACCTACCATTGGCCCAGACGGACAACTTGCTCTGGATGTTAATCAGGCATGGGCACCAACTGGCTTATCTGGAAAAAACCTAGAACGGGCAACGGCTGACATTCAACAAGGCACTGGTGGTCGCACTGAGGTTGTCGTACGTTTATTGTTCGATAGTGAAGGTACAGAGCTATTCTCACAGTTAACCCAAGATAATATAGGTAAACCGCTTGCAATACTCTTGGATGGTGATATCATCCAAGCTCCGACTGTTCAAACAGCCATTACAAACGGTGAAGCTGTTATTACTGGTGGGTTTACCTCAGAAGATGCTAAGTTATTGGCCACCAGATTAAACTCAGGTGCATTACCAGTTCCTATAAATTTGGTTTCACAACAGAATGTTGGAGCAAGTTTAGGACAAGAATCAATTGAAAAATCTATAATCGCAGGTTTAATTGGTTTAATCATGATCACTTTATTCATGATAATGTACTACCGATGGCCAGGATTATTAGCTGTTCTTGCGTTATTGATTTATATTCTTGTCTCAATCGCTGTATTTAAAATAGGAATATCACCTGCGGCCATTATGCTAGTGGGAACTTTCTTTGTTCTTGGGGTTGTTGTAAACGGTTGGTTTGGCGTTTTAGCTTTAGCTAGTTACATCACCTTAATTTTTCTCAATGATGTCCAGCCAGTAACCTTAACACTTGCGGGTGTTGCTGGATTTATTCTGTCCATTGGTATGGCTGTTGATGCAAATATTCTTATTTTTGAAAGAATGAAAGAAGAACTCAGAGAAGGAAAAGATCTTCAAAAATCCATCCGCGATGGTTTCGATCGAGCTTGGTTATCAATTAGAGATTCCAGCGTAGCCACTTTAATCACTACAGGAATTTTATACATGTTCGGCACACCCTCAATTAAAGGGTATGCTGTAACATTATCTATTGGTATATTCATCTCTTTGTTCAGTGCAATAACTGCAACAAGAATCTTTTTGACATTATTAATGACTACAAAGATGTCCAAAATCCCATGGCTGATTGGTGTAGAGCTTCCTAAAAGTAATTCAGAAAGGGAATAGAATGAGATTACTAAAATATTCAAAATTTTTCTTTTCACTATCAGGGATTGCTGTTGTCATCAGTATTCTATCTCTGGCCGTTTTTGGATTAAATCTAGGTATCGATTTTAGGGGCGGGACAGTAACTGAATTAAAATTCTCACAGAATGTTTCTCCAGAACAAGTTCGTAGTTCTCTTGCTAATCAAGGTCTTCAGAATGCAATTGTTCAATCAACTGATGAAGATGGTATTTTAATCAGAACTCAAGTTACACAAAAAGAAGAAAATGACCGCTACTTAGCAACTCTTCGCACTGAGTTAGGGGAGTTTGAGGAAAGACGTTTTGATTCGATTGGTCCAGTTATTGGCAAGCAGCTATCTAGGCAAGCAATCTATCAATTAGTTTTAATCTCTTTGGCGATTATTCTTTACATTGCGTACGTGTTCCGCAAAGTAACTAGACCAGTTTCAAGCTGGCAGTTCGGTGTAGCAGCGATAGTAGCATTGCTCCATGACCTTATTATTGTGCTCGGTGTATTTTCTCTTTTGGGAAGATTTGCAAACGTTGAAATTGATAGTATGTTTGTTACAGCAATGTTAACTGTCCTTGGTTTTTCTGTTCATGATACAATAATTATTTTTGATAGAATCAGAGAAAATCTAAGAGTCTATGCAGGACAAACAATGGAATTTGTCGTAAATCACAGCATCTCTCAAACAATAACTAGATCTTTAAATACTAGTTTAACAGTAGTATTAGTATTACTTGCACTCCTACTATTTGGAGGAGACACAATTAGATACTTTGTTCTTGCTTTACTTATCGGTATATTAATTGGAACTTACTCCTCGATATTCGTCGCAAGCCCATTTCTTACTCATTGGCAGGCCTACAAATTAAAACGAAAATAACATTTAACCCCTTATTTATAAGGGGTTTTTACTTAATTTTATTATACTAATTATTTGACCAACGGTTTCATATATGTTATAATTGAGTAAATTATTTTATTCCTATGGGAATCCTAGACACCATTATTGATTCACATCAAAAAGAATCGCTTCAAGAATTTGAACTCAATATTATTATTGAACGAATTTTAAATCCCTTAAAAGATCGAGAAAAGACAATTTTATCTAAGAGATACGGGTTGGATGGGAAGGAAGTTGCAACTTTAAAATCTGTTGGTGAAGAACAGGGTCTAACTCGCGAGCGAGTTCGTCAAATTGAGAAAGAATTGTTAAAAAACCTTAAACGAGGTGTTGTTGAGCTTGAGGAATTTATTTCTGCACGTGATTTATTGATCAACACTATTTCTGAGCACGGCGGAATTATGTCCGAAACTTCATTGACGAATTACTTAGGATATACAGACCCATCAGATGTACAAGCTCTTAAGTTTTTACTAAAACTTATCGCAGAATTGGAAGAACATGGAGCCGATGAACACATTAAACAATCATGGGGAAAGATTGGTTTCGATAAAGATTTCTTGCATCAATTTATCATTGCAACCAAAGACTTATTAAACAACCATGGTCAGCCGATTTCTGCTGATCAGTTTCTTGAACAATTTGAAAAATCTGACTTTTTCAAAACTAATGAAACACGATTAACCCCAAAAGTGGTACTTAACTATTTGCACACTGCAGAGAGTGTTCGTAAAAACCCCTTCGGTGAATATGGACTTTCTCACTGGAATGAGATTAAACCTAAAGATGTGGGGGATAAAGCTTATCTGGTTATGAAGCATCACGGAAAACCAGAACATTACTCAACAATCACAGATCTGATTAATCAAAACAACATTGATAGTCGTAAAGCATACAAAGAAACAGTTCATAACAAGTTGATTAAAGATAAGCGTTTTGTTTTGGTGGGTAGAGGTATCTACGCTTTAACAGAATGGGGTTATCAACCAGGAGTTGTATCAGATATCATTTCCGAAGTAATCAAAGACGAAGGCAAACCTCTGTCCCGTGATGAAATTGTAAAGCGAGTATTAGAACGTCGTATGGTCAAAAAAAACACGGTGCTGGTCGGACTTTCAAATAAAAAGTTGTTCAAAAAAGTCGGTAAAAATCTTTACGATCTAGTAAAGTAAACAGTATTTAAACAAACACTACTAAGAATATATGACAAACGGTCTACTGCCGGACTTTACAAATATTTTGGGAATCGCATGGTTTTTGTTCAGCCGCGGCGGGTGGATCGTTTTTGTTTTGCTTTTAATTTTAATTCTTTACAAATTATACATAGAGGAGATTCAAGGACAGTATTTAGAAAGTATCCATTACACAGTACTTGAAGTTAAACCACCAAAAGAAAACCCAACCAGTTTTTATAATGCTGAACAGGTTTTTATTCAGCTTCACCAATTATTCGACAATTTTACTTTCCAAGAGAAGTACCTGGAAGGAAAACTGGTCTTTAGAGTCTCATTCGAAATCATTAGTTTAGGTGGTCATATTTCTTACATTGTACGCGTTCCTACTAAACAACGAGATTTGGTTGAAGCTGCATTTTATGCCAACTTTCCAACTTTAGAAATTACCGAAGTAAAAGATTATCTTGAAAACTTCGAATATGACCCCGAAAATCCAAAGTATGATCTGTTTGGTGCTGAATTTCTATTAATAAAGGACCAAAGCTACCCAATTAGAACATACAGGGAGTTTGAAGGGTTGTCTGCACCAGAACTTAGTAATGTAGTAGTTGATCCTCTTTCCCCATTATTTGAAACTTTCACAAAAATTAGTGATGAGGAGTTTTATGGTATACAATTTATCTTGGAGCCAGTCATGGATGATTCTTGGCATGATGATGCAGAGAAGGAAATTGAAAAACTTCTTGGTCAAAAAGAAGTTGTAGGACCTGATGGTAAAAAAAATAAAGTCAAGAACGATATGATGGGTGTCGATGAAGTGATAAAAGATCAAGTAACAGCGATAAAGAAAAAATTAGGTCGCCCGGGTTTCAGTACTAAAATAAGAATTCTCCATATGGGTACTGCCGAAAAATTTAACTCAGATCATAAAAAGCTGGTTTTAAGTCCTTTCCGAATTTTTAGCTCAGCAAATTTTAATGGTTTCCGTCCTGCTTTTGGTCCCAAAAAAGACTACCGTATTTCAAAAAACTTAGAAGCAGCTTATATTGATTGGTGGGTAAAGCGCCGTAAGAAAGTTCTTTTCGATGGATACAAATCAAGAAGTAACTGGAAAGGTGAAAAAAATTACATTTTAAACACTGAAGAATTAGCGACATTATTTCACTTTCCTGTGTCAGTTACACCAATTTCACAACCCGTTGAAAGTTTGGACGCTAAAAAGATTGCCCCTCCTGCAAACTTACCAATTGGTTAAATAATATTTCATGAATACATCTAATCAAATTAATTTCTTCGCTAAAACCAATTTCCGCAACCAGCAAGTTCCTTTTGGTATAAAACCAGATGACCGACGCCGTCACATGTATGTGATAGGTAAAACTGGTATGGGAAAAACAACCATGATGGAAAACATGGTTATTCAGGATATTCGCAACGGAAATGGAGTCTGTTTTATTGATCCGCACGGAGATTCAATTCAAAAAATATTGGATTATGTTCCCCAAAGTCGGATTAATGATGTTGTGTATTTCAATCCAGCCGATTTAGATCACCCAATTGCATTTAATATTTTGGAATCAGTTGAATCACGATACAAGCATTTAGTTGCTTCTGGCTTAATGGGTGTATTCACCAAAATTTGGGCTAGTATGTGGTCAAGTCGTATGGAGTACATTTTAAATAACACTATTTTGGCGCTTTTGGATAGCCCTGGCAATACAATGCTTGGAATCGTGCGTATGTATGTGGATAAAAAATATCGTAAGAAAATCGTGGATAATATTAAAGATCCAATGGTAAAAGCTTTTTGGATTGAAGAATTTGCCAATTACGCAGAAAAATATCGAACGGAAGCTGTAGCTCCTATCCAAAACAAAGTTGGTCAGTTCTTATCCTCTTCTATTATCCGAAATATTGTTGGTCAACCAAAGTCTACAATAGATTTACGCGACATTATGGATAACAACAAAATTCTATTATTGGATTTATCAAAAGGTAAAGTTGGTGAAGATAACTCCTCTTTGCTTGGTGCGATGATAATTACTAAACTCCAACTCGCCGCATTATCCCGTGTGGATATTCCAGAACAAGAACGTAAAGACTTTTATTTATACGTCGATGAGTTCCAAAATTTTGTTACCGACAGTTTTGCAACAATTCTATCCGAAGCCCGTAAATATCGATTAAATTTGACTATGGGCCATCAATATATTGGCCAACTCACGCCAGAAAATAACACCAAAGTTCGCGACGCCGTTTTTGGTAACGTGGGAACTATGGTTGTATTCAGAGTTGGTGCGGCTGATGCCGAGTTCTTAGAGACCGAATTTGAACCAGCATTCACCCCAAACGACATTGTTAATCTTCCAAAATATCACGTTGTGTTGAGACTTATGATTAACGGTGTGGCTAGCGATCCGTTTACTGCAGTGACAATTCCTGTTAATGAGGAGTGGTTTGTAGGTGACGGGGAGAAGGTCATTAAAGTATCTCGGGAACGTTACGCTAAACCACGTGATCAGGTTGAAGATAAAATTCAACGTTGGATGGGTGTAGATTTTCATGAAGCTTCGGCTGAGGCGCATAGCAATGAAACAGGTGAAAGTTCGGTAGCCCGTGCTAAATTTGATCAATCAGTACCTCATAAAGAATCTCTGTCTATCCCTGCCAAGCAAACATCGACACCACAAATCGCAAAACCCAAAATTCAAATTGCCTCCGATTATTTAGATCGTATCAGCAAACCTCAAGGAGATAACCGAACGAAGCAAAACAACAAGCCAACGGCGCAAGAGTCTCATAATAAACTAAATAAACAGCAGAAACCAAATCAAAAACCTAAGCCGATTAATGATATTTGGACTAAAGCCCAAGATTTGCAACAATCTAAAACCCAGGCTTTGGCTGAAAATTTTTCTAGTGCAATCGAAACAGCTTTTTTGCCAGAAAAGCCACTAAATAAACCTAAACAACAACTTAAGCCGGACGATGATAGTGTGATACTAAAACCAGGGGAGATTTATGAATTATAAAACCGCCAGAAAGGCGGTTTTAGTTTAGATATGCTTTGTAATTTCAGCTTCAATTGTTGGTTTTGGTGCCGCACCAACGATTTCACCAACGATTTCACCTGCTTTGAAAAACTTCATGGTTGGAATGCTCATAACTCCGTATTGCTGTGCTAATTCTGGTTCGTCATCCACGTTAACTTTCGCAACCTTCAATTTTCCTTGATATTCGGTGGATAATTCGGCAACGATTGGGCCAAGTACTTTACATGGACCACACCATTCTGCCCAGAAATCAACCAGAACTGGAATTTCAGAACGAAGGACCTCAGTCTCAAAGTTATCTTTAGATAGTTTTACTTCACTCATAATTGAATTTAATTATTACCTTATAATCTTAACTAAATGAGTATTTAGTGTCAATCGGTTGCCAGAAGTTCCCCTAACCATTATAGTTAGGTTATGAATAAGTTCTTGAAACGCATCATAATGCTCTCCTTGTTTGGGACGGTTTTTTATTTTGGTTCCGTTGGGGTAATTCGTCCTGCACTTGCACCTACTGCAGATATTAAAATCCTTGGAGCATCGATTTCTGAACAAGAATTAATTGATAATTTTATTAGTTTTGATTTATCACTAGAAAAAGATTTAGGAATACTTGCAGCTAGCTACATGGTGTCTGACTTAGAATCAGGTCAGGTAATTTCTGGAAAGCAACTTGATTCATCTTTGCCGGTTGCAAGTTTAACCAAACTTATGACGGTTTGGACAGTGCTTAAACACACCGAATCTGATGAAATTGTTACAATTCCCAATACTAGATTTGAGACTACAAGTCCAAGCCTTGGCTTATCTATAGGAGATAAAGTCAAAGTAAAAGATCTTATCACTTCTGCAATAGTTGGTTCTAGTAACGATGCTGCTAGTGTTTTAGCTTTCCATGTATCTGAAAAAGTTGATTTACCTTTTGGAGAATTGATGAACCAGGAAGCTAATAATTTAGGAATGAAGAACTCACGATTTAGTAATCCAATGGGTTTTGATAGCACAGCGAATTATTCAAGTGCTAAGGATTTACAAATACTTGTAAAGAAGCTTGATGAAGCAAATGTTTTTGATTTCACGAGTCGCGCACAAAGCTATTCATTCCAAAGTGAGTCAGGAAAAAGTTATCAAACCTCTGCCACCAATAAATTAATCAACCAATACCAAAATCTGTACGCTATAAAAACCGGTTTCACCAATATCGCACTAGGAAGCATGATCAACGTTGTAGAAACAAGTGGTAGAAAGTACTTATTAATTGTTATTGGAAGTCCAGATCGAGAAGCTGATACCTTGAAGTTACGTCAGGATATCATGTCCCGTTAAACAAGGTTAATCAATAAAGCAACCACCCAGTGGTTGCTTTAAATATGGTATAATAAATACAATGATAACCGAATTATTGATCAAAATTTTTAGCTTAACTATCATAGGTTTTTTGTTTGCGATTGCCATAACACCGCTTTGGACAAAGTTGCTGTTTAAATACCGTTTAGGCAAACAGATCCGTAATGATGGTTCCACTCCCTTATATTCAGAGCTGCATGGTAGCAAAGCTGGTACTCCAACTATGGGTGGAGTAATAGTTTGGGGAACTGTTGTAATTTTAGCTTTCACTTTTTGGTTTTTAGATAGAGTTATTGGTATTGAGCAATTCCATGTTTTAAACTTTTTAACAAGAAAAGAAACTTTATTACCACTCGGTGCATTACTTGGAGCTGCCGTTGTTGGGTTAATGGACGACTACTTAGATATTCGCAGACTAGGTCATAAAGGTCGAGGCTTTAGATTTAGATTTAAAATAATCCTTTACACTGCTGTCGCAATGATTGGAGCTTGGTGGTTTTACTTCAAGCTTGGCTTCGACTTTGTGAACATCCCTTTTTACGGTGATATTATTATTGGTTGGTGGTTCATCCCATTTTTCTTACTAGTCACTATTGGAACTAGCTTTGCAGTCAATCAGACAGATGGATTGGATGGGTTAGCTGGTGGCGTGTTATTGGTTGCTTTTGTCTGTTTTGCTGTAATTTCCTTTATGCAAGGACGTGATGATTTAACTGCACTGCTTGGCGTCGTGTCAGGTGCTTTACTAGCATTTCTCTGGTTTAATGTCTATCCGGCCAGATTTTTTATGGGGGACACTGGTTCAATGGGTCTAGGAGTATTACTGGCGATAGTAGCCTTTTTAACTAATAGTGTATTACTTCTGCCATTGATTGGATTAATTTTTGTAATCGAAGCAGGAAGTTTCTTTATTCAAATGTTTTGGCGGGTGGTGTTCAAGAAAAAGTTTTTTTTATCAGCACCAATACATCATCATCTTGAAGCATTGGGTTGGCCAGAAGCAAAAGTTACAATGCGGTTTTGGATTCTTTCATCTATAGCCGGAATTATGTCGATTATTATTTTTTTTCTTGCAAGATAATGTACCAACTCCTAATTAAAAATGCGAATATTATAGATGGTAGTGGGAAAAAGCCATTTATAGGTGATGTGGCAATCGAAAGTGGGAAAATTGTTTCAGTTCAAGCAACTATAAGTACATCAGCTAAAACTACAGTTGATGCTAAAAAAATGGTTTTAGCACCCGGTTTCATAGATAGCCAAAACCATTCAGATAGCTATTGGCAATTATTTTCCAACCCAGGATTGCATAGCTTAATCGCTCAGGGCTATACAACTTTACTTGTCGGGAGTTCAGGAACCAGTCTTGCACCTTTAATTTCAAACGAAAGCTTGCGTAGTGTTCAAAAGTGGCAATCAACCAGTGGATTAAATGTTAACTGGCGGAGCTTCAAGGAATACACCGATCAATTATCCATAATGAAGTTTGGCAGTAATATCGTAAGCTTAGTTGGGTACTCAACTATCAGACGCGGATTATTAGGCGATAGCATTCATCCACCAACTCAGGCTGAGCTGGAAACGTTGCTCAGTGTTTTAGATACAAGTTTTCAGGAAGGTGCTGTTGGAGTTTCTGTTGGACTTCAATATTCTCACGAATTGAATATCACAGACGTTGAGTTAGTTGCTATCGCTGAGCTTTGCGCCAAACGCGGCAAACTTTTAGCTGCTAGTTTGAGGAATGAAGATGTAAATGTGATTAACAGTGCGCGTGAGTTAACAGCGCTCGCTGAACAAACGGGTGTTAATCTAAAAGTCTCTCATTTAAAAATTCGCCATAAATCAAATTGGCCGCTACTTACAGAGTTATTAGACAGTTTCGAGTCAGCCTATCACCGCGGTGCAAAAGTCCACTTCGATTGCTATCCCTATACATATACTTGGCAGCCATTGTACACGTTTCTTCCTAATTGGAGTCTTGAGGGTGGACGTACTCATTTATTAGAAAGGTTAAATAATGAAGAAACCCGTAAACGAATTTTGTCTTCATTAACAAATCATCCAGCAAATCTTGCTGCGCTAATAATTGCTTCTACCGCAAATGGTTTAAAAGTTAACGGAAAAACCATTTCTCAAATTGCTCAGAGTATGTCCATGACTAGTGAAGAAGCAATTTTGAATTTAATCAAGAATGGTGGAGCAACTACCTTGGTATTTGATGAAAGTTTAGATATGGGAACGGTTATGATTTTGTGCAACCATTCACTTTCATTTATAGGTACAAATGGTGGTGGTTTTGATTTGCCTCATGGTGACAAATTAGTTCACCCTCGGAGTTTTGGTACTGCACCAAAATTCCTAAGACAAGTTATCGACAGTAAATCGATTAGCTTAGAGGAGGGGATTGCAAAACTCACAAGTCGGGTTGCAAAAACAATTGGTTTAAAAAGTAAAGGACTGATTGCAAGTGAATATGATGCAGACTTAGTACTTTTTGATCCTACCAAAATTGATTCAAAAGCTTCAGTAGCAAATCCATATCAATTTCCGATAGGAATAGAAGGTGTTTGGATCAACGGCGAAAAGGTTGTTCAAAAAGGAGTCCCGACAGGAACATTAGAAGGGAAATATCTAAAATCATGACAATTAATGAATTAAAATCAAAAAAAGTTGGGGTCTTAGGATTTGGCCATGAAGGTCAAGCGTTGGTTCGATATCTATCAAAGCACCAAATTCCTATAAACGTTTTTGATAAGAAAACCCAATCTGAAATGAACGCGAATCAATTGTCCATAATAGCGGAGCACAAATTCCAAACCTTCCTCGGTGAAAACTATTTAGACAACCTCGGCGAAATGGAGGTGGTGTTTAAAAGTCCTGGGATAAATTTATCCGATCAAATTAAACAAACTTTAAAAGAAAAGGAAATTTTCTTAACCAGCCAAACGGCTTGGTTTTTTAAGCACTGCCCTTCAAAAATTATTGGAATAACTGGAACCAAAGGCAAAGGAACAACTTCAAGTTTATTATTCGAGATATTAAAGGCAAGTCAATTTCCACATAAAGTTTATATAACTGGCAATATAGGGAAGGACTCACCATTAGACTTTCTAGACCAAACTACTCCTGAAGATTTGATTGTTTTCGAGCTGTCTAGTTTCCAATTAGAAGGATTACAACAAAGTCCTAATATTGGAATTTGCCTTATGGTCACAGAAGATCATTTAGACTACCATCCAGATTTAGAAAGTTACCATAAAGCTAAAGAAGCTATTACTAAGTTCCAAACTGAAAATGATATAGCAATTTATAACATCGATTACCTAGCAAGCAAGCATATAGGGGAATTGGGGGACGGGAAAAAATATGAGATTTCAAAATCAGATGCGATTTCTCTTGGAGCTAGAATTGATCTACAAACAGAGCAAATCGTAATCACAACTGAATCTAGCCAAATAAGCATTGAAACTAAGCCTAGAATTATTCGCGGGAAACATAATTTAGAAAATATTGCTGCGGCAAGTTTGGCTGCAACTTTACTTGGTGTTGATAGTAAAATTCTTACACATACAATTCAAAGTTTTTCTGGGCTTCCTCATAGGCTAGAACTAGTGGGAGAGTTTCATAATGTAAAGTTCTATGACGACTCAATTGCGACCAATCCAGACACTGCCTTGGCCGGACTTACTTCATTCACAGAACCTGTCATCTTACTACTTGGCGGTGCAAATAAAGGATTAGATTATACAAATTTTTTAACTCAAGTGTCCCAAAGTCAAAATCTTAAAGCTATCATTTGTTTCGGACAGGTTGGTGAATTATTATTCAGTGCTTTGACTAAGTTAGGTTTTCAAAAAACTTTGAACGGTCCGTTTATGAGTTTTGATGAAGCTGTAAAATCAGCTATTTCAATTTCAGATACAGGCGATATAATTTTACTCAGCCCCGCTGCAACTTCTTTTGATATGTTTAATAGTTACGCTGAGCGTGGAGATGCATTTAAAGAACTGATTAGAAGTCATTATGCCCAAAACTAAACACAATTTCGATTATGTTTTACTTATACTTACAGCAATTTTACTTGTGACTGGCTTAGCTGTGCTTTGGTCTGCTTCTACAGCTGTAGCTAAACAAACTTTTGGAGACACCAACTATTTTATCATTCACCAATTAACCCGTGGGGTCTTAATTGGTTTGATTGCGATGTGGTTTTTCTCAAAATTTGACTACCATAAACTAAAGATCTTTGCACCTGCATTAATAATCCTTGCATTTGTTTTACTATTAGCGTTATTTATTCCTGGAGTCGGATTCACAGCTAATGGTTCTACTAGTTGGCTGGATTTTGGAATCGCTCTTTTTCAACCTAGCGAGTTTGCCAAACTAGCACTAATCGTATATTTAGCAGCTTGGACTGGAAATCATGCTAGGTATAGTAATTCAAGATTTTGGAGTTCATTTTTTCCTCCACTGGTAATAACAGGATTGCTAACTGGTTTAGTGGTAGCACAACCCGACTTAGGAACAGCTTTAGCAATTGTTTTTATTGCAGGAATTATGTTCTTTGTTGGAGGTGCGAGATTGAAATATCTGCTTTGGACTGGTGTGGGAGGCCTTCTTTTGACCATAGGCTTTATTATTTTTGAGCCATACCGAATGAGAAGAATTACAGCGTTCTTAGATCCAAGTTCCGATGCGCTGGGTATAAGTTATCAAATAAACCAAGCATTGATAGCAATAGGAAGTGGTGGCTTATTTGGTTACGGTTATGGGTTATCAAGGCAGAAACATTTCTACCTACCTGAAGCCATTAATGATTCTATTTTTGCGGTTATGGCTGAAGAACTAGGATTTATTAGGGTTGCATTAATCTTAATAGTCTTTTCATGGTTCATATTTAGAGGTCTCCAAATAAGTCTAAATGCAGCAGATTCTTTTGGTAAAATGTTAGCAATTGGTATTTCCGGATATTTTGCAGTTGGATTGCTTATTAATGTTGGTGCAATTTTAGGACTAATCCCCTTAACAGGAATAGCTCTCCCACTTTTTAGTTATGGTAGTAGCTCGATGATAGTAAGTTTAATTGGTATTGGAATTCTGTTAAATATTTCTAAACAACACCGTCCCCAAAACGATTGATATGAAAAAACGTTCACTTAAAATTTTATTACATCACAATATTGAAGATTCGGTTGATGTAGCTGGTCAAAAGTCTAAGCACAAATTCTGGAAAAGGATGATTTTTGGATTACTTAACTTTTTCACAAAGTTTAGCTATCTTATCGGTTTAACAATTTTTGGGATTATATCATTTCCACTAACTATAAAGAAATTGGTTTTTTCCAAAGACGAACTTTTTATAATCCAAAAAAAGAAATTAGCAATTTTTGCTCTAATATTATTATTTGCAGCAACTCCAGTGTTCATGCTTTCAGTAGCTTCTGAAGGATGGAAATTAGGTGGTCGAGTTCTTGGGGTCAGTGATGAAGCTCTTTCAGACATCACGCTAGCACGACAAGCAATTTCAAATGAAGACTATGAACTAGCTCAAGTAAGTTTTGCTGGGGCTTTAGAAAAGCTTGTTTTAGTCCAAAACGAGCTCAACTCATCTAGTACTAGCATTAGAGCAGCTAGTAGTTTTGCACCAGCTAGTTTAAACACAGATAATTTTTTACGCTCCGCAACACTTTTAACTGAAAGTGGGATATTGGCATCTCGTCTGATGGCTGAGGTATCAAATTTAACTTTCACTCCTCAAGGAATTAGCTCAAAAAACCAGGATACAAAAGTAGCGATTTCAAAACTAACAGAGACTAGTCTTGAATTGAATTCAAAATTACACGAAGCTGAACGATTACTTAAACCAATTAATACAAGTTTATTCCCAGCCGAGTATCAACTTGCAATTAATACTACAAAGGATTTATTGTCCGAAACTATAATTCAAAGCTCACAGTTGTCAGATATGTTAGTACTACTAAACGATTTTACTATCGGGACAAAGTCTTTCTTGGTAGTTTTGCAAAATAATAATGAACTTAGAGCGACTGGTGGTTTTATTGGTACAATTGCCCAGGGTAGAATTTCTGATGGTGTTATAAACAATCTAGATATCAGAAGCGTTTACGATTTAGATGGACAGATTTTAGATTGGATTAAACCACCAAGTCCACTGCAAGCAGTGAATAGCAGAATGTTTTTAAGGGACAGTAATTGGTTTGCTAGTTTTCCAGAATCAGCAGAGCGTTTGTCTATAATGT
Source organism: Patescibacteria group bacterium UBA926 (assembly GCA_002293685.1). Lineage (GTDB taxonomy): Bacteria > Patescibacteriota > Doudnabacteria > UBA920 > UBA920 > UBA920. The sequence continues at coordinate 162,804 of DBDS01000006.1, forward strand.
ACGAAAAGAGTGGGGGAGAAACTCCGGATTTAATCATGGCATTTACCCCTGAATTATTTTTAGATTTTCTTAGGTTGACTGGTCCGATTGAGTTACCAACTTACAATGTAATAATCACTGCTGAAAATTTTATTGAACAAACCCAAACAACAACATCAATTTCATACGATAAAAACTTAAATCAACCTAAACAATTATTGGCAGATTTATACCCAGCCTTAATGCAAAGACTTGGCGAACTAACAAAGAACGATCCTTTGTTGTTTATTTCAATCCTTCAAAAAAGTCTGTCTGATAAGAATATTTTGCTTTATTCACGAAACAGTTCTTTACAATCAAGATTTGAGCAATACAACTGGGCTGGAAAAGTCTTGGAATCAGATGGAGACTACTTACAAATAATTAGTTCAAATCTCTCTGGGAGTAAAACTGATAGGGATCTAAATCGATCAGCAATACTATCAACTACAATAGACGAAGATGGAAATGTGTTGAATCAACTAACCTATACAATCAATAATCCACTTCCTGCTGTGGAAGGATTAACCAATCGAAGTTGGATTAGAATCATGGTTCCTCAAAATAGCAAACTCTTAGGTTCAAGTGGATTTACTAATTTCACTCCAGAAAATTTGCCTACTGACAAGCTATATAATGAAAGTCCGGCGATTAGTGCTTGGGAGTCTGAACTAAAATTTGATCAGTCAAACCAGATATATATTGGCAAGGAAGCTGGAAAGCAATATTTTGCGAATTGGCTAGAAGTTCCTGGTGGAGAAACTAGAACTATATCAGTTACGTATCAACTACCAAAAAAGCTGTCCGGAAAAATTAGTAATTACCGTTTGCTTTGGCAAAAGCAAAGTGGCATGCTCCCATTTCCAGTCGAACAGAGATTTAAATTTGAATCTCGTATCCCAAAATGGAGTAATTTTGAATTGCGTAGCTCAAATGATTCATCCTATCAATGGCTCTGGCAGTCACAACTTACTACTGATAAATTTACTGGTGTAGTGCTTACAAAATAATATGACAAAACTCTTTAAGTTTTTTAATAAAGTTGAACAAAATTTTCATTTAGGCAAAGCAACTGCAATTATTGCTATTTTGACTTTAGTCTCTAGACTAATGGGTTTTGTGCGTGACTTATTTCTAGCCAGCCAACTCGGAGCAAATATTCAGACTGATATTTATTTCACAGCCTTCCGAATCCCAGATTTAATCTATAACTTGTTGATCTTAGGAACTCTAAGTGCTGCTTTCATTCCTGTTTTCACAGACTATTACCTTAAAAATAAAACTGAAGCATGGAAAATTGCTAACAGTGTACTAAATTTAGGAATTATTTTAGTTGGTGGGTTATCAGTAATTATCTTTATTTTTGCCAAACCATTAGTTTCTATTGTAGCCCCTGGATTTAATGAAGCAGCTCTTGACCAAACCGCTTCGCTTACACGAATATTCTTACTTTCACCAATTATTTTTACGATCTCTAGTGTATTTTCCAGTACATTAATTTCATTCAAGAAATTTATTTGGGTTAATACCGCACCTCTCTTTTACAATGCAGGTATCATAATTGGCATTATTTTCTTTTGGCCAATGTGGGGATTAACAGGAGTTGCGCTAGGAGTAATTTTAGGTGCAATTCTTCACGCTTTAATTCAACTACCCCAACTAATTGGTCTTGGATTTCAGTGGCGCCCTATAATTGCTTGGAAAAATACTGGCGTAAAAAAAGTAGTTAGCCTATTTCTACCAAGAGTCCTTGGGTTAGATATATCTTATGTTAACTTAATTATCGTCTCAATTGTAGGATCAACTTTAGTTAGTGGAACAATTTCAGCTTTTAACTTCGCCAACAACATCCAAAGCGTTCCTCTTGGAATTTTTGCTATTTCGACTACATTAGCTGTCTTTCCTGTATTGTCAGAAGAGTATGCTAAAAAACAGTATAATTCATTTATAAATACTTTTAACAGAGCTTTTGTTAGAATATTATTTTTTATTTTACCCCTTTCAATCTTGATGTTACTGCTTCGAGCTCATGTTGTTCGATTGCTTTTAGGATATGGTGCCTGTGACTGGACCTGTACAATTACAACCTTTGACGCGCTCGGTTTACTTAGCATAAGTTTAGTAGCACAAAGTTTAGTACCACTGCTGTCGAGAGCATTTTATGCTAGACAAAATACAAAAATTCCACTGTTTATCAGTCTAGCTGCTATGGCAATCAACGGGATACTATCATGGCAATTAGCTTATGGGCTAGGGATTATCGGTATCGCTTTGGGCTTCGTGATTGCGTCTGCATTCCAATTAATTTTACTAATGATCTATCTACACAAAGAAATTCAATATGATTTGAAAAGTAATAAAATTATCCGAGAAAGTGATTACTACATTGTGTCTTCGAGTACAAAAATTATGATCTCTGCAATGGTTTCAGGATTAGTTGCGTACGGTTTACTATATGGAATCGCATTATTTGTAAACACGCACACTGTTCTCGGTATTTTAATCCAAGCAGGTTTTGCTGGGATGGCTGCAGTTTTTGTCTATCTAATTCTTACAATGTGGTTTCATATTCCAGAAGCTATCAGCATTAAATCCGCGCTTAGCCGAACAACAAAATTCTTCAATGTCAGCAGCGTTCAATAGCACTTAAAATATTGCTATAACGCAGTGTTTTTGCTAACATTAGCCCATGTCTGACCTATCAAAAATTCGAAACTTCTGCATTATTGCTCATATTGACCACGGAAAATCTACTCTTGCCGACAGACTTCTAGAAGTGACAAATACCGTCAGTGATAGAGATATGAAGGCCCAACTCCTCGACCAGATGGATCTAGAACGGGAACGGGGAATAACCATCAAACTTCAGCCTGTTCAAATGAACTATCGGCACAACGGCCAAGAGTTTGTTTTTAATCTTATCGATACACCTGGTCACGTCGATTTCAGCTACGAAGTATCCCGAAGCCTAGCCGCCTGTGAAGGCGCTCTTTTAGTTGTGGACTCCACACAAGGAATTGAAGCTCAAACTCTAGCCAATGCTTACATGGCGATGGAGCATAATCTCACATTAATCCCTGTAATCAACAAAATAGATTTACCAAATAGCGATGCAAGTAAAGTTGCCGAAGAAATGAAATCAGTATTTGGTTTCAAAGATGAAGAATTTCTATTCGCATCAGGGAAGACAGGATTAGGCGTGCCAGAAATTTTAGAAGCTGTTGCTGAGCGTGTGCCTGCACCACAAGGGGATAGTACTAAACCCCTTCAAGCCTTAATTTTTGATTCTAGTTACGACCCTCATCGCGGCGTAATAAGTTATGTGCGAATTGTTAACGGTGAGCTAAAAGCTAGGGAAAAAATCCGCATGATGGGGAGTGGAGGAGAAGGAGAAAGTTTAGAAGTAGGTTATTTCAAACCAGTGATGACAAAATCACAAAATATACCAACAGGCAGTGTTGGTTATATTGTTACTGGTTTACGCGATGTAGCCAAAGCAAGTGTAGGGGACACCATTACACTGTTTAAGAATAGTGCCGAGGAGCCATTACCAGGTTACAAACAAGTTCGTCCAATGGTCTACGCAAGCATTTTCCCAGTATCAGGAGACGATTACCCAATGCTTCGTGACGCAATGGAAAAATTAAAACTCAACGATGCAGCACTCACGTTTGAACCAGAGAATATTCCGAGTATCGGTTTTGGGTTTCGGACTGGTTTTTTGGGCTTGCTCCATATGGATATTGTTCAAGAACGTTTATCTCGTGAGTACGATTTGGATTTAGTTCTAACTGCTCCAAGCGTGGTTTATGAAATTGAGAAAACAAATGATGAAGTTTTAACTATATACAATCCAGCAGGCTGGCCAGATCAGTCCAAAATTAAAGAAGTGAGAGAGCCATGGGCTAAAGCGGCTATTTTAACTCCTAGTTCTTATATTGGCTCGATCATGGAGATTGTAACCCAAAGACGAGGAATCAACCAAGGAATGGACTATGTGGGTACAGACCGCGTGGAAATGCGCTTCGAAATGCCACTAGCGACTATTATTACTGACTTCTATGATAAACTTAAAAGTGTATCCAGTGGTTATGCTTCTTTAAATTATGAAATTGTGGATTTGCGCCCAGGAAATCTAGTTAAACTAGACATTTTGGTTGCTGGAGAGCCAGTAGAAGCATTATCTGCAATCGCCCACCGCTCAACTGCTGAAAGCGAGGGGAGAACTTTAGTTTCTAAACTTAAAGAGTTAATACCAAAACAACAATTTGAAATTGCTATTCAAGCGGCAATCGGAAGCAAAATCATTGCTCGTGAAAGTATTTCTGCTTTACGCAAAGATGTAACCACAGGCTTATACGGTGGAGATGTAACTCGAAAAATGAAAGTTCTTAAGAAACAAAAGTTGGGTAAGAAGCGAATGAAAAAAGTTGGTAAAGTAGATATCCCACAAGAAGCATTCTTAGCAGTACTTAAAAAATGACACGAAGTGTCATCCCGGAAGCTAAAGACTATCCGGAATCTATTCAACAATATATATGCGAAACAGAAAAGCTTTAGAAAGAATTTTGATTGTTGTATCGGTACTAATTATCGCTTCAATGATCGGAACCGCTTTCTTATTTACATTTTAAAACTATGGGTGTAAAACTTAGAGAAATGGAGCACGTACGAGCCGTTTACCGTCAAAGTAAATGGGTGTTAATTCATCCTATCTTGGCTAATTTATTTACAGTCGCGTTGCCTTGGTATTTTATCGTTAGATACGACATTTCTGGTTGGATTACGACTGTATTATGGCTATGGTCAGTGATTGTGTTAGCTCATTTAGCCATTGAATTACTTCTTTGGTATTTAAATCGTTATGTTGTCACAAATATGAGGCTGATGCATTATGACCAAACTGGGTTATTCAAGAGAACAATTATTGAAACACCCCACGAAAGAATTCTCAATGTTAGTTTTAAAACCGAAGGTGTTACTTCTGCAATATTCGGATATGGAAATGTAGTTGTGCAAGTTGTTGGACTTATTGACCCCATGGTCTTAAAAAATGTCTCTAATCCACTAGAAATCAAAGATTATATCTGGGAAATGCACCTCCGAGTTACTGCTAACGATAAAAGTTTTAACAGCCAAGACATTGAGCATATTCAAGAGCGATTAGGGTATACCAAACAAAATCAGAAAGTTTAGATATGAAGTTACCCAAAATTTTTAACTCAAAGCCTTTTTTAGGAATATTACTTATTGCTTTGATCTTTGCGGGCGCGATAGAATATAAACAGTACTCAGAAAGAAAAAGTATTGATAACGAAATCGCCGAATTAGAAGCCGAAGAAAGGCGCTTAACTGAAGCCAATAATCAGTTGCAACAATCAATTGGCTTTTTATCATCTCCAGAGTATCAAGAAAAATTAGCTCGATTACAATTAAATCTTAAAAAGCCAGATGAGATTGTAGTAAATTTTCCGAAAGAACCTGAAGGCCAGCAAACAGAAGTAGTACAAGTCGATTCAAGATCAAACTTATTCAAATGGTGGGAATATATATTTATTAACTAAAAACAATGACTTACGAAAATACACAACAAGGAGATTCCGAAAATAAAAAAATCAGAAGTCGCAAATTTATTGCAGCCTTTTTGATTTTTGATTTGGTAGTTTTAATTTGTTTCTTCACTTGGTTATATACTGGTTCGATTACCAGTGCCAAGGAGTCGATATTTAAAGCAATTCCATTACCTGTCGCTCTGGTTGAGTCAAAGCATATTAACAGCAAGCAACTCTTTCAACGAGTTCAACTAGCTACTGATTTATTACAGGGAAATACAGAATCGAATGAAAATCTCCCTGCCGAAGTTCTAGATCAATTAATAGAAGCTCGTAAAACCGAAACTTTAGCCGCAAAGTACAGTATTACTCCAACAGACCAAGAGCTGGACATGTCCTACCAAGCAGTGATAAATCAATTACCTGGCCAAAGTGAAGAAGCATTAGCAACAGAACTTAATAAGAACTATGGTATTTCAATTTCAACTTTTAAAAATGAAGTTCTTAGACAAACCGCGACAAGAGAAAATCTATCTTTGTGGTTTAACTCCCAAGAAAACTTAAATTCAGAATCATATACTAAAGCTCGTGAACTACTAAGCAATCTTGATAACGGTTCTGATTTTGAACAAGTCGCTACTCAATACTCTGAAGATATCGGTAGTCAAGCCTTTGCAGGGGATAGTGGCTTTGTTAATTATTCAGACCTGCTTCCGGAGTTTCAGGTGGTAGTTTCCGAATTAGCTCTTAACGATAATGTATTAGTTGCGAGTCGTTATGGTATCCATATTTTAAGAATTACTGGGATTGAAGAGAATGAAGCAAATGAAAAAAGTTACAATCTACAACAAATATTTATCACTCCCTCTGATTTTGAAGCTTGGCTACAAACCGAATTCTCGAATATCAAATCGGTGAAGTTACTCTAAAAACCAAACTCTGCTTCCTTGAGCAGAGTTTTTTGGTTAAAAACCAAAAGTGCCTGCACTTCGTAGCCTGCTTGCCAACCGAAGCCTTGGCGAAGGCTGGGGCGAAGAATTGCCTGCACTTCGTAGCTTTAGCGAAGAAGTGTCAACCCTCGAAAAAATTGGCAGCCTTGCCAACTTCGCCTTTTTTTGTTAGAATTTTTGCGTTCACCCTGTGAAATTAAGTTATTTTATAAGGGAAAATATCTTAGTCGTTTGCCTCTAGATTTTTCAGGTCTGAGTGCACAGACAGGATATTTAACAGGGTAAATTATGGACAAACAAGAAACTAAACTAAATCAGACAGGGGAGAAAAAAGAGCCTAATTCTAAGCAAATAAATTTTGCGAAAAGTCTATCTCTAGCTCTTCAATTCGCATTCATGATTCTCCTGCCATTGTTAGTATTTGGCGGAATCGGCAAATGGCTAGAACAACGCTATGACAATAAATTGTGGGTTATGGCTGGGCTACTACTAGCACTAACTACAAGTACAGTCTGGTTTTACAGAAAGATTAACGATCTCTACAAAGATTTCATAGACTAATGATTGCAGCATTACCACCGTTGGCAGCAGAACCGATTTTTGCGATAGGTCAACTTCCAATTACAAATTCATACATCAACTCCACTCTAACCATGATTGGGTTTGTGATTTTTGCGTTTTTTATCAACCGCGCTGTAAAAGCTTACAAAAACGGTGCACCTCGTGGACTACTGAATTTCTTTGAAAGTATCTTGGAAGTTTTGTATCAATATTTTGACACAGTAACTCAAAGCCGCAAGAAAACAATCCAATTCCTACCTTTAGTCGGTACATTATTTTTCTTCATTTTAGTTTCTAACTGGTTAGGACTTTTTCCAGGCATTGGCAGCATCGGCCGTTACTTAGTGCACGGTGGTGAAATTTTACTTGTTCCACTGTTCCGTCCTGCGACTACCGATTTGAATATGACAGTTGCGATGGCTCTAATCGCAGTTACAGTTTCACACTTCCTAGGAATATTCGTTATTGGTTTCTTCAAATACTTCAACAAGTTCGTTAAAGTAGGGGATTTATGGCATGCGGTAAAGTCTTTCAGCCCGATGGCAATTCTCGTAGCCATCATCGAATTCTTTGTTGGAATTCTCGAAATCATTTCTGAAGTAGCAAAACTGTTCTCACTATCTTTGCGTTTATTCGGAAATATCTTTGCTGGAGAAGTGTTACTTACTGTTTTGGCAAGCATCTTACCATATCTATTACCATTACCGTTCATTGGTTTAGAAATAATCGTGGCTATTGTCCAAGCGACTGTATTTGCTATGCTTACCTTGGTGTATCTAACTGTAGCGACAACAGAAGTCGCGAGTCACCACAGCGATCACCCAGAAGATTTAGAACCAACACCGACAGTTTAGGAGTAATCCATCAAGCATTAAACCATTGATGCTTGATGTTTCATTCTTAATTAAACGGCAGACTTTAAACAACAATCCAGTCTAGCCGCAAAGGAACTCTAATGTCCCCAGAATCAATGGAACTTTTAGCTAAGGCTCTTACTATCGCTGTTGGTGGTATCGGTCCAGCTCTCGCGATTGGCCGTATTGGCTCTAAAGCGATGGAATCGATCGGCCGTAACCCAGAAAGTGTCGACAAATTGTTCGTACCGATGCTTCTTGGTATGGCTTTCGCGGAAGCGATCGCTATTTACGCGTTGGTTATTACGTTCATTTTATAGTTTGCAATTTCAGTCTCGCACGCTGCGAGGCTGGGGGTTGAAAATTATGAATAGTATTATGAAAACATCACTAAAATATATTGCTATCACAGGATTGATGCTCTCTGTTTTACTTGCACCAAATATTGCTGATGCGGCAAGTACAGTCGTTGATGATCCGAGTCTTATTGGCATGTTCGGTATTAACTGGAAGTTATTCCTAGCTCAGCTGATTAACTTTGGCATCGTTTTGTTTGTATTGTGGAAGTGGGTTTGGAAACCTGTGACTTCAAACATGGAAGAACGAACCAAAAAAATTGAAGAGTCGCTTATAAATGCAGATAGAATCACCGAAGAGAAAACTGAGTTTGAAGCATGGAAAGAAACCGAGATGGGCAAAGCAAGACAAGAAGCTACCGCAATAATCAGTGAAGCGAAGACTCAAGCTGAAACAGTGAAAAATGATATTCTCGAAAAAGCAAAACTAGAACAACAAGCACTACTAGAAAAAGGAGCTCGAGAACTTACTCAGCAAAAAGAACAAGCTATTGCAGATGCTAAATCAGAACTCGCAGACCTAGTAGTTGGAGCTGCCGAAAAGTTGATTCGCGAAAAAGTAGATAAAAAAGCAGATCAAAAGTTGATTTCGCAAGCAATGAAGGAGCTCAACTAATGAAATATACAGTTAAGCAATATGCTCAGAGTTTGTACGATGTGCTCGAAACAACTAATCCAAAACAGCAAGATATAGTCATAGATAACTTCATAAACATCCTTAGGATCAATAATGATTTAGCCGCTTACGAAAAGATTGTTGCCGAGTACGAAAAGCTTCTCGACATCAAAGAGAATACCAGCCAAGTTACAATCACCACTGCAACGGATGCAAATATCACACCAGCGCTCCTCAAAGAGTTGAATAAATATTCCAAGGACAAGATTGAAACCACACAAATCACAGACGAAGAAGTATTGGGCGGAGTAGTCATCCGCGTTGACGATACCCTTATTGATGCCAGTCTCCGGACTGAACTTAATAATTTAGAATCTAAACTGAAAGACTAAACTACTGTCGTTCCGAGCGAAGAGAGGAATCTCAAAGCAGATCCTTGCTACCGCTCAGGATGACTTGGAAAAATTACACTTATGAACACTGACACTATAATTCAAAAACTAAAAGACCAGATTGAAGGCTTTGACCCAAAGGCCGAGATTAGTCATGTCGGAACTGTAACCGAAATTGGTGACGGTATCGCAAAAATCAATGGACTTTCCGAAGTGCAATCCATGGAAATGCTTGATTTCGGAAATGGCACATCTGGCGTAGCTCTTAACTTAGAAGAACGAAGCGTAGGTGCAATCATTTTGGGAAACTACGAACACGTTAAGCAAGGAGATACAGTGAAAGCAACTGGACAGATTCTATCTGTACCAGTTGGTGAAGCTCTAATCGGCCGCGTTGTTAGCGCTCTTGGTGAACCTAAAGATGGTAAAGGCGCAATCACTACCGAACATTTTTATCCTGTCGAAAAAATTGCTCCAGGTGTAATCACTAGACAATCAGTTCATCAACCTGTACAAACTGGTATTAAGGCAATTGATGCTTTAATTCCAATTGGTCGTGGTCAACGTGAACTGATTATTGGTGACCGTCAAACCGGAAAAACAGCTGTAGCGATTGATACAATCATCAACCAAAAAGGTTTGGACATGATTTGTGTTTACGTTGCTGTTGGTCAGAAGGAAAGTAAAGTTGCAAAAATTGTTGCTGAGCTAGAAGAACGCGGTGCAATGGAATACACAATCGTAGTATCCGCTGGCGCATCCGAATCGGCTTCACTTTCTTACATCGCGCCTTACAGCGGTTGTGCGATGGCTGAATACTTCATGGACCAAGGAAAAGATGTGTTGATTGTATTCGACGATCTTTCTAAACAAGCGGTTGCTTACCGTGAAATTTCTTTACTACTTCGTCGTCCTCCAGGACGTGAAGCGTATCCTGGAGATGTATTTTATCTCCACTCTCGCTTGCTCGAACGTAGCGCCAAGTTAAACAAAGATCACGGCGGCGGTTCAATTACTGCATTACCGATTATTGAGACTCAAGCAGGGGATATCTCGGCTTACATTCCAACAAACGTAATCTCAATTACCGATGGACAGATTTTCTTGGAAAGCGACTTGTTTTATAAAGGTGTACGTCCTGCGGTAAACATTGGGACTTCCGTATCACGTGTAGGTGGAGCGGCTCAAACCAAAGCGATGAAAAAAGTTGCTGGTAAATTAAAGCTTTCACTTGCGCAGTTCCGTGAACTTGAAGCTTTCGCTCAGTTCGGATCAGACTTGGATGAAGCCACACGACAGCAGTTAGAACTTGGCCGTCGTTTAACAGAACTACTAAAACAACCACAGTACAGTCCGATTCCAATGGAAAAGCAGGTTGTTGCACTATACGCAGTCAACAACGGATACATGGATGATGTGGAAATAGAGGATGTAGGTAAGTTTGAAAAAGATTTATACGAATATCTAGATACTCAGAAAAAAGATTTGTTAACTACAATTGCCACTGAAAAGGAAATCACAGACGATACTGAGGCAAAATTAAAAGCCTCACTTGAACAGTTCAAGCAAGGCTGGAAGTAAACTAGTCTGATTCTGATTTTTGGGGCTTCAGCATCAGCGCACCGCTGAGCAAGGTTAGACCACCTGCGATTACTTTTCCGCTCCAGTTAAATTCTGCGGAAACAAGCCAGACCCAACCAAACATGATTGTAGCAAAAAAGCACAATACCCTGTACAAAACTATAAACAACATCGAATTTCCTCCACTTTTGATTTAGAACATCATACTATATCATTTAACTTAGAATTAGTCAACTATGCCATCAACTCAAGAACTAACCCTGCTACGCTTCAACCTTCGCTAAAGCTTCGGTTGGCAAGAAAGCTACGGAGGGTAAACCAAACTTTATATGCCATCTACACAAGAACTCACAAGAAGAATAAAGTCCATCAAAAGCAGCCGCCTACGCTTAAGCTACGGCGAGCCAGGCGCGTAAATATATGCCTAATACCCAAGAAATCTCTAGAAGAATAAAGTCAATCAAAGCAACACGCAAAATAACTCGCGCGATGCAGATGGTTAGTAGTGCCAAAATGCGCAAGAGCCAAAACATTGCCATGGCTAGCCGCAGGTACGCGCACTTAGCTTGGGAGTTAATCAACAATATTTCCAGCTCAGCCCGCGAACACCCTCTGCTCAGAAATTACCCTGATGCAAAAAAAGCTGGAGTAATCCTAATTACAACCAATAAAGGATTAGTCGGAAGCTTCAACTCAAACTTAATCAAGAAAGCATTAGCTGAAGAAAAGTTAGAACCAGAACTTCTTACCGAACTAGTGGTTGTTGGACGAAAAGGTAGAGAAGTCATGAAGCGGCTTCAAAAAGATATCATCGCCGAGTTTCCAAAACTTGATGCAACCATACCTGTGAAGGATGTTTATCCGATGATTCAACTTCTGACTGATAAGTTCAACACTGGTGAGTATAAAAAGATTTATGTCGTTTATAACCATTTTGTGTCGATGTTAGTCCAAGAGCCAAAGGTAAAACAATTGCTTCCAGTAATTCCTAAATCCGAGCATCAAACCCTTTCGATTGGAAGCAACATAATTTTCGAACCTGATCAGGAAAAAGTCCTTAACCATCTCCTTCCTCGCATACTGGAATCTCAGCTCTATCAAGCAATTCTCGAAAGTGATGCGTCAGAACACAGCGCGCGTATGATGATGATGAAGAACGCAACCGAAGCAGCGGGAGACCTCATCGACGACTTAACTCTTACATACAACCAGATCAGACAAAATAAGATTACAACCGAGCTTGCAGAAATTACAGCCGGACGTATCGCATTAGAATAAATTAAGTTCACTTCGGCAGTAATCATTAAGAATCCCCGGCGAAGGCCGGGGTCTAGATCCCAGATCTACAGCCTTCGGCTTTCGTCCGGGAATACAAACCATTATGAAACAATCCAAGACTACACAATCAAATATCGGCACAGTATCCCAAGTAATTGGACCAGTTGTTGATGTAAAATTTCCAGAGAACATGCCTGGCATTTTCACTGGTTTAGAAATTAAGCTCGGCGATAGCGTTCTCACTTTAGAAGTTCAACAGCAGCTTCCAGGAAACATCGTTCGTACTATCGCGATGTCTTCGACCGACGGTCTTAAGCGCGGCATGGAAGTTGTAAACACCGGTCGAGGCATCAGCGTTCCTGTTGGTGATGCGACTCTGGGCCGTATGTTCAACGTTTTAGGTGAACCAATCGATGGTAAAGAAGCTCCGGAGGTGACAGAAAAGTACGAAATTCACAGACCATCTCCAAAACTTACCGACCAATCTACGAAGAATGAAATTCTCGAAACAGGAATCAAAGTAATCGACCTTATCTGTCCGATTCTTAAAGGTGGAAAAGTTGGTTTGTTCGGTGGTGCCGGAGTAGGGAAGACCGTATTGATTCAGGAATTGATCAACAACATCGCAAAGGGTCACGGTGGACTTTCAGTATTCGCCGGTGTAGGTGAACGTACCCGTGAAGGAAACGATTTGTACCACGAAATGAACGACTCAGGTGTAATCGACAAAATGACCATGGTGTTTGGGCAAATGAATGAACCGCCTGGAGCCCGTGCGCGCGTTGCGCTTTCTGGTCTTTCAATGGCAGAATATTTCCGCGACAAGAACAAAGCGGACATTCTTTTCTTCATCGATAACATTTTCCGATTTACTCAAGCCGGCAGTGAAGTATCGGCGTTGCTTGGACGTATTCCTTCCGCAGTAGGTTACCAACCAACACTTGCGACAGAAATGGGTGAATTACAAGAACGCATCACTTCTACTAAAGAAGGTTCTATTACATCCGTGCAGGCTGTGTACGTGCCTGCAGACGACCTTACCGACCCTGCACCAGCGACAACGTTCGCTCATTTGGACTCTACAGTAGTACTTTCTCGTGCAATTTCTGACCTTGGTATTTATCCGGCAGTAGATCCTCTTGATTCAACATCCACAATTTTAGATCCTAACATTGTTGGTGAAGAGCACTACGAAGTCGCTCGCGGTGTTCAGAAAACTCTGCAACGTTACCGTGACTTGCAGGACATTATTGCAATTCTTGGTATGGAAGAACTTCCTGAAGAAGATAAAATTATTGTTTCTCGAGCACGTAAAATTCAACGCTTTCTTTCTCAACCGTTCTTCGTTGCGGAAGTGTTTACTGGCTCTCCAGGACAATACGTTTCAATCTCCGACACAGTTCGTGGTTTCAAAGAAATCATAGATGGTAAACACGACGACAAACCAGAACAAGCTTTCTACATGAAGGGTGGAATCGACCAAATTGACTCACATAAATAACATAGCGAGTCATCCCCGACACGAGCTTGCTCGGGCAAAGCCCGAGCATCGCGAGCTCGAAAGCAGGGACCTCATAACCGATGAATTATCTTAAACTACAACTTATCACCCCAGAACGAACTGTCTTATCAGAGGAAGTTCGTAGTTTAACCTGCCCAACACAAGAAGGCCAAATCACGATTTTACCTAATCATGCGCCGCTTGTAGCTAATCTGGTTTCAGGTGAACTGATCACTAAAAACGGGGGGACGGACAACTTCATTCACGTTGCTGGTGGCTTCATTGAAGTTAGAAAAAACAATGAAATCATTATACTTGCGGATGCAGCAGAACACCATTTTGAAATCGACATCGCTCGAGCAGAAGAGGCAAAGAGACAAGCTGAGGAATTGCTCAACCAACAACACTTAGCAGAAGAAGAGTACGCAACAGCAGCGTGGTTAATCCAAAAAAATCTTTCTAGAATTAATATCGCACGAAAACATTCGCATCGACGCACACGCAGTATTACAGGTGAGGGTGTATTTAAAGAATAATAATTTATCTCTGCTTGCGCAGAGATTTATTTTATGAAAAAACTTTCTGTACCAAAAAACTTTTTTGTTCCCCAAAATTCGTACGAGCAATTTGGCTTGCAAGTTTACAAACTGCTTGTGGAAAACTTTTCACAAACTTTTTTTGTAGGCGGAATGGTTCGCGACTTATTTTTAGGAAACAAAATTGTCGATATAGACATAGCTACAGAAGCGAAGCCTGAGCAAGTAATTTTGGTACTCCGAGATGTGAGTTTTTTGACTGATGTATCGGCTAAAAAATTCGGAGCTATTACTGTAACCAAAGGTAAATACAAAGTCCAAATTACCACGTTCCGCAAAGACAGCTATCAACAAAGTCGATATCCCAAAGTAGCCTTTACTAAAAGCCTCAATGTAGATTCTAAAAGGCGAGATTATACAATTAATTCCCTTTATTTTCAGCCTATTTTAAATTTAGTGATAGATCCGTTTAGTGGCATCAAAGATATCAAGTTAAAATTATTACGAGCAGTGGGAGACGCTAGTGCCAAACTAAAAGAAGATCCTTTGCGAATTGTTAGAGCGTATCGGTTCGCCATGCAGTTTGACCTAAAATTCGATAGCAAACTTGCGAGCGCTATAGACAAAAATATTTGGTTAGTAAAAAAACTTTCCAAACCAAAACTAATGTCAGAAATAAATAAAGCTTCGTCACAGAAAATAAAAAACTTTTTGATAAAAAAGTTTGTTTAACTCTTGATTAAATTAAAGTTATCTCGTATAATTATCACAGATAAGTTCCGAACGAGAAAAGAAACAGAAAATAAAACAGAAACACAGAAACGAAAAAAATATTTATTACTACTAACCTTAAAGTCTTAACTTTAAGTAGTAGAAAATTAAGAAGCCAATCTGTATAGATTGGTTTCGGGAGACTAGCCACAATGGCAGTAAAAAAGAGAAAAGCAGCAAAGCGTCCAGCTAAAAAGGCCGCTAAGAAAACTGCAAAGCGACGTCCAGCTAAAAAGGCTGCAAAGCGTCCAGCTAAGCGCAAGGCTGCTAAAAAGCGCCGCCGTTAATCGGTTCGTGCTAATAGCGACATAACCGCCCCTCATTAATGAGCTTGGGCGGTTTATGTTATCTGGGTCCAAAACTACCTCTTGCCAAAAGGTAATATTTTCGCTATAATTGACCAGTATCTATTGTAAAATAGATTGATAACACGACGCGGGGTAGAGAAATTGGCATCTCGCAAGGCTCAATCTCGAGATAAGTTTATTTAGATGAATACTAAATTAACAGGAGATATAGCAGAGCAAGCCACTATACTAAAGTTTTTAGAGCTAGGTTGGGGAGTTTCTAAGCCAGTGGGCGATAGACTTCCTTACGATCTAATCGCAGATGTAGGTGGTTCGTTAATCAAACTTCAAGTTAAATCGGCTTGGTTTAATTCACATGATCAAAATTTTTGTATCGATGTGAGAAGAACCAAAACAAACCGAAAACAAATGATTAGAAGTTTGTACACAGATCAAGACTTTGATTTTGCTCTAGTATATCTTCCAGAAATACGAATTTTTTACGTTTTTCCGGTTAAGGTATTCATAGGTTTCGGTAGTACATTATCTTTGGTCGAATCTGACAAACGTCAGCGTAAGCCAAAATCCGCAAACTATCGAGAAAATTTTGAACTAATCTCACTATGGGCTGCATCGAAAGCAATTTCGATGTGAATCCTATCAAATTCGGGGAAACCTCATAGCGGTGGTAATCCCGAGCCAAACCTAGTCTTACGATTAGGAAGGTGTAGAGACTTGATGGTAGGCATCCCTCTGGGATGAAGGGAAAGTCCAGACTACAAACTAGCTTAGGCTGGGTAGTGAAAACTATAGTGGTACGCATAACCTTGAGGCTGTGGGTTCGAATCCCACCCCCGCAACCACTGCTTCGCTAAAGCTACGCAGTGCAAGTAAAGTCATCGTTTTAGAACTTTGCTTGTAAATGTAGTTTTGCGAAGCAGTGTCCTGCGAAGATCTTCGGAGCGAAACAGGACTACAAAGATGGTACAGATCAATGCG
>DBDS01000006.1:179243-263509 GCA_002293685.1 Patescibacteria group bacterium UBA926
GCGCCGGCGTAGCTCAGTTGGCCAAAGGCCGCAGGCCGGAAAAGACATAGATTGAAAAATGAATTAGTTTAGACCGGACGAATTGATTTCGGCCGGAATGAAGATGGTACAGATCAATGCGCCGGCGTAGCTCAGTTGGTTAGAGCGGAGGACTCATAAGCCTCAGGTCGTTGGTTCAATTCCAACCGCCGGTACCACTGCTTCGCTAAAGCTACGCAGTGCAAGCAAAGCCATCGTTTTAGAACTTTGCTTGTAATTGTAGTTTTGCGAAGCAGTGTCCTGCGAAGCTCTTTAGAGCGAAGCATGACTTTAAATCAATATAGACTGGTAGCTCAGTTGGCCTGTCGCATAGCGACAAAAAGATGTAGACAGCATTTTGGTTAATTTGAGAAACTAAAGCCCGAGTTGATCTCGGGCGGTTAGCAAGAATTGTACAATTTGGACTGGTAGCTCAGTTGGTTAGAGCGTCCGCCTGTCACGCGGAAGGTCGCGGGTTCGAGTCCCGTTCAGTCCGCCATTACAAAAGCTTTCATCTTTAGATGGAGGCTTTTGTAATTTAAGATAGGGAGGGGACTCGAAGGGTGCGAAATCCGCCATCAAAAAACAACTATTTTATAGTTGTTTTTTGATCTCCAAATCATTGAAATATCCACATACTAGACTTGCCCAGTAAATTAGGATTTGGTATTATATAAGTGGTCTTCGGACCTGAATTGTTAAATTCCAAAGCATGGCTTCTAGAGGGCCATGCTTTTGGTTTTATACTGTTGCGTTCAGATTTATTAAGAGGTAAAGTATCAGCAAGGAGGAATTATGAGAGATGCTTACAGACAAGAACGAAAGCGCGTATTGAAGACCAGAAATTGCTTCGGCCGCCCGGAAAATTTTAAAGAGGGAGATAAAGTAATCGTCTTCAACCCAATGCTTGATGAAAGGGAGAGACCTTACCATTTGGTTGGGTACATTGTCAAAATGAGCCCAGAAAAGCTACGACCCGAAGACTATACAAAGCTGACAGGTGATTATCCAGGCGTCCACGGGGCCGAAAAATTAGCCCGATATCCAATGATGATTTACTACATCAGTCCAAAGAAAAATTCCTCGCAAGGCAAGAGATGCCTCGCTCACCAAATTCAGACTACATATGAAAGGGCAGGTGCGCGCAGACGGAATATCGATCTTCCATTTTGAGGCCAAAAGGCCTCTTTTTTATACGTCAAACATTCAGAAATTTGATATACTTACCCCATGGATACATCAATGATTATATTAATTGGCATAGTGGTATTTGGTTTTGCCGTCGTTTTTTATATACTAAGCCGCAACAATAAACTAGGTTCAAATAGCTCAGATAATCAAAGCATGAAGCTCCTTCTTGAGCAGATGAACGAGCTCTCACGAGTGGTAGATAGAAAGATGGGAGAGACAACTCAACACATGAGTGAGACTATGCGCGCTCAGTTTTCCGAATCTGCCAACCTAATCAAAAACGTTACCGAGGGTTTAACAAAACTAGACGAAACCAACAAGCAAGTTGTCTCATTTGCGGACCAACTTCAAAACCTGCAAGACATTTTAAAAAATCCAAAACAACGCGGAATCTTGGGAGAATATTATCTAGAGACTCTCCTTAAAAATGTACTCGCGCCTAACCAATACGAAATGCAGTACATGTTTAGCAACAAAGAGATTGTGGATGCTGTTGTTAAAATCAAAGATAAAATCATTCCAATCGATTCTAAATTTTCTCTTGAGAACTATAACCGTTTAACAGAAGCCACTGATCCATCCGAGAAACTTCGACTCGAAAAAGCTTTCCTCAACGATTTGAAGCTTCGTATTACCGAAACTGCAAAGTATATTCGTCCAGAAGAGGGAACAATGGAGTTTGCGTTCATGTTTATTCCACACGAAGCTATTTACTACGACTTACTTATTAACAAAGTTGGGGCGGTTTCTGAAGATACCGAAAACTTAATCCAACGCGCCGCTGGAAAATACAAAGTAATTATTGTCTCACCAACTTCATTTTTGGCGTACTTACAAACTGTTCTTCAGGGATTGAAGGCTATGCAAATTGAAGAGTCTGCGAAGCAGATTAAGGTAAATGTAGAGAACCTTCAAAAGCATTTAAAATCTTACGAAGAATATCACACCAAAATGGGAACCACTTTGGGAACTGTAGTTAATCACTACAACGCTTCAACAAAGGAATTCGTAAAAGTCGACAAAGACATTATGCGAATCACAGGCGATTCAGTGTTAGATGAAATCGCACTGCTAGATAAACCAGATATAAAACAAGACTAATTCATTCTTAACGAAAATAACTATGTCTATAAGAAATCCAGACCAGCGCATCGGCGTGTTCGTCGATGTGCAAAATCTATATTACAGCGCGAGAAATATTTACAACTCGCGTATCAACTTCAACGCTGTATTAGAAGAAGCTGTCGCAGGACGCAAACTAATTCGCGCGATTGCATACGTCGTTAAAGCCGACATGCCTGAAGAGCAATCTTTTTTCGATGCTCTAGAAAAAGCTGGCTTTGAAGTGAAAGCAAAGGATTTACAAACCTTCGCCGGAGGTAGTCAAAAAGGGGATTGGGACGTCGGCATCGCTATGGATATCATCAAGCAGATGAACAAGCTCGATGTAGTCGTTCTGGCTAGTGGTGATGGCGACTTCGCGCCGCTGTTAGAATATCTCCAAATGACCGGCCAGTTAACCGAAACTGTGGCTTTTGGTAAATCCACGAGCAGTAAGATTAAAGAGCTAACCGATTACTTTATCGATTTAGATGAAAACCCAAAGTTATTCTTAAGGCCTATTCGTGGCGGCAAAGCTGGTTCTCGTTCGCGAGGTAACAAGAAATAACAGAATCCCTGGAAACCCGGAGGGTTATCCGGGGTCCAGACCCCGGTTCTTCGGCCGGGGATACATATTATGAAAATAGTAATAGATACAAATGTTATCATCGATGGAATTAAAGATGATTACTCATACGAAAAACAGATTCTTGACGCAGTGATTTCAGGGGAAATTGAAGCTTACGCAAATCACGGAACTTTGAGTGAGAATAAACTCATCATGAAGCAACTCATTAATGATCCAAACTACGCCGAGGAAATCAATAACTTGTTCGCGCAAATCAACATGGTGCAAAACCGTCGGCAAATAAATATTGTCCGCGACCCTGAAGATAATAAAATTTTAGAAAGCGCTGTTGAATCAAAGGCGGACTACTTAGTAACCCGCGATAACGATTTACTCTCGCTAGGAAAGTACGAAGATATTCAAATAGTAAATCCATCTCAGTTCTGGGTGAGATACAAAGACGAGAGCAATGACACTTGGAAAGAATGGGCAGGATTCTTTGCTGGAAAATAAAAAAGCGAGTGGAAGCACTCGCTAATATCAACTGAACTTGTCTTAACCTGCTCAACGTTCAATTTTTGTGTAAGAAATTACAAAAGAAATGGTCCCGTCCAATTCATAAGTTCCGCCGACAGCCTCCCCTAACACAAAACTATCAGCTCCATCAGGAACAGTTACATGATCAAAATAAATTTCCTGAGGCTCATCACCTTCACCAGCAGGGAGCTCAATAAGTGTTGGTAACTCAACTAGGAATGCTCTAACCTCTCCATTTTGAAACTCACCATCAATACCGAACTTACCAGGCTCATTCGCTGGAATTAGTCTCTTCAACATAATTTTTCCTCCTAACTTCATACTAAAGGTAGCTTATTATAAAATTTTTACTAAACTATGTCAACTCTTCTCGAAAATTTAAATAAAGAGCAGCTCGAGGCGGTCACCCATAAGGATGGTCCGCTTTTGATTATTGCTGGTGCGGGTACTGGAAAGACCACGGTCATCACGCGTCGGATTGCATACATTCTCGAGCAAGAACTGGCTAAGCCTGAGGAAATTCTTGCTCTAACTTTTACTGATAAAGCGGCAGGTGAAATGGAAGAACGAGTCGATCAGTTACTCCCGCTAGGTAGTTATGATTTATGGATTTCGACATTCCATAGTTTTTGCGAACGAATTCTAAAACAACATGGCTTACATATCGGTTTACCTAACGACTTTAAATTATTAGATAAGACCAAACAGTGGGTTTTTCTGCACAACAATTTTTCTAAATTTGAACTGGATTACTACAAACCACTGGGCAATCCAAATAAGTTTATTGATGCGCTGATAGATCATTTTTCAAAGTGTAAAGACGAACTAATTACTCCTGAAGATTACGCACTCCATGCAAAAAAACTTCTTGAAAAGAAAAACCCAGACGAAGACGAACAAATGGAAGCGGCTCGGGTTAACGAAATTGCAAAAGCATACCAAACTTATCAGCAGCTTATGCTTGATAACGGGTATTTGGATTTCGCCGACTTAATTTGGTACACAATTGAATTACTAAAACGTCGTCCAAACATTCGCAAACTGTACCAACAGCAGTTTAAGTTTGTGATGGTTGATGAATTTCAAGATACAAACCTTGCACAGTACGAATTGATTAAGTTACTTACTGATAGTGTCATCCTGAGCACAGCGAAGGATCCCAAAAGTGATTCTTCGGCTTCGCCTCAGAATGACGTCAAACGAAAATCAGTGAAAGATATTGGTCCCAATTTAGTAGTAGTAGGCGACGACGACCAGTCAATTTATAAATTCCGCGGTGCTTCTGTTTCGAATATACTCAAGCTCAAAACTGACTATCCAAGCCTAAAAGAACTAACTCTAATCGATAATTACAGAAGCAGTCAGCCAATCTTGGACTTGGCTTATAACTTTATTCAAGCTAATAATCCAAATCGTCTCGAACCGAAGTTGGGGATAAATAAACGCTTAAAAGGTCATAATAAAGCCAAAAGTACTATCACAGTAATTGAAGGGAAAGATTTAAACGAGGAGCTGAACTTAGTTGTTGATAAAATTTTAGACCTCAAAGATGCTCATCCAAACTCAAGCTGGAATGATTTTGCAATTCTCATTCGCGCTAACAACACAGCAGGTGAAGTAATTCCTGTCCTCGAAGCTAAACAAATTCCATACAGCTTCGTTGCCAACAAAGGCTTGTATAAAAAGCCACTTATTGCGGATATAATTTCTTATTTAAAATTGCTCGATAATTACCACGAATCGGACGCACTTTATAGAGTTCTAAATTTCCCCAAATTTAAGTTACCCGCGCTCGAACTAGCTCACTTAACACAATTTACCAAACGTAAAGCTCACTCACTTTATCAAGCTATGCACGAACAGGAAGCCCTTGCTGAACTTACTGAAGATTCGAGAAACATAATAGGACTGTTACTCAAATTTCTAGAGGAGCATGCTAAATTATCCACCGAAAAATCCGCAATTGAATTTTTCGTGCAGATGGTTTCTGACTTAGGAATTGACCAAATACTCATCAAAGAAACTTTAGAAAATGCTCAAAATCGAGAAATGCTTGAACAGTTCTACAAACGTATCGAAACTTACACACAAGAAAATGATGATAGAACCATGAGAGGTTTCATGAATTACCTCAAGCTCGAGCAAAATGCAGGGGAAGAGGGTACAATCAAATTCGATCCGAATAGTGGTCCCGAATCACTCAAAATAATGACAATTCATAGCGCTAAAGGCTTAGAATTCGAATACGTATTTTTGGTTAGTATGGTTGACCAAAAATTTCCTTCGCGGTCACATAAAGATGCCATAGAAATCCCTGAACCATTAATCAAAGATATATTGCCAGAAGGTGACTTTCATCTTCAGGAAGAACGAAGATTATTTTACGTTGCGGTGACGCGTGCCAAAACTCACTTGTATCTTTCTTGGGCATTGGATTATGGCGGAGCTCGTTCAAAGAAACCATCTCTGTTCTTAACTGAGACTGGTTTGGTGCCTACTGAAAACGCCCACAAAGCGACGGGTAAGGTTGTATTTACTAAATCAAAGACTAAAGCCAAGCAAGTTGTCTACAAACAATTGCCAGACAAATTTTCGTTTAGTCAGCTGTCCACATTCCAAAAGTGCCCGCTCGAATACAAATATGCTTATTATCTAAGACTACCTATGCCGGGCAGCCATTATCTTAGTTTTGGCTCAACCATACACGCAGTTCTGGAAAGATATCTGCAAGCTTACCAATTTAGCCTCGAAACCTCTAAATTAGAAATTGCAGAACTGAAAACTGATAGAAAATTACCTCCACAAAACTTATTAAATGATTTATTTGAATCTGAATGGATTGATGATTGGTATAAAAGTCATGAACAAAAAGAGCAATATCGAGCTCGGGGTTTAAGTATTCTGAAAACTTTTTACAAAGCAACTTCGGAGAATATTCCGAAACCAAAACTCATCGAACAACCATTTTCATTAAAACTAGGGAACAAGCAACAATACTTATTTAATGGAAAAATAGACCGTGCTGATTCTATGGATTCAGGGTTAATGATTATTGATTATAAAACTTCTGAAAAAGTTCCATCCCGCACAGACACTAATGATGTGAATCAGCTACGAATTTACCAGTTGGCCTGTGAAGAATTCTTTCATGAAAAGGTTGCAGGATTACAATATTGGTACCTTGTGCCAAACGAAACAGTGGCGGTTAAACTAGCAACACCTGAAGAACTTCAAAAATTAAAGCAAAGTTTAACTGATACAATAGAACAAATCAGAGACACTGTAAAATACGACCGATTTGCAGAGCTTCATAAGAAATCCAAAAAGCATGATTGTAATTACCTAGATTTGATATAATAGTTTTAGTAAGTAGCTAGAAATAAGTAGTAAGTAAAGGGTGCTTGTTTAGAACGATTCTCTAGGTTACATTCTACTATTTACCTCTTACTCTCTACTTCTTACTATTTACTATTTATTCATATGATCCCAGGATTTGATTTACCAGAATTAGTTCGTGCCGTCGGATACGTTGGTCTCTTTGGCATAGTCTTCGCTGAAACCGGTCTCTTAATAGGTTTTTTCCTCCCTGGGGACAGTCTATTATTCACAGCAGGTATTCTGGCTGGTCAAGGCTACCTAAATATTTACACTACATTATTGGTCCTAATCTCTGCGGCAATCATCGGTGATAGTGTTGGTTACGCAATTGGTAAAAAGCTGGGCCCTAAAGTGTTCAAAAAAGAAAACTCAATTCTGTTCAACAAAAAGCACATTGATAAAGCTCAGGCATATTTCGACAAGTACGGTGCGATGACAATAGTAATTGCTCGATTCGTGCCAATTGTTAGGACTTTTGCACCAACCCTCGCTGGTGTAGGTAAAATGAATTACGGAAAGTTTTTGTTTTATAACATCAGTGGTGGTTTATTTTGGGTTTTATCAGTTACTTTACTCGGATATTATCTCGGCATCAAAGTTGCAAATATCGAAGCGTTCATTATCCCGGGAATTATCATAATCGTACTAATTTCTATTTCACCTTACATATATAAATTCTTAACAAACCCAAATATAAGAGAAGCATTAAAAAATCACTTAGTACAAATTTATCGAAAAGTTTGGCCAGTAAAACTTCCATAACTATGGCAAAGAACGCAAAACAATTTGAAGAACGTCCGTGGGGGAATTTCTCGGTATTGAGTGAGCTTTCATATGAGGGTAATAATCGAGATGTTATTATTAAAAGATTAGAAATTCTACCTGGAAAGCGAATTTCTTACCAACAACACAAGCTTCGTCACGAACACTGGTTCGCAATATCTGGAAGTGGTTTTGCAATCATCAATGATGAAAAGATTGAGTTAAAAGCAGGAGAGAGCGTACAAATTAACATAGGCGATAAACATCGTATAGATAATAGACAAGGCACTGAACCATTAGTAATAATTGAAATCACTACAGGAGAATTCGATGAATACGACAATGAACGCCTTGAAGATGATTTCAATCGCGACTCAAATTGGAGAAATGAATAGGTTTGTGTTATAATTAACAAACCTAATTACCAAAGCAGTGCTCCACGCTACCACAAAAAAATACCTCTTGCCCTTGATATTCGGCAGCTCGGTAGCAACAGCTGGCTTAGTTTTGGTTCTTGCATTCGTTGACCCTTACACGTCTGGATGGATAGGACACTTCTTTCTCTATTGCACATTATTTTTGGCAACTACCGGTATCGCAACAACTATAACATTGCTTTTACGACAGAGCTTCTTTCCAGGAATTTATGCGGAACTTTTCCGTGTGAGCTTAAGACAAGGGGTATTGGTGGCAATCTTGTTAAGTGGTCTTGTCTTTCTTGAAGCACAAAATTTTCTTTACTGGTGGGTAGGGCTTACATTCGCACTATTCTTAATAGCCATTGAATCATTCTTTTCGGCAAACTAAATCTGAAATTATAAACAAATGACAACTCCTCCAGAGTCAAAAACTTTCTACAACGTAATGCCTGAAGTCACTAACGGACCTGTTATAAAACCAAAGGTAGCAACCCCGCTACCACCAACCCCTCAAGCTAAAATCTCTATCCCTCAAGCACCTTCCGCTAAAAAGAATGGCAAGAAAATTTTTCTGTTTATCGTCTTAGGAATAATTATTCTCGGAGCTATAGGTGCGGGAATCTATTTCTTAATAGCTAAATCACCAGACCAATCTGCAAATACCGAAAATACTATTTCTGACACCACACCAGAAGTACCACCTATAGCCGATGTATCAACTCCTGCAGATTGGCTGTTGAAATATTTTGGCAATGAAACTTGTACGGAACTAGTTGTTTGCGGTGATAAATCTGATCCAGACCGTGATGGCCTTGACAACTACTCTGAATTTATCAGTGGAACTGACCCAAATAATCCCGATACAGATGGTGATGGAATTGCCGACGGTGACGAAGTAAATATTTTTAATACCGACCCATTACTTTCTAGAACTTTTAGAACGGGTGAGTATTCAGATTTAGAATTTATAAAAGGTGGTTACGATATCACCACTAACGAACCTTACACCAGTCAAAAGTTAATAGAAATTAAATCTAAAATTCAACAATTCGGTTTACATCAACCAACTTTATCTTCGCTTGGCCCTCTCAGTTTCCAACTTTATGAATTTACAGATCCAAACCAACCCACACTACCTGCGGATTTAGACATGACTCCTGAAGCAAAATTAGATAGAGATAGCCAACGCCAGAGCACTATAAAAAAAATTGGTGGGGCTTTACTTAAATACAAAGATGATAAAAAATCCTATCCACCGACTGATGATTTTATTGTGATGTCCGATATGGTTCGTTCTTATAACACAGTCGCTACAAACTACAATGACCCCATTGATATTCAACCGTACAAATACGGTTACCAGTCTATCAACAATAATACTGAATTCACATTAACTTACTACAGCGAAACTCAAAATCAATTGATTAAGTACTCTCAGAAAAACGCCGAGGACGACGCAGCAAAGGAAAATACTAAAGCTTTTGATGATCAAAGAAAACTAGATTTGGAGCGCATGCAGGAAGCATTGCTAGTGTGGTCAACGGTTCAATTAGACCCAGCTAGTGATAAAGAATTTGTATTCCCAACAGTTCAGGGACTAAAAGCTGAACTTGTACCACGTTACATGACCACCATTCCAACTGACCCAGTCACAAAGCAGGATTATCAGTATGAAGTTGGGCCTAACTTTGATACTTTTACGATCCGGGCGGCATTGCAAAATCCAGAAGCTGGAACAACTGGTTACATGTGCAATCAGACTGAATGTAGAAATTACTAATAACTTAATTTTATGTTGAACTTTTTAAAAAATCTGTTCGGAGCTTCGAAACCTAACAGCAAAATAATTGCGGCGAAAGTTACAAAAATAGAAAAGCATCCTAACGCGGACCGTCTCCGCGTTATTAGTTTAACCGATGGGGTAAAGATTATTGAACCGGTTGTTTGTGGTGCGTTCAATTTCGAAGTAGGGGACATCGTTGCATTAGCTCTGCCTGGCGCGACTATTGCCCAGAACATTCATTCAGAAGAGCATGAATCGTTTGTATTAAGTACAGCCAAGATCCGCGGCATAGAAAGTCAGGGAATGATTTGCGCTGAATTTGAACTCGGACTAACCAATACTCCAGGCGATAAACCCGAAATTATGATATTGCCACCAGACACAAAACTTGGTAAAATGGTTGTCTAATATGTCACATTTAATTATTCCCTCAGACGAAGAAAACCGTCTTAAAATTGAACTCGATAAACGAACCGACGCAGAAGCTGGCCGCATCCGTAGGTATTTAGAGATGGAGGATCTGTCTCGTGCAGAGTCAGGGCCGCTTCGTGAACTAATCGACAGAATCACAAGTCTTCCACAGTTCAACGATTTTGATATTATTCAAATTCCTGAAATCGTTCCGGCGAGCGAAAGCTTTGATTTGTTCAATTTTCCGGCAGACCATCCAGCACGCAGCAAAAGTGATACTTATTACGTAGACGAAGAAAATATTCTTCGCACTCACACCACCGTGATGTGGTACTACTACTTCGCCCAAGAAGAGATTCGTACCAAAATCGCCGAGAACAAACCGTTAGGTGTTTTGTCTTACGGAAAAGTTTACCGTAAAGATGAAATTGACCGTAATCACATGAACATCTTCCATCAAGTTGATGGTTTGTACTTACATCCAACAAGCGAAAAAACTATCACTCAAGATGACTTGAAAGATATTTTAGTTAATGTTGTGAAAGCTGCTTTCGGTGAAGATATCAAATATCGATTCAACGATGACAATTTCCCTTACACGCATTCATCCCTCGAAATGGAAGTAGACAAAGACGGGAAATGGGTAGAAGTGCTTGGCGCAGGTTTAGTACAACCAGGCGTTTTAGAAAAACTGAACGTTGATCCTAATCAATACAATGGTTGGGCGTTTGGTTTCGGCTTAGAGCGCTTAGCGATTATTGGCATGGAGCTTCCAGATATTCGTTTACTATGGAGTAAAGATGAACGCGTAATCAAACAACTCAAACTCGGTCAGAAATATGTTGAAGTAAGTAAGTACCCACCAATTGTCCGTGATATTTCCTTTATTGTTGATAAAACTTTTGAACCGAACAATTATTTCGACTTAATTCGCGATATCGGCGGCGACCTTGTAGAGGAAGTAGAACTACTTGATAAGTACGAAAACGCAGAAAAGTTTGGCGCCGACAAAGTTTCATACACTTACCGAATCACTTATCGTTCAACTGAACGAACCTTAGAAACCTCAGAAGTAGACCCACTGCAAGACGAAGTTTACAAACAAACAGCTGAACAATTTAACGCGGAGTTGCGCTAATTTTTATACAGAGTATAATTACTTTAACCCATTATTAAAGAGAAAAAATGAATCAGAAGAAGTTAATCACTGTTTTATCTATTGCTATCCTCGCACTCATAGTAGTGGGTTATACTTATTGGAATAATTCCAACAATAACAAGCTAGCAGAGCAGTCACTTACGGATATATTTCCGAATAGTAATACAGTGGACAATAACAGCGCTCCTCTAAAATCATTGAACACAAACACTCAACAATCCTCCAACTCAAACCCAGCCCAAAGAGACGAGACCGCTAGCTGGAAAATTTATACTAGCTCTCAATATGGATACACAATCAAGTATCCAGAAAACTTCTCCATACAAACAGGCAGTAGCGGTCCCGGAGGTACAATCTTTACATTGGCTATTAACTCTGAACCTGTTAATACAGAAGGCGCGGGTCAGTCAAAATATCTTTGGATCGGGGTTGAGCCAAAACGCACATTATCACAATGTGAAAACTCAGAAGGCAAAATCACTATTGATGGCTACTCGGTGGAAAAATGCATCGAGCAAGGTTCATTCTTTGGACAAGGCAAAGGCATGCTAGCTAGTATCAATCACGGTAATTACTCTTATTTTTTTAGCGCAGACTACTACGACAAAAATAGTGCCACTGTAGACAAAATTATCGCTACTTTCAGATTCATAAAATAAATCTAATTCCATACTGAAACCCGCTAAAACAAGCGGGTTTTTCTGTGTAAAAGTAGTGGTTTAGTAAGGAATAATTTGCTATAATTTAGGTAGTTATTTAGCCACTATTTTGGCTAATTTTTAAGTAAATTCAGATCCCGGGTAGCCTGCGACCATCGGCTTCGCCTCAGGTCTTATAGCTCCCGGGAAGACAACTATTCATGGCAAAAGAAGAAAAAGCAAAGAAATCAGCAGGCTACAGCGCGGAGAATATTACCGTCCTTGAAGGTCTGGATCCAGTTCGCAAACGTCCTGGTATGTATATCGGTTCTACTTCAGAAACTGGTCTTCATCACTTAATTTGGGAAGTTGTGGATAACGCCGTAGATGAAGCTATGGCAGGCCACGCAGATAAAATTGAAGTCATCATCCAAAAAGATGGTGGGTTAACTGTTCACGATAACGGTCGTGGTATCCCTGTCGACGTTCACAAGACTACTAAAAAATCTGCATTAGAAACTGTACTCACAGTTCTTCACGCCGGTGGAAAATTCGGTGGCGACGCATCAGGCTATAAAGTATCTGGTGGGCTTCATGGTGTAGGTGTTTCTGTTGTGAACGCACTTTCAACAAACCTAACAGCGCAAGTTCGCCGTGACGGAAAAATCTACGAACAAAAGTATAAAATTGGTGTCCCGCAAGGCAAAGTAAAAGAAGTTGGTAAAATAGATAAGAAAGATCCTCGCCAAACTGGAACCTCGATCACTTTTTATCCGGACGAATCAATTTTTGAAACTGTTGTATTCAAGTACAAAACAGTTCTAGAACATTTGCGCAGCCAAGCTTACTTAACCAAAGCTCTTCATTTTGTAATTTCCGATGAACGCGTTGGTTTAACCTATCAATACTATTTTGAAGGTGGTGTAATTAGTTACATCAAGCAACTCAATCGCAACAAGAAAGTTCGCAACAAACCTATCTACATCAACAAGATGTACGAAGGCGATATTTTGGTTGAGTTAGCAATTCAATACACCGATGATTTCGACGAAGTTGTTTTGGCATACGCCAACAACGAGTTTAATCCTGAAGGCGGAATGCACGTGACTGGTTTCCGCACAGCACTTACTCGCGTCATCAACTCTTACGCTACCAAAAACAATTTCCTAAAAGAAACTGGTAAAAAAGAATCCGGAAAGTTAACCGGAGAAGATTTACGTGAAGGTCTTACTGCTGTTATTTCAGTTAAACTTCCTAATCCTCAATTCGAAGGACAAACTAAAGCTAAGCTTGGAAACCCTGAAGTACGTACAGCGGTGGAAGCGATTCTTGCTTCCGAGTTAGAGGTTTACCTGGAAGAGCATCCACAAGAAGCTGGTAAAATCATCGAGAAAGCTTTGCTCGCAGCGAAAGCTCGTTTAGCGGCGCGCGCGGCGCGCGACAGCGTTATCCGTAAAGGTGTTCTCGAAGGATTAGCTTTACCAGGCAAACTCGCCGATTGTAGCGAATCCGACCCTGCACACTGCGAACTCTACATTGTAGAGGGAGACTCTGCGGGTGGTAGTGCTAAACAAGGCCGCGATCGTCGTTTCCAAGCCATCCTACCACTTCGTGGAAAGATTCTTAACGTAGAACGCGCTCGTCTCGACCGCATGCTTTCTAGCCAAGAAATCAAAAACTTAGTTATTGCATTTGGTGCAGGAGTAGGTGACTTATTCGATGTCGCCAAACTTCGTTATCACCGTATCATCATCATGACTGATGCCGACGTAGACGGAGCGCATATCCGCACACTACTGCTAACATTGTTCTACCGTTACTTCCCAGAAATTATTAAGGGCGGTCATTTATATATTGCACAACCGCCATTGTATCGTGTTCAAGTCGGAAAAGCATTTCAGTATGCTTTCAGCGATGAGGAACGAGATGAAATTCTTAAAGATCTAGTAGACGAAGCTTCTGCAAAACGAACCGCAAAAGTAACTGCAAAGAAAAAAGCTGCTGGTGATACCGAAAACTCAGATTCCGAAGAACCAGAGGATGGTAGTGAAGCAGTTGAACAAGGTGTAATGAATGGCGTAAAATTCAACATTCAACGATATAAAGGTTTGGGAGAAATGAACGCTGAACAACTTTGGGAAACAACAATGGATCCAGAAAACCGCGTCATGTTAAAAGTCGAAATAGAAGACATGGAAAAAATTTCCGAAGTGTTCGAAACTTTGATGGGGGACGAAGTACCACCACGCAAACGCTTCATTACTACTCACGCCAAGACTGTAAAGAACTTGGATATTTAAGCTATGAAAAATAAAGATCGGAAGCGATTTATACCGCTTCCGATTATACAACATGAGCATTAGCAAACTGAAATATGCAAAAGATGGTCTATTGGCTCTCCATCTTCCAAAGCATCCTTGCTGACAGGAGAGGTACTAACAAGTATTCTATCAAGTAGTCTATTACCGAACAAACTGTTCAACTGTAGTACAAAAAAATTGTTTTGAGCCTGTACCTTCCTTGTCTCAATAATTAGCCCATTTACAAACTTTGCTCGAGCATCCCCTTTCATCTTATCCAAAAAGCGGATCAGTTCTGAAGAAAAAGTAATTATTTTAACAATACCACCACCGGGCGTGTAGTACAGCCCCTCTTGATACTGCTCTGATAAATCCGTTGCAGTTTCTTCAAAAGTAAACCCATGTAAACCCTCAAAATTCCTATAATCCATGTTAACAATGAACCTCCTTTAAATTCAAAATCTAACCAAAATTTACTCAAATAATTATACATTGTCAACCAATTGACTTATATGTCTAAATAAAGTATTATTTATTCAAAGCCCCGAAGCGGGTTTTAAAAAAGCTTCAGATTACTTTAAAATCTGGCTTAATTAAAGGGAATATGACAAATTAGATCCCGCACTCGCTATGCCCGTTCGGGATGAATGCATACATAATATGAATAAAGTTATTCAATTTTTTAAAGAAGTTAAAGCAGAATTATGGAAGGTAGTTTGGCCAAGTCGCCGCGACGCAATCCGTTACACTATCACTATCCTTGTCTTTTCTTTAGTAGTCGCTGCCATTCTTGGTGCCGCTGACTTTGGATTATTAAAAGGCTTCGAGGCCTTGATTAACTAATATGAGTAAACAGCAAGTAACGGGTGAGCGTCATTGGTACGTTCTTCATACATATAGTGGTTATGAAGATAGCGTGGCGATCAACCTTAAACAGCGTATCGAAAACTTAAACATGCAGGACAAAATCTTCGACGCGATTGTACCGAAAGAAAAGAAGATTAAAATCCGCGATGGAAAACGTTCAACTGTTGAAGAGAAAATCTTCCCAGGTTACGTGCTCGTCAACATGATCGTAACCGACGACTCTTGGTATGTTGTTCGTAACACACCAAACGTAACAGGTTTCGTAGGAAGCGGAACTATTCCAACTCCTGTGTCAGAAGAAGAATGGTCATTCCTTAACAAGCGCATGGGCGCTGATGAACCAAAGTTCAAAGTCGACTTCGAAGTTGGCGAACTCGTTCAGATTACCGACGGTCCTTTCAAGGACTATGAAGGTAAGATTGGTGAAATCGACCAAGCTAAAGGTAAAGTAAAAGTATTCGTAACTATTTTCGGTCGCGAAACTCCTGTCGAACTAGATTTCTTACAAGTTAAAAAAGTTTAAAATTACCAATTACGAATTGAGCGAATGTACTAATTCGAAATATCAATGTCATTCTGACCCCGCACTTGATGCGGGGGAAGAATCCCATAGATCCTTCACTGCGTTCAGGGTGACACAACAATTAATAAGTAGTCGGTTCCGGTTAAGACTTGGAATCTCGCCGCTAATAACGGTTACTACTCAACACAATGGCAAAAAAAGTCAAATCAATGGTGAAGCTTCAGCTTCCCGCTGGTAAAGCAACTCCAGCACCTCCTGTAGGTACTGCACTTGGACCGCATGGTATCAACATCGCGGACTTTACCAAAGCATTCAACGAGCAAACCGCTCCAATGGGCGACACAATTGTTCCAGTTGAAATGACTATCTATGAAGATCGGTCATTCACATTTATTCTAAAAACTCCTCCGGCATCTGTACTTGTCCGCAAGGCAGCTGGTCTGGCTAAAGGATCGAGCAATCCTCTTACAACCAAAGTAGGAAAGATTACATCGGCTCAACTCCGTGAAATCGCTGAGACCAAGATGCCTGATCTTAACGCTGTAGACATAGAAGCCGCTGAACAGATTATTCGTGGAACAGCGAGAAGCATGGGTATCGAAATTAAGGATTAGGTGCTACAACTTCCATATTTGGGCAATTCTTTGTCGTAACGCTTACGTTTGCGCTCACCGTAACTTTTATTACGCTTCGCGCAATCCGCGCGTTACTCATCGAACTTGCCTCAAATCTGAAAGTTGTTTCAGTCAAGTCATTAAGTATCAAAACTATGAATCTAAGTTGGATCAAAAAAGTGTACCTATATTTGGTATCACTTATCTCACTAGTCATTCTAGTAATTGCGAGTATAATTCTAATCAACCTAGCTTTGAAAACTTGGGTTTTTCCAAAAGCTGATATGAATTACTACACAGCATACTGTCCGAGTATCGTCGAGAGAGCTCCAGATGGTGAAGAAATTTCTCAACCGCGGGAGTGTACAGACGAACAGTACGCAAAAGACCAACGCTCTGCCCAAAAACAACGCGACGCGTCTCAAGCTCTAGCCATGATTCTTGTAGCAAGTCCAGTATTCTATTATCACTGGAAGCTCGCTCGCAAAGAAGCTTAATCGACGAAGTCGTCCCGGCAGCCACAAGACTTGCCTTGCAAATCGCGGGCTAGCCGGTATCTAAATAATAGATCCCTGCTTTCGCAGGGATTACTACCATTAATAAGTGGGACCCTGAGCTCAGCCGAAGGGGCAGACCACTAAAGGAATTTATGAAAGTATCAAAACGTATTAAGAGTAACCTCGAAGCAATCGAGAAAGACCGCGTCTACACCGCAGAAGAAGCAATTGATTTAGTAAAGAAGACAGCTACCACCAAGTTTACAGGTTCTGTAGAAGTTCATCTTAAAACTGCAATCGATGCTAAAAAAACTGATCAAGCGATTCGTGGCGCAGTAACCCTGCCTCACGGTACAGGTAAGACTAAGAAAATTGCGGCATTCGTAACTGAAGGTAAAGAAGCTGAAGCAAAAGCAGCTGGTGCTGAAATCGTTGGTGGTGAAGAATTGATTAAGAAAATCAAAGAAACCGAAAAAACTGATTTCGATGTAGCGGTTGCCGAACCAGCAATGATGCCGAAGTTAGCGACTATCGCTAAAATTCTTGGAACTCGTGGCATAATGCCAAATCCAAAAACTGGTACAGTGTCCGAAAATATCACTACAGCAATTGCAGAAATTGCTGGTGGTAAAGTAAACTTCAAAAACGATAACTCTGGAAACGTTCATCAAGTCATTGGTAAGACCGATTTTGATAACACCAAAATTTTGGAAAACTTAAAGAAGTTTATGGAAGCGCTTCATGCGTCAAAGCCAAGTGCGGTGAAAAAGAATTTCATCACAACAGCGACCATGAATGCAACAATGGGACCAGGAATTCGATTCAAGATTTAAGAAAAAGCAGCTCCAAATGGAGCTGTTTTTAATTTGCCACAACCCAAAATTGTTAGGTATACTGAGTCAAAACTGATAAGGAGGAAATGAGATGTCGAACTCTATAGCCATTGAATTTTCAATGTCCTTGTTATCAAACAAGGACCGATCTAATTGTATAGAAAAGATACGGGACCCAAGCGAGAAGACAGATTTCGAACTCGCTAAACTCACAGGAAAAGGAGATATGTTGGCATTTGAAGTCCTCTACCTCCGCCATCATGGTCGGGTTTACAGTATTTGCTTGAAAATGCTTCACAATGTTCACGAGGCAGAGGATCTAACTCAAGAAGTGTTTATCCAAGTAAAGAGAAAAGCCTCTACATTCAGAGGTGATGCTCAATTCACTACTTGGCTTCATCGCCTAACTGTCAATCAAGTTTTGATGTACTTCCGGAAAGGTCAAGTTAAGTTCGAAAAACTTACCTCCCAAGGTCAACTACCTGTCGACAATTCACCGGAAGCCATTCATGCTCGTAAGAACTTCATCGATGAGAGAATGGCTTTAGTAGCGGCTGTGGGAAAATTACCCGATGGTTATCGAAATGTGTTCATACTTCATGACATCGAAGGATTCGAGCATAATGAAGTGGCAAGGATTTTAGGCTGCTCTGAAGGTACTTCAAAGTCACAGCTCTTCAAAGCACGGCTATCCTTAAGAAAGCTACTTCGAAGGAAAGCGAATCCGAGAGTTTACAAGATTTGTCACAGCGCGCCGTAGATTACTCTTCGGCGCCTCTCTCACCAATAGATGGTCATTGTAGTAACGAATCTGCCGCCAATAAACTGGCGGTTTTTTTAGTAAATTTTCCCTCATTTTTCGATTAATTGATAATGCTATCCTGTCACTATTCCCATATCTGACAGGGTTTACCAAGCCAGTCACATATAGTAATATGAAAAAAGATTAACAAATATATTCTATGATATTATCCGATTCAGACATCCAAAAAGCCCTTAAAACAGGGTCGATCACAGTTGAGCCATTATTCCCTGGAGCAATTCAACCAGCCAGCGTAGACCTTCACTTAGGAGCAGATTTTCTAGTTTTCGACGCCTCACATTATGCTTATATCGACCCGGCCCAACCAATCGATGACATGATGAAACCTGTTAGTATCAATGACGAAAAACAGTTTATTTTACACCCAGGCGAGTTCGCTTTGGGTTTAACTTACGAGGTTGTCGGTGTTTCAGATTCGATGGTTGGTCGGTTGGAAGGGAAGTCTTCTTTGGGGCGTATCGGACTTATCATTCATGCCACTGCTGGATATTTAGATCCAGGTAATAAATTAAAAATGACATTAGAGCTTCACAACATTTCCGGCTTGCCTATTAAACTCTATTACAAAATGCCGATTGCGCAACTTTCATTTTCACCGCTCTCAAGCAAAGCAGATGTTCCTTACGGCGCTAACAAAATCGGAAGTAAGTACTACGGTGCAACCAAACCACAAGCTTCTCAGTATTTCAAAAACTTTCAGAATAATAACGCTTGGATGAAATTTGAATAAAACCAAACCAACAGAACCATCAGTTAATCAGAAATAATAGAAATATGGCAATTTGGAATCGAACTAAGCCAGAACCAGTAATTCAACCAGGAAAGTTTATCGTCATTGAAGGAACCGACGGCACTGGCAAAACCACTCAAGTCAAGCTCTTAGGAGAAACTCTTTCAAATTATAATTATGATGGAGTGATTTTTGACTTTCCACAATACACAAATGTGTCGAGCGCACTTTTGGATAACTATTTGAAAGGGGCTTATGGTAAACTTGATCCGGAAGCGGCTTCAATTCTATATGCTGTAGACAGATTCGACGCAAGTTTTTCAGTGCGCGAGCATCTATCCGAAGGTAGGGTAGTGCTTGCTAATCGATATGTAAGCTCGAATGCTGGACACCAAGGTGCAAAAATTTTCGACGCTCAAGATAGAATCAAATTTTTCAAATGGTTGGATCATTTGGAATACACTACATTTAATATTCCGCGTCCAGATTTAACAATAATTTTGCACTTACCAGTAGAGATGTCGATTGAGCTTATTAAGAAAGGTCATGAAGCTAAGGGTACTCGTCCCGATTTACACGACCAAGACATTGAACATCTTGAACGCGCTGAGCAAGTCTATTTAGAAATCGCAGAACTGTTTCCTAACACGAAGTTAGTAGAGTGTTCCGAAGACGGCCGCTTACTTTCCCCGCAAGAGATTCATTCCAAAGTTTGGGAATTAGTCCGTAGAATCGTTCTTAAAAATAATACTTTTTAAAAACCAGTCGAAATAAAGAAAGGAAATAAAAATGAAACAATACCAAGACGCTCTAAAGCAGATTCAAGCAGAAGGCATAAGCCATGATGACAGAACTAAAGTTGGGACAACTTCACTGTTTGGAGAAGTCCAAATGACTTTTGATATCAGTGAAAAATTTCCAATCTTAACTACAAAGAAAGTTCCGCTCAGATGGATTTTCGAAGAGCTGATGTGGTTCCTAAGAGGGGATACGGACAATCAATCCTTAGAGGCGACTGGTGTAACAATCTGGAAAGAATGGGCGACCGAAGAACAAACAGCCCGTTTTGGGCGATCTAAGGGCGACCTAGGTCCAATCTACGGATACACTTGGCGAAACTTTGGCGGAAAATATCCAGAAAAAAATGGGTTCGACCAAATCGCTCGCTTAATGAAAGACCTAAAAGAAAATCCTAACTCTCGAAGACACATAGTTTCAGGTTGGGATCCTGCCGAAGCAGATAATGTCGCACTACCACCATGTCATACTTTGTTTCAATTCAAAGTTGATGCAATCGGTGGAGAACAACACTTATCTTGTAAACTCTACCAGCGTAGTGCCGACTTTTTCCTCGGCGTTCCTTTTAACATTTCTTCATATTCGCTACTAACTTACATGGTTGCTCACGTAATGGGAATGAAGCCTCGAAAGTTCGTTCACACTTTTGGCGACGCGCACATCTACAGCAATCACGAAGACGCAGTAAAGGAACTACTTTCCCGTGAGCCCAAAGAACTTCCAACTTTGAAATTCATCAACGCCGATCACTTAATCGGAAAAGGTGTTGAAGGACTTCTTGGTTTCAAATGGGAAAATATCGAATTGACCGGCTATGAACCCTACGGTAAAATTGAAGCTCCAGTAGCAGTTTAGGAGGTCAAAATGATTACAATCATCGCCGCCATTTCGCGGAATAACGTCATTGGGGTAGATGAAAAAATTCCCTGGGAAATTCCCGCCGACCTACAACACTTCAAAGACTTAACTAAGGGTAATGTTTGCGTCATGGGTCGGGCTACTTGGGAATCTATTCCGGAACAGTTTCGGCCACTCTCAAACAGGCTCAATATTGTCCTCACTTCAAACCCTAACTACTCTCTGCCTGAAGGTGCCCTGAAAGCCAAAGATGAAATCACTGCTATTCATTTAGCCGAGAAGACGTCATTTGCGGGGAGAGATATTTACTTCATTGGAGGGGAGAGCGTTTACAAAAACGCAATTAAGTTAGCCGATGTTCTGGAAATCACCCACGTCGATATTGATGTTGACGAATCGCAGCATGAAATTGTCCGACGATTCCCAGAGATCGACCTGTCGATTTGGAAACCAAGTACAGCTCAATGGCAAGAGCAAAACGGTTTCCGATTCAAAATGATCACCTACACACGCCTCGTCCGGTAATGACGAGGCTCTTTTTTTTAGGTATAATCTAGCTTATGAAAGAACTCATTAATCGTCTCAACAAACTCTCCGAAGAGTCCAAAAGTCTAACAGGCAAATTAAATCTTGAGCAAAAGCAGCAAAAAATTCTTGAACTTGAAGATGCGATGCAGGTCAAAGATTTTTGGAACGATGCAGAACAAGCTCAGAGTATTTCCCAACAACACAGCGACCTCAGCACATTCGTCGATTTTTGGAAGAACCTCGAAACTAAAATCACCGAACTGACCGAGCTGATAAATTCTAATACTGACCATTCCGAAGAAACAAAAGCGTATCTAGAGCAACAAGTTAGAGAGTTAGAAACCGCTTATCAGCAAAATAGACTCCTAGTGATGATGTCCGGCAAATACGACAGTCATAATGCAATCTTTTCCATTCACGCTGGTGCAGGCGGAACCGATGCTCAAGACTGGGCGGAGATGTTACTCAGGCAATACTTAAGATTCTGTGAGCGCAAGAATTTAAAGACCGAAATTATCGACCAAAGCCGCGGCAGTGAAGCGGGGATTAAGTCTGTGACAGTTCATGTGACTGGTGAATTTGCTTATGGATTACTTAAAAGCGAGGCCGGCGTGCATCGCTTGGTTCGCCAATCTCCATTTAATCCTGCACACACCCGCGAAACCTCATTTGCTTTACTAGAACTTGTTCCAGAGTTACATGAAAAGGAAGCAATCACGCTCGATCCAAAAGATATCGAAATTGAGGCTAATACTTCATCTGGTGCTGGTGGGCAAAGTGTAAACACAACATATAGTGCTATCAGGATTACTCATAAACCGACTGGTATACGAGTCAGTATTCAAAACGAGCGCAGTCAACATCAAAACAAAGAATTGGCTATGAAGATTTTGCTTGGTAAGTTGCAAGCGCTTGAAAATGAAAAACTCGCTGAAGAAAAAAAAGAACTCCGCGGGGAGTTCAAGTCAGCAGAGTGGGGGAATCAGATTCGCTCTTATGTTTTGCACCCATACAAAATGGTGAAGGACCATCGAACAGAGTATGAAGAAACTGATCCGGATAGTGTTTTGGATGGCAACCTAGATGCGTTTGTAGAAAAATATTTAGAGAGTCAGATAAAATAAATCCGCACTCCAATTTAATTGAAGTGCGGGGCGATCACCTAGCGGTGACTGTGGCCACGTTGGTTCTCAAGAAACACGAGCAGCTCCGGGTCAATAACCCTTTTATCTGGCCGGCCGAAAATTTCGAACCACAGCCTTTGGGTCTCAGGTTTCAAAAGATCCTCCAAGTAAAGTAAATCGTCATGCTCCCCAAAATCATGTTGAAACTCGATTCGCCGTGAGAACGGAACAAGTACCTTCTCCGCAAATGTTGTGTATGCGAACACGGTT
Source organism: Patescibacteria group bacterium UBA926 (assembly GCA_002293685.1). GTDB lineage: Bacteria > Patescibacteriota > Doudnabacteria > UBA920 > UBA920 > UBA920. The sequence goes on from DBDS01000006.1 coordinate 201,974, forward strand.
CCGATTTCCGGAATCCACGACTCGTTCAGAACACACACCACATGAGACAACACGAGCGTTGATTCACCTTGATTGGTGAAGAACTCATATGCCTTCTGTGGGGAACTGAAGCTTCGAACGTTTTGAAAGCCAAAGTGGTTTCGTAATCTCTCCTCCAGAATTTCTTCTCCTGGATAGTCGATGCCACTTCCCACAAAGGCGCAAACACGCGTACCTTTAATCATTTTGTTAGTTCCTCCTCTAACTTTGTAACCGGGAGCCGCCGGCGCGGTTGCAGATTCATCTGCTTTTTGATTTTCTGTATTATACAACATTTTTAAGAACTTGGCAACCCCTAAAATCATAAGATATGTGGTATAATTATTTAGCATGATTGAATTCAAAAAAGTTACCAAATACTATAACAACCATAAGGCACTCAACAATATAAACCTCCATGTTAAGCAGGGAGAGTTTATTTCGTTAGTAGGCATGAGCGGGGCAGGGAAGTCCACGATGCTCAAGCTTTTGGTTGGTGAAGAACAACTGGACGACGGAAGCATCCTTATCGACGATATCGATATGACTAAAATCCGTAAATCGGATTTGCCATACTTACGACGCAAAATTGGAGTTGTCTTTCAAGATATTAAACTTTTACCTAAACGAACCGCGTTTGAAAACGTTGCTTTCGCGATGGAAGTATCTGGTCACACCAAAGAACAAATCAACAAAGATGTACCGCGCATTCTAGAACTTGTAGGCCTAACTCACAAAACTCACAACTTCCCACATGAAATGAGCGGTGGAGAAAAACAGCGTGTTGCCATTGCGCGTAGTTTGGCTCATCGGCCGGTTTTGCTTTTGGCAGATGAACCTACCGGCAACTTAGACGAAATCAACGCAGCCGAAGTAATCGACTTACTACTTAAAATCAACGAACTAGGAACAACAGTACTTCTCGCAACTCACGCCTCCGACCTAGTAAACAAAATCAAGAAACGCGTAATCACAATTGAAGGCGGACAGATTACAATGGAACAAGAAAAAGGTAAGTACAAATTATAAACCATGAAATTTTTCATCTCACTGCTACGAATTATAAAAAGCGGAGTAATGAACCTGCGCCGAAACATTTGGTTGGCAGCAGCTTCAACTTTGATCATGACCATCACATTGATTATTCTCTCTGTGATGACGTTGCTATTTATAATTACTAGTTACAGTGTTCAATCAATTCAAGAACGAGTAGATATTAGTACTTACTTCAAAAGTGATGTTTCAGAAGCGCGAATTTTAGTTATTCGTGATGAACTTCAGGGAGATTCAAGAATTGCAAGTGTAAATTATGTCTCTAGCGCAGAAGCAAGACAAAACTTTGAGGAGAATAATCGAGACGACCAACTAATCATTGATTCGCTCAACGAACTTACAGACAATCCATTTCCTTCTACATTACAAATCAAAGCCAACAATCTAGAAGACTATCCAGCAATCGCTAATATGTTAGAAGAAAGCAGTTACCGAGATTTAATTCAAGAAATCAACTTTGAAGATAACCGCATAATTATTGAAAGATTAAATTCACTTCTAACTTTCATTATCACTTTTGGGCTAATCCTCATGGTTGTATTCTGTTTGATTGCAATTTTGGTGATTTTCAATACTATTGCGCTTACCATTTATAATCGCAGGGAAGAGGTTGAAATCATGCGTCTGGTTGGTGCGACCAATTGGTACATCCGTGGTCCGTTCTTAGTAGAAGCTTTAACATATAGCGTAATTGCAGCCATTATAACTAGTGCCTTAATCTTGCCAATTTACTTCCAAATGCTTCCAAAAATCAGCAATTATCTAACTCCGGGAGCTAATATTTTCTCTGGAGATATTAAGATATTCTTGGGTGTGATCGTAGTTCAGCTAATAATCGCCTTTATCTTAAGCGCTATTTCCAGCTTATTAGCTATGCGCAAATATCTTCGCATTTAAGCCAATTATCCACTTGCAGAATAGAACCAGTGGTATATAATTAGAAAGAGCCAAAACTCTCATGATGAGGGTTTTTATTTTTTAATCTGTCATCCCGGCAGCCACAAGCGAAGCGCGGGCTAGCCGGGATCCATTATTTATGAAAGTCATTCTAATAAAAGATGTGCCGAAAATTGGTAGAAGAGGCGAAGTGAAAGAAGTTAGTGCCGGCTACGCCACCAATTTTCTAATCAAACAAGGATTGGCGAAAGCTGCAACAGTGGAAGCTCAAACCAAACTTGCTAGTGAGCAGCGTGAAAAAACAGCTAAACAAATTAAGGAGCGAGAGCAGGCCGAACGATACAAAAAGGAATTAGAGACTAGAACCTTTACTATCAAAGTTAAAACAGGAGACAAGGGACAAATTTTTAGCGGTGTGAATGAAAAAGATATTATTCGAGCCATCTTCCAGAAGACCAAAATTTCTTTAGAGAAGAAACAAATCACAGCACATCACGCTATCAAGCAACTCGGCCAACATACAATTGTCGTTAAACTGCATTCGGGATTATCTGCCCAAACCAAAATTAATATAGAAAGTCTGTAATGTCATACCACATTAAAACACGTAAAGCTAAAAAACTTCACACTAAATTTATTTTCGTTTCCGGAGGTGTCATCTCCGGAGTAGGGAAGGGTGTGACAACCTCGACAATCGCTGCACTTCTTCAATCCCGCGGCTACATTGTTGCACCTGTAAAATGCGATGCCTACCTGAACGTCGATGCCGGCACAATTCGACCCCAAGAGCACGGCGAAGTTTTTGTCACCGACGATGGAATGGAAACCGATCAAGACTTAGGAAATTACGAACGTTTTCTAAACACCGATTTATCTAAAGCAAACTACGTCACTAACGGTCAGCTGTATCAAACAATCATTCAAAAGGAACGTAATTTTGAATACGACGGCGAAGATGTGGAGGTTGCACTTCATGTGCCAGAAGAAATAATCAATCGATTAGAGCAAGCAGCGAAAGCTCGCAAAGCTGACTTTGTAATCTGTGAAATTGGTGGTACGGTTGGGGAATATCAGAATATTTTGTTTATCGAAGCGAATCGAATCATGAAGTACCGTCATGGCCGCGACACCGCTCACGTTCATGTTGGTTATTTACCAACTCCGCCTAGCATAGGTGAAATGAAATCGAAGCCTGTCCAAAATTCTGTGAAGCAATTGATTTCTTCTGGAATTCAACCCGATTTTTTGATTGCCCGAGCCGAAACTAAGCTCGACGACCGTCGCAAGCAAACACTTGCCTGGACAACTAACATTCCTGTGGAAAACATTATTTCTGCACCAAATGTTGATAGCATTTACCGTGTACCGGCCAACTTTGATAAAGAAGGATTAACCGATCAATTACTCAGGCATTTCGAACTGCCTTCAAAAAAGCGTGATTTAAAGAACTGGAAAAAGTTCGCTGAAAAGATTACTCGAATTGAAAACTCAGATAAAGTGATTAACATTGCCGTTGTTGGTAAGTATTTTGAAACCGGTGACCACAAACTTTCTGATGTCTATGTTTCTGTGATTGAAGCATTAAAGCATGGCGGCTGGGCAAATAACGCCAAAGTAAATCTTGAATGGGTTTCAAGTGCGACCATCGAGAAACAGGGTGCTAAAAAGATTTTGTCCGGTTACGACGGAATTTGTGTGCCGGGTGGTTTCGGTAGTCGGGGAGTGGAAGGAATTATCTCAGCAATTGAATACGCGCGCAAACAAAAAATCCCTTATTTGGGATTGTGTTATGGAATGCAATTAGCAACTATCGAATTCGCACGCAATGTTTGTCGATTACGAACAGCTCATACAACGGAAGTAGAGAAAGAAGCTCGTCATCCAATTATTCACATTATGCCCGATCAAGAGAAGATGCTTCTTAACCGAGAATACGGCGCTACGATGAGACTTGGTGCGTGGGATTGTTTAGTCACACGCGGAACCAAGGCAGAAAAAGCTTACTTGCGCGGCGGTTGGCTCAAAGCTAAAGGTGCTGCCAAAATTTCCGAACGTCATCGTCATCGTTACGAATTTAATAATGAGTATCGAGAAAAGTTAGAAAACGCAGGACTAGTAATTTCTGGGGCTACCCCAGATGGTCAACTTGTTGAAATCATCGAGCTGAAAGATCATCCGTTTTTCATCGCAACCCAATTTCATCCAGAATTTAAATCTCGACCCCTAGAACCGCATCCTTTATTCACAGAATTTGTCCGTGCAGTTATAAAAAGAAAATAAATATCAAAAAACCGCCCGATAAATCGAGGCGGTCTTTTTATTTGTGGTTAAGCTGCTACTTTAGCAGGAGCTTTTGATTCTACTTTTGCAGTTACAGGCTCTACACTTACTACACGAGTGCTACGTAGGTTGCCATGAAACTTTCGAACCAATTTATTCTGGAACTTTACAACTCCATCGATTAAAGAGTAGAGAGTAGAGTCGCCAGCGGTTTTAACATTTTTTCCAGCATGGAATTTATTACCATGTTGACGAACGATGATTTCACCTTTTTGGACACGTTGGTCACCAAAGATTTTTACACCAAGTCGTTTTGATACGGAGTCGCGCCCCAGGGCGGTTGAGCCTCCAGCTTTCTTATGAGCCATAGCCTTATCGTATATCTCCGCATGTAGATTGCACAGAACTCAATCTGCCGTTCTTCACACAAAGTTAATTATCTATATTAAATGAGCGACTCGATAATTGGACTAGCAGAAAACTGTTCAATTAGTGAGTTGCCTAAAAGATAATGGTTTCTCGGTTGCGGCGAATTCGAGGAGCCAGTGAGCAACGAGCGAAGCGTACTTATAGGTACGCAGAGCGAGTAGCGGAGCTGGTGACAAAGAAGTCGCCCAAAGCTGTACGGAAGTCCGGACTTGTTCCGGACAGTAGTACAGCGACCGAGGAAGCATTACAACTTTTCAAAAATGATAATCTCCCTGGCGACGATCTGGTCCTTCCGATCGTATATTGCCGTCGCTCGATCCGTGAGCTTTAAAAACGGCAGACTTTCGGCCAGATTGTTTGGGATCAAATCTACCAAATTATAGCCGATATCCTTAATAAAGTCAAGGTTTTCCAGCTGAATATAGCTGTCACCCTTCTTGTAAGCAGGGAGGCACATTACAACTTTAGCCCCTTTTGATAAAAACTTTACGTAGTCTTGAAAGGCCTTTGTATATAATTGTGTTAGCTGCTCGAAGTTTGCCTTAATTTCGGCAGGGGAGGGGAATTCGCCATAGATCGGACCAAGATATCCTTCTGTGACAATTCCTGAAACCTGTGGAAAAGCTCCGACTTGTTTGAGATGCTCGATAACTTTAGAAACTTCTGCGACATCGGAAGTCTCGACATGATACTTGCCCTTAGAAATTTTATAACGGTTTCGGAACCATTCCAAGTTCTTTTCGCTGCCAGCGATTGCAACTGGGTTGATATCTGTACCGAGCATTTTATAACCTTGAAGAACTCCTTCTTGAATAATCGTGCCGATACCACAAAATGGGTCGAGGAGGATTTCGTTAGGCTTCGCTCCAGCAAAGTTAACCATCATTTGAGCAACCTTTGGCGGAATCATGCCTTGCTTATCGTCACGGACAGGACGCTGATAATCACGACGGCCGTAATCTTCAAAATCTTGAACCGATAATGTTTTGGCAACATATAACTTAGTCGGAGAGGCGAGTACACAAATCTCTGCTCCTTTAGTGAGTAAGTTGTTATGAGTGACGACAACCGAAGCAAGGGTCAAGCTATTGAACTGAGGAAGGACCAATCGAATACTGGCGCCAGCTTCTTGCATAGCGCGCTTAATAAACATACCCAAACGTTTCGGTTCACCGAAAGCACTCAATTCTGGGTCGAGTAAATAAACGCTAATCCCGAATTGAATCTTCCCTTTGAGGTTGTGTAAAAAGTCACGCTTCAGTTTACTAGGCTTAAAATAATTCTGCAGGGCAAAATTAATATAATCAGTTTCTTTTTTCTTTACCTCGTCTAAGACTTTAAGAATCTTAACGACTCCGCCCAGCTCCCGTTGAATCTTTTGAACTTCGAGTTGCTCATCGGTTTCGACGATTAATACCTCGTGCGAGATATCGACTATCTTCACTGTCCAACCGTGATTTTGAAAATAAAAAAACAGCTCGGCTAAAGAGAGCGTGTAAACTCGACCTAACACAAATGCGTATCGATATGTCATGTTTATAGTGCCGGACTTGACCCCGTCTCGCCGGTGGCGAGTCGTGGAAGGCCGGTATTCGCCACCTAACGGAGGCATTCATTAATAATTAACCCTCAAAAAATTGTATGAATAAACTTATGGAAACACACAAACCAAAATTAAAGATTCTAGCTTTAGTTTGTTTAGTTCAACTTGGAAGTTTTGGCGCCGGATTGTACAGCGGTCATACGTACTGGCCGAAGCAATCGGTGCAAGTAGCTTTGCCTAATTATACCACGGAGAATGTGAAAGCTCCAAAACCTACTGCGCCGACTAATACCACGCAGCCAACACCAAACACAGAATGTAATATCAAAGGAAGTAAAAGCAGGTTGTACCATTTACCAGGTGGTGCGTTCTATGATCGAACCAACCCGCAAGTTTGCTTTGAAACCGAAGCCGAAGCGCAGGCAGCTGGATACACTAAATCAAGTCGATAAAAAAAGACCGCTACCAATAAATTGGCAGCGGTAAATACAGAAGTTTCACTTAGCATTCACACATAACTCGTCCGCGCCCCTTCCTATTTCCTGGGCTATATTTAGCCCAAATCTCGGTCCAGCGAACATCGATGTTGGGATTCAATCTCAGAAGAGCGTCAAAGTTCTCTTGAGTGCTAGCAACCTTTCCCTTGACGAAGTAACTTGTCCGTCCATAACGACAGACCTCTTCGACCACAATCGTCAGCTTAATCTTCTTTGAATGATCAGTGTCATTCCTTAGGGTTAAGGGAAACAGTCTACGCTTACCGTCAGGTAATGTATCAAATAAACACAATTCCAATTCGCGAAGATTACCCCCATGGGTAATCTCAACCTCAGCATACTTTTTAAACCAACCCATATTCTCCTCCAATATCGGATTTTTGCCTCGTGTTAAGTGTTGGTACACTCTGACCTGTCAAAGCAGGCGACCTAGAATACACTAGGAATTTCCTCAATTACTTGAGATGCAAATTATATCATAATATTGCATAATTGTCAATTGAATGATAAACTAAGTGCAATATGAAATCAAAGATCTACTTAGACAACGCAGCCTCAACGAAACCTGCTAAGGCCGTTTTAGACGCTATGAAGCCCTACCTAAAGGGATATTTTGGCAATCCTAGCAGTTTACACGAACTTGGAGTTTCTTCTAGACAGGCGATTGATGGCGCAAGAGAACAGGTCGCGGGAGTGTTGAATAGCCGACCTTCAGAAATAATTTTTACCGGCGGGGGAACAGAGAGTATCAATCTAGCAATTTTTGGTGTCGCCAAGGCCTATCTAAAGCAGCACAAGAAGCCTGGTCGAATTATTGTTTCCAAAATCGAACACGAAGCGGTTTTAGAATCTGTAAAAGCTTTAGAAGCCGATGGTTGGAAAATTGATTTCCTTCAGGTAGATAAACTTGGATTCGTGAACCCGAAAGATTTATCAAAACTAATCAAACCAGACACTGCGTTAGTGTCAGTTATGTATGCCAATAATGAAGTTGGTACCATCCAACCTCTTGTACAACTTGGCAGTGTAATAGCTGGAGTGAACCGTAACCGCAGATTAAAGAAGTTATCTAATGTGGTTTTTCACACTGATGCGTGTCAGGCTGGAGGCAATCTAGAATTAGATGTTCAGAAACTGAAAGTTGATTTACTCACTCTCAACGGAAGCAAGATTAACGGACCGAAAGGTGCGGGAATTCTTTTTGTTCGAACTGGAACTAAGATTGAACCATTGATTTATGGTGGGGGACAAGAGCGGGGACTACGAAGCGGAACAGAGAATACTCCGGCGATTATCGGCTTCGCGACTGCTCTTCAACTTGCGCAAAAAAATCGTTTGAAGAATGTAAAAACTTTGCACAGCCTGCAAACTTTTTTAGAAACCAATCTTAAGAAAATTTCTGGAGTCACCATAAACGGTCCAAAGAATTCTAAACTTATTCAAGACGAATTTAATTTTGGACTCCTTAAGTTACCGGGCACAATCAACTTTTCGGTTAAGAATACTGAAGGCGAATCACTGATGCTGTATTTAGACGCAGCTGGATTTGCTGTGGCAACTGGGAGTGCATGCACAACAGGTTCAGAAGATCCTTCACACGTGCTATTAGCGATGGGAGTTGAACCTGTATTGGCCAAGTCGACAATTAGACTCAGTTTAGGTTATGATGTAACCAAAGCAAACCTTTCGAAGTTAACCACCGTTTTATCTAAGACGGTCGACATGCTGAAAAAAACAAAACAAGAAATCTAAACACTTTACAGGAGGTAAAAATTAATGCAAAGAAAACCAGGCGAAACCCCTGAACAACTAAGGCAAAGAATTCATGAAATTTATCCCGATCTAACTGAAGTCGAAACAGAAGTTATGCTGGTAGGCTTAATCGGTACGAGGATCGACCAACATGGACGCATCTTAGGCCCTAAACTTACTCATCATTATGACGAGGATGCAAACCCTGTAAAAGGTACTAAGGTACCTTAACCTACGTAGTAAAGATCTAAATTGATTCTTTGCTACTTTTTTTATATGACGACCGTCAATCAAATAACAAGTATCCTTAAGTGGAGAGTGTATAATAATCAGAAGTAGAATTATATGTAGGTCAGGGCAATATAATGAAAAGAGATAGAGAATAACGCAAAATTCAAATCATACTACGGACATTGAACAATATACATAGGGGAGCATGTGTTTTGAGATTAACACCGTGTCGCACAATGTATGTTCTACGACATGCACATGCATGTCGTAGAACATCCGTCATATTTTGCGACAAATTTTTTGTCGCAAAATATGACAATCATCGCGCCGCTCAATTTCATGACTATCACTTCCACCGTCTATGCATCAGGAAATAAATTCCTGATGCATGGACTTAAACTCAACTTATAAATATTCTAAGGTAGTGCTCTCCCCTCCTTATAGGTAGGGGATTCGCAAATCAAAAAAACCGCCCAAGGCGGTTTTGAATTTTCACGACACTTTCTCCCCTCTTAAACTAAAAACATTTTCCTTGCTCTTTAGGATGACATGAAAAGTGCATATAATCTTTCAAGCTTCTCCACTCTCCACCCCAACCAAAGCCTGCAGCTTTAAAAGTTCTAACAACTGTACCATTAATGGGTAAAGATAATAGATCACACCCCGTAGACGGGCAAGGTCTCCAATAGTCACCAACTCGTTTATTTCCTTTTATATAATAATTTTGTTTCCAGTTAATATCAAAGGTTAATCCGAATGAATGAGTTGATAACTTAGAGCTACCCACTGCTTGTCTCCAAGTAAAACTTCCCAGATCATTAATTGGTGGCTTTTCTGGACTATCATAAATTTGCTGAAACACAGCTTTTACTTTCTGCTCCAGACATCGCTGAACTGTTACATTATACTGTGTTGGAGATTTTGTATTACCAGAAAGTTTCCAAGCAGGTACAGAAAAAGTTACCATGTTGGCACGGGCTTCTGACTCAGAAGCAAAGGTACTTTTACAACCACTACTACTAGGCATATCAGCGCTATCATAGAAATCACCTGCTAAACAACCAGAACCAAAACCCACCTCTTCACAACCTGGGATGGGTTCTGCGTCAAAAATCGGTGGCTGGATCGGTTTAAAAGCGACGAGCGACGGATTAATAAAGTACAATAACATATAGCTTCCGCCCAGTATCGCAATACCAACTAAAGAGTTCATCAAAATTGATTTGGCTTTTCCTTTGCCAGTCTCCCCGCTTGTAATATATAAATAACCAGCCAAGACCAAGAAGAAAACCAAGACCAACGCACCGGCACTTAAACTAAATCGGTAAAGTCGATTTATACATCGCTCTAAATCTTTTCCATCAGCCGGTTCACTCGGTGTGCACAAATAATCTTTCAAACTCGAATCAACGCCACTATAAGTTGGCAGTGCATTTGTCTCTTGTGCAAATACAAAAACAGGGTTGAGCGCAACCAAGACAAATCCGATTATAACCAGTATCTTTATAAACTTCATTTAGCTAATTCAGTTTCAATAACTTGCTGGTAAGTTTCCCACGGGAGTACGCCTTCAAACTTAAGACCATTTATAAATACTGTAGGTGTCGAGCCAACTCCGTAATTCACTCCTTGATTAGTCAAGTCTTCTACAATTGGTTTATTTATCCTAGCATCAAAGCATTCAGAAAAAGAGGTCGCATTAAGTCCAGTATTTTGAGCAATCTGTTTTAAAGATGTGTCACTCAAGGGATTATCAGTTTCAGAAGCTTGGGCTACAAACAAAGCGTCATGGTACTCCCAAAATTTTCCTTGCGCGCTGGAGCACATCGCAGCTTCAGCTGCCTTGAAAGACTCTTCGCCCAAGAAAGCGAAGTCCCAAAACGCAAACTTAATTTTCCCGGTGTCAATGTATTCAGATTTCAATTTAGAAAAAATATCAAAGTGCCACTGCGCGCAATATGGACATTGATAGTCAGCAAATTCTATTACCGTTACTTTCGCATCATCACTTCCAAGCCTCGGTACACTTTCTGGAATTTGAATATCGATCGGTGAATTAATCCCCTGCTCTTGCAAACCTGAGCCAGCAAACTGAGTACCTTGTTTAGATATTTCATTAGCTATTAACCAGCCAGCGCCCAAGATAGCCATGCCGATTAACCAGGCTGCGATTAAAATAGTGACTATCCAGGGCATTAAGTTCTGCTGTTTTTTAGCCTGATTTCCAGCTTCAGCTTCTAATTCATTCTGTTCCGTCATAAATCTCCAATATTTACTGCGCCTGGACAGGTACTTAAACCATAATTAATCTCACCACCAGGCCTAAATTCATCAGCTATTTCCGTTTGTGTATAGACCTCAATAGGAAGTTTACAAATTTCCGAGCCTGCTCCTAAAAGATTCCCCAAAACCTGTTCAGCTTTAGCTCTAGATCCAGAATACGGCTGTGACAATAAAATAACCTCAATAAAATCACCCTGTATTACATATGAAATTGAAAATTCTGTTGCTGAGTGCAATACCATAACCTCTTCATCTTGACGAATTATATTCTCGAAAATATTATTTATTCTAACTGGTCCAGATGAAGTATTCCATACGATTCCAGAATCACTTTGCTCCTTCACATCTGCACCTTCAAAATTTGCAACCTGAAGTGACCCTACGGTGGAGGTACTTCTAAAAAACAAATAAACCAATATCAACACAACTGAAAGACTCAGAATTATCGCTCCTATTAGAATATATTTTTTTTCTATGATCATGATGATGGACAAGCCTTAAATTCATTATACCAACGCGAGACAGTCACAACATAGTTACGAGTCTGCATGTAACCATTAATATTGGTTGAGCATACAGTCTTAGAACTATTAGTAAAAGGGCATTCCCACACTCTGAGACCCGAACAAATCGAACTCGGACCCTGGCTCTTTCTACCAGGTCCAGCATTGTATGCTGAGATAACGTATTTCGTGGAAGAATTCACAGCTGTATTTCGTAGTAGAGTCGCTAAATATTTTGTACCGCAATCAATATTTTTCACCCCGTCAGTTTGCCAGCCAGATTGGCATCCAATTGACCTAGCTGTCTCCGTCTTAATCTGCATCAAACCATGACAACACCCAGTCCAGCTGGTAATTACTTCTCTCCAACCACTTTCTTTTTGAATTATGGCTTTAATCAAAGCCTGGTCCACACCATATCGTTGTGAAGCAGCGCTGATTGCTGCCTGATATCTGGACTCTATTGCGCACTTCGCTCTAGTGCTTGCCAACTTGTCATCTCCTAAACTACAACTAACACCATTACCCTGAATCATTTGTCCAGAAGCTACATTCACATTTCCTGTACTCACTTGCCCCGCACTTGGTCCAGTCGAAATAATACACCTTGCACTAAAGCCAATGGCTTCACAGCTCGGTAAATCCTGCGTGCTAAAAATCGGCGGTTGAATTGGTCGAATTTGAGTGAGCGTTGGGTTTATAAAGTTCAGCAACACAAAACTTCCAAGCAAGATTCCCATTCCAGTCACAGCAGAAAGCAAAATATTTTTCGCCTTCCCCTTCCCCGCTTCCCCACTTGTAATATACAAATATCCTGCTAAAACTAAAAAGAAAATTAACGCGATAGCCCCGGCTGAGATTCCGAATCGATATAATCTACCGACACAATCTAGGAGATCTGTCCCCTGCCCTTTTGGGGTACACAAAAATGCTTCTATGCTTTCATCAACACCGGAATATGTTGGCAAAGCAGTTGGTGCATCTGTTGGTTGCAATGGTCCGTGATTATCTGCCAACGCCATTGGCGCTAAAAAACCCGCTGCTATTGTGAGAAATACTGCAGTTAAGAATAAAGCACGGGCTTTTAGAATTATTGAGTACATTTTGTTTTTGATTTCATTTGCAGAATTTCGGCACAGTATTTTGTTGGTCGAACGAGGAAGTGCTGCATTACCTACTCAAGAAGTTCATCGGATTATATGTTACTCCAGATGGTACAGAATACGGTCCATAAACAGCCGAATGCTGACCTGGGGTTACAGAATAACCGTTACAATCAAATACCGTGAAGTGAAGATGGTAACCACGTTCTGGTCCATAAAGCAAGCGAGTTGTGTTTCCGGTGTTACCCTCGTAACCAACTAAGTCGCCACGCTTCACACTTTGACCACCGGCAACTTTGATGGTTCGCATATGAGCATACAACGTTATTACACATCTATCTGCTCCAGAACTAGATTTAATGTTATGACGAATCGTACACCAATTTCCGTAAGCCGCTTCACCTGTATCACACTTTGCCACAGTTCCATCTGCTGCTGCATAAATCGGTTTTCCCGCAGGGGCGGCTATATCGATACCGTTGTGGAAATTATAACCAAGCGCTCGAAAACCAGTGTTACCATAACCTTGCGTTAATACACCATCCATTGGCCATCCCATCACACCTTTATTAACCGAAATTGTAGTATTACCAGCTTTTGCGCGAGCAGCTGCATCGAGCGAATCAATTTCTTCCATGATTTTATTTTGCTCATTACGGCTCGCAGACAATAACCGCTGATAATTTCCTTCGACTCCTTTAGTTTCCGCTAATAAGCGTTCTTTATTCTGACGCTCTGACTCTAAACTTGTTTGAGTGATACTCAACTCTTCCTTAAGTGACTCTAATTTAGCAAGTGAAACTTTTAAGTCCTGTTGTTGAATAACTAACTTTTCCTTAATCTCCTTAATTCGAGACATTAATGTATAAACCTGATCATTAACACTGCGGACGTATTGAATTTGGTCTAAGAAACTTGAAAAGTCGTCCGTTCCCAAACTGATTTGAAGAAAAGTATTATTTTCTAACTTAGACATTTGAACAATCAGCTGCGCTAAAATTTTTCGGTTTTCATCGATTTCTTTTTCACGACGTTCAATCTGAATTTCTAACTCATTGATTTGAAGAGAGGTATCTTCACGCTGAGTATCATTTGCTTCAATTTGCAATTCCAATGAACGAATTTGATTATCATAAATCTTCATTTCGTTCTGCAAGCTGGCGGCTTGGTTTCGAGTCTGACTGATTTGAGTTTGATAAGAATTAATCTGGCTTTGAATCTGTTGCAATCTTAAATCTAAACGAGCGCGGTCGTTATTTTGAGCTTGAACAATGCTTGTAGATTGAGTATTGAAAAAATAAAAAACAGCTAGTCCTAAGACAGCTAAAAGACCCGCAAAAACAGCGGATATAATAACAATTCGTTTGATAATGTTTGTTTCAAATAAAGGTTTATCCATCTACCTAATTATACCATAAAATTTCGCTATTTTTTGAGAAAAAAGCCCTCAAAAATATGAGGGCTTTTTCTTATATGAAATGTAATTCTCGGACCGAGCGAAGTCCACCAAAATCTCGTTTAGATTTTGGGCGTACGGAGCGAGAATGAGTTAAAAGTATCCCCAGAAGCCCGAAGGGCTATCCGGGGTCTAGATCCCGAGGCCCCACCAGGGATTACTTACAAACTATGCCGTCGTAGATCCCGGACAATCCTCACTGCGTTCGGATTTCCAGGAATTCTTTAGCTAAGCTTATCAATAGCGGTTTGAATTCGAGAAATAACATTGCTCAACCCCCCATTTTTGTACAAAGCAGAGATAAGTTCAAACGGGCTTGGGCTTCTTTCCAAACCTGATAATGACACGCGAAGTGGCCAAAGCACAGAGCCTGTATCATACTGATTTTCAGCAATCCATGCTTTGAGTTTTTCTTCGACTATAGTTGTCTGAAAATCGGTTTCGGAGAGAGTGTTAAGAAATTCAATCACAGCTGAAAGCTTTTGTTTAGCATCTGCACTATCTGCTTTTTTCCAAACCAAGATTGATGCATCATACTCTGGTTGTGAAAAATAAAAACTGGCATGTTCAACAATTTGTGACAAAACTTTCAAACGCTCTTTTTCAATCTCAATTACTGCTAACAAAAACTCGTTAGGATAGTCGGCAATTTTTACTCCGCCTTGTTCTAAGAATGGTGATACAAGATTCAAAAGATTTTCATTGTCTAACTCACGCAAATACATCCCGTTCATCCAATTCAATTTTTCAATATCAAACACAGCGCCAGACTTGTTAACTTTTTCTAAATCAAATTGTTGAATAAGCTCTTCTTTGGTAAATATTTCTTGCTCAGTTTTGGGATTCCAGCCAAGTAAAGCAACAAAGTTTAGTAGCGCTTCCGGTAAATAACCTTTTGCCAAAAAATCTTCAACAGTCACATCACCCTGTCGTTTTGATAATTTAGTTTTATCAGGGTTTAAAATCAGTGGTAAATGTGCGAAGTTTGGTGCTTCCCATCCAAAAGCTTGAAACAACAAGATATGTTTTGGTGTTGAAGGTATCCATTCCTCTCCGCGAATGACATGAGAAATTTCCATAAAGTGATCATCCACCACAACTGCCAAATGATAAGTTGGGAAACCATCACTTTTAAGAAGAACCTGGTCGTCAAGTAATTCATGATCGTAACTAATCTCGCCATAAACTAAATCCTTCACAACTGTTTTACCTTCTTCAGGAATCACTTGGCGGACGACAGGTTGTTTTCCTACAGATTCAAATTCATTTAATTTTGCTTCGATGTCTTCATCAGATAACTTTCGACAGAGCTTATCATACATAGGTGGCTTCTTTAGCGCAGTTTGTTCTGTGCGTAATTCGGCTAAACGTTCTGCACTACAGAAACAATAATAAGCCTTTTTCTGTGCAATGAGTTCTTTGACTTGAGTGTGGTATAAATTTAATCTTTGTGATTGAATATACGGACCAAACTCCCCCGCTTGTGCAACTTCTCCGTCTTTTAGAACAACGCCTTCATCGAATTCAATCCCAACTTTACTCATCACTGAAATCATATTTTCTATTGCTCCTTCGACTTTTCTAGATTGATCCGTGTCTTCAACTCGAAGGACACTCACTCCCCCGTTATGCTTAGCAAATAAATATGAAAACAGCGCTGTGCGAATACTTCCAATATGCACCTCACCTGTGGGGCTAGGAGCAAAGCGTGTGCGGACTTGTTGTGATGGATTATTCATAACTAAAATATACTATATTTATGCGGATTTTTCAAGGAATTTTTGTCATTCCTAAAAAGTATTCCTGGACGGCTGAAGTGTTTCAAGGTAAGCATTCCCGGAAGCCCAAAGGGCTATCCGGGATCTGTGGTTGAGACCCCGGCCTTCGTCGGGGATACTGTGCTTCGACCGGAATTCTTCTGTACGTTCAGGATAACAAAGTGACTATGCGGATTTTTTAAGGTATTCAGACAGCTCTTTTAAAACGTTTTCGGCGTGATGCTTACGTTCGGGTGCAATTCGCTGCAGCACATCTTTAACTGAAAGCCATTCATATTCTTCAAACTCACGACCATCTACTACTATCTCGGAATTATCACCAAAGAATCTAAACAGTACGGTTTGTTGAGTTTGTCCATTGTAAGGTCGTTGATTAAAGACAACAGGTCGATTACCATGCAGCCATTCATAAGAATTTAAAAAGTTAGAAGTTAACAGTGGCTTTACGGAAGTGATTCCAGTTTCTTCTTCAAGTTCTCTTGCAGCTGCAGAAAGCAACTCTTCACCTTCGTCAATTCCGCCTTGAGGGAACTGCCAATAATTATCTAAGAATACTCGGCTTTGGCCATTCTTTGGTGGCGCGACAATTCGTTTAAACAACAAAATTTTATTATCTTCATTCACTACAACAGCTACAGCGTTCGAACGAAACGGATACGATTTAAACACTTTGTAACGAATGAGTGAAACTATCAATCCGATTGTCGCTCGATAAATTCGTGGGACCCGACGCGGCTGAGTGAATAATCGAAACAACCATTCGAGCCCAATCCTTCGTACAAACTTTGGCGGACGAAGCTTATTACCTGCTGCATAATCAAAAGTACCTCCAACACCCATAGCCATTTTCACAGGCAAATCTTTTAAGTGCTCTGCTATCCAACGCTCTTGTTTAATATTACCGTAGCCAACAAATAGCATATCAGGCGAAACTTCTGCGATATCTACTTTAACACTCTGATCGTCAATTTTTTTATTTGAGACACCAGCAATTTTGAGTTTTGGATATTTTATCTTTAGTAACTCGGCTGTTTTCTGAGCAGAATCACTCCAGTCATTTAATAGAAAGACTGAGAAGTTTTCTTTCTCGGCAAGTGCGCATAAATCAAAAAACACCTCTGCTCCCACAATTTTTTCGGGGATATTTTGGTATAAGTAACTTGGAGTTAATAAAATTCGTGCGCCAGTTATAATCGCACCAAACCATGCTTCAACGATTTTTCCATAGTGAGATTTCGCTGCAAGAGGTTTGCTTAAAAAGCGTTCGGCCCAAAAAATTCCAATCCCATCAGCAATAGCAATATCCGCTTTGGCTAATAAGTCACGTACTTCCCCACTTCTCAAAGCGGCGTATAAAAATTCAGAGTAAGGTGTGGTGACAAAAGTTTGTTCATCACTAGAGACTCGTCGTTTTACCTCAGCCAAAAATTCCGCTTTGGAAATAGCGGAAATTTTGATCGGACCAATTGTAATTGGTTTATACATTTTTTTCTAAACACTCATTAAATGAACTAACCTGATTATTATATGAATTGACCAGAGATTTTGTGGATTCAATTAGACTATTGAGTTCGTTGGCCAATTCATTATATTCCTGTACAGCTTCATTATATGCCTGCCGCGATGAATATTGATTTCTATCAACTTGTTGCTTTTTAGTCTGTAATTCTGCTTCAAGTCGAGCTATCCTATCTCGATTTCCATCGATGCGAATCTTTAGGTTAGGCTCTGGAGTTGGACAGTTGGATAACGGTGAACCGAATTCCTGAACAGCCATCCAAACTTCTTTGCCTTCAAACATCCCTTTACCAACCGCAACGCCAATCTCATTAAATTTAATATCCAAAATATTTGCACGATGACCTGGGCTATCCATCCAAGCCTGAACTAATATTTCATCATTGCGATAATTACCTAAAGCTAAGTTTTCACCCACTACCAAGAAATCATAACCCGCGGCTTTAATTACATCGGCTGGAGTCTTCCCATCTGGAGATTCATGTTCAAAATACTGTTGACGAAACATATCATCTAATTTTGCCTTAGCAGCCAAATTCAATTTTTCATTTGTACGAAGTGGAACAAGACCATTTTGTTCGCGTTGCTTATTCGTCTCTACGACCACACCTTCTTGGGTTAAATCACTTAGAGCTGCCTCAAGCGGTCCAAGTAATGGACCTGGTAGTGATTCAGGCAAATTAACCTTGGATAATAACCCTGCAAACTGATTATCACTTTTAATCCACTCAACAGCTCGTTGAGGCATGCCTTCCATTACAGCAACCAGCAAAAACCCCCCTAATAATATCCCTGCAAACAATTTATTCTTCATAATCAACAGTATAGCAAAATATGTAGATTTTTCTAGTAATTTTCGATATAATGCCCTCATGGATTCGCTCAAAAACCTCACCGATAAGAAGCGTTTTCCGGCCAAACGAAACCCTAAGCTTCACTCTGCCAATCATGTACTGGCCGATGAACTCGCCGCAAAACTTAACGACCCGAAGCATTTCGGTTTCTATTTACGAATGGCAGGTACTATTCCCCATCCTGTACTGCAAAGATTAGCTGGTCAAGTTTTAGAAAATCCGAAAGTGGATAACAAAGGGCGACTATTCGCTTACTTAATTAAAAAATATAACGAAGAGTCCAAAAAGTAACCCCACTAATTACAAATCAAATTGATGTACGAAATCGAAATGTTTGATTTGTGAGTTTCTACTATTCGTTAAATTCGTAATTCGTAATAATTTCAAATGATTTTACCAATCTCCAAACTCCCCGTAAAAGTTTTGCGCAAACCAGTTGTAAATGTGGAACTGCCTGCAGACAAAAAAATGCTCCGCTTAATCAAAGATATGATTGCTACATGTAAGGCTGCCGACGGTGTTGGGCTCGCTGCTCCGCAAATCGGTCAGAATTTAAATCTGGCAATTATTTATTTAGAAGAAGCTGGATTACCAGCATTCCCCATCATCAATCCCGTGATAATTAAAACTTCCAAGGAGACGACAGAAATGGAGGAAGGTTGTCTATCGACTCCTGGTCTTTTTGGTAAGGTGAAACGTCCAAAAAAAATCACTATTGAAGCGTATAACGTGGAAGGTGAAAAATTTACGATCACTGATGACACTTTTTTAGCGCGCGTTATTCAACATGAAATTGATCATTTAAAAAATACTCTCATCATTGATAAATTTGAAGAAATCACTACTGGAAAAGAATTGCTTAAAAAATATCAGGACAAATAATTCATTATGAAGCTCATTAAAGATCTATTAGTTTTTCATATTGAAACAACAGGTCCCGACCCAGAACGTGATCATATTATTCAAATTGCGGCTGTATTGCTCGACAAGGATAGTTTGCTTGAGAAAAATTTTCAAAATTCATTTGTGAAAGTTAGTTTCTTAGATGGCACGATTCAAAAACACTCAGAACAACTTGGAATAAGTTTTGATGAATTGAGACAGAGTCCAAAGATCACAGAAGCTATTAAGGATTTCATTAATACATTTGGTTTCGAGCCACTTCTTGCAACAAACTCCACAGCAAGTTTGTTATTCCTGCGTAATGCTTTCAAAAAAAGCCTACAACCATTTAAGTATGATAAACACGTCCTCGATGTTTGGTCGCTCAGTTACATTTATGCCCTGCATATCGGTATCAAAAAAATTCCATCGCTTACCACTTTAGCGGATCACTTTAATCTCCCAACAGCAAAAACTGGCCTAGATAAAGCTCGTCTAACTGCTCAAATTTTACGAAAAATCATTAATGGATAATTATGTTTAATAAAGACTTGTTAATAATCGACGTAGAAGCAACGGGTGTTGATTATCAGAAACACGAATTAATAGAGCTGGCAGCTGTATTAATCGACAAAAAGACACTAAAAGAAAAGAAGTTTTTTTCTTCATTTATTAAACCTAAACACTGGAGTCGCCGTGATCCTGAAGCAATGGCGGTAAATAATATCTCTCGAGAGGAACTAAAATCAGCCCCAGAATTAAAATCTGTTCTAAAAAAGTTCGAAAAAACTTTCGGTACGAACGTGATTCTCTCCCCTTACGGAACGATCATGGATACAGCAATGCTTCGCTTGGCATACAAACAATGCAAAATGCCATATAGATTCGATTATCATGTGTTTGATATTTGGCCACTCTGCTATGTATACATGGCAAGAAAAAAGTTACTTACCAATCGTAAACGTTTTTCCGGATTCTCCTTAGATGACCTCGCGAAGCATCTCAAACTCAATGTCCCAACCAATCGCCACACTGCACTAGCAGACTGCAGATTGCAAGCTGATGTTTTGCGCAAATTAATGAAAAGTTTTAAAGTCTAAGAATTAAACTAAGTCTGTGAAAATAATATTTTTTGGAACTTCTGAAATTGGCAGACCAATTTTACAAAAGCTAATTGAAAAGCACGAAGTGCTTGCAGTTATTACTTCTCCCGATAAACCTGTTGGTCGAAAACAAATTCTCACACCGAGCCCAATTGCAACTCTGGCAGAAGAAAACAATCTAACTACCATCAAGCCTGAGAAAGTGAAAAATAATTCTGAATTTATCGAAACCCTTAGGGATTTTGACGCAGATATTTTTATTGTTGTCTCTTACGGAAAAATTTTGCCTCTTGAACTTCTATCAATTCCTCCTCTAAAAACTATCAATGTCCACTTTTCATTGCTTCCAAGATATCGTGGACCAGCTCCGGTTCAGTTTGCGCTACTTAATGGCGAAACTAAAACTGGTTCAACAATTTTTATATTAGATGAATTAGTTGATCATGGTCCAATTTTAGGAACAGTGGAGCTAGATATTTTACCAGATGACACTAACCCTACTCTACAGCATAGACTTGCTGAATCCTCATCTGATTTACTTTTAGATATACTCCCAAAATATCAATCAGGTGTAATCACTCCACAAGAACAAAATCACGAACTCGCAACTCCCACAAAAATAATTTCTAAAGACGACGGTCGTATTGATTGGAAAGAAACGGCCAAGCAGATACATAATAAATGGCGAGCATATCAACCATGGCCTGGAATTTATACAGAATGGGATGGTAAACTGCTAAAAATTATTGAATGCGCAGTAAACGACGAGTCGACTACATTTCCAGTCGGCACAACCCAAGATGATCTGGTATCTTGTGGCGACAACACAACCCTTAAGCTAATTACTGTTCAGCTAGAAGGAAAAAACTCTTCCCCTATAAAAGATTTCCTTAACGGACATCCTAAATTTAAATCAACTCAACTAATATAAACCTTATGTGGATTGCCTTAGCCCTGCTTGCACCATTACTCTGGGCTGCTTCAAACATCTTCGACAAATATGCGCTTAGCAAGCTTTCTAAAGGCTCTTACGAGTTTATCTTTTTAGGATCACTTGCAAGCTTCCTGATTATTTTCCTGACGATTCCAATTTTTGGTTTAGAAAAAATTGGTGTGGTTGCTTTGTGGGCAATTCTATCAGGAGTGTCATTGCAATTTTCATATCTCTTCTATTCGTATGCACTAGAAGAAGAAGATGCGTCCTATGTAATCCCTCTCTACATAACTTACGCGGTTGTAGTTTTACTCTTAGGACCTTTGTTTGGTGAAAGTATAACCACACATCAATATATTTCGTTTGCGATCGTATTTATCGGTGCATTAATATTATCTCAAGTCAAATTATCGTTAAGTATTCATAAATATAGAAAAGGTGCATTATGGATGATTCCTGCAATCATACTGTTAAGCTTCTATACTCTATTTTTTCATAACTCTCTCCAATACCTAACTTTTACAGATGCATTTATTTATACTGAAATCGGGTTTGCCCTATCAGGGGTATCTCTCTTAATTGTTCCGAAATGGCGAAAAGAGATTCTCTCAGGAATCAAAGAAGCCAGTTTGAAAAAAATGAAGTTCTTCCTGCTGAACGATGTTGTGGATCTATCTGGTCATTTACTATTTCAATACGCACTATTTATAGCTCCAAGCGCTAGCTTGATTGCTGTTATCGGTGGTGTTCAACCATTCTATGTACTAGTTCTTGGCTTATTCTTCACTTTCTTATTCCCACAAATCGTTTCAGAGAAAGTCACAAAGCAAGAAATTACACAAAAGCTAATTGGTACAGTAATAATACTATTTGGAATTATCTATCTGAATCTATTTTAATAATGCCGACATTAACAAAACCATTTCCTCTGTCATTCTGAACGAAGTCCTTCTAAATCTTGTAGAGATTTTGTGCGGACTTAGTGAAGAATCTCAACATAGATCCTTCGGTTGCTTCGCTCTCTCAGGATGACAGTGCTTAAAAACGCTTGCTAGGGATGACATACTCTCAACTCAACTATAAAACCGTCCCCTTAAGGACGGTTTTATATTATTGCCTTGCTCTTATGTGATCGGCAAAAGTCTTGCTGAACACAACTTCACCCGAAGGTTGTTTATGCAAGAAGTAGTAAAAGTCTGACTTAATTGGTTTAAGGGCGGCCTGGATACTTCCAAGCGATGGTGATCCAATTGGACCAGGCGGTAAGCCAGCAAACTTGTAAGTATTATAAGGCGAATCAATTTCTGTATCACGCAAACTTACACCAGGAGTATTTTTTCCAGTGATATAGTTTACTGTCGCATCACTTTCTAGACCTTGACCAATCATCAACCGGTTATAGAAAACGCCGGCAATTAATCCGCGCTCTTCAGCTAGAGGCATTGGTCCGCCTCCCCCACCTTCTCGCTCAATAATTGATGCTAGAGTAATTACATCATATAAAGACATTCCACTAATACCATCACCACCAGCGGGTTCCAAATTTTCGAAAGAAGGAATTACAAAATCATTTCCCGCAGATTCAACTCCTATATTGGTCACCCGTCTAGAAAAATTTTCTAACATTTTATCGATGACCTGTACGGGCGTTGAGCCTTTTGCGAATCGGTATGTATCGGGAAAAAGATAACCTTCAAGACTAGTTCCTTGTGGTTTTTGAACTAATGGGTATTTAGTAGAATCATAAGCTTCGGCAGCACTAACAAAATCGTCTGCTGAAAACATTTCGGCTTCTTCAAACTTTGCCCCCATCTGAGCTATTGTCCAACCTTCAATGATAGTAACCTGTATCTCCTCAGCTTTTTGCTGCATAGCAACAATTCGACGCTGTTGCTCTGCTCTATAATCCTGAACCTGCCTATAAATTACCACGCCAATAATTATAAAGATTATTAGTATGATAAATGGCCAATATTTTCTTATCATTTCTAAAGTATACCATTGAGTAAATAAAAAATCTCCCTACCCTTTCGGATAAGGAGATTTTGAAAACTAAAGTTAATCTCTGGAAGACATTCCCGATTCCACATGGTCGAGCACCTTGCGAGCGTGGTCTTTTCCACCCAAACCAAAGGCCAAACCACCGGCAATTGCCAACATAGCAATTACAGCTCTGAACAAGTCTTGCAAAAAAGTTTGCGCAATTTGAAGTTCAGATAACGCAGCAATGATTGCAAAAATCATAATTGCCCAGCGAGTAAGAGAACCTAACATATTTGCTGTGGCAAAACCACCAGCCTTAACAGTCCCCTTCACTACATCGCCAAGGAAGTTTGCAGCAAGCATACCAAGTAAAATTATCACCATAGCGATAATTACATGACCTGCATAGCCCATTACATCGTTGTAGAAGAAATTGGTGATTGTGCTAAGCCCCATAATATCCGCTGCAGCAATGATGCTAGCTAAGATAAAGAACCATTTCACAATCCATTGAACAATACCTGAAACACGAATGGATCGACCACTTCGTTCTGAAAGACGTTTCAGACCAAGTTGATCTCCTAAACCATCGATACCAATTGATATCAACGCTCGCTTCAATAAATTGCCCAAAAACATACCAACAATCCAACCAAGCAATAATACAATTATTGCGGCTAGAATATTTGGTAAGAACTGAATTGCCCGATCATAGAGATTATAAACGGAATCCTGCACCACGATTGGGTAATCGTTATAATAATTCATGATTAATCCTTTCTTTAGATTGATTTGATTACAAATCAATCCTGATTTAGCCTCCGGCCATCGACCTTAAACCGGAATAAAAAATAATAAAAAGCAATAAGAAATTTCTATTGCTCTCCATAAATAACGATATTAAAATCACGCTTGCGACCACCATCACATTCAACAAAGAAAATACTTTGTTTCTTCCCGAGCAACAGCTTACCGTTTTGAATAGGAACGGTTTCACTACTACCCAACAAGAATGATTTTACATGAGAATGCCCGTTACTGCGTTCGTTTACTTCTACCTCAGTGCGGGTTTCAAACAAATCATGGCCATAGCTTTCTTCTAAGGGCACAGTCCGATACAACATTTTCATAATGTCTTGCATCAGCATGGGTTCATTATGAGTTAGTCTTACACTTGCGGTTGTGTGAGGATTATAGATCACTGCCAAACCATTTTGTTGACCTGAAGTCGCGACAGCTTCAGCAACAAAACTCGTAACATCTATGAGCTCAAATTGTTTTTTAGAAGTCACTTCAATTGTTTTAAAGAAAGTTGACATCGAATAAGCCGTTTGTTTCTATTTCTAGGTTATCCCCAGATTGTTTTATTGATTACCTATATTATACCATTATTTGGAGTAAATATATGTGAAATCAGGCTTCAGAATTTGCTAAATCAACCGTAGTAGCGCCTATTTTGCTCTTAATTGGGAGGGAAAATGCAAAGGTGGAGCCTTTGCCAATTCCAGGGCTTTCGGCCCAAATCCGGCCATTGTGCTGCTCTACAATGACCTTCGCAACGTACATTCCCAAGCCTAGGCCTGTGGCGTGAGTCGCCGAATCAGAACCTCTTGAATATTTCTTAAACAAAGCTTCTTGAGTCTCTTTGTCCATCCCCTTTCCAGTATCTTTAACTTTCACCGTAATATTCTCAGCATCGTGCTCTACCATCACTTCAATGTCACCTTGCTTAGAATATTTAATAGCGTTATCGATCATGTTGTTTATCACTTGGCGGATTTTTTCGCCATCCATCATAATGTTAGGCAAAGTTTCGCTAGGCGGACGATAAGCAATGTGTTGCTTGTGCATTTGAGCAAGTGGTTCGAGTTGCTCAACCAATGCAGTTACCATCGGCACAATGTTTGCATCTTGAAAGAAGAATTCCAACTTCCCACGTTCAATGCGTGATGCGTTTAGCAAATCATCGATGGTAGAAATTTGCGCTTCGTTAGTAACGTTTGTTCTCGCCAATGCGGCTCGAAGCTCTTCAGATAACTCGCCAAAGTCCCCCGATAAAATTGCACCAAGATACCACTTAATTGTGGCTGGTGGCGTGCGCAACTGATGACTAGCAATCGAAATAAATTCCGCACGCGCTTTATCGAGAGCTTTTAGTTGTTCGTTGGCGATTTTTAACTTGTCATAAACTAAGGCTTTATCTAAAGCAACAGCTACTACATCAGCCAGGCTGCTTATTGCCTCTTGTTCGAAATCACTTAGCGTGTCATAGCCTCGATTTAAACCAAACATTAACAGACCAATAAGTTCGTCCTGAGTTACAAGAGGATAAATTAGAACTGTATCAATATGCCCTTTGATATCTAATTCTTTTAACTTTGATGGCTCAACCCATTCACTAAACAAATCTTGAAAACTTTTTGCAGTTAACCACTTTTTATCAGATATCACTTCATTCAATACGGCATTCTTTGAAGCATCAAAAGATTGTGTTTTATCCCAAGCAATTCCTTCTGCATTGACAGCGTCAGCAAAACGCTCGGACATTGAAAAAGGCTGTGGTGTAATCTGTTTAGTTTCCCCAACAACAATGAATATCCCAACCATCTCCATATTTAAATCAACCCGGACGGTGTCCGAAATCTTTTCGGAAAGTTTATCCGGGTCTAAAGTGAGTAAGCTTATCTGATACAGCTTACGAAGCAGTGAAAGAGTTTTATTGATTACGGCAAGTTCTAAGCTATGCTTATAGATTTGCTCATTCAACTGCTGCAAATTTGGTTCACTTGCAGCTGTGTTAGCCATTTTTTATTTTTTTAAACTATCTTAAATTTGAAGGGATATCGTTTGCAGGAAGCTCAGCCAACAAATCTTGAACAGCATCTTTACAAACTTCTCTAGAAACCTGTCCGAAAAGACGAGAATACTGTTCGACTAATCGGTTAAGCACTTCTTTTGAATCCCCTTCAAAAGTAACTTGCTCGTTGTTTGCGTCAGAAATATTGAACCCGACAACTTTCTTAGCTTCTTGCCATGCGACTGGACCAATAACAAGCTCTTGCTCTTTGATTATTCTCAAAGAGATTTGAGTGAATACTGCTAATTCATCTTGAGTAGTAGTTGTCATATATTTAAGATTTTTGAATCTTATAGTAAATATTGCCGATTGAGAATATAGCTAGGGTCATTAAGTACAGTGAGAGCATGAAAACATAATCGTTGAAACCACCAACGTACCACGTTTCATTATTTACTTGGTAAGAGAACTGGAAATCTGATATGAACTGGACTGTAAGTGCGGCGATCAATAAAATAATCGGTTTTCTCATTAACCCACCCAATGAGTTATTAGAAATAAATAGAGTAAATAAAGCTATTGATATATAAATGACTTGACCAATTTGCCAACCAAAATCCAAGAATATTAACAAAGGTGTGCTATCAGTGAAATCATATTCGCGTAATAGGATTAAATATGAACCCAATAATGCAACAAATGGAATTAATATTGCAACAAATTTATTAATAAATGATTGAGAACTAAATTGCACACCCAAAACTTTAGCAAGTTGATATGCTCCTAAAATATATAACAAAACACTAACATAAAAGAAAACATCCCCAATTGATGGATATGGAACTTCAATACCTAATATATAAATGTAGTAATTATATAATAATGTACCTATAAATTGGGCCAATAAACCTGAAGACAAAGAGAAAATAGCCATACCAAATTTACTCTTAAGACCGCCCCATAATTTAGCGTAATAAAGTCCTGCGATTCCACCAAATAAAGGGAACAAAATCAAAAGATTTGTAAACAGATCATTTTCTATACCTTCGGTTAAAAACCGAAGGTAAATTGACAACCACCATAAACTTAAGGCTATAAAGAGTATGGTCGCGACCATAAATCCCTTACTTTCCTTAAATTGTTCCAAAAAATATTGTCTCATAAATTACATACTATATATTAATATATATCATAAAAATTTCCTTTCTACAATTTTACAAGAAGTATCCACATAATTAGAACGAAATTTAATGGAAGGTTGATCGAAATTATTTTCTTATGATTGGTGCAACAATGGTTTTGTGTTTCCAGTAAATACAATCCTTTGGAGGATTAACTGCGCAAACTTTGAACTTTATGTCTTTGAAACCAGCCTTCTTTAATAACGCTTTATGCTCAGCAGAGAT
Source organism: Patescibacteria group bacterium UBA926 (assembly GCA_002293685.1). Taxonomy (GTDB): domain Bacteria; phylum Patescibacteriota; class Doudnabacteria; order UBA920; family UBA920; genus UBA920. The sequence goes on from DBDS01000006.1 coordinate 229,274, forward strand.
TGTTTTAGGTTCATCAGAAAAATAAGTAAAGACACCATCGTCTTTTAATAATCTATGTGCTTCTTTAAAGAATGGGAAGAATTGAAAGAATTCTACTTCCTTGTCCAACGGACATGAATCAAAGAGAATACCATCAAAACTTTTATCGGGGAGGTTTTTTGTAACATCTTCCCAGAAACCTTTTAAGATTTTTAGTCTTTCGCTTTTAATCGCTGCTGGAAATTTCTTCTTTGCTGAAGCTATTACCAATGGGTGGCATTCAACAACAACGTGTGATTTCATTTTTTTAACACTTTGAATAAATCCAGCTGAAATCCCCATACCAAATCCAACTTCTAAAACAGAACCGCCTTTTGAAGTCGCTATAGTTGCCAACTCTTTCATATAGGGCTTTTCCCAGTCCTGCATAATCTGATTAACTAACTTTTTATTTCCCTTATTAAAATGCATCACCAACTCTTTTTTGTTGAAATCTAAGACAGTTTTTAGATACTTATCTTTAACTTTTTTTGAATACTTCCCAACAGTTTTGCTTATCATGTTTATACTAAAATTAATTATTATTAGAATTATATCAAATTATGGTCCGGATATTTGGTACCCCTTATCACAAAATTCACTTCTAAGTCCTTAAGGTCAAACAGGTCAATAAAATATCGCTTAATCTTTTCTTGATCTAAACCATTCTGGCATGTATATACATCTGCACTAATAAATCCACGCTTCGGGAATGTATGGATACTAATATGACTCTCGGCTATAATAACAAAACCACTCCAGCCACCTGGGTCTTTTAAGTCATTTTCTGGAGCAAATACCACCAAAGGTTCGATTAAGGCATTCATGCCCAACTCTTTTGGTAACTCATTTAACAATCTCTTAACTAAAGCTTCGTCATTAAGTAATTCTGCACTCCCCCCATATCCATCAAGGGTGAGATGTTCTCCAAAATGCTGACTCATAATATGTGAAAATTATGTGAATATCTAAGTACCTTAATTATAGCAGATTGGTCCGAAATCAAAGTAAATACTAAGTTTTATAACTCATCTGCGAAACTTTCCCAGATAGCTGTGGAAAATTTATCATCCTGGGTTTCTATGTGATTTTGAAGAAGTAAAGCAAAATGGTCTAAGCTCACTGCTTCCAATCCTTCAATTAACCCATCAGCACTTTTCGCATTCATCCTCAAACCGTTTCCAATTTTATCTACAGACTGGTGATGAGCACAATTCACAGGCTTCTCACCTTCTCCAGTCATATCAGCTAACCGCGTACCACTTTCCACAATCATTTTATTACCATGATAAGTAGACACGTTATCGTAACTTGAACCCTCTGGAACCATATGACCTTCAACGTGCTGAATTAAACTTCCACCCAACACAACATTCACCAACTGCATTCCTCTGCAAATTCCAAGCAGAGGTTTTTTATCGGTCATCACCATTTTAATAATTTTCGTTTCAAGCAAATCACGAAGTGGATTTGTCACTTTCGTTTCAGGAACAGCCTCTTGTGAATACATCTTTGGATTTATATCCGAACCCCCGGCCAATAGCACACCATCACACTGATGATATAATCTCGTCACCATCTCCTCACTGAACAAAACTGAACACAACAACGGCATCACTCCCCGCTCAGTCAATTTTTTCACATACGTTTGATACAAAAAATCAATTTGCTGAACTTTCGCCCCCGCATCAACTTTGTACGGCAAGATAACTAATACTTTTTTCATAAATTTGAATTTAATAAATTTGGAAAGGGGTAGATTGTACCCCTTTCACACTAAACAGTTCGCACAAATTGCAAACTTAGCCGAATAAGAGCGTCCTGGCAAAGCTGATGACACCTAGCCGCGAACTTTTGAATCTTCTCATAATCAGCAGTTGAACCGCCCATTCGGAACTCAATAGTTCCATGAACAGTAATGCGAATCAACTGCCAATTCTTGCGCGGGTCTTTGTCGAAGCCTTTCTCCAAAGCGTCCTCATAAAACGCTCCAACAGACTCATAAGGTTTAGGAATGTAATCAGGCGCCATCGTCTGATAAATCCGAAGCCTCTCACCGTTACTATTATTGATGCACTCACACAAATCTTCCCACTCAGGAATGACTTTGTTGTATACCAATAGCGCTGTTTCGAGATCTGGCATACCAACATGAACATGTGTACCAGCGACTCGACAAGCTGCCAACAAAGTTTCTCTTGGCATATCTTTGACAATGCGCTGATATCTGCCCGTGGGGTCATTGTAAACCGACAGATCCATATCCTCACCGGCGACTTCCATGAATGAATCATAGATTTCCAGCTCAGCTAATGCTTTAGTAATTTCTCTATCGTTTTCACGGAGAGCATCTACAAGAGCATACAGCCTGACCGGCCCTACCCGATCCTCTAGCTGACAACCAGAAAGTTCGTAACCAAACCTTCCATCAGTTGGTAAAATCTTCAGAACTCTTTCCGTTTCAGGAATTGGTTCTCCAAGAATATTTACCAAAAACCTCTCGCGTTCAACTCCGATATTTAGAACCTTATCGGGATTGAACTTAAACAACTGCTTGAACTTTTTCATATTTCCTCCTAACTTTTTTGTTTTCTAGGCCACGACGATGAATTCACCGAGGCCATGAAAAACAAAAAAGCTCCTCATCTTTGTAAACAGAATAATACTGTTTACAAGGACGAAAAGCTTTGCTTTCGTGGTGCCACCTTGTTTTGCCATGTGATTAAACATGACCTCGGCCCTTACTCCAAAATGGATATAAAGAATCTTTTGTTTACGGGAGATTAATCCCCGTACCGCCACATCTCACAAATTGAGTAGCAGAGGTCGCCGCGTTCTTCTGAACTATCTTGACCCAACCCCGTTTTGGTTTTGCAACCTGACGGGATCAAGATATCGGTTTTAGAATTGTGCCTATACAATAATCGATTTTTAGTTTGATGTCAAGGGAGATTATTTGTATGATCAATTGTCCCTAATCATCGCTATCAGCTCCATAGCCTTCTCCACAGCCTCTTTAGCATTTACAGCTGGTTCAACCATTAGGCGGTTTCGATCATCAAAGTATTTTCCAGCCATTTTATCTGCCCAACCACCAGTACCAGTTACAGCCACAATAGGAATGTTCGCCTGATATGCTATCGCCATTTCAGTAAGGGTACCACTACCACCATTGATTGCTATGATAGCGTCGCAAGAAAGTACGAGGTTCAGCTCTCTGCCACCTCCACGCTCCATACCACTTACGATGATGATATCGACATTTTCTTCGACTATATCCTTACCTTTTCCGTAAGTAACTCCTACGGTAGTCCCACCAGCTTTCTTAGCTCCCCTACACGCCGCAGTAGATAAAGAGTCAAAATCCTTTTCCGCACCAAAAAACAGCACAGCTCCTTGTTGAGCAACTTCATAGCCCACCTCCTCAGCTATTGCTTCAAATTCTTTTGAGTAGTTCAAATCACTGCAACTACCCATCACACCTATTTGAATTGTTTTCATAATAATTATTTAGTTAAACTGTTAAATCTGTTCCCGTAATCTAATATAATTATTTATACTAAACTTCTTTAAAACTTCGCTATTTCATATAATGTACTTGAATAGATTTTATTCATACTGTTATTCTACTTTTAGTTTGAGAAAAAATCTACTGCACTATGACAAATTTTAACAACAAATAAAAAAGGTGTCGGGGACACCTTTTAATTTATGGTAGGTCAAGTGCATGATCAATGCACGTCTGATATTTCACAATGCATTTGATTAATGGAAATTTCATCACCCACCTCTTTTCCCAAGCATGCTTGAGCAAGTGGGGCAGCGACTGAAATACTTACTACCTTAACCCCATCAATAGTAATCTCTTCACCCCCAGAACTAGTAACCAAGTAATACATCTTTCGCTTCTTGGTTAGTATGTCTGTGAGCTCAAATACCGCTCCTAGATAAACTTTATCCTGAGAATTTGCTTGCAATCTACCTAGCGACGAAATCACCTCGCGCAAATCACCTAACTGTCGACTTTGAGCCAAAGCTAGATTACTAAGCGAAAATTTATTAGTATCAGAATGACTCACATTCGCACCCGGAGAATCCCACGCCCGCTTTTTATTGCCTTCGATGGACTCAGTAATAGAGCTTAGTATCTCCTTATACCGTTCCAAAAATTTAGACCTGACAGTTTCTTTATCCATATTTCCTCCTATCAAAGCACGGAATCTTCTAACTTCAACCTTTCGGTTTTGGTTTTCAGTAGAAGATATTCTAAAATTTCCAGATCATAACCACCGCTTCCCACAGAATTCGTGGGCCTTATTGCCATATTTTCCTTTGCTATTTTCAAATGAGGCTGGCGGAATTTCTCCATCCCTAGGAGAATCGACACCAATCCCTTGATAGAGTTCTGAGCAATAGGGTTTTCCAAGGACGAACACCTTGAAACTTGCAAAGCAATTGATGGCCTAACCATTATTTTACCAATGCGATTCCTGTACGCTTTTGGTAAATATTGCGTACTTTCGTTCCAATAGCGAACATAGCTGATCTCATTACAATCTACGCCCCACAATATGAGATCCATAAGACATATAGGCATCTGAGCACCTCCAGGAGCAAAGTACTTCTTACCCCCGATTATCTTTGGCTCAAAAAAAGGTCGCAATGAATGAGTAAAAACCTCTGGAGAGATCTGCTTTCTCACTACGACTATATTTTTAACCATTTCTGAAAAATGATTTACGACTTCTTCACAAATGTTTGCATATTCGGGGTCTAGTAAGTCAAGTGACTGCAGAATCTCGAGCCCTGCTATGCATACTGGTAAATGACGCATTCCACTCACAAAAGAGTCTATAAATATCCTTTCTTCAGAATACATTGTAAAACGTCTCTGATTTTCACCTTTGGGATTTCTTGGCCCGTAGGTATAGACAGTATCAACTGGTAGCTCACGTGTAACTTCCCCAAGTTTTAACAAGACAGGCTCGAGCAGTGGAATGCTAGCAATTTTTACACCCCAACGATTAAGGGATGAGGCTAACATGCTCAAATCCCTGGTAACAGCCATGGCTGGTAACGCACTCATGGAAATGATGTTTTGGTATCCTACACTTGAGAAAGTCTTATCAAGTAGATTTAACATCTTAGAGGTGTCACCCGTTTGACTCAAGAAAGGAAATTCATTCATAAAACCCTTATCCCAGCCCAACGGATCAAGTTCAGCCACTGTTGCATCAATAAGATTCGAAAGTTTATACACGGAATACTCCGAACTCTCTTTAATAATATTCATAATTCCTCCTTCAATTCTATTCCTGGATTAAATCAACCGCAGGTTACGACCCCAGACCAAATCTAGAGGCAAAATCTATGGTAGATTTTTTTAACTCTTTATATCTGCTAAAATATATTCATAATTTAATAACATAATTTAATAGCATGGAAATTTACTTAGTCACAAAAAATCAAGGAAAGCTGATGGCGGCTCAAAAAGTTTTTAAAGACTCTAATATTAAACTTCTCCCTGTTGAAAAAGATTACCCAGAAATTCAAGCCAACTCCTCCATCCAAATTGCTGAACATACAAGTATACAGGTCTCCGCTGAACTTGGAAAGCCAGCACTAAGGGAAGATCATAGTATTTGCCTATACGCCCTGAATGGATTACCAGGACCTTTTATGAGCTATTTTGGAGAGAAGATGTCTGATAAGGATTTATTAAATCTTTTTAAGAATCAACAGAATCGAACTGGGTATTTTGAGGTTGCAACTGTATTAGCTTTTCCCGATGGTAAAACCATCAACTCAATATTTAAAGTAAATTTTACTCTAAGCGAACAGAGTAAGGGAGAACTACAAAGCGGATGGAATAGGATTATTATGCTTGAAGGAGAAACAAGAACCCTAGCTGAGTACCCAGAATCTGAAAGGCTACATATATGGGAACAAGGATATAAATCCATTGCAAATCAATTAGGGAGAGCCTAATCTAATAAAGACACCGCGCAGAACATCACGTGCGCCCTCACTGGTTTTTGAGCTATACTCATGTACTTGACCATTGGGTTCAATTTTGTTTTTCTGTAATAATTCCAATACCTGCTGATATGTAAGTAATATCATCGGGAGTCCTAAGTTATTAAAATAAATAGGTCCGTTCAGTGCTTTTTTTAATTTACTCTCACCTCCATTTGCTACAAAAATATTTAAACACAAAAAGCCACCATGTTTCAGAATTCTAGATATTTCTGAAATTCCATTTTCTAAAATTTGTATAGAATTTCCATTATGCAATACCCCGCTTGCTATAACTACATCAAATTGTGAATTTTTATAAGGGACATTTTGAAAGTCAGCTTTAATCACCCTATTTTCCGTATATCGATCACTAAACCCAAATGTACTGAATTTTTTTCTTGTCGCATTAACCATCTCAGTATGATAATCGCAAGCATAGACATCGAACCCCAGCTTTAAAGATAGCTCGGAGTTTCTTCCCGCACCACTTCCTAAGTCTAATAACTTAAGATTAAATGGATCTTTAAAGCCCCGCAAAAAATCTTCCCAGTATTTAGGATGGGGATAATTCTCAAACTCATTTACCACATGCAGATCATTCCAATAATCCGACTGGGTCATAGTCTTCATGGTTAATAAATTATAGTTTACTTAATACTCTATACCCTCGATTATGAACCTTCGTGATAATGCAATCTAATCCAGCTTTGGAAAATTCCTTAATACACTTCTTCTCATCACTTGTTATTGCAAAAAAAGCTGGTCCTACACTAGACAATGATAATGTATATACCTTGGGGTCCAAAAAGAGCTTCTTAATTCTCCGTGCAATACCTACCACAAGAGGATAAGCAAATGAGCAATTTTCTATGCTCCCATACAAAAACCTATAATTATAGATAACTTTCGAGGCTGATTTCAGATCTCCGACTAACATCGCAGGGAGTGTGAAATGAATAAGCTGGTAGGCGACTTGCGTCCCCCATTTTTTTCCAGTTTCAATAAATTTTTTTATATTCTTTACTTCTTGCTTAATGAGTTCAGTAGAATCTCTTGGATTATAGTTTCTGGGAATCCCTATTACCACTTTCAAATCCTTTGAAATATTCATCTTAGCTATAATCTTGCTTTCCCCCGATATAACTATAAACCCAGCCTTAACTAGTGATGCGGCGGCGGCACCTCCAATGCACTGAACATGTTGTAGCTCCGTAGAATTTCCATCAATTTCTTCTCCATGATTCTGAGCTAAATATAAAATTAAATCTGAATTCTTAATTGGCTTGCCATATATTTCATTTATGGCAATAGCAATAGACGAAATCAACCCACTGCTAGAACCGAAACCGTAATGATTAAGGTTAACCTCTTCTTTAATGCTAATATCAAAACCATTCTTAGTATTTAAAGCTCTTTTCATCAACCTAGCTGCATGGACCGCTAACTGAGGCCTCGAACATCCGGGTAATACATTAATCCTAGAATCCTTTCGTATCCTAACTAGAACTATTCGGTAAAGCTGTATTGGGAATACGATTTCTCCCGGGGTGTAAATTTTTGAATCATTAATTGCTATTAGTGAAGGATCTAAAGCCATAGCATTTAATCTGTACGGACATTTTATCACTACGCTTGAGTACGCAGGTCTAACCCTACCAACTACCATCTTTGGTGAGTTAAGAATCGTTCCAATCTTAAATTTGGGAGATTTCATGGCGGGCCTTTACTTTGTTAATAGATTGAATAAAAATCACAGCTCTAGATACAGTTTTTTCTACCTCCCCTTCTAAGTTTGAGCAGATTAGCAATGGAATTTCTAATTGTTCAGACAAGCGATAAGCTTCATTTCTAGACCGCTTTAAGTCTAATTGTAAACTTGCCAGTTCAGTAAATCTTTTTTTCTTCTTGTCTGCTTTCAGTCTTTTTAACAAATGCTCGAGTGGTGGATCAAGTAAAATTAGTGCTTTTGTCCTTTCATTAGTATAATTCGTAGCTCTGTTTGGATTTTCAAACTCTAAATGCTCATCAATGAGCACCAAACCATTTGTATTATCCAATATCTCATACATAGCAAAGTCAGCCAGCGCCTTCTCTTGATACTGACGAAATAACTCACTGTAGGTGATAGTCCTGCAATCCAGATCTTTGATTGAACCAATCATGGATAATAGAGTAGTCTTACCGCTCCCACTGACACCCGCAACCTTCACCGTCCAAAAATTTCCCATATAAATGGTTTAATTTAAAGTTAAATAAAATATACAAATACATTATCCATGTTGTCAATAGTTGACAACAAAGAAAATTGTTGCTAAAAATTAATAACAAGAGAGGTTGTTTGAAACCCTCAATTTCTCAGTATATTTACTATTTTATTTGTTTTTTAGTTATATTTCATTAACAGTGGAAAAATGAACGAACTTGAACAACAGCTTCAGAAAATCGGTCTATCTGATAAAGAAGCCAAGCTATATCTTGCACTACTTAGTGCTGGCCCTGTAACCGCTAGAGAAGTCGCGCATTTAGCCAAAATTAACCGTAGTACTACATACGTTATTTTAGAATCGTTGGTTAAAAAAGGCCTAGTCAGTAGTATAGAACAAAACAAAATCCGAAAATATTCTTCAGTGAGCCCTGAGCGTCTACTTTCACATATAGAAGACCAGATTAGAGAATATACGAGTATGGTTGGTCAAGTGAATTCAATGCTACCTCAGTTAAAAAGCATCTACACAGGAATCGGCCCTAAACCCAAGATTCAGTACTTTGAAGAAGCTGAGGGAATAAAAACAGTTTACGAAGACACTTTAACCTCAAATGAAACCATCCGAGCATTCGCGTCTATTGATGATATGCATGAAGCTTTAGGTGAGTACTTCCCTGCCTACTATCATCGCCGAGCAGCAAAGAAGATTCATATCAAATCTATTCACCCCGACACTACAGCATCGAGAGAGAGAATGAAGCATAACAAAAAGGAAGCTCGCGAAGGATTGTTAATACCTCAGGACAAGTTTGGTTTTACTCCTGAAATTAATATCTACAATGACAAAATTGCATTTATGTCACTGACAGAAAAGCATGCGATGGTAATTGAGAGTAAAGAGTTAGCCGACGCCCTCCGTAAAATTTTTGATTTAGCATGGATTGGTGCGAAATCAATCAGTAAGAAGTAAATCCATATCATGTCACAGACACCATTTAAAAAACTTGATAATCATTGGGGCCAAAAGTTTAATGCTTTTATCAAAGATGAAAGCACTAATATAAGTGGGACCATCAAAGACCGGAGAAATAAACACATAATCTCCCGTGCTCAAGCTCTCCACGTCGATAAGTTGGTTATTATTACCTCAGGTAATAACGGATATAGCCTTGGGAATTTAGCAAGAAAAAGCAATATTAAAATAGTTTCCATTATCGATAAAAATCGACCGCAGAAAGTCAAAAAAGAACTACTTCAGGTTTGCTATGACGTTATCGAACTTAATCTACACAGCAAATATCTCCTACCCGAAGATACAGTTAGATATGCCCGTGAAAATGATCAGGAGGTGATTTGGGACGTTACAAATGGCTATGAGGAAGGCTATGAAGATGTGATTAAAGAAATCTATGCCAAAATCACCCCAGATTATATAGTAGTCCCTATCGGCAGCGGTGGAATTTTTTTCGCTTTTGCAGAAAAAACCGAACAACTCAAACTGCCAACTAAAATCATTGGGGTCGATCTACAGCATAAAGCCTATAGCTTCGCAGATAAATTATATAACCCTTGGCCTTCTCCTTACGAGAAAAGTATCGAAAATTTCCGCCTTAACGGTCATAAAATAATTAGTCTTTCTGACACTGAAATCAAGCAAACTTATAACAAGTTTAAAAAACATATTGATTGTGAGCCTTCTGCCAGTGTCGTATTCGCCGCCCCAGATAAGTTCAAATTTGAACCAGCTGACAAAGTGGTATTTCTAAACACAGGAAAAGGCCTAATTTAAACTAAAGGCAGATTATTGTGCTATAATATAGCCAGAAATATTGGAGCACTATGCCCCCAGAAACAGAACTCAAAACTATCGTAATAGTTGAGGACGATGTTGCGATGCGGGAAATTGTCACCCATAAGCTTTCGGCCAGCGGTTTCGTTGTCAAAGAAGCTGAGGATGGTAAAGCCGGCATCGATCTTATCGTGGAAACCAAGCCTAGCTTGGTATTGTTAGATTTAATGCTTCCCGAGGTTGATGGCTTCGCGGTTTTGGAAACCATCCGTAAACATAAAGATCCAGAAATAGCTAACACTCCAATCATCATTTTATCCAACCTTTGGAGCAATAAAGATATCCTCAAAACCAAAGCGCTTCACGTTCAAGCATATTTAGTTAAAGCCTACTTTACCACCGAGGAAATCTTGAAGAAAGTACAAGAAGTCCTCGCTAATCCAGAAAAATTTGCCGAGTTGTCTGTAAATAATCAATCTGGCGGTCCGCCGATAAATCAATAAACTTCTTCTAATATATAGATCCCCTCTTCTCCTCGCTTCGTCAACACAAAATCTCTACAAGATTTAGACGGACTTCGCTCTCAGACCAGAGATGACATCAGAGATCCTTCGCTACGCTCAGGATGACATAATTCTTTGACTATAGTGACAAAACAAAATCCCAGCATGTGCTGGGATTTATTTTAAATAAAAATCACCTCGTTGCAGAACTCATGGATCCCCGGTCGGTCGCTTCGCGACCACCGAGGATGACATCTGTACGAGGTGATAGTTTTTAAAGGATAGCGTCCTTTGCAGCTTTTGCTACAGTGAACTTTACTACAGTCTTAGCAGGAATAGAAATAGATTCACCTGTTGCTGGGTTGCGACCCATGCGAGCATCACGGTGCTTCTTTTTTAACTTACCAAGGCCAGGAATTGAAAATTCGCCAGCAGATTTGGTTTCTTTGTAAGCCAATTCAACCATGGCTTCCATGAATTCTACTACTTCTTTTTTTGTCTTGCCGGTTTTTTCGGCTAAGTGTTGTAAAACTTCTGACTTAGTCATTGTTTTTCCTTAAATCTCCGTAGAGATATTTAATTGCTATCCCAAGACTCTAATCTAAGAGTTGAGGTTATACAATTATCGTATACAAAAAACCTCGAAAAAACAAGGGTTTTTTGAACTTTCGTCAAGGGTTTATTAGGAAAAGTGAATATAAATATTTTAGCGTTAGAAAAACTGGCTTATTGTTGAGGAAATTATACTTTATCCCCTATTTTATCGGAACTTTAAAATTTCTTAATTGGGACTTCATCGCACTGTGAAATGATTAAATAAGTGGGCCCGATCCGGTGATAACACTAGGGTCGACACCTAAGTGTTGGCGGTTCAACCCCGCTCGGGTCCACCAGATTGACATGCGTACGTTTAAATGCTAAGTTTGAAATGTCGATCCTAGTGTTATTTGTCCCGAACCGGACAAAGCAAAAAGAACCCTCTACCGAGGGTTCTTTTTATTAAGCACGATATTTAAAATTAAGTAATTTAATCGAAAACCCCGCAAGCGGGGTTTTCTCGGAGCCATAATGGCACTTTAGATATTTTAGGATATCGATTATATGTCTAGTTGTCAAGATGGCGATCTATCACAACTATTCAGGTTTCAATTCGGCTTTCACAATGTATCTTTGCAGTGCCGTACCAATTGGATACGACGTCTGTAATGTTAGAATCTTTTTCCCTTTGGTATCTTGATCTAATAAATATGTGGCAGTATTCTCTGCTACAAACTTTTCGTAAACTATATATTTGAATTGCTCTGCTCTTTCGTTGGTAACAATAATCTCGGCACCAATTTCAACTTTTGGGAGCAATGCAAACACAGTTTTATAATCTCCTTTTGCAAATGCATAATCGGAAGAGTGGCCAAAGATATATGTGTTCCCGACCACACCTACAGGAGCTGTTCCCGGGTAAAGCACTACACCTCTCTGCAAGGCAGGTTGGAAGATTTCCTCCCCTACTCCATCAATGAATATAATCGGCGCGCGAATGTCTAATGTTGGAATATATAACTCATTGGCCTCCGAAACAATCTTCATTTCATCTCGTCGAATTTCTCTCTGAACCTCAGTTACGAATATTCGGTTTATATAATATCTAACTTGTTGATTAAAGTAATCAAAATTTAATAACACAAAACCAATCACCAATATACCGATAATGCCGAGAAGGATTTTTAAAATTTTACTTGGGACCATATATTTGTATTTATATTATATCACCTATTATTGCGGATCATGTGAGACCAAAAGAAAAGAACCCTATTCTTTCGAACAGGGTTCTTTTAGATATTCTAGTCAGCTTTAGCGATTGAAAGTTTTGGAAGAATAATAATTCCCAAAATTGCAATGAAGCTAAATACTATTGATAACGGAGTTCCAGTTCTTGGAAGAGTTGTAACTTCTCCTAGAACTTGAGGATTCTCGTATGGAAGACCAGTAGAATCACCAGCTACACGACCTTCATCTGGATTTGGAATTCGTGTTCCAGAGGAGCCACCGCCACCCGGGTTTCCACCACGGTCAGTTGGGTAGTTACCGAAATCTAGACCAGAGACAGTGTAAACAATTTCAGCATGAGCAGTCTTGATTAAGCCATCCCAGAAACTAACATCTTCACCACTAGGGACTAGCTCAACCAAACCGTTTACTGCACCGGGACATGTTTCAAAAGGAACGCCCAAAGCTACAATGTACTCATTAGGAGCAGGAACTGGTTCTGTGATTTCCCAACCAGACTGCAAAACTTCACGAACAGTATGACAACCGGCTGGAAGGTTTAGAAGTTCATAATTTCCATTCACATCACTAGCACCAGATGGTTCTTCACCATCCAAAGAATCGTTGTTGTTTAAGTCGATGTATGCGATCCAGTTTTCGAGACCTAGATCAGGATCCTCGACATCATAATCACCATCATTATTTACATCATGGTAGATAGCACCCCTAATATTGTAACCGTTTGGTTCAGTTGGGGTATCATCCTCACTGTTAACAAAATTGTATGGACCTTTGATGCCGTCAATTTGTTTATCTAAGGTCACCGAATGAAAACCTTCTGGAGAAACCTGAGTCCAACCGCTTTGATTTACTTCACGAACTTGGTAAGTACCAGTCGGTAAGTTAGCAAAAAAGTAGTTGCCTTCTGAATCTGTTACGTCATAAGGTTCGCCATCATCTAGCGCGCCATTTTGATTCAAATCAACATAGATTGTCCAGCCAGAAGCATTGGCTTCTGTGTTTTGAACTTGCTTCTGTCCATAAATTCCATTACCACAAGTCGGCAATCCATCTTTCTTAATCAACCCGAGAATGAAGCCAATTAACTTTCCAAACTTAGAATCATACTTAAAGTCTTTTACAGTACATACCGGGTAGTTTCCAAAATCTTTATTCTTATGGTTCTTACCTGCGTCTAGAGTGTGAACAATGGTATTTGGAGCGCTTTGCATCCAACCAGTTTTATGTTCTTCAGCAATTACTAACTCGCCTTCTAAGCCAGTGATATCAAATTCGTATTGACCCCAAATATTTGTATAATCAACATCAAGAATTTCATAAATAGTAACTTCTAGTTCACCTGTATTGTTTGAACCAAAGGTGTCGTAAATCTGGAAGTCAGCTGGAGTTCCATCACCTGTGATTGTTGTCCAATAAGTGTGAGCAGAATTATACATTCCCCAATTTGGTGAAGAACCATCGATTTGAAGATCTAAGAGAGTTGGGCCGTAAACTTCATAGTTCTGAACTAAGTCAGTCCAGTAACCACTACTATTACGTTCTGAGTACTGAGCATCTGCTTCTATTCCATCACCGGCATCAAATGTACCAGTAACCTTCACCATGTAATCAACTGTGCTTGTTAAAGCACTAGAGCTCACTACTGGAGTATTCAAGGCAGTAACGTCAAAAGTTTCGACTTGCTTCATTAGATAAATCTTCCAGTTCCAGATTCCGTGTTCGAAGATTCCATTCTTTTTGCCGTTCTTGTTTAAATCTTTGTATTTCATACCAGAAACTTTAAATTCTGGTTCATTACAAAGCACAAGACTGACCTGAACTCCATCTACATCATAACCGTCAGTAGCATTATTGAATTTAGAGCTTGTCTTATCAGAAACATCTGTAAGTTTGATGTACTTGGCGTACTGAACAGCACCCATTTCAACATTACGTTGTGTCTGGAAGTAGTCACCCAAATCTGTCCAAGGACCCGCCATAGACATAGCTACTTTAACATTCACCTTCTCAGGATAATTTGCATCGGAAGGGCTACCAAAGCTTGTTTCAACAAGTTTAATATCTGTACCAGGAACATTTTGGAAGACTCCACCGAAAGATAGAATGATGCTTCCACCGAATCCAAGGGATACAAAGTTAAGAGTATCGTTATCTTCTGCTTCGCCAAGAGCTTTGGTAGGGTCGCTACGTTCAGCTAACACAGGAGTCACTACTGGATTCTTTTGATTTCCCTGTTTAAATTCATGATAAGCAGTAGCCCAAGCAGGACCATCTTTACAAGGCTCTGGTTCGCAAGCAGTTGTACACTTGTTTACTAAGGTGAATTTGGTGGTCTGAGCATTTACTTCTTTTTCACCGGCACCAGAGACATATTCCCAACCTTCCTTCATGATTTCATCTAAGTAGTAATCACCAAAAGGAACATTCTTAATAGTTACACAACCGTTCTCACCAGTTGTTCCCTTATAGATTGGAAAAATATCTACGGTTAGGAAACCAGAATTATCGCCGTAGTAGCTATCTAAAATCCTGAAGTCAATTTCATCACCGGCTATTAAAGTCTTGCTGGATGAATATTTATGGTTTACTAAATTCAACGGACCCCAGTTTGGATTCACTCCGTCTACTTGAATTCCTAAGTAACCAGCCCATTCACCTGGCAAAGAATTTACATTGATCCAAGGGTTCTCGGCTGTCGCACCGAATTCTCCTGGTTCACGCTTTGTATAACCAGCATCACTGATGTCACCTGAACTTCCCGGTCGATAAACGTAAGTTCCGCTTGCTTCCAAAACATAATCACCAGCAGGTAACACATCAGAAGAATAAATAGTTCCATCCGGGTAAACCTTAACTGAATCAACTTCTTCACCCTTCAAGAATACTTCCCAACCTGGTAGAGGTTGCTGGGTTTTATAATCAATCTTACATACTTCAATATCGGTCGCACAGTCTTCTTTAACAGAAACGTCATCTAAGAAACCGCCGAAAGAATCTCCAGGACCCACATCTTCAAACTGGACTCGTGTTGTGGTCGAGCTTGCGATAAAGCTAAATGTGTATTCTGTCCAAACTGTTGCATCACCAGAATTCGGGATCGCTGTGGAATTCACAGTAACATCAAGATCACCTGCAGTTACTTTAATTGCATTGTTTGCAGCAACCTGACCTGGACGTGGGGATGCAGCGAAAGTCAAAGTGTACTTCTTTCCGGCAGTTGTTGGAATATCTTGGTATAACTTTATTGATGCGTCTTCACCACTCTGTTTGATAGTTGGACCTTCCCAATCTGAATCTAATTCGGTGTACTAAGAACCTTCATGGGCTACCCAGTTTGCAGACACACTATTTCTATGCAATTCAACATGAGCAACATCTGGCGCACCAGCTGGGCGTACCCAGTCTGCTTCCCATTCCAAATCTGTTGAACCAGAATCATAAATATCCCACTTATCGTCGGTGCCTACTACAGGAGCTTCAAAACCACCATTCAAGATTAACTCAGTACCACAAGGTTGTGGCAAACGAGGGTTTTCACCAATGTTGTATGCAAGACAGTAGATATCATTTGGAGTTCGTTCTCCTAAAGTTATAAATTCTAAATTATCACCATTAAGTGCATCATTGTAACAACGAATAGCTGCAAATGGGTATGCGTTCTGTTTTACTTCGCTAACCCAAAGCTTACCGCTCTTGATCGCTGTTTTAAGCTCAGTTGGTAAAGCGGAAACTGTTGTTGAGTAAACACCATCTACTGTAGGGCCAACTTGTTGTTGAAAACCGGTTTGATTGTAGTTTCCATCAACGTTATCAGAAAGATTAAAATACCAGTCATTCTTTGCAAGTTCGCAACCTGCTAAGACTTCATTGTTATTATTAGGATTTACAGGCTTTACTACACCATTAAAACCTGAAGCATTAGCTAATTCTCCAGAATTACCATTAGTCTCATCAAAATTACCCGCATCATTGTTTCCATAAACATCAGAGTAGTCTTCACAAAGGTACTTGTGGAAGTGGATGTTGGTAGTTTTTGGTTCGGTAGGCGGACAATCATTGTTTACTGCTTGAATCGAAATATCGCAAGGATTTGGTTCTTCACAGTCAGGGTTTGTTTGCGCGTTGTCAGTATCGCATGGCAATACTTCACCGCAACGACCATTTTCTGAAATGTATGAACCTTCGTTCTTTTTATCTTTTACAAATTTCTCAGCATCCTTTTTAGCATTCTTACCTGAAAACAGTTTAGTGCCACCATCTAGCAAACAGACCAATACCTGTTCACCCCCACAGTCTTTTTCTTTGTGGATTTTTTTGCCAGTATCATCCCAGTTTAAACCTGGAAAATCATCAAAGGCGGGAATAATATCTCCCCACTTTTCATTTATTCCAGAATACCAAACTGGACCAGTATGGTCACCATGTGCACTTAAAACGGCATTCTTAGCAACTTCAATTTTGTTATAAGGATTTGTATGAGAATTTGTCGCATGACAAATCTCAATCTTCTTATCATTATCCCCATCATTATTAGTCGCTAAAGCAAAATTAGTCGGCACAAAACTTGAGAATGCCAACGAAAATACAGTTACAAAAACAGCGCTACGAGCAACCCACGCACCTAAAAAGCGTCGGCTTCCTGTAACGGCTGAATTAGGAACTGTATGCTTTTTGAAACCAACTCGAGACTTGGCTTCAGAAATACCATACTTATTCATGTGATTTCCTATTCTTGTGAATCTATCGCCTCTGAATTGCAGGCAAAAGTATCTTGCCTAAAATTCAGTAGCGACAAATTCAATAATTACTATTAATTAAATACTTGTGATTATATAACTAATCACTATTTTGGTCAAATCTAACTGGAATAATTATATACCTCCCATAATTAAAAGGCAAATTGACAATTTGCTAATAATATTTTGTAGTATACAAACCAAAAAAGACCCGTGAGGGTCTTTTAAATATTTAAGCATAGATCTTTCGGCAAGCCCTCATTCGATTCTGAGCCTGAGGGCTCAGCTCTCAGAGTTGAAGAGAGAACGAAACTAACGCTTAGCCCATTGTGGAGCTCGACGCGCACCGCGCAATCCTGGCTTGCTATTACTTGGTCGCAGATGCGGCAAGCCGCCCTGCTCCTCGTTCGCACTGGGCTTTGCCCAGATGCTCACTCGCTAAAGAAACAAATTTATTTCTAACGCTTAGCCCATTGTGGAGCTCGACGTGCACCGCGTAATCCTGGTTTGCTATTACTTGGTCGCAGATGCGGCAAACCGCCCTGCTCCTCGTTCGCACTGGGCTTTGCCCAGATGCTTACTCGCTAAAGAAACAAATTTATTTCTAACGCTTAGCCCATTGTGGAGCTCGACGCGCACCGCGCAATCCAGGCTTCTTTCGCTCTTTCTTACGATCGTCGCGAGTTAGAAAACCGTTCTTCTTTAAAACGTTTTGTAGGTCGGAATTTAGTTTAGCCAAAGCTTGTGCAACTCCATGACGGACCGCACCAACCTGGGACATTTTTCCACCACCGCTAACGTGCGCGACAAAATAGTATTCCCCCGCTAAACCAGTAACCGCAAGCGGTCTTAGAGCTGTGTCTTGCTGAGGCTTGTTTGGAAAGTATACGTTAAAAGCTTTCTTGTTGATAACAATATCACCAGTTCCTGCAAACAAACGTACGTTTGCAATCGAAGTCTTACGACGACCTGTTGCGAAAATGTATTTTCCCGCAGCTGGTTTAGCATGACCTTCGGTCTTAGAAACTTTTGGCTTTGTGTCTGCTGGGGTAGCCTTGGCTACACCTTCAGTCTTCGCCGCAACTTTCTTCGCTGGAGCTTTCTTTGCTACAACTTTTTTAGCTGGAGTTTTTTTAGTAGTAACCATAATTGTTTAAATCTATTATTTGTTCCCCCGCCTTCGCCGGGACGACATAAAGTCGATTATTTTAGTTCTTGAGATCCCTGCCTTCGCAGGGACGACAACTATTTATAATAATTGTTTGTCGATCTTATAAGTGTGCTTATCGCCCTTCACTAATTTTAAACGAGAAACTAAAGTCTTGCGGAATTTAATTTCGTCTAACATCGAAAAGACAGCGCGACGTAATACATCTTCCGGACGACGAACGATTTCATCTTTTAGAGTCTTAGTCTTTAATCCACCTAAGTAACCTGAGTGACTGTAGTATTTCTTTTGTTCAATTTTACGGCCAGTAAACTTAAGTTTGTCGACATTTGTCGCCACAACGAAATCACCCATATCCATGTGAGGAGTGAAGTTACGCTTGTGCTTACCGCGCAAGACATTAGCGATGCGTGTTGCCACGCGTCCCATTGGTTGACCAGATGCGTCGATTTCGTACCAAGTACGGGTCACTTCGCTAACTTTCGGTAATGTAATCTTTTGAGTCTTCATAATTTAGATGTCTATTATCTGAATGCTTACTGTTGTCATCCTGAACGCAGTGAAGGATCTCTGGAGATTCTTCGCTCCGCTCAGAATGACAGAAATCAATAATCAAAATGACATTATGTTTATTATTCTACGAATTCTAGAACTGCTTTCGAAGCACCAGCTTTAGGATTGTTCAACTTAGTGATTCTGAGGTAACCGCCATTGCGTTCTGCAAACTTTGGACCATAAACTTCTAAAGCTTTTGCTGTCGCGTTGCGAGTCAATTTTGAAAGTAACATGCGACGATTATGCAAAGTATTTTCCTTAGCGCGAGTGATTAGCTTTTCGATGTATGGTTTTGCAGCTCGAGCGTTACTGTAAGAAGTTTCAATTCTCTCGTACAGGATTGCTGAAGAAGCCAACGTGCGCAACAGTTTGCGGCGGTGGTCCATACCTTTTCCAAATTTTTTCTTCTTACGATGTCTCATAATATTGTATTCATTACTGTCATCCTGAACGCAGTGAAGGATCTTTGGAGATTCTTCGCTCCGTCCGCACAAAATCTCTTCGAGATTTAGGCGGACTCCGCTCAGAATGACAGAGAGGTGTTTGTTAGTTAGTGCGTCCTAATAGTTCCATAATTTCAGTAATAGTCTTTTCACCTAGACCAGAAATATTGTTGATATCTTCATCAGTCATAGCGCGAAGAGATTCGATAGTAGTGATGCCAGACTTCTGTAATGCGTTCTTTGCGCGATTAGACAGTGTTGTATCGTCGATCGGAGTACCTACAGCTTCTGGAGCAGCTTCTGTCATTGTTTCGAGAGGCGCTTCTTCGATGCTAGCTGCTTCTTGCAAAGCTGCTGCTTCTTGCATCATTTCTAGACGCTGAGTACCTTCGTTGTTAAACATCATGCTGAAGTGATCCACTAAGATATGAGATGCAATATCCATAGCTTCTCCACCAGTGATAGTTCCGTCAGTTTCCATGCGGAGTACTAACTTATCGAAGTTAGTCATACCACCAACGCGAACGTTGGACACATCATAATACACGCTTCGAACTGGTGTGTAAATAGCATCAACCGCCAACATTCCAGCTTCTAAGTTTTGATGTTCACGAACTTCAACAGGTTCGTAACCGCGACCTTGCTCGACAATTAATTCCATATCGAGGTCAGCATTCTTGTTGTCTAGTGTACAGATGTATAAATCTTTGTTAGCAACTTCTACCTGATCGGTTTCTTCGATCATGTCGGCAGTGATAACTCCTTCACCTTTTGCTTTTAAAGTTAAGCGAACAGGTTCCAAAGAAAAACTGCGCAAACGAAGTTGTTTTAAATTCAAAATGATTTGAATTACATCTTCCTTTACATTTGGGATTGCTGCGAACTCGTGATCAGCGAATTTGATTTTCACTGCAGTCACTGCCGCACCTGGCATAGATGACAAGAGCACGCGACGAAGCGCGTTGGCAATTGTCACACCGTAACCTGGGTAAAGAGGTTCGAGGGTTACCTCGTATTGGTTGCCATCCAAATGTTGGATCTTGGCATGATTCGGTAATGGAATTGGTTGCATAGTTGCACCTTTCACTAAACGCTTTGGCCAATGTTCGTGTGTCTGCGTTAAGTGTGTTAATTAATTGATTTAGATTGTCATTCTGAGCGGAGTCCGCCTAAATCTCGAAGAGATTTTGTGCGGACGGAACGAAGAATCTCGGATTGAGATCCTTCGGCCACAGCCTCAGGATGACATTTAAATTTAAATACGGCTGTAATGTTCAACAATGAGCTGAGTATCGATAAGGTTACCGATTTGTTCTGGAGTCGGACTAGATAGTACTTTTCCAGAAAAATCAGCCGCTTTCAGTTCTACCCAATCTTGGGACTTGAAATTCTTTAAAATTTCTTTTTGAACTTGCATATATTTAGCGTTCTTCTTGTTTTCTCGTACAGAGATTACATCACCTGGACGAGTCGCGTATGAAGGAATATCTACTTTTTTACCGTTAACTTCAAAGAAACCATGATTAACCAATTGACGAGCTTGCGCGCGAGTTGCGGCAAAACCCAAACGGTAAACAATATTATCTAAGCGAAGCTCTAACATTTGAAGTAAGAAGTCACCAGTTACACCTTGCTTATTGGAAGCTTTTTCGAAATATCGCAAGAACTGGCGTTCTGTAACACCATAATTGATTTTCGCTTTTTGCTTTTCACGCAATTGCATGCCGTATTCAGAAATTCGGGCGCGACTCTGGCCGTGCTGTCCAGGTGCAAAATTACGCTTCTGCAAAATCTTAGCGTCTTTGTCGGTGAAGGCGAAGCCTAAGCGACGAGCTCTCTTAACTTTTGGTCCTGTGTATCTCATGATATTGGGAAATAATAAATCGATGAACTGTAGAAATTTCAGAATTGTCCAAGTACGGCACGGATTGGTCGGGCAAAGCCCGCCCATCGCGTTCAGGCCATTTTCCGAGGAACTTTGGAGCCGTAGTCCATCTACGGTGACAAAGTTCCGAGGAAAATAACGAAGTAATTGGGCAAAGTTGCTTGTAAGTCTGGACTTGCTCCAGACTGGAAAGCAAAGGTTCTGGGGTTTCTACACTCGTCTTACTTTCTTTGGGCGAACACCACCATGTGGAGTTGGAGTACGATCCTTAATACTAAGAACTGTAAGGCCACTGCCTAACAAAGCACGAATTGCCTGTTCACGACCACTGCCGATTCCTTTGATAAAGATATCAACTTCTTGTAATCCACGATCTTTTACGCGAGCCAGCACATCTTCCATAGTTTTACCACCAGCATAAGGAGTAGACTTCTTTGAACCTTTAAATCCAGCTTTACCAGCGCTTCCCCATGCAATTACATTTCCAGTTAAATCTGTGACAGAAATAATTGTGTTGTTGTAAGTAGAATTGATGAAAATTTTACCTTTTGGAAACTTCTGCTTGGACTTCTTTTTCTTACCAGATTTGATCTTGCTTGCTATATCGGCAACAGAGCCAGTATCAGCAGTAGCAACCGATGCAGTGGTAGCTGTAGTTTCTTCAGATTCAGTTGTTAATTCTTTATCGGACATTTGAATAATTAATAAGTATTAAGTAAAAAGGATTAAGTAATCTAGTAGAGGTATTTGCTTTCTTACTCACTACTATTTACATACTACTTCTTAGATTTAGGTCTTGCTATCAGCTTTCTTACGACCACTTCCTGCAGTGCGGCGAACGTTTCCATGACGAGTACGAGAGTTTGTCTTGGTGCGCTGACCACGGACAGGTAAACTCTTGGAGTGGCGAGAACCTCGGTATGAACCGATTTCTTTTAATCTCTTGATATTAAGTAAAACTTGTTGTTTTAAGTTACCTTCGGTCTTGAAATTCTTATCAATAAATTCGCGCAGTTTGTCTAGTTCTACATCGCTTAAATCTTTAGTGCGAGTGTCTGGGTTAACTTTAGTTTCAGCCAAAGCTTTCTTTGCCAAAGTAGCCCCAACACCATAAATGTATTGGAGAGAAGCTTCTATTCTTTTTTCTGTTGGAATGTTTACACCGGCAATTCTAGCCATACTTCAGTGATTAATAACAATAAAAACGCCTCAGGCGTCCTAATTAATAGGATTAGCCTTGGCGCTGCTTATGCTTAGGAACTTCGCAAATAACGTAAACACGGCCAAATCGCTTAACGATTTTGCACTTCTTACACATAGGTTTTACGCTTGCTCGTACTTTCATAAATATTATCCTTAGCCATTAGCAGCTAATTGAGGAAACTTAGGTTTCCACGGTGTCTTGTTTTAGTTAGCACCGATTCTGATTATTTTAGTCTTCGGGTGATTCGTCCTTTGGAAAGATCGTACGGAGTAACTTCTAGAAGCACTTTATCTCCTGGCAGAACGCGAATTCTGTGAAGACGCATTTTACCAGAAAGGTGTCCTAGGATTACTTGACCGGAGTCCAATTGAACGCGAAAAACAGTATTAGGTAAACTTTCGATAACTTTACCCTCTAATTCAATAGTCTGATTTTGTTCGGAACTACCCAAATTCTTGAATTTCCTTACGGAATTTACTAAATTACAGATTGTTCTTATTTTAACACAGAAAAAGGATTTGTCAACTAAAATATAGTTACTTATTGACAGAAACTAGCATAATCTGTATAATGTGGGAGTTCGAAAATTTAAAATTGGAGGAGTCAAAATGAGTAACCACATTGCTTTACAAGACTTTGTTAAATTTGCTTCAGCTTTCACAATCGAATGGTCCGAGAGCGTCCGTAAACTACTATGTCGACCAGAAGCGGAAGAATATCTTCAAATCGTGCTTTTCGGCTCTGCAACCAGAGAGGATTGCATACCCAATGATTTGGATATATTCGTTATCTGCGACCATGAGTTTATTATTGCAGCTCACGAAGCTGCAGGTCATAAATCTCCGCTAATGAAAATCGGGCTTATGTCCTATGATTATCCAGGGATAACGGTCAGCAGAGAACCAAAAAATTTTGCTAACCCAATGGGCGTGGAAGTATTGAAGTCTGCAGGATTCAAAGCTGTTGAAGAACTTAAGAATTGGAAGGTTGATCTGTTTTTCCTTCCATACCAGTTCTTCACTTCATATGAATTGAGGAAGAAGTATTCCAGCCGACAACACGACGCCAAGTTTTACAAAAACGCCTTTCAAAATTGCTTGGCATATGACGACGAAAGCCCTAATGGCTTATGTGCGGCCAACTTCCTCACTATCCAAGAGGATATTAAGGATATCACATTCAGCGGAGCGAGCGACCTGATCGATGACTGTTTCGTGGAGTCATATATCAAACGCTACGCTACACTCGCATGATGATTAACAAATCATCATTTCCAAGCCGACACATTTTGTGAAGGCTTTTTTATTTGTATAAAAAAGATGGTCAATCAATGACCATCCCTTTATTTCACAACTTCTACCCGGATTTTTGAGCTTACTCTTGGGAAACTACTTTGCCAGGTTGGAGCGACCTTCATATCAACTCTTTCGATGTCTGGATTATTTAGGAGTATGTCTTCCGCTTCTACGCGGGATTTGGCAGTTAATTGGTTGGCAATCGCCGCTTCATCTAAGGCTGGTAACGCAACACTTTCATAGTGTAATGATAATTGCATTAAACCTGCATCGTAATCCAAACGGCCAATTTTATTTACAACCACGTCTAGCTCTGGTGATTGCAAAGTTTTATCATCACCTAAGGTTTGTTCTAACCTACTGCGCACCATCTGGCGCAATTCGCTTTCATTGAAAGCCAATCCTCTGATATTTATCGTGGCGCTCGCGTTAAAGGTGGTGGTTTCTGTTCCTTCAGGTTTATCGGTGGTGAAATTTTGCAAATCTACAGCGTAAGCACCATCTACTAACTTACGATTGTTTGGAAGACTTCGATTGATTTCATCTACCGCATTTCTAATCAATGTTGTTTGCGCACCAGAAATATCTTCTGTTGAAATCACAGAAACAAATCTAGAAGACCCGCCGATGACTTGGGTCACTGTCTTTGCATACAAACGCTGTGGCTGACTACCGAATGCCTGGTTGTTAATTTCAACTCGAGTTCCTGCTGGTAGATTAAAATCTTCACCCCCGTCAGCTGCAATAATATCTGCAACAGTTGCGTTATTGTCGCTGTTCGCATTTTCTAAAGCGACGATGCCGTTCTGATCACCTACAAAATAGTAAGTCTTACTTCCTACGGTTAATGCTGTGGTTTGTTCTCGCAAATTCAAAGGACTGCCCGTGAGATTGTAAATCGCAACCCGGCCTTGAGCTTTCGCACCAACTTCTTTCTTACCGTTTACATTGAAACTTTGAGAAGCTTGCTTTGATTCACTAATTGCAGAAGCTGGCAAGGTTAAGCGACTTACATCGACTGCTGAAGCGTTGCTATTAATAGTTAATTCCAAATCACGTGCGACGTTTTGTCCTTTTGCATAGATAGTTACGGTTGCCGAAGGTAACACTACTAAAGTTAAAACTAGAACTGCAATGACACTTACAACAACAAAACCCATCGCCCACTTCCAGTAAGAACGTTTGTGAGGTAATTGCTTTGCATCTGTATCAGGGGGCATAAACACATTATTTGATAATGGTTTTGTGTTCTCGTTATTTTCGGTTAGCCAATCTGATGGCAAGTTCTGTGCGGCAACTTGCTTATTAGTTTTATAAACTTTAGAAGAGTTTACGCGCGGTGCGGCAACTCCAGCTTTAGCTCCACCTGCTGCGGCAACTTTTCTAAGAACTTTTTTTCGAGCAGGAGCTTTTGGTTCAATCTCTTTTTTTACGGGTTCTGACACCTCATCTTCAACTTCGTGAGGTTTGAAAATTTTGATTGCAGTCTGAGGGCGAATATCTGAAAAAGATTTACTCGGAGCAACTTTTGGCAAACGTTTCAATGGAAAACCAGCTTCTCTGGCATACATCTTGCCTGTTACATCCATAGTCAACACAGAAACTTTAGTAGAAAGCAAGTCTACCTGCTTTTTTAGAAGACGTAGGTTAATACTATCCCCTAACAAATAACTGTCTTTCGGAATAACCAAAACCACCTCTTCACCTTTGTAAGCCTTGATTTTGGCCACGGTTTTAGCTACATCGTCCTCTAAATTTAAGTAAATAGTTTTCATAATTTGCCTTTGTTTCCTTATTCTAGTGAAAATTCTAAGAGATGGCAAACCAAAGAATCAACTCAAAAAAAGAACTCCCGCACCAATTGTGGGGTCTAGACCCCGGCTTTCGCCGGGGATTCTATTCTTTATTAAGCATCCCCGGAAGCCTAAAGGGCTATCCGGGGTCTTTCTTATCATCCCAGTCCGCAGACCCCGGCTTTCGCTGGGGATTCTATTCTTTATTAAGCATCCCCGGAAGCCTAAAGGGCTATCCGGGGTCTTTCTTATCATCCCAGTCTGCAGACCCCGGCTTTCGCCGGGTATTCTGCTCTATAATTTCCCTTGGAATTTTTCCCTTCGAGAAAAACTGATTTTTTTACTAGCCTCAACTTGGGGTTGATCGTACGGGTTCACGGCACGGAAAAGTGAACTATACACCGCGTACATTTGCCAGAAAGCGATGAGTTCACCTAAATGGTGTTCGGAAAGCTCTTCCAGTTGCATGTCAACGATTGGAACGTCGTTCATCTTTGCATCATCAATAGTTGCCTCTCGTTCAAACTGCAAAGCTTCTTGGAGTGGGATTTTATCTAACACTGATAAAGTTTGCTCTTTGAGAGGAATGTCGGTTAAATTTTCTGGCACTGTTGTTGTTAAATCGGTTTGGGAATTTTGACTGCTTATAAACCAACCTGCAATATTTTTTTGCCCACCAAAAAATCTTTGATTAGTGTGATGCTGACTTTCTGGTGCTTCATGAGCAAAGTAAGTTTGACCTTTTCCTTCTTTACCAAAACTTTCATGACACAATTGAACGATTAAATTGGAAAAAGGAAATAAGCGACTAGAGTAAAACGGCATAAATACATCGACAACGCCTTGTCCTTCGAGCTGTGCAAACATACTCGCTGCCTCGTAGGCAGGATTAGTTTCGTTAAATTTGACCAGCCACTCCGCGCCACCCTTAACAATCTTTTCAACATCAAAGCCGCACAAAGCCGCTGGCACCAAAGTTGCTTCGGTAAAGCCAGAGAAACGTCCACCAATTGGTGGGTGAATTACAACCTCTGACTTCAACTGATGCGCAATTTCGGCAAGCGGTCCTGCAGCACCCGTCACGATTAGCAACGGATAATCAATAAACTGCAACAATGCTTCCAGTTGGGTCACGGTCTCACCAGATTTACTAACAGCTACAACAATTGTGTCATGCGGACTAGTTTGTGCTTTAACCTCAGATAAATAATCTGGATCATTAGTGCTTACTAAAAACGCTTTCTTTGTTGATTTAGACTTCAGTGCGCCGTACAAACCTGCGAAAGTTGTGATACTGCCACCATGGCCAATAACGATTAATTTTTTATGACCAGCGAATTTCTTATGCAGTTTCTCGAGCAACACCAAGTCTGGCTGATAATCCAAAAAGTTGGGACGATCATGACTGATGTCCTTAAACTCTTCAGGCTCGGGTGTGTTGTAAAATTTAATTTGCATTTTTGTTTCTAAGAATAAGCTATCTTAAATAAAACTCTAGTCTAATTTTATCAAGGTCGTCAAACCAAAGGAAACTTTTTTTGCTGTACCGATCTTTACTGATTCCGCTGTGCTTAACTTTTGCTTTATTGAGGATGGACTCAATCTTTTCTAACTCACTTAAACTAGATACTCCGAAAGCAATGTGGTTCAATCCGTAATTATGCTTATCAAATACTTTCGCATTCTTTTTGTACGCTGAGGTCAAAAACAACTTGGTCTGACCAACCTTCCATGATGCATCCCATTTACTCTTTACTGCTTTCCCTAAAAATTTCTCATAAAACTTTACACTCTGGGAGAGATTATTGACAGAGATTACAATGTGATCAACGTATAGTTTCATTATTCGATCACGGCTTTAATTCTACGTACGCCAGCAGAAACTGCTTCTTCTTTCGCAATACGGAATTTGCCGATTACACCAGTATGCTCAACGTGTGGGCCTCCGCAAAACTCGCGAGAAATCACGTTGCCATCTTTGTCAGTAGCTGTATATATAGAGACGGTGTCGGCGTATTTCTCTCCGAACAGACCAATCGCGCCTAATTCTTTGGCTTTCTCAAGCGGCATCATCTCTTGTTTCATTTCTGCATCTGCTTCAATCCATTTGTTCACCAAGTCTTCGACTTGTTGTTTTTGTTCGTCGGTCATCTTTTGCGGGTAGGTAAAATCGAAGCGGGTGCGTTCGGCTGTGATATTACTTCCTTTTTGCCAAACTTCTTCTCCAAGAATATCGCGCAATGCTTTGTGTAACAAATGGGTAGCAGTATGATAACGAACCACAATATCCGAATGATCGGCTAATCCGCCCTTAAAAGTTCCCGCGCTTGCTGTTCGAGATAAATCTTGATGTTTTTTGAACTCACTAGAAAATTCTTCGCGATTCACTTCCTGACCGCTGCTCTCTGCTAATTCTTCTGTTAGCTCTAATGGGAAGCCGTAAGTTTGGTACAAGTTAAACGCGTCGGTTCCAGTCAAACCACCTCCCCGACCTTCGGTCGGTACTCCTCCTTGGAAAGGAGGAGAGTTTTCCCCTCCTTGTTGAGGAGGGGTGGCGACGGAGTCGCCGGGGTGGTGCATACGTCGCTCGAATAATTTGGAAAATTCCTTCAACCCTTTTTCTAAAGTCTTACCAAATTTATCTTGTTCCCCTTCAATCACACTGAAAATCTTCGCGCTGTTTACAACTAGTTCCGGATAAGCCTCGTTATACTCTTCCATAACTTTACCAACCAGAGCTTTCAACCAATTTTCCTGAAGGTTCAACAACTTTGCGTAAACCATCGCGCGACGAAGCAAGCGACGCAAAATATATCCACGTTCTTTATTAGATGGCTCTACTCCATCGCCTGCAATAAACACAGAGGCACGAATGTGATCAACGATAATTCTTGCTTTGCGAACTTCGTCACCAGATAAAATATCCTGTGATAAACCGATGACATCGAACATGCCTGTAAACAATTCGGTATCGTAGACAGACTTGTGTCCATTCAACACAGCGACAACGCGATCAAGACCCATACCAGTATCAACGTTCTTATTTTCGAGTGGAACTAAACTGCCATCAGATTTCTTCTCGAACTCCATGAACACATCGTTCCAAATCTCTACCCAGCGTTTATCACTAGCCGTTTCTTGAAAGTTCGCCGGCGCAGGAGTACCATCGTCAATCCAAAAAAACATTTCTGTGTCGGGACCACACGGACCTGTCTCGCCTGCAATCCACCAATTATCTTCTTTAGGAAGTTTAGCGATTCGTTCTGCAGGAACGCCTAAGCGAAGCCAATGATTATAACTCTCTTCGTCGAAAGGCGCGTCATCGTCACCAGCAAAAACAGAAAATGCTAGACGATCTAAAGGAATGCCTAACCACTTTTCATCTGTTAAAAATTCGAAACTCCATTCGATAGCTTCTTTTTTAAAGTAATCACCAAAGCTCCAATTTCCCATCATCTCGAAAAAAGTTAGGTGAGTATTATCACCCACTTCATCGATATCGATTGTGCGGATACATTTTTGTATGTTAGCAACCCGATTACCACCAGGATGTTCTTGCCCCATCAAATATGGAACCAACGGAAACATTCCCGCCATTGTAAACAAAACCGATGGGTCATTTTCGGGTACAAGTGAAGCCGAAGGAATTATAGTGTGGTTTTTCGTCTTAAAGAATTCAATCCATTTATTGCGCAACTCTTGTGCTGTAATCTTTTTCATAGTAAAATCTAGTCAATTAAGTTTATTTTATCGGATTTTAAGGCAACTGGCAAAGGAGGAAAACTTATGTCTAACAAAGCTGTCAGATGGTGGGAATGGCCT
Source organism: Patescibacteria group bacterium UBA926 (assembly GCA_002293685.1). Classification (GTDB taxonomy): domain Bacteria; phylum Patescibacteriota; class Doudnabacteria; order UBA920; family UBA920; genus UBA920. The sequence goes on from DBDS01000006.1 coordinate 258,494, forward strand.
TTAGCACTGACCTTTTATTTCGCTTTGCTTATCGTTTCTCTCACTCTTGGCAAAATGATTCAATTTTTCGAAGACAAAAACACGGAGGGACCATGACTAACAGTTCTTTACTCACCCCAATCGGAATACTATTACTCAGTCTATCTTTGATTCTTATCATCGGACTGTGTACATTGGTGTGCCAAACACTCTTTCAGATTCTTCAGATTTATCAGGATGTGGTAAAATCTGTTAATCGAAAATAAAAAACGGTTCCAACTCTTACTGGAACCGTTTTAATTTTATCTAAGAACTTCTTCGAGCGCTCTATCTAGCTGAGGGTCTCGATCTGCCTCAATGTCTTCAGAGCTAATTTCAACCTTTATATCTGGTTCAATTCCACCTTGATTTAAATTTTTTCCTGATGGTGTAATCCATTTTGCAATCGTAACTTTAACCGCAGTATTATTTCGTAGCGGAATTAATTCCTGCACACTTCCCTTTCCGAAACTTTGCTCACCTACTAATATTGCTTTACCATTATCTTTCAACGCACCGGCTACAATTTCTGAAGCCGAAGCACTGCCACCGTTGATCAATACAACTGTTTTGTAATTACCTAGTCGATTGCTTCCACTAGAGTTAAAAGTAATTGTATCACTGTCACTACGAGCTTCTGTAACAACCAACTTACCGCGTTCAAGCCATTCAGAAGAAACATCCACCGAGGTTTCAAGATAACCACCAGGATTATTTCTCATATCCAGAATAATTCCCGCAACATTTCGGCCTTGTAGTTCTGTGATAGCAGCATTAAGCAATCGCTCCGTATCGTCACCAAAACGAGACATCTTCAAAATTGCTACAGTACGTCCATTTACTTCTCGATAAGTTAAGGTAACGCTTTTAATTTCTATTTGAGCACGAGTGATTGTAACTTCGAATGGTGCACCATTTCCTTCTCGGAAAATCGTTAAACGGACTTGAGTCCCTGCTTCACCACGAATAACCGAAACGGCTTCATCAACATTCCAATCTACAATAGTTTGGTCATCTACTTTTACAATAATATCTTTGGCGCGCAAACCTGCTTGTTCTGCAGGACTGTCTGCAAGCGGAGCGACCACTACAATGTTTCCTTCGCTTTTACCAATTTCCGCACCAATACCGCTGAATGTTCCTTGAAGTTCGGATCGGAACTGAGCCAAAGTTTCAGGGTCAAAAAATTCTGTGTATTCATCACCAGCAGATCTCACAGCTCCAGAAATTGCTCCATACAAAACCTTTTGTTGGTCGATCTGGTCTTTATCGATATATTTGCGATTCACTACATCGATTGCTTCCCAAAGTAATCCGTAATCAACATTAATACCTTGACCACTTTGGTTCACGATTTTAAATTCACGAACATCAAAACTATAACCCGATTGCCCAGCTCCATAGCCTAGTCTAAACACACCAAACAGTAAAGCAATCACAATCAAATACATAATTGTTGAATTACGATATGGGTGAATAGGTTTTAATTGAACCTGGTTTTGAGGTTCAGTGTTAACTGATGATTGATTTAAGTTTTGTTCGTCCATAAATATAAATATTAAAAGAGGGTTTTGGGTCTGTTGCGTAAAGCCATATTTAGTAGTGCTAAAATTGCCATCAAATATAGAAGTACGCGTTCATTTAAAATAGTAACATCAAACAGACCATAAGCCAACAACCACAGTAGGATTATAGCTGTTGAAACAAAAAATAAATTTAGTTTGGAATATGCAAATTCTGATTCAATAATCGCAGACCAAATTTGTTTCGCAACATGCCACCAGAAAATTGCGAATAAGATGATTCCTAATATTCCAATCTCCACTAAAATATGTAGATATAAACTATGAGCGGTTACAAATTTTTGCGGTAAGTTGTAATACAAATTCACATCACTCGAAACCTCCTCAAAGCTAGCACCTTCTTTGACGTCAACAATCGACGTTATGAAATTTCCATAACCTGTACCAAGTGGATTCTGCAAACTAAACTTCAAACTTTCTTGCCAGATTTCTAGTCTGCCAACGTTCGAAGCTTCACGTAAATCGTAAACACTGGCAACGCGTCGTAAAATATTATCGTCTTGTGCAACTGTTCTTATCCAATTAAAACCCGCGGTAATAAAAGGAGAAATCAAAAATAAAATAATAATTATCGTGTAAGAAAGTAGCGGCAACGCGCCCAGCAATCTCGCTTTAAATTTATAAATTAAAATTAACACTGCCGCGACTGGAAACACCATCGCCACCCATATCCCACGCGTACCACTAGCAATAATCGCAAAACTAATTAAAACTAAAATTACCCAATAGCGTTTTTGTTGATCGCGTAAAATGTGTCTGACTCTTGTGGTAATTGATTCAATTCTTGCGCGAGACCACCAAAGCCCCAATGCGAAAACAGCAATCATGGCAAAAGCGTGCGTATCTTGCAGAATTCCAAACATGCGCAAAGAACTAGTGCCGCCGCCAGCACTAAACCAAGAGTTAGAATACGCCAAGACTTCAGCAAGTGGTTGTCCATAATAGACGCTAGAAACTAACATTGCCCAGTACTGCCAAAAATAATATGGCTCAGTTGTGAAAGTCGCGAAGTATTGCACAAAACCAAGGCCCACCGTTATCAACAAAGAGTACTTCAACAAAGATTGTAACTTCTCCCAATCCTCGAAATGTTTAATCGCGATCACTGAAGCTAGATAAAGAAGATAAGTGTTAATTAGAAAGACGACTTGCTTTAATCCATGTCCTGCAAAATCCGCCGCTAGTAATGAAATAGTCATCAATCCAACTAGAGCGAATAGCCATTTATCCCATGGATTGAGTTTTTGTTCGTAAAATTCTTTCGCAACGCGGCGAACATAATTCATCACACCTTCATTGACTTGCCACTGTTCCCATAGATACTTAACCGCAACCACAACAAACAACCAAGCTACAAGAGGTCGCCACATCGGTAAATTAGGTATCAACGATTCAGGTAAAACCACCATAAATGGCAAAGACAGCAAGAAGGCTCCCACCGCGTACATCTTCGGAAGTACAGTTATTAATAGTGCGATTAGTGCGAAATTAATCCAAACAACCTCGGGTGACCAGACACCAACCGAAACTAGACCAATCGAAATTAACTGCCACAAAGTGGCTAAGAATAAAGTTAGATGAATTTTATTTTTGATTATGTCTAGCATGAGTTATTTAATTTACCGTCATCCCTGGGCTCCGAGCGTAGTCCGCCTAAATCTCGTAGAGATTTTGCGCGGACGTAGCGAGGAGAACCGGGGATCCACTATTTTACTAATGGATTCCCGGTCTCCCCTTCGACAAGCTCAGGGTCGCCAGGAATGACAGTGGGGTTATTTCTGTATCGAAGTCAGGACTTGCAAAGTCTCTCGTGCACATTTTTCCCAACTAAAATCTTTGAGTCGTTCTTTACCTTTAGTGATTAATTCTTGTTTTAGATTATCGTTCTGTAAAACTTTTAAGATTGAATTTTTTATTTCATCACGATCGCTTGGCTCAAAATAAATTGCCGCATCACCACCTACTTCTGGTAGACTAGAAATATTTGAAACCGCAACTGGAACGCCGCATTCAAAAGCTTCTAAAATCCACATCCCAAAACCCTCGTAGAAACTAGCGTTAATAAATAAGTCCGCTTTGGAATAAATCGGCCAACGCTCATTATCTTTCACACGGCCTAAGTAAACAACGATGTCTTCATGAGCTTTCATGGCCTGAAAACTTTCTTCAAATTTCCAACCAGCACCACCAACAACAACTAATTTGTGAGGCAGTTCTGGATGTTCTTGTTTTAGTTCGGCGAACGCTTCAATTAAGCCTACAAGATTTTTACGAGGCTGAATGGTTGAAAGAAACAAAATATATTTTTCTGGTAATTTCTGATTAACTTCTTCGGACAACTCGTGCAACTGATTATTTGAAACTTCATATCCGTGTGCGACGACTGAAATTTTTTCAGGTGTAACTTTATAATGAGTAATCAAATCTTGTTTTGTAGCTTCGGAAATAGCGATAATCTTTTTTGCACCGCTTCTGGCAAGCCAAGAAAATATTCGGTGAAACCATCGCATGTAAAATGTGAAAACTTCTGGGTAATAAATCCAAGCAACATCATGTTCTGTGTAAACACTTTTTGGATGAATTAAAGGAAGAGTCGAAGCAGGAACAAATAGCACATCAGGTGGATACCACAACATTTCCCAACTTAACCTGAGCTGAGTCCAGAAAATTGGAAAAGGAATTACTTTCACCGAAAAATTCTTCGGTAAACTTAAAAACCAGTCTTCAGGCTTGGTACGCAAATAGAGAATATAGTTATTTTCTGAATCGATTTGGGCCAGATGTAAAATCAGCTGTTTGGCATAATGCTCAACCCCTGTTTTTGCAGGATGATTTGCCCGTTCAGCCTCAATTCCAATAGTCATATCCTTAATTTTAGCATAATAAACACTTAAAATTTGTAATAAAAAAGAGGCGAAGACTCTATAGTCTTCGCCAAATATTCTTCCTGATTACCGCTAACGCGATTCACAGTAGCAATCTCCCGAACCTAAAGGACGATGGTGTTGAGGGCAATCGTCATTTTTATAAAACACCATTCCATTATGCATAAAAATGACTTGTAGCTCCTCGAGGATCCGAACTGACTCGGTATGCTCCTCGCCTTCCAAGGGGGAAATCATAAGGTCTTTACCCAATGGTCTAGACCATCTTCCTATGACCACCTTGCTGTCCTTTTGATAAGGCATCACTCCTAGCCTCCCTAACTCCTTAGGACGACCGATGTCTCTTAGGAGTTCCTGAACCGTCATGTATGTAACCGGCTCAAGTTCTTCACGAGCTTCTTCTGCGACTGCGGGGTTTATGAATCCCATATTTTCTATATCCTCCAAGTTTTAGATTTTGATTCGATTTCTTACACTATATCATATTTAGTGCTGTTTGTCAATAGTATCGTAAAGTCTCAATAGCTTGG